>NZ_CBFIBE010000005.1:0-88411 GCF_965660805.1 Nonlabens sp. | reverse complement strand
AGAAAAAGGCGCATCGTAGGTTTAGGTTATAAAGTTCTAAAAAACTTAAATTTCTGATTTTATGGTTATCTTATAAAGCCTATAAAAACGGTGATATCACCGATAATTTCTTTTCGTTGTATTTAGGTCGCTGGTATTTTTTCAAAAATGGTGAAAATTATCGTATAGAAAGTCTTTATATGATGGAAGATCAGATTGATACTTTGATTAAGGAGTTAGGGCTTGAAATACGTTCATAGGTGCGGACTTAAGTCCGCACCTATGAAAATTGTACTATGAAAAAAATGATTATCCTCTAAACAAGAAGAAATCATCTTTCATATCTTCAATCTGCTCATCTTCATTGGTGATGATATAATCCAGTGCTTTTTCAGTAAACTGCCTACCTTTAGTAGTTAAAGACACAACTTGATCTTGAATCGTGATCATGTTATTTTTTTCAGCGAGTTTTAGAACTGCATTTGCCCTTACTTTACGCCAGTTAATGTGTTCTTGAAGATGCGCTACACGACGTTCTTCAATGCTATCATGATTGTTCAAATGCAGTAAAAAAGTGAGTAAAGAAACCTCGGTACGTTGTCTATTCTGTCTTAACAATACCGCAATTAAACCTTTACTAGGCGCAAATAAGTAGATCATTAAGAACAACAATCCCAACACAGTAGTGATAGAACCCGATATAGATGCGTCTAACCATCGTGCTACCCAATAACCACCTATCGCACTTCCTACTCCAAAAATGATCGACAACACCATCATTTTTTTCAAATGCGTGGTCAATAAATACGCTGCTGCTGCTGGCGCAATCATTAATGCAACGACTAGAATTGCTCCTACGGCATCAAATGCAGCAACGGTAGTTACAGATGCGACACTCATTAATCCATAATGCATAATCACTGGTGAGAATCCTAAGGCGCTAGAAAGCCCAATGTCAAAGGTGCTTATCTTCAATTCTTTGTAAAAAGCAACTAATAATAACAAGGTAATCACAAGAATCACAGAAATAATCCACAATCCTTTAGGACCATAATCTACACCATTGATTAAAAAGCGATCAAATGGAGCAAAGGCAAGATCGCCTAACAAAACCGCATCCACATCTAGGTGCACATCATTAGCATTTTTTGCAATTAAGATTACACCTATACTAAACAAAGCTGGAAACACTAATCCTATCGCCGTATCTTCCTTAACCAGTCCTGTTTTTTGAATGAGCTCTACTAATATGACGGTGATGATACCGCTAAACGCCGCAAAAATGATCAACCATGGCGATGCTAAATCATGCGTAATAAAAAAGCCAATTACAAGTCCAGGTAAAATCGAGTGACTAATCGCATCGCTAATTAGTGCCATTTTACGCAATACCAAAAACACACCTGGAATGGCACAAGCGGCAGCAGTTACTGCGGCAATCAATTGTATTTCTACCATCGCATTCATGATTCTGGAATATTAGTGTTGTATAAATTTGCTGCTGTTTCAAAACCTTCACTAGTCATGGACCAGTTATCACCGGCGATCGTGATCCAGTCTTTTTCTACCAGTTTTCCTAAAGTACCTTTAGTAAATCCTTGAAAATTATTCAAGATTTTAATGGCGTGAGGTCTAGAAATATCTTCATGTTTACGCACGATATCGTACATGAAGTAAAGTGTTTTTTTAAGCTCGAGATCACGTCTGTTTCTGATCAATCGGATTTGTTTAAAAAGAATTCCACGACCTGGAGAAAACACAAAAGAGATCACCACAAAAACTGCTGCCACTAAAACAATCACTGGACCAGTAGATAGATTAGATTGAGAGGCACTAATTGCAGTTCCAAAAACTCCAGAAAAAGCACCAAATATGGCAGCTAGAATCACCATGATTCCTAAACTATTAGTCCATTGTCGTGCTGCAGCTGCTGGCGCCAGTAACATCGCACTCATCAATACCACGCCTACGGTTTGTAACCCTATAACAATCGCTAGAACGATGAAAAAACTAATCAATCCATCAATGAATTTAGTATTAAAACCCAAAGTCATGGCATAATTCTTATCAAAAAGCAACAACTTAAACTCTTTCCAAAACAACAGCATTACCACTAGACTTATCGCTGTAACGATGATCATTAAAGTCACGTCACTTTCTACTAGTGTTGCCGCCTGACCAAACAAATACTTATCCAGTCCAGCCTGATTAGCATTAGGTTGTTTTTGAATAAAGGTGAGCAACAA
Organism: Nonlabens sp.; assembly: GCF_965660805.1. Taxonomy (GTDB): domain Bacteria; phylum Bacteroidota; class Bacteroidia; order Flavobacteriales; family Flavobacteriaceae; genus Nonlabens. The sequence continues at coordinate 86,186 of NZ_CBFIBE010000005.1, read as the reverse complement.
CATTCCAAAACCAAAAAACAAACTCAAGATCAATCCCAGCGCGGTATCTGTTTTTAAATGCGTTTTTGAAACAATTCCCTTGATCCAGAACACACCTATTAAACCACTAACTAAAGCTCCTAGAAGCAATACATTAGAATCTTTTGCTCCAGTGATTAAAAATGCGATGGCTATTCCTGGTAAAGCTGCATGAGAAATCGCATCACCTAGTAAACTCTGCTTGCGCAACACGGCAAAACTTCCCAGCATCCCACAAATCGCTCCTAGAACAGCAGTTCCTAGCGTGATGGTACGCAAGGTATAATCTGTGAAAAAATCGGTTAGTTCCATTTAAAAATCAAAATCAAAACGAAAATCAATTTGTTCTAATTTTCGGTTTTATAGGGTTGTTATTATTTCGTTTTCGCGAAAGCGTAATCTTCATGATCTTTTCGAGTTCAAGTTTTAGTTCGAATTCGAATTCCTTACTGCTGCACGGCGACTTTATAGTTAATACCGTAGGTTTTAGTTAAATTATCATCGTTAAAAATATCTTTTACGGGTCCAGTGGCGATGTGCTTTACATTTAAAAAAGTTACCCAATCAAAGTATTCTGGAACAGTTTGTAAATCATGATGCACTACAATCACTGTTTTACCAGCCTTGCGCAATTCTTTAAGTATATTAATGATCGCTATTTCTGTAGTGGCATCTACACCTTGAAAAGGCTCGTCCATGAAGTAGATCGCTGCGTTTTGCACCAGTGCGCGTGCTAGAAAAACACGCTGTTGCTGTCCACCAGACAGCTGACTGATCTGTCTGTTTTTAAAAGCCAGCATTCCTACTTTTTCTAAAGCTTCTAGCGCTTGCTTTTTTTGTTTAACACCAGGACGTTTTATCCAGCCTAAAGCGCCATAGGTTCCCATCATCACCACATCAAGCGCCGTAGTAGGAAAATCCCAATCTACACTACCCTTTTGAGGCACATAAGCCACTTTATCACGTTGCTTTTTATAGCTTTTACCAAAAATCGCCACAGATCCAGCAATAGGATCAATAATGCCTAAAATAGATTTTATCAATGTCGATTTTCCAGCACCATTAGGTCCTACAATCGCCATCAATACACCTTCAGGAATTGATAAATCAATATCCCATAATACTGGTTTATAATTATAAGCAACCGTTAAGTCATCTACTGCTACAGCGATTTTAGATTCCATTATTTTAAGGCGTTAACGATGGTGTTTACATTATGTTGGTACATTCCTATATAGGTTCCTTCTACAGTTCCTGAACTTCCTAAGGCATCACTAAATAATTCTCCACCTATTTCTACGGTGTGATCTTGAGCTTTTACGGCAGCTTGTAATGCCTCTACCGTACGTCGCGGAACACTACTTTCTACAAACACTGCTTTTATTTTATTGTCAATAATAAATTTTGTGATGCGCTGTACATCTTGAACACCAGCCTCGGTAGCTGTAGATAATCCTTGTAATCCTACTACTTCAAAATCAAAACTGCGTCCAAAATAATTAAACGCATCATGAGCAGTTACTAGAATGCGTTGCTCTTTAGGCAATTGATTAATTGTTGCTGTAAGCTCTGATTTTAATGCTGCTAATTCTTTTAAATAGGCATCACGATTTGCTTGAAACGCTTTGGCATTTTCAGGATCTTTTTCTACTAATTTATCAGTGACATAGTTAGTAATCTGAGTCCAGTAATCCAGATCAAACCATATATGCGGATCATAGCTAGATGCAAAATAATCGCTTCCTATTAAGGTGGTTTTGTCCAGCGATTCTCCAACTGCATAAGTTGCCTTTCCTTGAGATTCCATCTTTTCAAAGATATCTACCAGTTTTCCTTCTAGGTGTAAACCGTTGTAGAAAATCACATCGGCATTGGTGAGCTTTCCCACGTCGCCTTCACTAGCTTTATACAAGTGTGGATCTACACCACTGCCCATTAATCCGTTGACTTCAATAAGATCACCACCTATATTTTTAACCAGGTCTGTGACCATGGTTGTGGTAGTGGCTACTTGTAATTTACCGTTTTCTTCTTTTGTATCACCACAGCTTATAAGTAATGTGATGGATAGAATTGCGATGATTTTTTTCATAGTTAATGTTGTTGTTATCTCGCTTTCGCGAAAGCGTAATAATAGAAAGCCTAATTCAATTGTTTATTCTTTAATATTCTATAACTAAATCCTAGACTAACCAGCAGATTTTGATCTGCAGCAGTTCCATTAAAACCTGTTCCTACCGTAGCGTCTAACTGTAAGTTATTATTTACTAAATAAGTGATTCCAGCATCCCATAAATGGTAGGCTTGAGTGTTTTCAGGAAAGGCTCCATAAAGCTCTGCATACGCGCCCCATCTATCTGTGAAAGAGTAGCCGTAAGCAACAGTATAGATGTATTCTAGAGAGCGATCATCGGCAATGCGAGCACCTAAATTGTAGGCGATTCCATCTTTATCGCTTAAGGTATGATCAAATGCAAAGATCATTTCCATACCGGTGTTTTCTGGTCTAAATTCCTGGGCAGCGCTGAATGGCAATCGTAAATGAGTCATTAAACCTATTTGAGGTATCCAGCCGTTTTCATTTACGAGCTCAAACTTTGCTCCTAATAATAATGGTGCAAATCCATTAATGTCTGATAATTCTGTTCCATTACTATTAATGCGTTCATTTAGGTAATCCCATCCTAGACGCAATTCTATAGTTTCATTTAAACCATAACGTAACAATCCGGTATTAAAGACCGTGCTTTCTGTGTTCAAAGCGTCGTTACCAGTGTCTGTGAAAAGTACACCTGTTTCTATCTGTAAGTTTCCAGTTCCTACAGTATATGGTGACTCTGTAGCGTCAGGTCTATCTGTTATAAGCGACTCTGAATTTTTAGGTGATTGAGCGGTTACTACTGCGGTAGTTACTAGGGCAAGAGTTAGTAATGTTTTTTTCATGAGGATAATTTTAAGTATAATTGATCTGCCACGGTTTTAGAAATAGGCAAGGTCTTTTGTGTGGTTTTAATAATAAAAGAACCGTCAAATTCTTCGTGTTCTAAAACCGTAATTTGGGTTCCTAATTCAATATGATGTTTATCTAAATACTGTAAGAATCGTGTGGATGTGTCTAATACTCCAGCGAGCACACCAGTATCGTTGATTTGTAGTTGTGATAATTGGGTATGTTTAGGTTGCTCATAATTTCCTTGAGCATCGGGAATAGGATCACCGTGTGGATCATATTTAGGGTGATCTAGCAATTGATCTAATTGATCGATGAGTTTTCTAGACTGAATGTGTTCTAATTGTTCTGCAACTTCATGAACTTCGTCCCAACTAAAATTTAGTTTTTCTACTAGAAAGACTTCCCATAAGCGGTGTTTTCTGATGATTTGCATCGCACAATTAATGCCAGCTGTGGTTAATCGAGAACCTTTATAAGGAACATATTCTGCGAGCTGCTTATCTGCTAGTTTCTTAAGCATATCTGTTACAGATGATGCTTTAGTATTCATACGACCAGCGATGTCATTAGTAGAAACTAGTGCGTCACCATCCTGTAGATGATAAATCGCTTTAATGTAATTTTCTTCTGATACGGAATGCATACCGCAAAGGTACGGCTACTTTTTGTTAAGAGTAAATTAAAATTTAGTCTTGTCTAAAAAAATGTTTACAATTTCATCTTGTTTACTGACTTAAGCCATTCCACGTTCCTTACGGATCGTTTCATAAGCGTCTTGTACCTTGCGGAATTTCTCTTCGGCACCTTTGCGGTAGGCCTCATCCATGTCCATGAGTTTGTCGGGATGGTATCTTTTGGCCATGGTGCGGTAGGCTTTTTTAACCTCGCTATCAGTTACTGTTTTGTCTATTTCTAGAATCTTGTAAGCATTATCTCGATCCTGAACAAACATGGCTTTTATAGATATAAAATCTCGCTGGGTTAACCTTAAATATCCTGCTATTTGCTCTAGCACACGTAACTCTGAGTCGCTCACAACACCATCTGCCTGTGCGATGCTAAAAAGGAAATGAAGAATCTGAATACGGGATTCTATTCTAGTTCTGGCATTTAAAAACAGGCATATACGAGCAGCGTTTACTTCACGTTTTTTAACAACCTCATTAAAAATCTTAAAAATTTGTGCAGCGCGTTGCTGGCCGTAGCTCTGGATAAAATAGTTACGTACATATTGCAACTCACTCTGGCTTACTTGTCCATCGGCCTTAATAACTATGGAGGTGAGAGATAGTAAGTGTAATTCAAAATCTTGAGGACTTACCGTTTGTCGCTGACCTCTATAAGGCGATTGCTGTCTAGGATCTCCATAAGAATCACCACTAGAGACAAAAGCCGTATATAACCAGCGCAAAACAAGAAAAATAGCTATGTAACCGAAAAAAGACATTAATTAATAGAGTAAGTCAGTTATGAAAGTACAAATATAGGCAATGGTCATGCCGAATATTAGGGCTGACACGATGTCTTAATCTTCTTCGTTATAAGATGCTTTAAGAATATAAATATCTTCAATAAGTGCTTCTATTTCTTCCATCTTAGTACCGTCATAAGTACGACTGCGCAAACGGCCTTCTTTATCTACGAGCAAGAAATTTTCTGTATGAACCATATCATATTTTCCACCATAAGGAGCGTCTTTTACAGCTAGATATGATTTGCGGGCTAGGTCATAAATTTGTTCCTTTTCACCAGTTACGAGATTCCATTTGTAATCCAGTACACCTTTTTCTTGAGCATAAGCCTTTAAAATTTCTGGCGTGTCATACTCTGGAGTAACGCTATGGGAAAGAAAAAATACCTCGTCATCATCCTTAAATTCTTCTTGTAGCACGGTCATGTTTTTAGTCATTACTGGACATATTGTGGGACATGTGGTAAAAAAGAAGTCGGCTACATATATCTTTCCAGTATAATCATCTTGACTAATCGTGTCGCCATTTTGATTAATTAATTCAAAAGGAGCTACTTTATGGTATTTTTTTACAAATAACATGCTGTCATCTACCAGTGTAGGGTCAAACTGGTCAGGCTGCAACACGCTAAGCGTTTTTTGTGGAGTCAGTGCATGCTGTATAGCAAGAAAAATGACGGTGCATAAAATAAGCATGAATAAAGCACGCCATTTATTTTTTTTCAAGAATTCTAGCATCTTTGAAAGTTTTTACAAAATTACAATCTAATTATTAGCTCTTCTATCCTTTGTCGGACACTTTAATAAAGCTTTAAAAGTATTTTGTGAAATAGGTTAAGATAAATGAGAGCTGGATGATGTTGATTCTCGCTTTCGCGAAAGCGGTGAAAGAACCATTACAGGGTTACTACTATAGTGCTGGTTCAGTGAGGTTTAATTTATGGTATTTAATTTTGAGTTCATGTAGTACTTAACAAAATTCAAATATGCTCAGTGATTGTGTATACTCGCTGCAATGACCTATTTTTGCGCACTTTAAATATTTATTAAAAATGCATCCATACTTAATTGTTGCCATAAATTTTTTACTGAGTCTTTCATTGCTCATCGTTTTACACGAGTTAGGTCACTTTATTCCGGCGCGATTGTTTAAAACCAGAGTAGAGAAGTTCTTTTTGTTTTTTGACATTAAATACTCCTTGTTTAAGAAAAAAATAGGAGAGACAGAATATGGAATAGGATGGTTACCACTAGGTGGCTATGTGAAAATATCTGGAATGATCGATGAGAGTATGGATAAAGAGCAAATGGCTCAAGAACCTAAACCATGGGAATTCCGTTCTAAGCCAGCGTGGCAACGATTAATCATCATGCTAGGTGGTGTTTTTGTAAATGTTGTGGTAGGTTTCTTTATTTATATCATGCTGGTCTATGTAAATGGAACCACTATCGCTACAGGTAGCGATTATAAATATGGTTTTGGGATGCCGCAAGTCATGGAAGAAGTAGGGTTTGAACAAGGAGATCAAATATTACTTGTAGACGGTGACACTCTATCAATTGCAGATAATCTTGTAAATAGATTAGTTTTTAGAAACGTTGAAAAAGTAACGGTTATAAGAAATGGAGCTGTTGTAGATGTTGATATTCCCGAAGATATGGGGAATAGAATTTTTAACGCTGGTGTAATGGGATCTCTAGAGCCAAGATTTCCTTTTAAAATAGGAGAAGTACAAGAAGGTACCATTGCAGATTCTATAGGCCTAAAAGCAGGGATGTTTATTACTGAGATCGCAGGTCATAAAATCTCTTATAATTCAGATTATACTTATGCGATGAACCATATCGTAAATGATAGTACGCCGTTTGAAATAAAGTATCAAAACGAGTCTGGTATGCAGCAGTCTAAAATGATAGACTTTAAGAATACTAAGAGGAGAGTTTTAGGACTAATAAAAGAACCTACTACAGATTACGTGAGTGTTACTCCGGTAACATATAGTTTTAGTGAGAGTGTAAGCAAGGGCTTGTCTCATGGTTACTGGACTATGCATGATTATATAGGGCAGTTCAAATATATTTTTACTAAAAAAGGAGCAAGCCAGTTAGGAGGTTTTGGTACCATTGCAAAGTTATATCCAGATACTTGGGACTGGACTAAATTCTGGGAGCGTACGGCATGGATTTCTTTTGTGCTTGCTATTATGAATATTTTACCTATTCCTGCGCTGGATGGTGGTCATGTTGCGTTTTTACTTTATGAAATTGTAACAGGTCGCAAGCCTGGAGAAAAGTTTTTAGAACGCGCTCAGCTCATAGGGATCTTTATATTGCTAGCCTTAATGTTATATGCAAATGGGAATGATCTCTATAAAGCAATTATGGAAAATTTCTTTTAGTAGATTTTTTTATTAATTTTTTAAAAAACTTTGGCGGCAAATAAAAAAACATATTATATTTGCGCTCGCTTAAGCAAATAGCTTGAGCAGTGTGTATATCACATTCCTCCTTAGCTCAGTTGGTTAGAGCATCTGACTGTTAATCAGAGGGTCCTTGGTTCGAGCCCAAGAGGAGGAGCTTAATTATAGAAAGCCATTCAGGAAACTGAGTGGCTTTTTTTAGTTTTTAAAAGATTGTATCATAATGGGATACCCTAGTACAACCTTTTTAAAATTTATGAAGTTTGTATCTTCATAAATTCCCTACACTTATTTCCTTATATTTACGTTTAATAATAGTAAGTCAATTCAGTGAGTTAATCACTTGAATTTCAATATATATACGTAGGATTAATGAGTTGTACTAGTTGTGGAACCGGTGGAGATGCTCCAGGCGGTTGTAAAAATAATGGTACTTGTGGTACCAGTGGATGTAATAAATTAACAGTTTTTGACTGGTTGGCAAACATGGATTTGCCAGATGGTCAAGCACCTTTCAATTATGTGGAAGTGCGATTTAAAAATAGTCGTAAGGAATATTTTAAAAACACAGAAAATCTTCAATTAAAAATAGGTGACATCGTTGCTACTCAGTCAGACACCGGTCACGACATAGGAATTATAACGCTTACTGGTGAGCTAGTGCGCGTACAATTGAAGAAAAAGAAAGTACGTTACGAGAAGGAAGAATTACCTAAGGTTTATCGTATCGCTTCTCAGAATGATATAGATAAATGGAAAGCGGCTCGTGAAAAAGAAGATCCTATGAAGGTTAAAGCGCGTCAAATCGCCATAAGACTGGATCTTCAAATGAAAATATCAGATATAGAATTTCAAGGTGACGGTTCTAAAGCAACTTTTTATTACACAGCTGAGGAACGTGTAGATTTCCGTCAGTTGATTAGGGAATATGCAGCTGAGTTTAAAACACGCATAGAAATGCGCCAGATAGGACTGCGTCAAGAAGCGGCTCGACTAGGTGGTATAGGGTCTTGTGGGCGCGAGTTATGTTGTTCTACGTGGTTAACAGATTTCCGTTCTGTGACTACCAGTGCGGCCAGATATCAAAACCTGTCTCTTAATCCTCAAAAACTAGCCGGACAGTGTGGAAAATTAAAGTGCTGTTTGAACTACGAGCTAGACTCATACATGGATGCACTTAAAGATTTTCCTAAACAAAATCAGAAATTATATACTGATAAAGGAACCGCAGTTTGTCAAAAAATAGACATCTTTAAAGGTCTTATGTGGTATTGTTATGAAGGTGAGTGGATGAACTGGCACACCTTAACAACCACGCAAGTTCACGAGATCGTTTCTAAAAATAAAGCTAAAGAAAAGGTCGCCAGCTTAGAGCAGTATGCCGCAGAGCACGCGGTCATCGAGGAAGTGAACTTTGAAAATGTAGTAGGACAGGATAGTTTAACCCGTTTTGATAATACAGCTACTAAGAATAAAAAGCGTAAAAAACGCCGTAATAATCGTAAGCCTAAACCTCAAAACAGTAATCAAAAAGGCACGCAAGAAAAGGGAAACCAGCCAAAACCTAAAAGAAAGCCAGCCCCTAAAAATAAAACCCAAGGATCCCAAAAATCTGAAGGAAAACCTGCTGAGTCTCACAAACCACCACGTAAAAAGAGACCTAATAACCGCAATAGACCACCTAAGAAAAGCGAGTAATGAGAATCAATTTACTTTTATTTTTAAGTTGTTTAACCTTAGTATCTTGTGATCACAATTTAGTAGACTCACAATCTATTGCCTTTAGTGATGGTCAGTGGGATATTCTTGAAGCACCAGTTTTTAAGATAGAACCAGTAGATACGGTGCAATCTTATGACATGTTTATTAACATGAGGAATAATTATGACTTTGGTTACAGCAACCTGTTTCTAATTGCCGAAATGAAATTTCCACAGGGGAAAATCGTTACAGATACATTAGAATATGAGATGGCAACACCGCAAGGAAAGTTTCTAGGCAGTGGTTCTGGAAATGTTTATGAAAATAAATTATGGTATAAGGAAGGAGTACGCTTTAGCGAAAGCGGAACATACCTACTCACCTTACGTCATGTAATGAGAAAAAATGGTTCTGTAGATGGTATTGCCCAGTTAGATGGCGTGCTAGATATAGGTTATAGTATAGAAAAAAAAGTGCAACATGGCAGCAACTAAAGCACAAATAGCTCAAAAGAAGCAAGAAAAGAAAAAGAACGTTAGATTATTCTGGAAACTCGTTTTTACAGGATTAGGAATGGTAGTATTACTATTTTTATTAACCGCTTGGGGTGTTTTTGGTTCACTTCCAGATCATACAATACTAGAGAATCCACAGTCTGAGCTGGCAACAGAAATTGTAACCTCAGACGGTAAAACTTTAGGAAGTTTTTATACAGATAACCGCAAACCGGTAAAGTATGAAGATTTGCCTCAAAATCTAGTAGACGCACTTGTCTCTACCGAAGATGAAAGATTCTGGGATCATAGTGGTATAGATGGTTATGGAACTGCACGAGCAGTCGCCTTTCTAGGCTCTAAAGGTGGAGCGAGTACCATCACTCAACAACTGGCTAAACTATATTTTACAGAACAAAGGAGTAGTAATTCTGTTGAGAGAGTAATTCAAAAGTTAAGAGAATGGATCATCGCAACACGTTTAGAAAAGCAGTACACAAAAGAAGAGATTATTACTCAATACCTTAATCAATTTGATTTCTTAAAACAGGCCATTGGAATACGTTCAGCCTCAAATATTTATTTTGGTAAAGAGCCTAAAGATTTAAAAGTTGAAGAAAGCGCTGTATTTGTAGCGATGTTAAAAAATCCAAGACAGTTCAATCCGTATAGAGAAGTATCAAAGGAGAAATCTCTGAGGCGTCGTAATCAGGTTTTTGTGCAAATGGTGCGCAACGAAAAAATGACCGAAGCGATGAAAGACAGCTTGAGAGAGCAACCTATCAAATTAAATTTTTCTCCTGAAGGACATAACGACGGTATGGGAACTTATTTCCGTGAATATTTAAGAGACTGGTTAAAAGATTGGGCGGCAAACCATACTAATCCTGAGACTGGAGAGAATTATAACCTGTATAATGATGGGTTAAAAATTAATGTGACCATAGACAGTCGCATGCAACGCTATGCAGAAGATGCTGTGGTGGCTCATATGGCAAATCTCCAAAAGGAATTTGATTCTCAAAACGAGAAATTAAAAACAGCTCCTTTTAGAGACATCTCTAAAAAGCAAATTGAAACCACCATCAATCGCGCTATACGCGTTTCTGATCGCTGGAGAGAAATGAAAAAAGAAGGCAAGTCTGAAGATGAGATTTTAGCAAGCTTTGATAAGAAGTCTGAGATGACCGTTTTTGACTGGCAGGCTTCAGGAAAAGAACGCGATACGCTTATGACTCCTCGTGATTCTATATTCTATTATAAAAAATTCTTACAAGCTGGAATGATGTCTATGGAACCGCAAACGGGTCATGTAAAAGCATGGGTAGGTGGAATTAATCATAAACATTTTAAATACGATCATGTTAAAAAGGGAATTCGTCAGGCAGGCTCTACTTTTAAACCTTTTTTATATGCTACAGCTATAGATTTATTAAAATATTCACCGTGTAAAGAACTACCTGATGGTGAATACACTATTCCTGCTGGTAAGCATGGAAATGTTAAAGACTGGACACCTAAGGATTCAAATGGTGATTATGGAACCATGATGTCTTTAAAAGACGCTCTAGCAAAATCTAAGAACACTATCTCTGCCCGATTGATGGATGAGGTAGGCCCACAACCTGTAATAGATTTAGCAAAAAGGCTAGGAATTAATACCAAAGATATGGCGCCAGTTCCTTCACTAGCACTAGGAACTGCAGATGTGAGTCTGTTTGAAATGATAGGTGCTTATGGGGTTTTTGCAAATGAAGGAATTTATAATGAACCCGTTCTTGTAACCAGTATTCAAGATAAAAATGGAACGGTGCTTTATCAATATACTCCTGTAACTAGAGATGTTATGAATCCAGAAACAGCTTATGTAACACTTGAATTAATGCAAGGAGTTACCCGTTCTGGTAGTGGTAGGAGGCTCAGGGGAACATGGGCTACAAAAGACAAGTTTTATAAAAGTGTGGTTACTGGATATCCTTATGATTTTAAAAATGAAATCGCAGGAAAAACAGGAACGACTCAAAACAACTCAGACGGCTGGTTTATGGGTGTAGTTCCTAACTTAGTTTCTGGTGTTTGGGTAGGTGGAGAAGATCGCTCAGTACACTTTGCACGTACTAAATATGGTCAGGGCGCTACTATGGCATTACCTATTTGGGGTTCTTACATGAAAGCAGTTTATGAAGATGAAAACTTAGAGGTCTCTAAAAGTAATTTCGCTGAACCAGAGAATCTTTCCATAACAGTGGACTGCGAAGAGTATAAAGAAAAACAAGAAGAATTAGATGATGAAGATGATGATGGCGACCAACTAGGAATGTAAATTTTTCAACATGCTGCAGTCTCTCAAATTAGATCACGTTCTTTTCTTAGATATAGAAACGGTTCCGCAACAAATGTCTTTTAGCGAGTTAGATCCACTGGACCAGCAACTCTATGAAGATAAAACAAGATATCAACGTAAAGAAGATTTTACACCCGAGGAATTTTATGACCGTGCTGGAATCTGGGCAGAGTTTGGTAAAATAGTCTGTATATCAGTAGGTTACTTTGTAGATCGCACGTACAGACAGTTTAGAGTACGTAGTTTTACAGGAACTGAACTAGGGTTATTAGAAGAGTTCAGTACACTATTAAAGAATCACTTTTCTGCAAAACACCAGTTGCTTTGCGCTCATAATGGTAAGGAATTTGACTTTCCATATATCGCTAGGCGCATGATCATTAATGGTATAGAGCTTCCGGCTATGTTAAACCTGTTCGGTAAAAAACCATGGGAAGTACCACATTTAGACACTATGGAATTGTGGAAATTTGGCGATTATAAACACTTTACTTCTTTAAAGTTAATGACTCGTGTATTAGGCATTCCATCGCCTAAAGATGATATAGATGGTTCACAAGTGCGCGATGTATATTATATGGAAAATGACATAGAGCGCATAGCCCGCTATTGTGAAAAAGATGTCATAGCCGTAGCACAAATACTACTTAAATTAAGACTAGAACCACTTCTTACAGATGATCAAATCGTCACTAAATAAGCCTTTGGCGGTTATTAAAAACCTCAATGTTTCTTTTAAAAACGGGAAACAAGAACAACAGGTGCTTTTTGATGTGAATTTAGAGCTTTTTGAGAATGAAATACTGGCGGTAGTGGGAGAATCGGGTAGTGGTAAGTCAGTAACTTCAAAAGCGTTAATGGGTTTATTGCCTGTTAAAAATGCAGTGATACAAGTAGAGCAGCTATCTGTACTCGATAAAGACTTACTAGAGTTTAATAATGGTGAGTGGTCTCGCTTTCGCGGAAGCGTGATAAGTATGATTTTTCAAGAACCCATGAGTTCTTTGAATCCTACCATCACTTGTGGTAAGCAGGTAGCAGAAATTCTTCAAATCCACACAAAACTGTCTAGTAGAGAAATCAAAGCTGAAGTGCTGCGCCTTTTTGAAAAAGTGAAATTGCCCACTCCAGAACAGACTTTTAAAAAATATCCACATGAAATTAGCGGTGGACAGATGCAGCGCGTCATGATTGCCATGGCGATAGCCTGTAAACCTAAAATCCTTATAGCCGACGAGCCTACAACGGCGCTAGATGTTACCGTGCAAAAAGAGATCATTTTATTACTTAAAGAATTACAAGCTGAGTACGGAATGAGCGTGCTGTTTATTTCACATGATTTAAGTCTAGTTCATGAAATAGCAGATCGTATTGCGGTGATGTATAAAGGTAAAGTGGTAGAAATGGGAACTCCAGAGCAGCTTTTTAATAATGCGCAAGAAACTTACACACAAGCGCTTATTGCTGCCCGACCAGATACTGAAATCCGACTCAAAAGATTACCTACCATTAGTGATTTTATGAATGATGCAGTGCCTCAAGAAGTTATTACAGCGTCAGAAAGAAGAGTGACGCACCAGCAACTTTATGAAAACAAACCCTTACTAGAGTTAGTAAATGTGGTTAAGAAATATCCTCTCAAAAAAGAACTTTTTAAAGCACAAGAATATTTTACCGCTGTTGATGCAGTAAGTTTAAAACTATATGCTGGAGAATCCTTAGGTTTAGTAGGAGAAAGTGGCTGTGGAAAAAGTACGCTGGGTAACATGATTCTGGGGTTACGTGATATTACCAGTGGTCAGCTCCTATATAAAGGAGAAGATATTACAAATCTTAAAGGCAGTCGCATGCGCGCTTTAAGAAAGGAAATTCAAATTATTTTTCAAGATCCATTTGCGTCGTTAAATCCGCGATTGACGGTTGGGCAAGCAATTATGGAGCCTATGAAATGGCATGGCATAGGAATTAATGATGCAGATCGTAAAAAACGCGTCATGAATTTACTGGAACGAGTAGGGTTAACTCAGGAACAGTTCAACCGGTATCCTCATGAGTTTAGTGGTGGGCAGCGACAGCGCATAGGTATTGCCAGGACTGTTGCCTTAGAGCCAGAGATAATCGTTTGTGATGAATCTGTCAGTGCCTTAGATATTTCGGTTCAAGCACAAGTATTGAATTTGCTTAATGAATTTAAAGAAGATTTTGGGTTTTCTTACTTGTTTATTTCACATGATCTTGCGGTGGTAAAATATTTTTGTGATCAGGTCATCGTCATGAATCAAGGTCGTATAGAGGAACAAAATGAAGCTGATGAGCTCTATAGCAATCCACAAAGTGAGTATACTAAGAAGTTGATCAGTGCCATTCCTAAGGGGTAGTTGTTTGTGTTTTTAAGTTATTTTAATGATACCTTCTTTTGTTAGTACAAGCTTTATTTATACTAAAAACACATATATTCTAGAGGTATATTTTACTTTATTAGGTAGGACAAATTTTAATGGGTATTATGGATATGTGATCTAGTTTTCTCCAGATAATTATTCATTATAATCATAAATCTGCCTTTCAGGAATTGAATTTCACACCATTGGTTAGTAGAAAATCGTTTATAACTTTCTTGTTAATTCTTTCAATAAAAAAGAAGGAAAACACTTAAAATCCATGTTGTATTACTGATAAAAAGAGGTCTTGTTAGGACTCTTCTCTATGAACAGTAAGGAAAGTTAGACGAAATTTTAATATTTTGAAAACTAGATTTTTACAGGCTTTTCTCCCTGTTTTAGGGTGTTAGTAGGCTTTGCCATTAAGTGTTGAAAACTTGTTTAAAATCAAAACCGCTATTCTTCTTTTTGAACCTAATCATTTTTGATCTTTGTTAGACCGAGTGAGAATGAATTTTGAAAAAATTAAAGAGTGTAATATGCAAGCGACAACTGTAGAACCTATTTTAGTAGATAACCCAGATAGATTTGTAATCTTCCCGATTCAACACCATGATTTATGGGAATGGTATAAAAAACAACAGGCTTGTATATGGACTGCAGAGGAAATAGATTTACATCAAGATATTACAGACTGGGAGAATTCACTAAATTCTGATGAGCGTTATTTCATTAAGCATATTCTTGCCTTTTTTGCGGCGAGTGATGGAATCGTAAATGAAAATCTTGCAGAGAATTTTGTAAATGAAGTTCAGTATTCAGAGGCTAAATTTTTCTATGGTTTCCAGATTATGATGGAAAACATTCACTCAGAGACTTATTCTTTATTAATCGATACTTATGTAAAAGATGATAAAGAAAAAGATCAATTGTTTAAGGCTATAGAAAATTTCCCAGCGATTAAGTTAAAGGCAGACTGGGCATTAAAGTGGATCGAGAGCCCATCTTTTGCAGAACGTTTAATAGCCTTTGCAGCTGTTGAGGGAATCTTCTTTTCAGGAGCGTTCTGTTCTATTTTCTGGTTAAAGAAAAGAGGATTGATGCCAGGATTAACTTTCTCTAATGAATTGATCTCTCGTGATGAAGGTATGCATGCAGATTTTGCCGTACACCTACATAATAACCACTTAATAAATAAAGTACCTAAGGCTCGTATTACTGAGATTATCGTAGAGGCTTTAAATATAGAACGTGAATTCATAACAGAGTCCCTTCCAGCAAGCTTGATAGGAATGAACTCAAAGTTGATGACACAATACCTGGAATTTGTAACAGATCGCCTACTAGTAGAATTAGAGTGTGAACCTGTTTATAATGTTACAAATCCATTTGACTTTATGGACATGATTAACCTTCAAGGAAAAACAAACTTCTTTGAAAAGCGTGTCGGTGAATATCAAAAAGCTGGTGTTATGAATAGCACAAAAGAAGGAAAGACTGAAATGGACTCTTTCTCACTAGATGCTGATTTCTAGATAAAAATTTCAACCGTTAGGTTGTCCTGTATATATTGTAAGAGAGCGTTTTAGGGTGTTCTCAAAAGTGTTAACCCAATTATTGAGAAAAGGGCTGAAAATTCTTTTCTCTAAATCCAAAAAATTAGTTCAAAATGTTTGTAGTTAAAAGAGATGGCCATAAGGAGCCAGTGATGTTTGATAAAATCACCGCTAGAGTGCGTAAATTGTGTTATGGCCTTAGTAATCATGTAGACCCAGTAAAGGTGGCTATGAGAGTTATAGATGGGCTGTATGATGGTGTTACTACAAGTGAACTAGATAATCTAGCTGCAGAAACCGCTGCAACTATGACCACTGCGCATCCAGATTATGCTCGTCTTGCAGCGCGTATTTCTGTGTCTAACTTACACAAGAACACTAAAAAGACTTTTACTGATGTGGTAACAGATCTTTATGAGTACGTGAATCCTCGTACTAATAAAAAAGCACCTATGATTTCAGATGAGGTGTATCAAGTTATTCAAGATAATGCAGACCGTTTGAACTCTGCTATTATTTATAATCGTGATTTTGGATACGATTATTTTGGGTTTAAAACACTAGAGCGTAGCTACTTGTTGAAAATTAATGGTGAGATAGCAGAGCGCCCGCAACACATGTTAATGCGTGTTTCTGTAGGAATCCATATAGATGATATGGACGCTGCAATTGAAACCTATGAGTTGATGTCTAAGAAGTTCTTTACACATGCAACTCCTACTTTATTTAATTCAGGTACACCTAAGCCTCAAATGTCTTCTTGTTTCTTGTTAACCATGCAAGATGATAGTATTGAAGGTATTTATGATACCTTAAAACAAACAGCAAAGATCTCACAAAGTGCCGGTGGAATAGGGTTGTCTATTCACAACATAAGAGCTAGAGGTTCTTACATAGGAGGAACTAATGGTACTTCTAATGGAATAGTCCCTATGCTTAAGGTGTATAACGACACAGCTAGATATGTAGATCAAGGTGGAGGAAAACGTAAAGGTTCTTTTGCTATTTATATGGAGCCATGGCATGCAGATATTTTTGACTTCTTAGACCTTAAAAAGAACCACGGTGCAGAGGAAATGAGAGCTCGTGATCTCTTTTATGCTATGTGGGTTTCTGACTTGTTCATGAAACGTGTAGAAGAAAACGGACCATGGACTTTAATGTGTCCTAATGAATGTCCAGATTTATATAACGTGCATGGTGATGAATTTGAAGCGCTATACACAAAGTATGAGCAAGAAGGTAGAGGTCGCAAAACCATTCAAGCACGTGAGCTTTGGGATAAGATCCTTGAATCGCAAATAGAAACAGGAACACCATACATGCTGTATAAAGATGCGGCAAACCGTAAGTCTAACCAAAAGAATCTGGGAACAATCAGGTCTTCTAACCTTTGTACAGAGATCTTAGAATACACCTCACCAGATGAGGTAGCCGTGTGTAACCTCGCATCTGTTGCTTTACCTATGTTTGTGAAAGATGGAAGTTTTGATCATAAAGCTCTTTATAAAGTAACCAAGCGTGTAACACGTAACTTGAATAAAGTAATAGACCGTAACTATTACCCAGTAAAAGAAGCTGAAAATTCTAACATGCGTCACAGACCTATCGGGTTAGGTATTCAAGGACTGGCAGATACTTTTATCATGTTACGCCTTCCATTCACCAGTGACGAGGCTAAGAAGTTAAACTCAGAAATTTTTGAGACACTATATTTTGCAGCTTGTGAAGCCTCTATGGAAATGGCAATGGAAGAAGGTCCATATTCTACATTTGCAGGCTCACCTATGTCTCAAGGAGAGTTCCAGTTTAATATGTGGAACATCCAGGATAACGAGCTAAGTGGTCGCTGGAACTGGTCAGGTTTAAGAGAAAAAGTGATGAAAAATGGTGTGAGAAACTCACTTCTAGTAGCGCCTATGCCTACAGCAAGTACTTCTCAGATTTTAGGTAATAATGAAGCCTTTGAACCATATACTTCAAACATTTATACACGTAGAACACTTTCAGGAGAGTTTATCGTAGTAAATAAGCACTTACTTAAAGACCTAGTAGATTTAGGATTGTGGGATGATACATTGAAGAATGCTATTATGAGAAATAATGGTTCTATTCAAGCGATTGAAGGAATTCCTGAAGAAATTAAGGAGCTCTATAAAACGGTCTGGGAAATGAAGATGAAAGACATTATAGACATGTCACGCCAGCGTGGTTATTTTATAGACCAGTCTCAGTCCTTGAATCTATTTATGGAAAATGCAAATATGTCTAAACTGACCTCTATGCATTTCTATGCTTGGAAAAGTGGATTAAAAACAGGAATGTACTACTTAAGAACTAAGGCTGCCGTAGACGCCATTAAGTTTACAGTGACTAAAGAGAAAAAAGCAGCGCCAGTAGCTGCTCCAGCACCAGCAGTTCAGGTGTCTCAACCAGTAGCAGCAGCTCCGGTAACACAAACACCACCAGTAGGTCAGACACAGTCGCTTTTTGTAGATGACGGTGCACCAGCAGCTGCAAATGTTTTGAACCAAGCCAATTCTATAGAAAACACAAATGTCATCACAGAAAGTGATGAGATGAGTGCCGAAGAATATAGAATGATCTTGCAACGCGCTAAAGACGCTGCCAGTAATGGTGACGACTGTGAGATGTGTGGCTCTTAAAAAGTAATAAGTATTTAAATGTGAAACGGCTTTGCGCATCTTGTGAAGCCGTTTTTTTATTCGCTTTCGCAAAAGCGCACTTCAACACTCAGTGCATATTTTGTTTATAACTCTCCTTTTAAAAAGACCACTAATGACCTATATTTAAACTTCCATTTTAAAAAATAATATTGGTTATAATTATTTGTTATTCAAATAGTTAATATTATTATTTTAGGTTTGTATGGCGCTGTTCCTTATAAGCTTAAAACCTGGGACATCTATAATTAAAAACCCAATACTCGATAAGTATGTATCTCATTTTTGACACAGAAACTACAGGATTACCTAAACGCTGGGATGCACCCTATACAGATGTAGATAACTGGCCACGTGTGATTCAAATCGCATGGCAGTTACATGATGAAATGGGAAACCTCATCGAGCATAAAGATTATCTAGTAAAGCCTGACGGTTTTGATATTCCTTATGATGCAGAGCGCATACACGGGATTTCTACAGCACTAGCCCAGCAGCAAGGTGTACCGCTAGAAGAAATGCTGTCTGAATTCAATATAGCGCTAAGCAAAGCAAAATTTGTAGTAGGTCAGAATTTAAAATTTGATTTAAACGTAACAGGAGCTGAGTTTGAAAGAACCCAAATAGCAAATGATCTACAAGAAATTCCAGTATTAGATACTTGTACCGAGCATACCGCACAACTCTGTCAAATTCCCGGTGGACGCTATGGTAAATTTAAACTACCTACACTTACAGAACTCCACCAGTTTCTTTTTAATCAACCCTTTGGAGAAGCCCATAACGCCACTGCCGATGTGGAAGCCACAACTAGGTGTTTCCTAGAACTGGTAAGAAAACAACAGTACACAAAGCAACAACTGGATGTTGCAGATGACTATTTTGTCCGTTTTCAAGAAGTAAATCCGGCGATGATGCAGCCAGCTGGAATACGACACATTAACCTTAAGCAAGCCTCAGAGCAACTGGTTGAGACCGTAGAACCAGAATTAACGCATCAAGAAATTGAAGAGAACCTAGAAGAGCTTAATGAGGCGCCATTTGCTCATTTACATGCACATTCTCAGTTTTCTATTTTGCAATCCACGGCCAGTGTTCAAGATTTAGTAGCAGCAGCTGCTGCAAACGATATGCCTGCTGTTGCCATGACAGACCATGCAAATATGATGGGTGCTTTTCACTTCATTAAAGCAGTAAAAGCACATAACGAAAGCATCTTAGTTGAAGAAGATAGCGAGCTCCTTAAAGAACCTATCAAACCTATTATAGGCTGTGAGTTCTTTGTTTGTGAGGACATGAATGATAAAACACACAAGGATAACGGTTATCAAATCGTACTTCTAGCTAAAAATAAAAATGGCTATCTCAACATAGCCAAAATGTCAAGTAAGGCCTATGTTGATGGATTTTACTACGTCCCTAGAATTGATAAAAAACTTATTGAGGAATTTAAAGAAGACATTATAGTTCTTACAGGAAATATGTATGGTGAGGTGCCTTCAAAAATCCTCAACTTAGGAGAAAAACAGGCTGAAGAAGCACTGTTATGGTGGAAAGAACAATTTGGCGATGATTTGTATATAGAACTTATGCGCCACGGCTCTAGCATGAGTGATGTGCAGGAAGATGAACAAAGGGCAAATGAGGTACTGGTCTCGCTTTCGCGAAAGCATAATGTGAAATTAATCGCTACAAATAATACCTACTACGTTCATAAAGAAGATGCAAATGCTCACGATATTTTACTTTGTGTAAAAGATGGAGAAAAGCAAGCAACGCCCATAGGTCGTGGACGCGGTTACCGTTATGGATTACCTAATCAAGAGTATTATTACAAGTCTGGTGCAGAAATGAAACAGCTCTTTAAAGACTTGCCAGAGGCGATCTTAAACATCAGTGAAGTGCTGGAAAAGATTGAGCCATTTGAGCTCGCGATGGATGTACTTTTACCCAAATTTGATATCCCAGAACAATTTCTAGATGCTCATGATGAAAACGATAATAAAAAACGAGGAGAAAATGCTTATTTAAGACACCTCACCTATGAAGGTGCAAAAAAACGCTATGGAGAAATCACTCCAGAGATTGAAGAACGACTGGACTTTGAACTGGAAACCATACGTAAAACGGGTTATCCAGGTTACTTCTTAATAACTTGGGATTTTATAAAAGCGGCTCGAGATATGGACGTAGCTGTAGGTCCTGGCCGTGGTAGTGCCGCAGGAAGTGTAGTTGCTTACTGTTTATGGATTACAAATGTAGATCCTATTCATTACGACCTGCTTTTTGAGCGTTTCTTAAATCCAGACCGTGTATCTATGCCTGATATAGATATAGATTTTGATGATGAAAATCGTCATAAAGTAATGGATTATGTGATTGAAAAATATGGAGCTAGTCAGGTGGCACAAATCATTACTTATGGAACTATGGCGGCTAAATCTTCTATACGTGATACCGCTAGAGCACTAGATTTACCACTCAATGAGGCAGACCATATCGCAAAATTAATTCCTGATTTCTCTAAGCTCAAAAAGATTTTTGCGCTAGAAGATAATGAGGTACGAGGCAAATTCCGTGGTGAAGATGCAGACATGGTAGAGGAATTAAGGCGTATTGCGAGCGGTTCAGATCTCGCAGCTGAGACCTTGAAACAAGCCCGTATTCTAGAAGGGTCTGTGAGAAACACTGGAGTACATGCTTGTGGAGTCATCATCACACCAGATGCGTTAACTAATTTTGTTCCTGTAGCCACGGCAAAAAACTCTGACCTCTACGTTACTCAATTTGATAATGAGGTTGTAGAAAGTGCTGGTCTGTTAAAAATGGACTTTTTGGGGCTTAAGACTTTAAGTCAAATAAAAGACACGGTAGCGATTATAAAAGAACGCCATCATATAGATCTAGATATAGAGGCGATACCGCTAGATGATGTTAAGACCTATGAATTATTTCAAGAAGGTAATACCATAGGAATCTTCCAGTATGAAAGTGCTGGTATGCAAAAGTATATGCGTGATTTAAAACCCACCCAATTTGCAGATTTAATAGCCATGAATGCCCTGTACAGGCCAGGACCACTAGAATATATTCCAGACTTTATTGATAGAAAACATGGAGTTAAAGAGATCAGTTATGATCTAGATGGTATGGAAGAATACCTGTCTGAAACTTATGGGATTACTGTATATCAAGAGCAAGTGATGCTTCTTTCTCAAAAACTAGCTAACTTCTCAAAAGGTGAAGCAGACGTATTGCGTAAAGCGATGGGTAAAAAGCAAATGGCGACGCTACAAAAAATGAAACCTAAGTTTCTCGATAATGGAGAATCAAATGGTCATGACCGTACCATTCTAGAAAAGGTATGGAAAGACTGGGAAGCATTTGCATCTTATGCATTTAATAAATCACACTCGACTTGTTATGCCTGGATCGGTTATCAAACAGCTTATTTAAAAGCAAATTACCCAGCAGAGTTTATGGCAGCAACGTTATCAAACAACATGAACCAGATCAAGGATGTGACGAAGTTCATGGATGAATGCAAACACATGGGATTACCCGTGCTGGGACCAGATGTAAATGAATCAAACTATAAGTTTACTGTAAATAAAGATGGTGCGGTCCGTTTTGGGATGGGAGCTGTAAAGGGATTAGGGCATGGAGCCGTTATGACCATTATAGAAAATAGAAAAGATGGACCATACAAGAGCATCTTTGATATGGCAAAACGTATAGATTTACGCGCAGCAAATAAGAAGTCCTTTGAGGCGCTGGCTTTAAGCGGTGGATTTGACGGGCTAGGTGGAGAAAATAGAGCGCAGTATTTCCACTCATTTGATAATGGACAAATATTTCTAGAGCAAGTTGTAAAATATGCACAGAAATTTCAGGAAAACGAGAATAGCGCACAGGTAAGCCTTTTTGGTGAGGCGAGTGACGTTCAAATTCCAGAACCAGAACTACCTATTTGTGAAGATTGGGGAACCATGGAAAAGCTTAAAAGAGAAAAAGAAGTCGTAGGGATCTATATTTCTGGTCATCCATTAGATGATTATAAAAAAGAGATGGAGTTTTTCTGTAATACAGGATTGAGTAGCTTGAAAGATTTACATGGATTAGTAAATAGAGAATTAACCTTTTGTGGAGTTATCAGTGACGTGCAACATCGCATTACTAAGACTAATAAAGGCTGGGGAATGTTTACCGTAGAAGATTATGAAGATAGTTATGAATTTAGATTATTTAATGAAGACTATCTCAAATTCCGTCACTTTTTAGTTCCTAACTCCTTTATTCACTGTAAAATTAAGATTAAAGAAGGCTGGATCGATAAAAAAACAGGTAGACCTACAGAGCCTAGAATCAACTTTTTAGTCATGCAACAGCTGCAAGACTTAATGGCAGCTACTGCAAAAAAATTAACTATTCAATTTCACATCAGTGAAGTAGTAGAGAATAGGGTAGAGTGGTTGCAGCAAGTGCTGGAAACTCATAAAGGTGATCACCAGCTATTTTTTAACCTGGTAGATCACGAGGAAAAAATATCGCTCAACATGCCTAGCCGCTTAAAGAAAGTAAATGTAACTAATGAGTTACTAGCACTGCTAGACGAGCAAGGGATTAACTATGGTGTTAATTAATCACTAAATCATAAACCTACATATCATTATAAGTAAGTACAATAACACTGTGATATGAAATGGAACAGGATTTGATTACTTTTGTATTTAGAAATTAAAATAGCATATAAAATGGCATTAGAAATAACAGACGCAAACTTTGAAGAAACAGTATTAAAAAGTGATAAGCCAGTATTGGTTGACTTTTGGGCAGCATGGTGTGGACCATGTCGTATGGTAGGACCTATCATCGATGAGGTAGCTTCAGACTATGACGGTAAAGCGGTAGTAGGTAAAATGGATGTAGATGCAAATCAAGAATTTGCTGCTAAGTACGGTGTACGAAACATCCCTACGGTACTTGTGTTCCAAAACGGAGAAGTTGTAGGACGTCAGGTAGGTGTAGCACCTAAAAATGCTTACACAGACGCAATAGACGCATTATTGAACTAGAATAAGGGTTCAAACTTTATAAATAAGCTCATTTCTTAACTGGAATGAGTTTTTTTATGGATTAAATTTTGGAATTACGCTTTCGCGAAAGCGAGATAACCTACATCTTTACTACTTTTAAAAGCACTTTATTTGTCATTAAACATCTACCTCTTATCTTCACGCTATGGATATTCAAAAGGAGTTACATAAAACGGCAGGATTTAAAAACTTAGCTTTACTGGCCAGTCAGGTAGTAGAAGGTTTTATATCTGGTATGCATAAATCTCCGTTCCATGGTTTTAGTGCTGAGTTTGCTGAGCATAAAGTGTATAATCCAGGAGAAAGTACACGACATATAGACTGGAAACTATTTGCTAGAACAGACAAGTTGTACACTAAGCGATATGACGAAGAAACAAATTTGCGCTGTCATCTCATCATAGATAATAGTCCTTCCATGCACTATCCACTAGTGAACAGTCAGTCTTTAGGTAGTTTAAATAAGGTCGGGTTTAGCGCACTTGCTGCTGCTAGTGTTATGAATGTATTGAAAAAGCAGCGTGATGCAGTAGGGCTTTCTGTTTACAGCGATTCTTATGAGTATTATGCTCCAGAGAAAGGTAGCGATAGACACCATAACATGCTACTGGATCAATTATCTCAGCTAGTCACTAATGGGCCTACTGGTGCAACCACAAACACTTATAAATACCTCCATGAAATCGCTGAAAAAATGAAGCGCCGCTCGCTCATATTTTTATTTACAGATATGTTTCAAAGTGGTGTACATGAAAACGAGCTCTTTGAAGCTTTGAGACATTTAAAGTATAACAAGCATGACGTAGTTCTTTTTCATACCTATGATAGTGCTACTGAAGTAGACTTTAACTTCTCAAACAAACCATCGCGCTATACAGATGTGGAAACAGGAGAACACATAGACTTATATGCAGATAACGTAAAAGAAGTCTATAAGAAAGCTATAAGTGCCTATTTTGAGAAATTAAGAGTGCGTTGTGGACAGAACAGGATAAAATATATGCCTGTAGATATTCAGCGCAACTTTGATGTGGTGCTTACTACATTTTTACTGGAGCGACAATTGTTCAAATAGAAATAGAGCGGCGACTTTAAGAATGCTCATTTCAGGATATATTTATCTCAAGCTACTTTAAGTTATACCAGTTTGTGTTTATAATGTCGTTAAAATGAATTGAATTATTTTTTGCTTAGTTGAAGCTAAAAATTCTTTACATAACCCTAGCTACAGAAATAATTTTAAGTAAAAAGTAAGTAAAAAAGAAACCATTTATTAAGCCTTGATAAATTCAATAGGGCATTATTCCTAGCTTACTATTTCTATAACCAGCATAAAAAAAGCCTGTCTTAAGACAGGCTTTTGTAACCGAATGAATTATGAAAAGAGTATTAGGTTACACTTAAAGAGATACTTAAATTTTTATGGAAAACTCAAGTACTTACCTTCAGTGAAACGAATTTATCTAGACCTTTCATTACAAAGATAAATGTCAACACATTAATTATGTATATCGACAAAAATCAATTAAAATCGTTATATTACTCCTTTATGAGTTTTGTTTGTTGATTACCAGTGGTTGTTTTGATGTCTATAAGGTAAATTCCAGCAGGTAAAGCATCAATGGTGTAAACTGGTAAAGTTTCATTAAATTGAAGAACCTGTTGACCACTCATATTATAAATGTTCATTTGCTCAATTTCATTTGATAGTCTGAATGAATGTTGTGCTGGGTTAGGATACAATTTAATATGGTTTAAGTTATTTTCTATATAGTCATCATTACTTAAAGGATCTTGCAACTGTTGTGTGCTATACACTCGATATTCACCTGGCTGTAGGGTTAGATTTGCAGTAGTGTTAGTAACGTTAGTCGTAGTTCCACTAAAATACTCAAACCATGTACCTGTTTGGGAAAAATTAGGGTTCACTGATTGTGGAGTTACCCCAAAGTTTGCTACAACTACAACATCAAATACTGGACCGTCTAAGTTGATACGTTTAGTAATACCTCCTAAATCTAGATTATTGAATGTGTTATTCCATGTATCTGGATATAACGTTTTAAAACCTATCATCGTAGCAGTAACGTTGTATAAATCCATGCGATCCTGATCGGTGTCATAACCTAGGGTCCATGGAATGTCCTTACGACCAGTTCTACCATTATCATTGATACTAATATCATAACCTAGTTCACCAAACTGCCATAACATTTTAGGTCCAGGAATACTGTATAATATAGCTGCTATAGCTTCCTGTCTATCTAGAGCAATAGATAGGTTTTGAACATTGTGTGAAGCGCTTGATGTATTACCAAACTGTAGGTTCTTATACATTAAGCGTTCCTCATCGTGACTTTCTGCATAAGCAACTAGGTGCTGATCGTTAAAGTTTCTAGAAGTAAAATAAGATCTAAATAGATCGTTGTTACTATTGTACCCCATAGAGTTTTGGTTGAATTCATCAGTCATTTTTCCCCATAGCATAAAACCATCATTTGCCAGTGCAGATTCTTCTGCAGCTCCACCTAGATGTTCTAAAATCATATAGATATCATTACTAGTAGCATTCCAGATTGTGTTTTTATAATCGTTTAATATGGCAACACGTGATGCATCAAAGGCATTCCATGCACCTATATTTCCTAATGTATTATTTTGTGTAAAACCTTTTGATAGGTCAAATCTGAATCCATCAACTCTATATTCATCAATCCAGTATTGAAGTGTTTGCTTTACATATTCTTTCACATGTACATTAGAGTGATCCATATCATATCCTACATTAAAGTCATGGGTAGGAGTTACGTTCATATAAGGATTATTAGCTGCTGGTCTAAAGTTTGCTTCATCCCACCACATTTGACATAGTGGACTCTGACTAAATGCATGATTGTACACTACATCTATGATTACCGCAATGCCTTTAGAATGACATAAATCGACAAGCTCCTTAAACTTCGCGGGTGTTCCATAAGCTTTGTCTAGTGCTCCATGGAATTTAGGATTGTAACCCCAACTATCTGTTCCTTCAAACTCATTAACGGGCATGAATTGTAAAGCGTTAATTCCCAAGTCTTCTAAATAATCGATACGATTGATGATTTCTTGAAAACTATCTTCTTCTGAGAAATCACGTGCTAGTATTTCATAAATCACCAGGTTTTCTTGATCTGGGCGTTGAAAATTATTTGTGTTCCAGTTATAAGGAGTTGCTTGATACGTATGAAGAGTTACATCACCAGTGGTTTGATCTTCAGGGTAGGCGGGAAGATTAGGATAATTTCCCGGTTTGATAAACGGGTCACTTCCTGGATCTAAGATTAATCCAGAATATGGATCTGCGATGGTGATATCAAAATCAACTAGATACTGATACATGAATTCAGTGTTTGCGGTAAATTCTGAGGCTGGAACTGTGATCCAGAAATAATCTCCATCTTTATTCATTTGGTAATTAGATTGAAGATTCCAGTTTGTAAAACTTCCTGTAAGCATCACATCAGATTTCCCAGGAGCCGCTAGTACAAAGGTTACACTACCATCTGCATTTTCATTAACTCCATTTTTTACGCCGCTTGGTCTCGGCAGGTTTTGTGTGGTGGTAGGAACATAAACATTTATTTCATCAGTTGCAGTGGTGGTACCATTATCTGCAGTTAGTACTATGTTGTGCGCACCTGTGGTACTAAAGGTGTAAGGTGTAGAAATAGTTGCAGCGTTTACAGTACTAACAGAAGTGCCGTTTACCGCAATATTTAAACTAGCCGTTTGTGACGCATCACCGGTTATGGTAGTGCTTTGATTTAAAGCAAAAATATCACCATTTTGAGGTGCTGTTATTAATGTGTTTAGTCCTTGTTGGAAAATAGGAATAAATATGTCTGGACTGGTTTGTGCTGTTGCTGTAGCATTTCTTATCACTAAACAAATCTCGCTAACCACATCTCCAGTTGTGACACCATAAAATTGTTCTATGGAATTGGGTATGGTTAATTGGTAATTGTTTCCTCCTGTATTAACAAATTGTGGTGCTCCATTGTTGTCATTGAAGGTTGGTACGATAATATTTTGCCATCGATTACCATTAATAGTAACACCGGTATAGGCATAAAGAGTACCCGTTGCATTCTCTAATGGTGTGCCGGTTGAATCAAAGAAAATCGTTACAGCATCTGCTTGTGTTGCAGTAGTAGGGTTTATTGTTACTTGTGCTTTCGCGAAAGCAAAACTTATACATGTAATTATTAGAAGTATGTTATTTTTCATGGCAGTTCTTTTAATGAAAAAAGGGCTGATAACAGCCCTTTTTCTTAGTAAGCTTATTATTTTTTAAATACCTGTCGCTGTATAGGTATAATTACGTGGCTGACTTAAATCTAATTCTACTTTGTACAGTCCTGCTGATTGATCAAAAGTAAAGTTACCAGCATTAAACTCAAGTTCACCATCGCTATTTTCACCAAAGTTGTTTAAAGGGCTTGACCAGTCATCATTAGATCTGAATTTGAATTCAGCTTGGCTTAGGGTTACATCAACTTCCCACTTACGTGTAGTTGAGTTATAAGTCATATCTGTATCTGGGTCATTCCAGTCATTAGGAGTTGCAGTTCCTATCATGGCCCAGCTAGTAGCGGTTGCTGTCCATGTGGCATCATTTGTTGATGGATCTCCATCAGGATCAGTGTTTACTGTGATATAATAGTATCCTGGTCCAGGAACCGATAAGTCTCCACCATTAAGATCTAATAATCCAGTTCCTCCATCTCCGTAAGCTTCGTCCCAATCTTGTTCTAAAGTAAATTTAAAATTAGGAGTTGCAACGTTCATAAATATAAATCCTTCATACTCTGTACTACCGAATTCTACAGCTTCAATAAATGGAGTGTCTGCATCTCCAGGAGCCCAATCTGCTCCATATCCACTAGAAGCCGCATAGTTACCAGGCACCCATAATCTAGGGCTTTCAGTAGTATATGGCGTTACTGATAATACTAAAACATCAGAAATTAATGGCTCCATAGTACTGTCAGCGGTAGTTCCTACTACTCTCATTGCGATTACTCCTTGAGAGAATGGCGTTAGTCCTAGTTCAGCGCTTAGTTGATTCAACCTTTCCACAGAGATATCTACAAAATTATCATTAGTAGACGTTACAACAGCAGGTGTATCAAAGTTAGCCGGGTCATTAGAGGCTTGTACTTCATAGTTAACAGAAACCGGCGTTTCAAATTCTATGTCGTTCCAAACTAGACGTTCAGCTAAGTTATCCTTTGTTTCAAAAGTTAATAAGTAAGATGCCGCAGCGGTCGATTCAAATGCTAACCCTGATGATGGCTCGTTAATAAATAACTCTTCTTCATTATCGTCACATGAAATTGCGACAACTATAGCAAGAAAAGAAAGAAGTAATATTGAAAACTTTTTCATGATATGTAATTTTAATTATGATTAATATCCAGGATTCTGGATGAGGTTTGAATTTAAATTAAGTTCTGTTGTTGGGATTGGGTATAGATCTCTGAATGATGGAGTAGTCGTACCGCTTTGTACATTTCCTTTCCATTCCCATACACCATTTGAAGAAAACTGACCAAAACGAATTAAGTCTTGACGTCGGTGTGCTTCCCAGTGTAATTCTTTAGCACGTTCATCAAGTATAAAGTCTAGAGTAAGATCACTTGTAGTTATACCATTGTTAGTATTACCATAAGCTCTCTCTCTTAGTGTATTGATATAACCTACTGCGGTTGCAGCATCACCACCTTGACCACGTGCAACAATTTCAGCATACATTAGGTATGCATCAGCAAGTCTAAATACTGGAAAATCTGTACTTACAAAAAGGTCGTTACCTGTAGAAGAACCGTCACTATTAATGTTTTGAAATTTCACGATAGCATATCCATCGGTAAATGTTCCTACATCAGCAATACTTTTGTTTTGTCCATTAGTAAAAAAGTTTTCTCTACCATCTGCGGAATTTTCTTCGTTTTCAAAAATCTCAACAAATTCTGGTGTTGTTCTGATTCCGCCCCATCCGCCGTCAAGACCGTATTGAGAAGCATCCATAGCTCCTCCTACTGTTGCGTGAGCTAAGAAGGTTGTACCACCGAATGTTTGTGTATTTGCACCATCAAAATTAAGAGTCCAGATGAATTCACTTTGGGCACCATTACGATCATTATCTGCTAGGAAAGATGATGCGTACGATAAGTTAGTGTCTATGGTGTATCCCTGAGCAATAACTGCGTTTACATAAGTAAGTGCATCTGTATAACGTGCAGTTCCAGTATAGACCTCAGCATTTAGATATAGTTTAGCTAGTAACATCTGTGCAGCCGCTTCACTTACACGACCATATTCAGATCCAGAACCAGCCGGTAGCTCGTCTATAATGTCTAATAATTCGCTCTCTATGTAGTTAAATAAGTCTACGCTAGAAATATATTCTGGAAGATCAGAGCCATCAGCAGCATTTTCTTCTGTTGTAAAAGGTAATGTACCAAATAAGTCTAAACCATGGTAGTATGATAAGGCTCTTAAGAAACGAGCGTCAGCTCGATAGCTTCTTACTAAGTCAGCTTCAGTACCACTAAGACCAGCGCTAGTAATAGCTCCATCAGTAGATTCTCGTAAAAAAGCATTATTCAAGGTTACTTGATAACTTAAACGAGAGAACATAGCTGCAAGGAATTCATTATCTGGAGTCCAGTTTTGCCAGTGTAAGTCTTTAATAGTACCATCGTTCCATGCTATGATAGCCTCGTCAGTAGACAGTTCTTGAAGCTTCCAGTATAAACGGCTGTAGTTGGAAAAACCACCATCTATACCTTGTATGTCTGCTCCGCCGTCACCACCTTGTTGACCACCTATGATAAGACCTGCATATAATTTTGCCCATCTTCCTTGAAAGTCTTCAAGACTATTCAGGCCGTCAGCAGCTTCTGTATTTCCTTCTGGCTCTAAGTCTAGAGTATCATTACAAGCAACTAAGGTAGCTGCAAGAAAGAATATAAGGATTGTTGATTTAAATATTTTCATGTTCTTAGAATTTTAAAAGTCAAAATTAAGTCCAAAGATTACGCCTCTGGTTCTAGGGAAAATAGCACCATCTACACCATTACCTAACTCAGGATCTAAACCACTGTAGTTAGTAATTGTAAATAAGTTTGTTCCTGTGATTGAGGCTCTTATACCTACTTGGTCTGTATTAAACGTATAACCTAACGAAAGGTTATCTAATCTTACAAAATCAGATTTCTCTATGTATTCACTTGAGAATAATAAGTTTAATGGAGCACTTCTAAAGTCGTTATCTAGAATACCACTTGTAGAGTTGTTAAGGAAATCTCCTGGATTTTCAATTACTGAAACTGCATTTTCTCTAGCAGCTCTCACGTTGTTATAGTTGTAACCACCTACAGATCCTCTTAAAGTAAAACTCATATCAAATCTCTTGTAGTTAAGGTTAGAAGTGAATCCAAAAAACGCATCTGGATTTCCTTGCTTATAACGCACTCTATCGTCGCTATTGATCACATTATCACCAT
The DNA here is from genome assembly GCF_965660805.1 of Nonlabens sp. GTDB lineage: Bacteria > Bacteroidota > Bacteroidia > Flavobacteriales > Flavobacteriaceae > Nonlabens. Next base: position 55,515 of record NZ_CBFIBE010000005.1, on the reverse strand, counting down.
TACGATCTACAAACACCCCATCTAATGGGTTACCTTCTTGATCATAAACCTGTCTGTAAACAACAAATGCGGTAGGATCTGCTCCTACAGCCCATTCTTGTATAAAGTTATTAAAACCTTGACCACTTACCGGTGTTTGTGGTACTGGAGCATCATTATCTCCTAGTGATAAATCCGTAATTTCGATTTCATTAAAAGTTAAATTACCACCTACACTCCAGTTAAAGTTTTCTCCTTTAAATAGTTTTACTTGTGCGTCTAGTTCAATACCTCTACTGCGAGTTGCACCTACATTTTGTAGTGCAAAGTTTCCTAAGGATCCAGCTGCTAGTGGTCCAAATTGTAAAAGATCTTCAGTGTCACGAGTGTAAACGTCTATAGAACCTGTTAAACGATCATCAAAAAATCCGTAATCAATACCTACGTTATATTGAGTAGTTTCCTCCCATTTAAGATCAGTTGTTAATTCAGGTCTTATCGTTGTATAAAAACGGTCACCTATTTGAACTTGTGCCTGGTCATTACTAGGAGTAGATCTATTTAAGTATAAAAAGTCTTGACCTATTTCTTGTTGTCCTGTAACCCCAAATCCACCACGAACTTTCAGCTGTGATATAAAAGAACTATTACGTACAAAGTCAGTGTTAGTAAGTTTAAGACCAGCACTTGCACCTCCAAAAGTTCCCCATCTGTTATCAGGAGAAAACCTTGAAGTACCATCTCTAGAAATACTAGCAGATAGTACTAATAAATCTTTAATGTCAATAGAGGCACGACCAAAGAAGGATATTAATCTATTCTCATTATATGCTTGGAACGGTTCAATATCAGCTCCTGTATTATCTTGGCTGAAAGAAGTGCTTTCTCTTCTAAAACCTTGATAGCTACTACCTGCTGTAAGCTCAAGTTTAGAATCTATTCTTTCGAGGTCTTTTTTGTAATCTAAACGAGCATTAAGCAATTGATTTACTCTTATACCGTTTGAACTAGATGCAGTACCAGCATTTAATAGAGTCACTGCAGAACCGTTTACCCTGCTAGATGAAGAATCAAACTCATTATAGTCTAAACCAGCAGTACCGTTAAAGGTTAGTCCGTCTACACCTGGTACTTTATAGTCAGCCTGTAATGTGGTTCTGATCTGATTGTTATCTGTTTGAGCTCTTAGGCTGCGTAATAGTCCTAGTGGATTTCTAGGAGCATTAGGGTCTATATCACCATTGCTTTGGAAATATTCAAAGAAACCATTAGGTCCATTTACATCAAAAACAGGTTGCGTAGGATCAAAATCTATAGCAGATCCTATGGCACCTTCATCAGCATTTCTAATTTCTTCAAGGGCACCTTGAACATTTAAAGTAAGTTTCAAATCATTTTTAAGTAATTTTTGAATCACACTAGCATTTAAACTAGTACGCTTATATCCAGAAGTCTTAAGAACACCGTTTTGATTAGTGTGCGCTATGTTTGCACGTATGGCAGTGTTATCATAACCCTTTTGAAGTGTAATGTTGTGAATAGCCTGTGTTCCATTCTGGTAAATCTGGTTTTGCCAGTCAGTATTAGCTGTTCCTAAAAGAGCTATTTGATCTGCACTACCTACTTCATTCATGTATGATCTAAATTCATCACCGTTTAGAACATCTAATCTTTCAGCTGTTCTGTCTATGGCAAATTGTACACCATAACCTATCTCTAAATCACTACTTAGTTTACCTTTTTTAGTGGTGATGATAATTACACCATTTGAAGCACGGTTACCATATATAGCAGTTGCACTAGCATCTTTAAGTATGGTAAAGCTTTCTATTTCAGCAGGGTTTATAGTATTAAGGTTTGCATTAGTCGCATCTAATGGTATTCCATCAACTACATATAAAGGGTCAGCACTAGCACTTAAAGTAGAACCAGCTCTTACTCTAATTTGTGGCCCATCTCCTGGTCGCCCGGTAGCTGCAGTAACTTGAACACCAGCTGCTTTACCAGCTAGTAATTGTCCTGGAGATACAATAGCTCCTTTGTTGAATTCTTCAGTTTTTACGGTGGTTTGTGCCGCTGTTACATTTTCTTTGGTTGTACTACCATAACCTATAAGAACTATGGCATCAAGTTCAGATGGGTTCTCGGCAAGACTTACATCTATGGTTGCTTGACCAGTGTATTCAATCTCTTGGGAAGTGTATCCTAAGTATGAAAAAACTATCGTAGCGCCATCTGGCACATCACCAAGAGTATAGTTCCCGTCGAAATCGGTTGCGGTACCATTAGAGGTTCCTTTTACAAGAACGCTGGCACTAGGGACAGGTAAACCGGTACTTGCATCTTTAACAGTTCCTGTCACAACACTTTGAGCTACAGCTAGTAAGGGAAGTACAAGAAACAATAAAGCAGTTTTAAATTTTTGATTCATTACTGAAATTATTTAAATTAATAGAGAATATCTTCTTCTCACACGGCTCAAAAATATGTAAACTCTGTGTTAAGAAACCGTTTTCGCAATGCAATTCTACGAAAACGTTTTCGGTGTTTTTTACTAGCTTTAATTGTATTATATTTCGCTTTCGCGAAAGCGTAACTAATTATGTTTAAATAATTTATACAAAAATGGCTCAAAAGTTAACACTCAAAAAAATTGCGCAAGAATTAAAGGTTTCCATATCCACCGTTTCTAAGGCTTTAAGGGATAGTCACGAGATTAGTTTAGAAACACGTAACAAGATTAAGGAGTATGCAAAACAATATAACTTTAAGCCTAACAACATTGCGTTAAGTCTTAAAAATCAGAAAACTAAGAAAATTGGTATTATTATTCCTGAGATTGTGCACCATTTTTTTGCAACGGTAATTTCTGGTGTAGAAAGAGTCGCAAATGAAAATGGATATCAAGTAATTATATGCCTTTCTGGAGAGAGTTTTGATAAAGAAGTTGTGAATATGGATATGCTGGCAAATGGTTCTATAGATGGATTTATCATGAGTCTTTCTAAAGAAACTATGGAAAAACAGGATTTTCATCACTTACGTGAAGTAGTAAATCAAGGGATGCCTATAGTTATGTTTGATCGAGTAGCAGATGATATTTCTTGTGATAAAGTGATCATAGATGATGTAGAAGCCGCAAATAAAGCAACAGAGTTTTTACTGCGTAAAAACCGTAAAAAAATAGCACTATTAACTACTCCAGATTATGTGAATGTAGGCAGATTGCGTACTCAAGGGTTTAAAGAAGCACTGATGAAGCGTGGTTTTGAAATAGATGAAAATGCTATTCTTAAAATAGAAGATATAGATCATTGTGCACAGCAAATAGAAGAGTTTCTAAGTATAAATGAACACGATGGAATTCTTGCAGTTAATGAGTTATTTGCGGTAACTGCTAGTAAGGTCCTGCAACGTTTAGGAAAAACTATTCCTAAAGATGTAGCAATTGTTGCGTTTACAGATGGAATTCTTTCAAAATATGCAAGCCCAACGCTTACAACAATAGGTCAAAAAGGAGAAGAAATGGGAGGTCTAGCGGCAGCAAAACTCATTGAAAAACTGGAAGTTGATCATAAAGAAGATGAACGCTACGAAACCGTTATCGTAAAAACTTCTCTCGTAGAAAGAGAATCTACACCGTAATTTTTTAACTTGCGAGCGTTTTAAAGATAAAACTTTAAACAGAACATCAAAACTTATCTTCTTCACACACAAATATTTAAGTTTTGATAAGTCATAAGGCTTATCGTCATTAAAAAAAATAACGATATGCAAAAGCCTAAGTTAGGTTTCTGGAATATCTGGAACATGAGTTTTGGATTTCTGGGTATTCAGTTTGGTTTTGCCTTACAGGGCTCAACTATGTCACGTATTTTTGAAACATTAGGAGCAAATAAGGATGAGATACCTCTATTATGGATTGCTGCTCCTCTTGCAGGACTTATTGTTCAACCTATTATAGGTTATCTCAGTGATAATACCTGGCATAAAACCCTAGGTCGTAGAAGGCCTTTCTTTTTATTAGGAGCTATACTTAGTTCCATCGCTTTATTATTCATGCCTTATTCTTCTGAGGTGTGGATGGCTGCAGGATTACTATTAGTCCTCGATGCGTCTATTAATATTTCTATGGAACCGTTCCGAGCTCTGGTGGCAGATAAGCTACCAGAATCTCAACGTAGTTATGGTTTTGTAGTACAGACCTTAATCATAGGTGTGGGAACTTGGGTAGCCAGTAACTTACCTAAATGGGTAAATAATACACTGGAAATATCAAATGAAGCGCCAGCTGGAGTAGTTCCAGATTCTGTTAAAGTCGCTTTTGCCGTCGGTGCTTTTGTTTTCATTACTGCAATCCTTGTGACCATATTTACTACTAAAGAATATTCTCCTGAGGAATTAGCCCAGTTTGACGATTCAGAAAAAGAACCTGAAGAGAAAAAAGGGATGTGGGAAACTATATCGAGCACTTATGCGCTCATGCCTTTAGTGATGAAAAAGTTAGGTGTTGTTCAGTTCTTTTCATGGTTTGCCTTTTTTGCGATGTGGACACTCGCAAATCCAGCTCTTACTAGTCATATATATGACGCACCTAAACCCGATGTTATAGAATATGCTCAAACCACAACAAATGAAAAAGGTGAGCTAGAAGCGTTAAAAAATGATGATAAAGAAATCATTTTCTTAAATCAGGCTCAAGAGCAAGAGTATAAACAAAAAGACAAAGCCTATAATGAGGCCTCTGATGATGTAGGTTCTAAAATGGGAATCTATGGATTAACTTCCATGATTTTTGCCTTAGGTCTTACATTCTACACAGCTTATAAGAGCATTAATAGAAAGTACATTCATATGGCGTGTCTTATTCTAGGTGGTTTAGGTTTCTTATACATGTTTTTCATACCAGGTGAACCGCAAAAGTTGATCATTTCTTTTAGCTTAATAGGTATTGCATGGGGAAGTATTTTATCCATGCCTTATGCTATGTTGTCCAGCTCAGTAGAATCTCATAAAATGGGATTGATGATGGGTGTTTTTAATATGTTCATCGTCATACCGCAAATCATCGCTGCCGTAGGTGGTGTCGTATTCCTGCAAAAACTCATAGGAGAAGAAGCTATTCATGCAATGACTATAGCAGGAATCTTTTTGATCATAGCAGCGTTTTCAAATTTATTAATCACTAATAAAAAGGCAATTACATATCAGCCTTCCATAGATAATGAGTAAAAAAGCATTCATATTTGACCTAGATGGTGTAATCGTGGATACCGCAAAGTTTCATTTTATAGCTTGGCAACGATTAGCAGCTTCTCTAGGAATCAATTTTACCGAAAAAGAAAACGAGCAACTCAAAGGAGTTTCTCGAGTAAACTCCTTGAAGAAAATTTTGGAATGGGGAAATAAAGAAATCAGTCCAGCCATTTTTCAAACTAAAATGGACCAGAAAAATGAAGAATATCTCGAGCTTATTAAAACGCTAGATGTAAATGATATTCTTCCTGGTGTGCATGATTTTTTATTAGAACTTAAAGAATTGGGACAGCCTATCGCCTTAGGAAGTGCTAGTAAAAATGCAAGACCTATTCTAGAAAAATTAGGTATTAAAGATCTTTTTGATGTGATCGTAGACGGAACTGACGTGACCAAAGCAAAACCAGATCCAGAGGTATTTCTTAACGCTTGTAATCATTTAGGTTATACCGCAATAGATAGTGTCGTTTTTGAAGACAGCGTTGCTGGTGTACAAGCAGCAAATACCGCTGGTATGATTTCTATAGGTCTAGGAGAACAAGACATATTACACGAGGCAGATGAGGTGTTTACACACTTTACAAACATGCCACAAGATTATATTAAAACATTATTGAATAAAAAGAAGCAATGAATCAGGAATATATAAAAGCTGATGCGTGGTCTATCATAGAAGAAGGATGGAATCCTGGATTAGTAAAATCTAGTGAGAGTTTATTTTCCATAGGTAATGGTGCCATGGGACAGCGTGCAAATTTTGAAGAACAATACAGTGGTGATACTTTTCAAGGAAGCTATGTTGCAGGTGTTTATTATCCAGATAAAACTCGTGTAGGATGGTGGAAAAATGGCTATCCAGAATATTTTGCTAAGGTGTTAAACGCACCTAACTTCATAGGTATAGATATTTTTATAGACGGTGAACCGCTTGATTTACATTTAGTAGAAAAGGTTAGTGATTATAAGCTAGAGCTTAATATGAAAGAAGGCTGGCTTGAACGCAGCTTTGTAGCGCACCTTTCAGAGGATAAAGTAATTCAAGTAACAGCTCGCAGGTTTTTAAGTTTAGAAGTAGATGAGCTAGGTGTTATTAATTATGAAGTAACTGCCGTAAAAGGAACGCTAAAAATAGAATTTCAACCTTACCTTGATGCAGGAATCACAAATGAAGATTCTAACTGGGATGACGCATTCTGGGAAATAGAAGAATTAGAGTCTCAGGATCATCAGGGATTCATACGCAGTCGTACTAATAAGACTAATTTTCATGTCTGTACCTTCATGCAGTCAGAGCTTGTTCAGAATGGCGAGCATCTTCAATATGCAGATCATTTAGAACAAAACAATAAAGTGGTGCGCCACACGGCAAGTATTGACCTAGAAGAAGGTCAGAATGTGACCTTGAGAAAATATGCAGGATATACTTCTAGTTTAAACCATCAACAGTATGAACTGTTTGATGCTGCTAGAAAAGTGCTTACTCATGCCACATTAACAGGATATGATGTATTATTGCAAAGTCAGATTGAGAAATGGGCACAAATATGGTCCATGGCAGATATTACCATAGACGGAGACCTTAAAGCACAACAAGGAATACGTTTTAATATATTCCAGCTCAATCAAACTTACAGTGGTAAGGACGCTAGATTAAATATAGGTCCTAAAGGATTTACAGGTGAAAAATATGGAGGTTCCACGTACTGGGATACTGAGGCATATTGTATACCTTTCTACATGGCTACTAAAGATCAACAAGTAGCAAGAAATTTATTGAAATATAGATATGAGCAGCTAGACAAGGCCGTTGAAAATGCTGAGAAATTAGGGTTTTCTTCTGGAGCTGCTCTTTATCCTATGGTTACCATGAATGGTGAGGAATCTCATAATGAATGGGAAATCACCTTTGAAGAAATACACCGTAATGGTGCGATGGTTTTTGCCATTTACAACTACGTGAGATATACAGGAGACTACTCTTACATTCCAGAAATGGGACTAGAAGTAATGATCGCGATCGCTAGATTCTGGCATCAGCGAGCTACCTTCTCGCAAAAAGCAAATAAATACATGATCCTAGGTGTGACAGGACCTAATGAGTATGAGAATAATGTGAATAACAATTGGTACACTAATTATTTAGCCAAATGGTGTATCAATCAATGTCTAGAACATCTAGATAAAGTAAAAGATGGATACGCGAGTGACTATGAGCGTATCATAGGTCTCACACACCTAACAGGATCAGAAACGGCATCATGGAAAGAAGTCGCAGATGGTATGTATGAACCTTATGATGAAGAACTAGGCGTTTATTTACAACAAGACGGTTTCTTAGATAAAGAAATCATACCGGTAAAAGATTTAGATCAAAAACACAGACCTATCAACCAGAAATGGTCTTGGGATCGCATTTTAAGAAGTTGTTACATCAAGCAGGCAGACGTACTGCAAGGATTCTATTTCTTTGAAGATCATTTCTCTAAAGAATCACTAGAAAAACACTTTGATTTCTATGAACCATTAACCGTTCATGAGAGTTCGTTATCGCCATGTGTTCACAGTATTCAAGCGGCTAAACTAGACCGCATGGATCAAGCTTATGAATTCTATTTAAGAACCTCGCGCCTGGACTTAGATGATTATAATAAAGAAGTAGAAGAAGGTTGTCATATCACCAGTATGGCAGGAACCTGGATGAGTATTGTAGAAGGTTTTGGAGGTCTTAAAATCGTTGATAACAAACCTAGTTTTGATACTAAACTTCCGGAACAATGGGATGGGTTTAGCTTTAAAATTAACTTCCGCCATCAAGTGTTGCATGTAGAAGTTACTAAAACAGGAACACAGGTAACCACTCAAGGAAATGATCCTGTAGATGTGATCGTTAATGGTAAAAGTATAACGCTTCAGCCTCAATCTGTAAATGCTTAGATCATGAACAAGATGGTTAGAATTATCAGTGTTATTGTTGCTCTCGCTTGTTCTTCTAGTTTCGCTTTCGCGAAAGCGGAATTAGAAAACACTTTATGCCACACTAAAGCGTCTCTAGCACCATCCATAGACCGCATAGAACCGCCGTTTTGGTGGGTAGGAATGGAGCACTCGCAAGTCGAGGTCATGTTATATGGTGAAGAAATAGGATTAGCAGCTGAAATAGATTCAGAATTGCCTATTGTTAAAATCAGGAAAACAGAAAACCCGAATTATATATTTCTTACATTAGAAACTAAGCAAGCAACAGCAGGTAGTTTTGAAATAGAACTCACCTTTAATCCTAAAAAGTCACTTTCAATTACTTATGAATTAAAAGAAAGAACGGCCAACTCAAAAAACCGCAAAGGATTTGATTCCAGTGATGCCATTTATCTAGTCATGCCAGATCGTTTTGCAAATGGTGATCTGTCTAATGATAGTACTGACGATACGGTAGAAAAAGCAAACCGCGATTTTAAAGGTGGACGTCATGGTGGCGATATTCAGGGAATTATAAATCATCTGGATTATATCGATGATCTAGGAGCAACGGCGATATGGAGCACGCCATTATTAGAAGATAATGATGCGCGCTATTCTTATCATACTTATGCGCAAAGCGACCTCTATAAAATAGATGCGCGTTATGGAACTAATGAAGATTACAAGCGATTAGCTAATGAGATGCATAAGCGCGACATGAAATTGATCATGGATTATGTGACCAACCATTGGGGCGCGACACACTGGATGATGCAGGATTTACCTACGCAAACTTGGTTGCACCAATTTGACGATCATAACGGAAAAGACTTCCCAGTAGCTGGTTATGCAAATTCTAGTTACCGTCAGACCACCCAAATGGATCCTAACGTTTCTCAAATTGATGATCGTTATGCAGAGAAAGGTTGGTTTGTAAGCACCATGCCCGATTTGAATCAAAGTGAACCGTTAGTTTTAAATTATTTGATTCAAAATGCGATCTGGTGGATTGAATATGCTGGACTAGACGGTTTTAGAGTAGATACTTATTCTTATAATGAGAAGCATGCGATTGCCCAATGGACTAAAGCGATCATGAAGGAATATCCTAACTTTAATATCGTAGGAGAAACATGGATGTATGATCAGGCACAAATTGCTTTCTGGCAAAAAGATAGTCCTGTAGGCGCTATTCAAAGTTATAATTCAGGCTTACCTAGTGTGATGGACTTTACCTTGCACGATGCCATTATGAAAGCCTTTAATGAAGATGAACAGCAATGGGATCAAGGAATGATCAAAGTCTATGAGAATTTTGTCAATGATTTCTTGTATCCAGACATAGACAATATTCTGGTTTTTGCAGGAAATCATGATACGAATCGCATCAATGGTAATGGTTTATATAACGGCGATTTGGCTAAATACAAACTAGCCATGACACTAGTATTAACCACTCGCGGTATCCCACAAATTTATTACGGTGATGAAATAGGCATGGCAGGAAATCGCGATACAGATGGCGATGGTGATATACGTCGAGACTTTCCTGGTGGCTGGAATGGCGATGAAATTAACGCCTTTACAAAACCTACGGACTACCAAAAAGGCTTTCAAGAATTCACTAAAAAACTCCTCAATTACCGCAAGAACAAAGAAGTGATTCATAACGGTAAATTGCTACAATACGTGCCTGAGAATAATTGTTACGTTTATTTTAGATATAACGATGATTCTCGTGTTATGGTGATCATGAATAATAATCCTGAAGAAATCACTTTAGATTTAAAGCGATTTAAAGAAGGAATAGAAAATCGCAAACAAGGATTAGATATTATCTCAGGCGATAAAATAAAACTGGATAAGACTTTAAAAGTATCTGGTAAAACCAGTTTAATTATAGACTTGGATGATTTAGGAAGTGGTCCTAGATGGTTTTAATTCCAACCCCAAAGGTTTCGCAAACCTGTGAGGTTGGAGTCAAATCAAGATAAAATTGATATGAAAAAAATAGTAACAGCACTAGTAGTCATTTTCTTAGTAGGTTGTGATTCTAAAAAGGAAAACGACACCAGACCTAGCGTTATTGACGCAATGACTACGCCTATATATGCTTCCACTAGTGGAACTGAGGTTTATACATCAGATTATTTACTAGATGTAAAGGAGCTGGACAGCATCACTTATGGAAAAGGAATTGTTTTTAACCCAAACACACGCAATTATGCTGAGCCTTTGAAAATAGAAACTGATTCTATGGCACCTTATGTTTCTCATGTGAGTTTATGGACTGACGGAATTAGAAACGATATCCCTGTTTTTAAAAGTACCTCCAGCGTGATTCCTATTTATTATTATGGAGATGCTAATAATAAAAATGTCCAGATTAAAGGAGAATTCACGAACTGGGCACCAGTAGATTTACAAGTGGAAGGTGATAAACTAGTCTATTATGCCACGGTACCGCAAGGTAAGTTTCAGTGGATTTTCATCAAAGACGGAAACGAAGAACGTCTTACCGGACAAGAAGAAAATGTAGTAAGCAATGGTATGGGCGGTTTTAATCGTGTAATTGATAACAGTCGCAAGGCAAATCCAGCGCAACTATCTTATGGGGAAATAAGAAATAATGGATTCACTTTTACAACAACCAGCGAGCTAGAAAATATAGTAGTTCTTTATGAAAACCAGATGATCAGTGCTTCCCAAAACGGAAATACATACACGGTAAACTTACCAGAAAAAGATTTTTCAAACCGCAAGTCACAAACACAACTGGTCAGAGTTTATGCCAGTGATGCCAATGGTCGTACTAATGATTTACTCATTCCGGTTCAAAATGGACAAGTAGTGCAAGATCCATCACAACTCGCCCGTAGCGATTTTCATAATCAGGTGCTATATTTTATGATGGTAGATCGCTTTCTAGATGGTGATAAAAGCAATACTAAACTAGTAGATGATCCAGAGATTTTGCCTAAAGCAAATTACATGGGTGGAGACTTAGCAGGAATATTGGCAAAGATTAAGGACGGTTATTTTGAAGAATTAGGAATCAACACGATCTGGTTATCGCCTATTACCCAAAACCCAGAAGGTGCTTACGGTTTATGGCCTGAGCCACGCACTAAATTTAGTGGTTATCACGGTTACTGGCCTATCTCTAGTACAGCGATTGATTACCGTTTTGGAGATAAAAAAGTGCTCAAAGAAATTATAGAGCAGGCTCATAGCAGAGACATGAATGTGATTCTAGACTACGTGGCAAACCATGTACATGAAGAACATCCCGTTTATAAAAATCATCCAGACTGGGCTACAAATCTATACTTGCCAGACGGCAGTTTAAATACAGAGCGCTGGGACGATCAGCGATTGACCACATGGTTTGATACCTTTATGCCTACCCTAGATTTTTCAAAACCAGAAGTTGTAGAAAAAATGACAGATTCTGCCTTGTATTGGGTAACTGATTATAATTTAGACGGTTTCCGTCATGATGCTACTAAGCACGTACCAGAAGTTTACTGGAGAACATTAACTCAAAAAATACGCAATAATACGGATCGTCCTATTTATCAAATAGGTGAAACTTACGGCTCTTATGACTTAATACGCAGTTATGTGAGCACAGGAATGTTAGATGCACAATTTGATTTTAACCAGTATGATGCTGCTGTGTCCGCTTTCGCGAAAGCGGATGGCGACTATGCTAACCTTACAGAAACACTCTTTAAAGGTTTAGAATATTATGGGCACCACCATTTAATGGGAAACATTTCTGGAAACCAAGATCGAGCAAGATTTATAAGCTATGCGAGTGGCGATGTAAGTTTTAATGAAGATGCAAAAAAAGCAGGATGGACTCGTGAGATAGGTATGAGTGATACCACAGCCTTTGATCGATTAGGAATGTTGCAGGCGTTTAATATGACCATTCCAGGCGTTCCAGTTATTTATTACGGAGATGAGTATGGAAGTATAGGAGCAAATGATCCTGATAATCGCAAGATGATGAAGTTTGATAACTTATCGCAACGAGAAATGGATTTAAAAAAGCTAGTAGAAGAACTGGTGTTATGGAGGCGTAGTTCTATGTCTTTGCTATACGGCACCACAGAAGTTATAAGTGAAGCAAACGGGCTACTGGTCTTAAAGCGCAGCTACTTTAACGAAGAAACTACCATATTCTTTAATGAAAATGCTGTTGCTTTAAACATTTACACTAAACCTAGCGAGGCTAGTAATCTAAAAATAGAAAGCCTTAATACCATAGAGTCTGAAACGGCATTTCAAGTAAAAGCACGTAATTTTGCGATTATTAAAACCACAAATAACACAACCCAAGAATAAAAACTATGAAAAAATCGACAACTAAATGGCTGCTTGTCCTATGTACAGCTATCACCTTATTCTCCTGTAAAGAAGCTGTAAAGGATGACGAGGTAGTGGTAGAAGAAGAAACTAAAACAGCCTATACGCCTATTACAAATGAAGATCTGGAAAATGCTGTGATTTATGAGGCAAATATAAGACAGTACTCAGAAGCTGGAACTTTTAATGAGTTTACTAAAGATATACCAGAGCTCAAAAAATTAGGTGTAAAAGTAATATGGCTTATGCCTGTTTTTCCTATTTCTGAGGTAAATAGAAAGGCAAAGGGAGATCTTATGGTACATGACATTAAAGATCCAGAGGAACGCGCAAAATATCTAGGCAGTTACTATGCCGTTGCAGACTATGAAAAAGTAAATCCAGATTTAGGAACTAAAGATGATTTAGATAAGTTAATACAAACCGCACATGAAAATGGAATGTATGTCATCTTAGATTGGGTAGCAAATCATACGGGCTGGGACAACTGGTGGATTGATGAACATCCTGATTTCTACACCAAAGACGAGAACGGAAATATGATGCATCCTAAAGGAACAGACTGGACAGATACTGCTGATTTGAATTATGAAAATGAGGCGCTATGGGAAGCTATGACTTCTTCAATGGTTTACTGGGTTAAAAACCATAATATCGACGGGTTCCGTTGTGACGTGGCTCATGAAGTGCCTACGGAGTTTTGGAATTATGCTACAAAATCCATAAGAAGTGTAAAACCTGTATTTATGCTCGCAGAAAGTGAGAAGAAAGATCTTTTCTTAGAATCTTTTGATATGGGTTATAACTGGGAAGGCCACCATATCATGAATGAACTTGCTCAAAGTAAAATACCTGCTACTAAATGGGATGAATATATGCTGCGCGTGCAGGCTGATTATCAAGAAGATGATATCCTTATGAACTTTATTACTAACCACGACGAAAACTCATGGAATGGTACGGTTCAAGAACGTATGGGAAAAGCAAGTGATGCTATGCTAGCTTTTCAATACATGATACCTGGTATGCCACTTATCTATTCAGGTCAGGAGTATGGTATGAATAAAAGGTTGAAGTTTTTTGAAAAAGATACCATCCCGCATGAAAAAGGTAGGGAATGGAAAATGATGGAAAAATTAGGTAAGTTAAAAGCGACTAATCCTGCTTTACACGGTGGTAAAAACGCAGCTTCTTATAGACGCATAAACACTAGTGAGGATTCAAAAATCTATGCAATAGAACGAGAGAAGAATGGGAATAAGGTGATTTATGTCGCTAACTTTTCGGATGAATTTGTGGAGTTTACTGCGCCTATTAGTGGTGTCTTAACTGATGTAGTCCGAGGTGGAGAGGCAAATATTCCTGCTGGTTACACCTTTACTTTTCCGGCATACGGGTATAGAGTATGGGAAGTAGCTAAATAAAGTTTTTATCAAACCATTTTAAAACCGCTTTACTAAGGTGAAGCGGTTTTTTAATGCAGTAAAAATTAATTTATTTTAGCATAAAAATATAGAAATGGATAAGACATATTATGACCCAAAGGATTTAAGGAAGTTTGGAAAAATTACAGAATGGAGTGAAGAACTAGGAACAAAGTTTTTTGATTATTACGGGAAAGTATTTGAAGAAGGAGCGTTAACAGCACGTGAGAAATCATTAATTGCTTTAGCCGTTTCTCATGCTGTGCACTGTCCTTATTGTATAGATGCTTATACTGGTGATGCTTTAAAAAGAGGAATCACTAAAGAAGAAATGATGGAAGCTGTTCATGTAGCTGGAGCTATTCAAGGTGGTGCGACACTTGTGCATGGAGTCCAAATGATGAATAAAGTCAATAAGTTAGAGATGTAGCAATTCAAGGCTTTTCTTCGAAAAACCGTAGAAGTTGCTATCCTAGAAATTTGCTAGAGCAAATTATCTGGGATCTCTAACTAGCTGTTGCATATCCATAGGTGCGGACTTAAGTCCGCACCTATGGATATGAAGTTTGCATGAACGTAATGTTAGAATGACTGCATTCTTTTCTTGGAAATATCAAACTCACAGACAATCCTAATTTGATCAAGTAGATATGACCTTTATTATGGTAGTTTTTCCTTATTATGGAATCCTTATAAGATTAGTAACATATTTATGAGATATTCTGACTATTTATGCATAATCCTAGATAAGTTTCCGACTTAGTAAATACAACAATAAAAGCACACCATTCCATATGGCTGTAAACACAAAAACATCTCTCAAAAAGAGAGCAAGTGAATTAGCAAATATCAATAAGCAAATGGAGATCCTGAACGGTGAACCATTTTCTAATGGTGAGTTACCATCATTTGCAAAAAAAATTAAAGAAACAGATCAATTCCCGTTGAGGCCTAAGAAATTAGAGATCATTCAGGTGAATGTAGGTTATATGTGTAATCAGGTATGCGCTCACTGTCATGTGGATGCAGGACCAGATCGTAAGGAAATTATGACTCGCGACACCATGAGTCAGATCATTGAGGTGATCAAAACCACTGGTGCTCATACTTTAGATTTAACAGGTGGCGCGCCAGAAATGAATCCAGATTTTAGATGGTTTGTAGAACAGGCAAGCGCTGCTGGAATTAAAGACTTCATCGTTAGATCTAACTTAACGATAATAAGAGCCAATCCTAAATATCACGATTTACCAGATTTCTTTAAGAAACACAATATTCATGTAGTAAGCTCCATGCCTCACTGGACACGTGGTAAGACAGATAAACAACGTGGTGATGGTGTTTTTGACAAATCTATAAAGGCACTTCAAGAATTGAATGATCGTGGTTATGGAATGCCTGGAAGTGATCTAAAATTAGATTTAGTTTACAATCCTAGTGGTGCTTACTTACCAGGTGATCAGGCCAGTATGGAAAAAGAAATGAAAGCGGCATTGTTAGAAGATTTTAATATCCAGTTTCATAGCTTATTTGCGATTACTAATCTGCCTATTGCTAGATTCTTAGATTACCTAGTTGCTAGTGAAAACTATGAAGATTACATGTATGCATTAGTAGAAGCTTACAATCCTGCTGCTGTAGAAAATGTGATGTGTACCAATACCATTTCTATTTCATGGGATGGCTGGTTGTATGATTGTGATTTCAACCAAATGCTTGATTTAAAAATAGATCATAAAATTCAGCATATTAAGGATTACAATGAAGACTTAATTAACGATCGTAACATTCAAATATCACAACATTGCTATGGATGTACCGCTGGTGCAGGAAGTAGTTGTCAAGGTGTGGTAGCATAATATGATGAATCAAAATTCCAAAACCGCCATACTTTTATTTGCCCAGACGGCAGCAGTTGATACTGCACACAAGTCGCTGGCAAGTACTGGTGTGATCGAGATTTTGAACAAAATAGTTCTAGATACCATTAGGTATTCAGGATTAGATTACTATCATTTTACTCAGAAAGAACAACGAGGTGATAACTTTGCAAGTCGATTCACAAATTCCATTCAGGATGTTTTTGCAATGGGATATAAATCTGTGATTTGTCTAGGGAACGACACACCTTTATTAACGGTACATCTCATACAGCAAGCAGCTGTACATCTTCAAAATGGTCACGCTGTAAACGGAAAATCCTGTGATGGTGGTTTATACCTCATAGGAATGAATCGAGCGCATTTTAATGCCCAAAAATTTGAGAATTTATCCTGGCAAACTGCAAATCTAGCAGCTTCCTTTCATCATTATATGGATGATTATGATGGAAATTTGATAGTTCTTAAAACGCTACAGGATATTGATTCCAACGCAGATTTGTATCAATTTCTAGCCGGGAAAGACGCACGTCGTTTTATCATAGCTTTATTGTTAAATACGCTTTCGCGAAAGCGAAACAACCACACCCATAAAAATGATTACCATCTAAAAGTGGTAGTCGATAAACCACAAAATAAAGGTTCGCCAGTTCTTCAAGCGGCCTAAATTTTTACAGCCTACTCAGGCTTACTATTTCATTTTTTAAATTTTTCATGCAACGAATTATACTATTCATGCTATGGTTATGTGGATGCATAACTACAGCACAAATTACCATTACGGGCACCGTAAGCGACACTTCAGGTGAGCCAGTCCCCTTTGTTAATATATCAGAAACCACCACGAGTAATGGAACTTCAACAACCGTAGACGGAACTTATACCATAACGGTTCAAGAAAATGCTACACTAGTTTTTAGTTTTATAGGGTATCAATCACAATCTGTGGAAGTTGCCACTTCTCAAGTATTAAATATTATTCTACAAGAAGGCGATTCACTGGATCAGATCGTAGTCACAGCTTTAGGAGTAAAACGTAAAGAACGCGAGCTAGGTTATGCGGTTCAAACATTAGATTCTAAAGAAATCGAAGAGGTAAAAGCCGTCAATTTACTAGATAATCTAGCCGGTAAGGTGGCTGGTGTTTCCATAACTCCTGGCGCTACTGGTGTAGGCTCATCTTCTTTAATTACCATACGTGGTGAGGCTAGTTTTTCAAATAACAATCCGCTATTTATTGTAGATGGAACACCAGTGAATAACAATACTATTTTTAATTTTACAAATGAAGCCGCTGCTGGTTTTCAAGAAGTGGATTTTGGTAATGGAGCTGGAGAAATGAACCAGGACGACATAGAAAGTGTATCTGTTTTAAAAGGTCCTGCCGCGGCAGCACTTTATGGAACTAGAGCAGCAAATGGTGCGATTATTATAGAAACTAGAAATGGTGGTAAACAGCAAGGATTAGGTATTTCTTATAACACGAGCTTTTTTGTTGATACCGCTTTTCAATTACCACAATTCCAAAACGAGTACGGTCAAGGTCAAGGTGGACTTTTTGAATTTGTAGACGGTTTAGGTGGCGGAATAAGTGATAACATCACCTATTCATGGGGACCGCGATTAGATGTAGGGAATAATATTCCGCAATTTGATAGTCCGGTAACCTTACCAGATGGAACCGTAGTGCGCGGTGGTGATACGGCGTTATATAATGGATTGCCTATTACTGCAACGCCTTTCAATAGTCATCCGGATAACCTTAAAAACTTTTATGAAACTGGTCACACGTTTATTAATAACATTGCCGTTTTTAATGGTTTTGATAAAGGAAATTACCGTTTAAGCTTTACAGATTTACGCAGTGAAAGTATTATTCCAGGAATGAATCTAGATCGTCAAAGCGTTGCTGCAAAACTTAATTTCACGCCTAGCGAAAAAACCACTATACGTTCTAGTATTAATTATGTCAATGGGACCTCTGATAACAGACCGTCAAATGGTTATGGAAGTGAAAATGTCAATTACTCCTTAGTCGCATGGGGACCGCGATCATTGAATATTGATAATTTGAGAAATTACTGGCAACCAGGATTAGAAGATGTGCAACAGTATTCGTTTAACTATACGTTTTTTGACAATCCGTACTTTATCCTGAATGAAAACCGCAATAGTTTTAATCGCGATCGACTTTTTGGGAATGTGTCCATCAACCAGCAGTTAACGCCAGAATTAACCGCAACGATTAGAACTGGTATGGATTACAGCAATGAAAAACGTCGCTTTTTACGAGCGTTTTCTACTAATAGATTCCGCAATGGTGCTTATGCAGAACATGATGTGACCTACAGAGAGATCAATACTGATTTCTTACTGAATTATAAAAAACAACTAGGCGACATCGGTTTTGACGCTAGTTTTGGAGGTAACCGACTGGATCAAACGGCTTCTACGACTCAGGTGCAAACCACTAGTCTGGCGCAACCAGGTATTTTCTCCTTAAATAATGCAGCGAGTCCTATTGAAAGTTTTGGGTTCACTTCTAGGAAGAGAATCAATAGTTTGTACGCTTTCGCGAAAGCGAACTACAAAAACTTCCTTTACCTAGACGTAACCGCTCGTAACGACTGGTCCAGTGCGCTGGCAACGCCATTTACAGCAGATAATACTTCGTTTTTCTATCCATCTGTTTCCTCTAGTTTTATATTGAGTAATGTGGTAGACTTACCGAAGGTTGTGGATTTTGTAAAAGTTAGAGCCAGTTATGCACAAGTAGGAAATGATACGGATCCGTTCCAAACACAAGGAACTTTTATCTCACAAACACCAGTTAATTCACAGCCTACCTTTACAAATCAGGATTTTATTCCTAACCAAAACCTAAGACCAGAAACCACCTCTAGTATAGAATTAGGATTTGACTTGCGATTGTTGAAACAGCGATTAAATATTGACTTTACGTATTACAATGCTGTAACTAGTGATCAGATTTTATCCTTACCTATTGCGGTTTCATCAGGTTTTAGCCAGCAAGTAGTAAATGCAGGAGCCGTAAGAAATACAGGTGTTGAAATTGTATTAAATACCATTCCAGTACAAACAGAAAATTTCCAGTGGAATTCTACCGTAAACTTTGCTACAAATAGAGCCATTGTAGAAGATTTACCTCAAGATGATGGTCGTTTAACACTGGCATATTCTCGTGTTTATGACAGTCAGGATCAAACGGTATGGCATCAAGTAGAGGAAGGCGGACGCATAGGTGATCTTTATGGAACTGGATACTTACGTAATGAGGATGGTGATTTTGTGATTACAGATGATGGCCGTTTTATTGCAGATCCTGAGTTGCAAAAACTAGGAAACTATAACGCAGATTTTACCATGGGATTCAATAATAGCTTTAGTTATAAAAATTGGGATGCGTCATTTTTACTAGACTGGCGTCATGGTGGAATTATTGTTTCTAGAACACAAGCACTAGCTGGTGTAGGTGGACAACTAGAAGAAACGGGAAACAGACCAGAAGCAGGAATAATTGCAGATGGTGTTGTGAATACGGGAACAGCATCAAATCCGGTGTATGTTCCTAATACAACAGCAGTAAGTGCTGAGAGTTATTACCGTCAATTTTACGATCGTAATCATGAAGAGAATAATGTGTACAACGCAAGTTTTTTAAAGATGCGTCAGTTCTCTGTAGGATATTCTTTTGAGTTAAACAAAGGAGCTTTAGGAGTATTTAATGATGGTGCTCAACTGCGTGTTGCATTGATAGGTAGAAATCTATTTGCAATTTCAGAAATACCACATTTTGATCCAGAACAACTAGCGGTACAAGGACAAGGTTTTGTGCGTGGAGTAGAAGATATGTCCTACGCTTCCACAAGAAGTATAGGTGTTAAAGCTGGAGTTACATTCTAAAACAAAGTTTAAACTTAAGTTTAAGCTTAAACTTAAACTTTTCAATCAGAATTAAGAAAATGAAACATACATATAAACATATAGCATTGTTAGCTTTTATTAGTCTAATCATAAATTCCTGCACAAAAGACTTTGAAGAAATCAATACCAATACCAACGCGCCAGTAAGTGTGCAACCTAGTTTACTATTGCGTCAGGTAATTTATAACTATGGAGAGGAAATGTCTTATGAAGGTTTTGTCGCTGGTGGATTGTTAAGCCAGCACATGACGGCATTAGATTTCAATCTTTTTGATAGACATGCATTGAAAAGTCCGCAATTAGGTGGTAATCCATGGGCGATTTTTTACCGTAATTTAAGAGATAATGAAATCATTATCAATC
The DNA here is from genome assembly GCF_965660805.1 of Nonlabens sp. Classification (GTDB taxonomy): domain Bacteria; phylum Bacteroidota; class Bacteroidia; order Flavobacteriales; family Flavobacteriaceae; genus Nonlabens. Next base: position 35,336 of record NZ_CBFIBE010000005.1, on the reverse strand, counting down.
AATCTAGAACTAATGAAGCAGATGCTGTTTATGAAGGACCAGCATTAATTTTTAAAGCCTACATGACTGCCGGACTTACAGATATTTATGGTGATGTTCCTTATAGTGAAGCATTCCGTGGACAAGAAGGAATTGTACAGCCAGTTTATGATCTTCAAGAAGATATCTACTTACAACCAGGTGGTATTTTAGACAATTTAGATGCAGGAATTGCAGCGATTGAAAACTACTCTGGATCCATAGGATTAAATGGTGATGTCCTTTTTAATGGTGATTTAGATGCTTGGGTACGGTTTGCAAATAGTTTGAAGATTAAAGCCTTGATGCGTATTTCTGATAAAGAGAATGTGAGTGCTAGATTGCAAGCGCTTTTTGATGATGGCAATTACATATCAGATAATACTCAAAACGCCGTGTTTAATTTTACAGATAGTGAGCCTAATAACTTCCGTATGGCGCGATTGAGAGCTGGAGATTTTGGGAATTTTGTATTGAGTGAAACTATGGAAGAAATTCTGGAAGATCTAGATGATGATCGTATCAATGTCCTTTTTAGACCTAGAGCTAATAATGGAAACGGTGATGACTATGAAGGTTTATTAAACGGTATTGATGCATCATCTACCTCGGTGTTATTGGCCGATTTTTCACTGGCAGGAACCATTTTTAGAGAAAATACAGGAATGCTAGATGCAAATTATATGACCGCTTGGGAAACTAATTTTTTGCTTGCTGAAGCTGCACAGCGTGGTTTGATCACAGCTCCAGCACAAACATTATATGAAACTGGAGTAACACAGGCTTATGAATACTGGAACACACAATTACCAGTTGATTATCTAACGACAATCGGAGCTTATAATGCAAATGGAAACGATCCTGTGGAACAAATCATCACCCAAAAATGGATCGCAAGTATAATCAATGGTTATGAAGGATGGATCGAATGGCGCAGGACTGGTTTTCCAGCACTTAAAAACGTATCAGCTAGTTTAAATAATGATTTGATTCCAGTAAGAATGCCTTATCCTGCAGAAGAAGCAGCACTAAACGCAGATAATTATAATACCGCAGCTGCAGCAACAAATGATAATGATATCAATGTGCCGGTGTGGTGGGATGAGTGATGAATTGGAACTTAAACTTGAATAACGAATATCGATTAAGGAATAATGAATGTCGAAATTGAAATGCTTTTAGAACAGTTTCCCTTGAGGGAAATGCCGATAGGCAAAGGGTGTTTTAGAAGCAAATTGTTAAAAAATTATGTCGAAACCTTTCCCTAGCCCTAAAGGGTAGGTTTCGTCTAGAAAAACATTATTAGGCTAGCTTCCACCCTTTAAGGTTGGGGAAAGAAGCGGTTTCGGTGTTGAGTGATAAACTTAAACTTGAATAACGAATATTGATTAAGGAATAATGAAATTGAAATGCTTTTAGAACAGTTTCCCTTGAGGGAAATACCGATAGGCAAAGGGGGTTTTAGAAGCAAATTATTAAAAAATTATGTCGAAACTGAAAATACTTCTTTAAACCATTCTCGACTGCGCTCGAATTGACATTTTTTTAAACTTAAACTTAAACTTGGACTTCTTAAAAGATACATCAACCCTTCAGTGGTTACTCATCATAGCGAGCAGTGTGATTTTTTTCATACTTGCACCGCATGCTAAAGACGTAGCGACTTTTTTTAAAGCACAACATCGTGGTAAAGCGCCTAGCATGTTCATGCTTACTGGTAGTTTGATTATCTCATGGATTTTTGCAAAAAGTATTACAAATACTGCTAATCTAGGATTAGAATTTGGGCTCGTAGGTGGCGTTGCTTATGCTGGTTATTACCTGTCTTTTGCGGTAGCAGGAATTGTGATCTATCAACTACGTGTAAAAGGCGGATTTAAAAGTATTCATGATTTTTTGATGACCAAGTTTGGTAAAACTGCGGTGAATCTTTTTTCTGTTTTAATCAGTTTCAGGTTGTTTAATGAAGTCTGGTCTAACACGATGGTGATAGGAACTTATTTTGGTGACATGGGCAGCACGGCTTACTATGCGGCTATTGTTGTTTTTACCTTACTAACTTTAGCCTACACCCTAAAAGGTGGATTAAGCAGTTCTATTTTTACAGATGTCATCCAGATGGTGTTATTTTCGGTATTACTCATCATTATTTTGGGTGTCATTTTTAGTGAGCCAGAAGTTCAGGTTACTACCATGATGAACAGTGGCTCATGGACTATGGAGTTAGGACTAAACCTGTTTTTTGCTGCGTTTCTGCAAAGTTTTAGTTATCCCTTTCATGATCCAGTATTAACAGATCGTGGTTTTATCAGTTCGCCCAGAATTACTAGAAAAAGCTTTTTATGGGCAGCATTTTTAGGCGGCATTTGTATTGTGCTGTTTAGTCTAGTAGGTGTGTATGCACAGCAAGCAGGATTAAAAGGACAAGCTGCTGTTGAGGTGGCAAAAAAACTAGGAGTTGTTTTATTGCTCATCATCAATTTCATCATGATTACCAGTGCGGCCAGCACACTAGACAGCACATTTTCCAGTTTCTCAAAATTACTCACCCTAGATTTAGGACTTGGTAATACCGTTAGCTTTGGCAGAGTGACGATGGTTTTAGTAGCTGTTTTAGGAACCATTCCTGTCTTCCTGGATGCAGAAATTTTAAGTGCCACCACCATAAGTGGTACCATGGTCATAGGACTTACACCTGTGTTTTTATTATGGCAGAGTAACGCACCTAAAATCAGTTATTTTCTCTCTGTAATCACAGGTTTGGTATTTGGGTTTTTACTCATTTTTGAAATATTTCCAGAACCATTCATCCATACAACTGGCAAATATTCCCTATTATTATGGGTAAATTTTTATGGTATCATTCTTAGTTTCATTGTTTTTTTAATTCCTACATGGTTCAAAAAGTAAAAGATTTAGGTCATAAAAGTGGTAAAATGCTCATTTTTGGTGGTGTTTATAGCAATTTACAGGCTTTAGAAGCTGTGATTCAGCTAGCTGATGAACATAATATCGCTCCAGAAAACTGCATTTGCACTGGTGATATTATAGGGTATTGTGGTCAACCGCAAGAAACTTTAGACAGCTTTAAAAATTGGGGTGCTTACAGTATTTTGGGTAATGTAGAAATTCAGTTGCGTGACGGTCAGGAAGATTGTGGATGTGATTTTACCGCAGGATCTCGTTGTGATGGATTTAGTGAAATTTGGTACGCTTTCGCGAAAGCGAACTTATCCTCATCCTCAAAGCAATATTTCAACACCTTGCCAGATCACATCACCTTTCAATATGCCGGCAGGAATATAGGAGTCGTGCATGGAAGTGCAGATCAGGTGTCGCAGTTTATTTTCAAGTCCAGCGACTGGGCAGAGAAGATAGAAAGTTATCAAGATCTCGTGGTGGATACCATCATCGCAGGACATTGCGGATTGCCATTTAAAGACCGCTATGAAAACTTATTATGGCTCAATCCAGGCGTGATAGGAATGCCTGCAAATGATGGAACAACCAATACTTGGGCAATGATTCTGGATGATACTAATGGATTTAAAGCGACACATATTCCAGTGATTTATGATCATCAAACGGCAATTCACCACATGAGAAAAAACCATTTACCTAAAGAATATGCCGTTACGTTAGAAACTGGAATTTGGGATAACATGGAGATTTTACCGCAGCAGGAACGGTTGTTGCAAGGGAAATCGTTAGATTTATAGATCAATGAAAAAACTACTATTTTTTTTATTTACGATTTCTACATTTAGTGTTGAAGCTCAATCTATAGAAAGCCTATTAACTGTCTATAATCAGAAAACAGTTCCTTATATAAGCGTAGAGGAATTAAAAAAAAATTACGATCAGTTTACCATTCTTGATACCCGTAAAAAAGCAGAATACGAGGTAAGCCATTTGCCTAGCGCTATTTGGGTAGGTGAAAAACTGAACAAAAAGGATTTGAAAAATATTCCAGATAATCTTCCTATTGTGGTTTATTGCACAGTTGGTGTAAGAAGTGAAAACTTTGGAGAAGAGTTACTCAATGCTGGGTTTAGCCGCGTTTTTAATTTGCATGGTAGTATTTTCTCATGGAAAGATGCTGGCAATGATGTTGTAGATAGCGACGGAAACACAACAGAAAAAGTTCATGTGTTTTCTAAAGAATGGGAACGGTATTTAAAGACTGGTGAGAAGGTTTATTAAAAAAACAATGCCTCGTAAATCTCACGAGGCGTTTGTTATATCTTGATATTTATAGGTGCGAACTTAAGTCCGTACCTATAAATAGAAATAAGTTTTAAATTACTACAAAGAAAAAACTTCCTTCACCTGATCCACATAATCCAATTTTTCCCAAGTAAATAGCTCTACTTCTTTTTCTACACGACCATTATACGGCGATTCAAAAACTAAAGTCTCTATGCGTGGTTTGCGTCCCATGTGACCATAAGCAGCAGTTTCAGAATAAATAGGGTTTCTCAATTGCAAACGTCTTTCTATAGAAGCTGGTCGCATGTCAAAAATTTGAGCCACTTTTTTAGAGATTTCACCATCAGTTAAATCTACTTTAGAAGTTCCATAAGTATCTACGTGAATAGAAGTAGGTTCAACCACACCTATGGCATAAGAAACTTGTACTAACACTTCGCTAGCTAATCCAGCAGCGACTAAGTTTTTAGCTACGTGACGTGCAGCATACGCAGCACTACGATCTACCTTAGATGGATCTTTTCCAGAAAATGCGCCACCACCGTGAGCACCTTTTCCACCATAAGTATCTACGATAATTTTACGACCTGTAAGTCCAGTATCACCATGAGGTCCACCTATAACAAATTTCCCAGTTGGGTTAATGTGATACGTGATTTGATCATTAAAAAGCTTTTGTGCATAAGCTGGTAATTGTGCAATCACTCTTGGAATTAATATTTCTACCAGATCCTTTTTAATCTGCGAGAGCATGGCATCATCATCTTCATTAAAAGGATCATGCTGCGTAGAAATCACAATCGCATCTATGCGTTGCGGCACATTATCATCGCTATATTCTATGGTTACTTGCGATTTTGCATCAGGACGTAAATATGTAATGTCCTTCATCTCGCGACGTAATTTTGCCAGCTCAATCAGTATTTTATGCGAAATGTCTAAGGCTAGCGGCATGTAATTATCCGTCTCTGCCGTTGCATAACCGAACATCATTCCTTGATCTCCAGCACCTTGTTCTTCCTTTTTCTCACGATCTACACCTTGATTAATATCTTGCGACTGTTCGTGGATTAAGGAAATCACACCACAAGAATCACCACTAAACTGGTAAGCTCCTTTGGTATAACCTATCTTGTTAACGACCTCACGAGCAATGTGTTGTGCGTCTATGTATGTATTGGATTTAACTTCACCAGCTAGAATTACTTGACCAGTAGTAACCATAGTTTCACAGGCCACTTTTGATTCTGGATCAAAGGCAAGAAAATTATCTAATAAGGCGTCACTAATCTGGTCAGCCACTTTATCTGGATGTCCTTCACTAACAGATTCACTTGTAAATAAATAAGGCATATTTTTTTTATTACGCTTTCGCGAAAGCGGAATGAACATCCACTTTCAGGTTAAAAAAATAAGAAATAAAGGGCTATATGCGATCCCGCAGTATACTGTTTTAGCGTTTGTGTTCTGATAGAAGTCAAAACGAGGTCGCAAGCAGCCAAATCTTTCCTGTAAATTAATGTGCGAAGTTAAGAAATTGAGCCGTATAAATATATCTTGATTAATTTTATATTTTTGAGCGATATGGAATAAGCTGCTTTTGATTAAATGTTCCTCAAACTTTGAATAGTTTTTTATTTAGTGCATCTCTTGAAAGCTTATTCTAAAATCATTTTCTAATTAATTTTTATGAGAGTTATTTACATCGTTGTTTTTTTAATAACTGCAGTAACAGTTGCCCAAAATAATGACCTTAAACCTGATTATTCTTTACACTACAATACTTTTGATTTTGATTATGAGGGCTATCCAGTTGCTTATCTAGTAAGGCATGATTTAATAGTTACCAGTGGTCTCGATAATAAAGCAAAATCAAACGAATTATATTGTTGGGAAATACATAAAAATCCAGATGATATAAGTGGTTTAAATGAGCATATTAAAAAAGCAAACCTCTTTTCCCGATTTTTAAACTCTATAGATCAAGAGATGAATATTTATGTGTCTGAAGATGGTTTATCATCTTACCTTTCTAGGGCCACTCGTGGTGATAAAAATCAGAAGATATATAAATCAACCATGAATAAAAAGCGTTATGGGAAATGGGAAGACATTACAGAATTATCATTTATAAGAGATGAATATTCTTATGAATCACCATTTTTTAAAGAAGATAGTAACACTTTATTTTTTGCCAGTAATATTCCCGGTGGTTATGGCGGCATGGATTTATATAGAATAGAATTAAATGAAGATGGAACCGCTATAGGAGATCCCATTAACTTAGGTGAAGGCGTTAACACGAGTGCTGATGAAAATTTCCCTGTCTTTGCAAAAAATGATGACAGCTTATATTTTTCTTCAAACGGTCATAATACCTTAGGCGGCTATGACTTTTTCTTATCCACTTATGAAAATGGCTCTTATGCACGAGCAATGAATTTAGGTGAATCTATAAACACAGAGTTTAACGAGGTTTCTATGGTTTTTACCTCAGCAAATGCTGATAAAGGTTTCATAGGACGCAGTAAAACCATAGATGCAATGGATTTTAAAATCCATAGTTTCATTACTAAAAAGATATTTAAAAAATTAAGTGGGATTTTAGTAAATGAAAATAACCAACCTATAGAAAATTCCCTAATTACTTTAAAAAATGACACTGGTAATATTATAGCAACTCATACTACAAATGCTAAGGGTGAGTATTATTTAAATCAGTTTTTAGAAGATCAAGATTATGTAGTTGAATTTAGTTTAGAAGGTTATGAGTCCCAAAAAATCACACTTTCTAATATTGTAACAAATACTTCAACTTCATTACCTGAAATCACATTAATAAAAAGCCCTGAAATTCCTGGCGCAAATAATACTACTTTAAGTTTTGATCCTGTATACTTTGATTTGGACAGCTCGGTACTGATTAGTGCAACAATTAAAAAATTAAATGATATGGTAGAAACTCTAAAGCAACATCCAGAAGTTGAGCTGGAGATTCTATCACATACAGATAGTAGAGCAGGTAATGAATATAACCTATGGCTCTCTAAAAGAAGGTCTAATAAAATTTATAATTACCTTATTTCAAAAGGGATAAACGCAAACAGATTAAGTTTTAAAAGTTTAGGAGAGAGCGCTCTAGTGAATGAATGTGCTGATAATGTAGACTGTACAGAAGAAAAACATCGATTAAATAGAAGATCTGAATTTGTGATTGTTAAGCAATAATAGAAGTTATTTCATTTTTTAAATAACTCCAGTACACTTGTTTACAACCTTTATGATTCCGACCTTTGTAATATCCTATAATTAGGATCTAAAGAAGGTAGTATACAGTTATGATTGAAACAGATATTCTTATAATAGGCGCAGGTCCTACGGGCTTATTCACCGTTTTTGAAGCAGGATTGCTCAAATTAAAATGTCATTTAATAGACGCATTACCACAACCAGGTGGACAGTGTAGCGAGTTATATCCTAAAAAGCCTATTTATGACATTCCTGGTTTTCCAGAAGTACTCGCAGGCGATTTAGTGGATAATCTCATGGAACAAATTAAACCGTTCCAGCCAGGTTTTACATTAGGAGAACGTGCCGAAGATATCGAGAAACTAGAAGATGGCACTTTTATAGTTACCACTAATAAAGGAACTAAGCACCATGCAAACGCTGTAGCCATAGCTGGTGGACTAGGTTCTTTTGAACCACGTAAACCACAAATAGAAAGCATAGAAAATTATGAAGACCATGGTGTGGCTTACATGATAAAAGACCCAGAAGTTTATAGAAATAAAAAAGTAGTCATCGCTGGTGGTGGAGATAGTGCCCTAGACTGGTCCATTTTCCTGGCCGATGTTGCAAGTGAAGTAACTCTCGTACACAGACGTGAAGAATTCCGCGGAGCGCTAGATAGTGTAGAAAAAGTACAAGATTTAGTGACTCAAAATAAAATCAACCTCATGACACCAGCTGAGGTTACTGATGTGAAAGGTGAAGGAAAGGTGGAATCTGTTACCATAACGATTCATGATGAAGCTAAAAAGGTTCAAGAAGTTCAATGTGATGCATTTGTGCCACTTTTTGGATTGTCGCCTAAACTAGGACCTATTGCAAATTGGGGACTTGAGATTGAGAAAAATGCGATTAAAGTGGATAACACACTGGATTACCAAACTAACATTCCAGGGATCTATGCCATAGGAGATGTAAATACCTATCCAGGTAAATTAAAGCTTATTTTATGCGGTTTTCATGAAGCTACATTAATGTGTCAGAGTGTTTACCAAAGAATGAATCCTAATAAAAAATACGTTCTTAAATATACTACCGTAGGTGGAATAGATGGATTTGATGGTTCTCGTAAAGAGGCAGAAAAAGCTGTTATTAAAAAAATAGGAGCTTAATGGAACAAGACGTTAATATCACCATTATAGATCGAGAAGGAGTCGAGCACCTTGTGCAAGCACCTACAGATATGAACATGAATCTCATGGAAGTATGTAAGGCTTATGAACTGCCCGTTGAGGCTGTTTGTGGTGGTATGGCCATGTGTGCGACTTGTCAGGTTTATATAAAAAGTGATCACGATCTAGGTGAGCGCAATGATGATGAACAGGCTATGTTATGGGAAGCACTGCATGTAAAAGATAACAGTCGCTTGGGTTGTCAAATTCCTATTACTACAGACTTGGAAGGACTTGTAGTAGAATTAGCACCAGAGCAATAAACTATTTTCTATTTTAGCACTATGAAAAATTGGTGCATCGTGTTTGTTTTTTTCGCTTTCGCGAAAGCGTCTCTCGCACAGTCTAACGAGCCTATTAAATCCCGCTCATTCTCCATAGATGCAAGCTATTTTTATGGAGCGATACTTCAACACAATCCAGATATATCTCATTTAATCACCGGTCATCCTGAAGGCATATTGCTCCGTTTTAATAAACGTACTTATGGTAAGAAAGAATGGCAATCACTGTATGGATTTCCAGATCTTGGCGTTACTTTTTCTTATCAAGATTTAAAAAATGAGTCCTTAGGTGAAGCGCTAGCCATTTATGCGCATTATAACTTTTATGCGTTTAACAGGCAGCTACAATATGGTGTGGGAACTGGCGTGGCTTATATGACTAATCCTTATGATCCGGTTACTAATTTTAGAAATGTTGCTTATGGAACGCGTTTAACCAGTGCTACTTATGTGCAAGCTAGTTATCGCAAAGAAAATCTCATAGGTGCACTAGGTGTTCATGCTGGAGTGACCTTAATTCATTACTCTAATGGAAATATTAAAGAACCTAACACTTCTACAAACTCCTTACTTTTTAATCTAGGCCTTAACTGGTCGCTAGAACCTGAAAATACAAGATATAAAAACTGGGAAAAGCAAAAATATTCAGAACCTATAGGGTTTAATGTGGTGTTAAGGTATGGCCGTAATGAAAGTAACGTGCGTGGTAGCGGTCAGTTCCCTTTTTATACCATGAGTTTTTATGCAGACAAGCGATTAAGTAAAAAAAGTTCTATTCATGCCGGTACAGAGCTCATGCTCAGTGATTTTATAACAGAATATAGAGATTTTCAGGCTAATAGTTTTCCTAATAGCGGTATCACAGGTGAGGAAAACACAGCTAGAGTAGGTCTTTTTGCAGGTCATGAATTACATATAGGTAAAACCAGTGTGCTGACTTATTTAGGGTATTATATATATGATGAGATAAATTATGGTTCTACTATTTATAATAGAATAGGTCTACAGCGCAGATTAAACAATAACTGGCTGGCAAGTATAACGCTCAAGTCACACGCGGCAAGCGCTGAGGCGCTGAGCATAGGGATAGGATATCGATTATGAGGATAATGTGGTTTTTAATATTAGTACTGGTGTTGAGCAAATGCGATAACCCAAATAGCCCAGACTGTTTTCAAAGCGCAGGATCCATTATGGAACAAGAAATTGAAGTAGCTCCTTTTGAAAAAATAATAGTACGAGAACGCATTACTTTAAAAATTAAACAAGGCGCCACTCAAAAAGTGATGGTAGAAACAGGAGAACATCTTATAAATGATATAAGCGTTACTATAGTTAATAATGAGCTTATTATTGAAAATACTAATGGCTGTAATCTTGTGAGAGATTATCAACTAACTACCGTTACAGTTACTGTTCCTGAATTAAAGGAAATAAGAAGCAGTACAGGATTTGATATAAGATCTATAGGTGTTTTAGAATTTGATGAGCTGACCTTATTTTCAGAGAACTTTCAGTCAGATTTTAATAGTACTGGAGATTTTTATCTAGATCTAGATGTCAATAATTTACGTTTGGTTTCTAATAATTTGAGCAACTTTTATCTAAGTGGTCAGGTGGAAAATGCTGGTCTAGAATGGTATTCTGGAGACGGACAGCTGTTTGCCCAAGAATTAGAAATTCAGAATGCTCAAATATTTCATCGTGGTAGTAATAACTGGCAACTGGACGTAAAACAAAACATCGCTGGTAGCATAGTGGGCTATGGAGATGTTATTTTAGAATCTGCTCCAGCGTCTATTAATGTTGAAGAAACCTGGGAAGGTAGATTACTTATTAAAAATCAATAATATCCCATAAAATTCTTTAAGGCCTTTCTAGGCGCCTTTCATACTCTAGGCGTTGACATTTTTAATGACAAATTAAAAACTAGTTCTTGAATTCCATTTTGTAAAGCATGAGTCCACTGGCAGGAGCGATATGTGATAGATGGATTTTTTTACTACCATCTAGGGTTTCCTTAAACTGTTCCAGAGATATTTTATGCATCCCTAGGTCAAATAAAGCGCCCATCATTAAACGCACTTGATGTCTCTTAAATCCCATTCCAGTAACTCTAAAAACAAAACTCTTTTCTGGAAAAAAATTTGCCGTAAACAAGTTGTTTTCTTCAATGTAGCAGGAAGAAATAGTCCTTATCGTATCTGTTGTATCTGTAGGTTTATAAGTGTAGGACCATACATTGTGTGTTCCTTCAAAAAGGCGTGCTGCTTTTTGCATTAAAGGAATATCTAATTCACTTTTCATGTACACCATTAATGAGGCACAAAATGGGTGGAATTTCTCTCCATGCGAGAATAAATAAATATATTCCTTCTCTTTATGATTTTGTATGACGTTAAAATTTGCCGTGGTTTCTTTTACATCTAGTGCTCTTATATCACTAGGTAAATTGAGATTGAACTCATCAAGAAAGGTGTTAAGATCCAGCGCGTCTCCATCTAGAAACAACTCTATAAAAGTCTCGTTAACAGATACTCTTGCATCAGTTCTTCCAGCGGCAAGTACTTTAAAATTAGGGTGATCCAGCACAAATCTTAACGTGCGTTTCACCATTTTCTCTACCGTAGGAACATCTGGCTGTTTTTGCCAGCCATGAAAACGGAATCCCAGGTATTGCAGCTTAATGAGGTAATAAAGGCGTTGCGGTTTTTGCATGCACAAAGATGGTGTATTTGCTATACATTTAAAAGATACGGATCGTTGTTATGAAGGCACGTATTGTGAAAACAAAGTTGACACTTACTATTGAAAAAGCAGTTATAGAACATGCAAAGCAATATGCTAAAGATACTGGTCAGAGCTTGTCAGAGTTAATACAGAATTATTTAAATAGACTTGCTATTGAAAGTGTTGAAACTAAAAAATGGAAACTTTTCACCTCTGATAATGCAATTACTACGTTTTACTTTTACTTAAAAAAACAAATAGGTCTCAAGCTGCAAAAGAACAAATAGCTATATTTTTAACAGACGTTGATATTGTTTCTGTTTCTAAAGAAATGCTCATATCAGCGGTATTGAGCAAATTCAATGACTTTGAAGACGCAGTTCAGTTTCATTGTGCTGCTTCTGTTACTGGTATAGATGGTATTATTACTAGAAAGAAAAAGGGTTTTAGCACTCTACTATTCCTGTTTTCTCACCTGATGAGTTGATATTTTAAACTTAAATCATTCCTGCGTTAATTCCTGAAACATCGTTTCAAGATTCTTATTTCTCTTATTCAAGGCTAGAATCTTCAATTTATTATCATGTGCAAAATCAAAAACCGCACTACGCATATCTTCTTGAGTTGCAAATTTAAGGCTATACGTGAACTCAGGCACATGAATCATTTCTGTTACTTCACGTACTTTAGAAATTTGTTGTAATAACTCTGGTTCAACTTTATAATCAAACTCTACTTCTATAATTTGATTTGCATCGCTTTTAAGGTTTTTCAAATAATCATCGGCTACGATGTTGCCTTTATTGATAATAATAACTCGATCACACATCGCTTCTACCTCTTGCATGATGTGTGTGGAAAGTAAAATAGTGGTGTTCTGACCTACTTTTTTAATAAGCTGGCGTATTTCTATGAGCTGATTAGGGTCCAGTCCCGTAGTAGGTTCATCGAGAATTAAAACTTGTGGCTCGTGTAATAAAGCATTTGCCAGACCTACACGCTGTTTGTAACCTTTGGAGAGTTGGTTTATTTTTTTGCTCTCATGAGAACTTAATCCAGTGGCCTCGATCACCTGTGTAATACGGTTTTTTGAATCCTTAAGGTGATAAACTCCAGCGCTAAATTCTAAATATTCCCGCACATACATCTCAGGATATAATGGGTTACTTTCTGGTAAATAACCTATGGACTGCTGTACGGCTTTTTGAGCTGTTTTAATATCATGCCCGTTTACCGTGGCGCTACCTTCATTTGCATTTAAGTAGGTCGTTAATATGCGCATCATGGTAGATTTTCCAGCGCCATTAGGACCTAAAAAACCTACGATCTCACCGCTTTTTATAGAAAAACTGACCTCGTCCAGCGCCTTTTGGCTGCCGTAATACTTAGATATGTTGTGAACATTTATAGACATAAGGTAAAGATAAGAAATGTGTTTGTTACGCTTTCGCGAAAGCGTAATTAAATTATAAGCTATGCCATGAATATGTAACATGAAAATTAAAAGCTCACCTAATTCCAAAGGGAATAATTAAGTGCCCTAACCAGCAAGTTGAGCAGGCATTGTGCTAAATTTGTAACAATTATGGAAATTACTAAGGAAAATAGAAAATGGTTAGATGACTTGCAGCTTGCACATCCACTGGTTATAGCAGGTCCGTGCAGCGCAGAGACCGAGGAGCAAGTGCTGGAAACAGCGCATGCGTTAAAGGATAGTGATGTAAGTATGTTACGTGCTGGAGTGTGGAAACCGCGTACTAGGCCAGGAAGTTTTGAAGGTGTAGGAGCGATTGCGTTACCATGGCTCATGCGTGCCAAAAAAGAAACAGGTCTCCAAATAGCCATAGAAGTAGGTAGTGCCATGCATGTAAAAATTGCATTGCAATATGATATAGACGTGCTCTGGTTAGGAGCTCGTACCACTGTAAATCCATTTCTAGTTCAAGAAATCGCTGAGGCTTTAAATGGAACAGATAAAGTTGTACTGGTTAAGAATCCTGTAAATCCAGATCTTGCCTTATGGTTAGGAGCTGTAGAACGTTTACAAGCGCAAGGCATTAAAAATTTAGGGGTGATTCATAGAGGTTTTTCTACTTATAGAAAGACTGATTATAGAAATAATCCACAGTGGCAAATCCCGATCGATTTAAAATCCATGCATCCAGACTTGCCATTAATATGTGACCCGTCGCATATTACTGGAAATCGAGAAATGATTTTTGACGTGAGCCAGACCGCTCTTGATTTAAGGTTTGACGGGTTAATGGTAGAAACGCACCCTATTCCTGATCAAGCATGGAGTGATGCTGCACAACAAGTTACGCCTGAGAAGATGATTCAAATCATGCGGGATTTGCGCATTAGGAAAAAAGACTTTTCAGATGAAACGTCAACTGAAAACCTAGAGCATATACGTACAGACATTAATAATCTAGATACTAAAATCATAGGTCTGTTGAGCCAGCGCATGAAACTAGCTGAAGATATAGGAGCCTTGAAGAAAAAGGATAATGTATCTATCTTGCAAAGCGAGATATGGAAACGCATGCTTGCTCAAATGAAAGAACAAGGCGCAAATGGCGGTTTGAGCGATTCATTTATAGAGGCGTTTTATAAAGCCATTCATCAAGAAAGTATTCATCATCAACAAAAAATGTTTGAATAGAATCAAAAAGTAAAATGAAAAATAAAAGTAACGTGCTGTTGAATCTATTCATACTAGTTATGACTTGTTTTATTTTTATTTTTTTAAGCGCAGCGATATGAAAGGAACCGTCTATAGATCTACAGGTAGCTGGTACGAAGTAAAAGGAACTGATGGTGCCATGTATTCCTGTCGCATTAAAGGTAAATTCCGTTTAAAAGGAATTAAAAGCACTAATCCTGTAGCGGTAGGTGATCGAGTCATTTTTCAAATAGAAAAAAAGGGCGATGAAGAAATAGGGATCATTAATGAAATAGAGGAGCGCGATAATTACATCGTGCGCAAGTCTGTTAACTTATCTAAGCAAACCCATATTATTGCCGCAAATGTGGATCAAGTATTTTTGATCATCACGTTGAACAATCCGCCTACATTTACTTCATTTATTGACCGGTTTTTAGTGAGCGCTGCAGCATATCAAATTCCAGTAACTCTACTTTTTAATAAAGTAGATACTTATAATGATGAGCAAGGAGAAATTATTCTAGATCCAGAAACAGGAGAAGAATTGCTTGCCATGACAGAGCTGGATCAAGTACGTGTGTTACTACAGTTATATAAATCAGTAGGGTATGAGTGCATCCCTATTAGTGCTGCAACGGGTAAAAACATCGAACTTGTGAAAGAAAAAATGCTAGGTAAAACCAGCATGTTTGCTGGCCATAGTGGAGCAGGAAAAAGCACAACAGCCAATGCGATACAACCAGGACTAGAATTAAAAACCAAAGCGATAAGCTTGCAACACAAACAAGGACAACACACTACGACATTTGCAGAGATGTTTGACCTGGATTTTAACGCCCGTATTATAGATACACCAGGAATTAAAGGTTTTGGTGTGGTAGACCTTGAAAAAGAAGATATAGGAGGCTATTTCCCAGAAATTTTTGAACGCAAGCAAGATTGTAAATTTCATAATTGCTTACACATAGAAGAGCCTAAATGTGCTGTAAAAGAAGCGGTTGAGGCTGGAGAAATTCATCTGAGCCGTTATGAAAGTTATGTGCAAATAGTTAATGGCGATGAAGATAGCTACAGAGCAGATAAATACCAGACTCCATGAGAGTAGTGTTACAACGAGTAAGTGAGGCAAGTGTTACCATAGAAGGTAAAGTCCATGGAAGTATTAAACATGGATTACTCGTTTTACTAGGAATTACTGGAGAAGATGTTCAAGAAGACATCGATTGGCTTGTGAATAAAATTGTGGGAATGCGCATTTTTTCAGACTCAGACGGTAAAATGAATTTAAACATAAGTGATGTGAGTGGAGATACACTAGTGGTTTCGCAGTTTACCTTGTTTGCTAGCACTAAAAAAGGAAACCGACCTAGTTTTATAAGCGCCGCCAGACCCGATGTAGCGATTCCTTTATATGACAGTTTTGTAAAAACGCTTTCGCAAAAGCTAGATAAAACCATCCCAACAGGCATTTTTGGAGCAGATATGAAAGTAGCACTCGTGAATGATGGACCAGTTACTATTGTGATGGATAGTAAGAATCGAGAGTGATTTTAATAATTTTAATTAAGATATATGTCCCTAAAACAATCACAACAGCAAGTAGATCAGTGGATAAAAAACCACGGTGTACGTTACTTTAACGAGCTTACTAACATGGCACAACTTACGGAAGAAGTAGGTGAAGTTGCTCGTATTATAGCAAGACGGTACGGCGAGCAAAGCGAGAAAGAAAGCGATAAAAACAAAGACCTAGGCGAGGAACTGGCTGATGTGATGTTTGTCGTGCTATGTCTAGCAAATCAAACAGGAACCGATCTAGAAACAGCCTTTGCAAAAAAACTCCAACTTAAAACAGAACGCGATCACGATAGACACCATAATAACGAGAAGTTAAAAGGTTAAAAATGGATGTACTGCTGCAAGCTCATCATAACTCAATAAATAAAAGCCCACTTTTTACCATCACAGGTTCAAAAAGTGAGAGCAACAGGCTGCTTATTTTACAAGCTCTTTTTCCAGAGCTAGAAATATCAAACCTTTCTAATAGTGATGATACCGTGCACATGCAGCAAGCACTGGCATCTCTAGAAACCACCATTAATATAGGTCATGCGGGAACAGCCATGCGTTTTCTTACCGCATATGTTGCTCGTAAAGATCATGGAGAAGTTATTTTAACGGGTAGTGAGCGCATGCAAGAACGGCCCATAGGAATTTTAGTAGACGCATTGCGTTCCATAGGAGCACAAATAAATTATGTAGATAAAGAAGGATATCCACCTCTTTATATTAAAGGCGGCCACATTAATGGCAGTTCTTTAAAAATAGATGCTACCGTTTCTAGTCAGT
The DNA here is from genome assembly GCF_965660805.1 of Nonlabens sp. Classification (GTDB taxonomy): domain Bacteria; phylum Bacteroidota; class Bacteroidia; order Flavobacteriales; family Flavobacteriaceae; genus Nonlabens. Next base: position 18,615 of record NZ_CBFIBE010000005.1, on the reverse strand, counting down.
ACATTACAGCGTTAATGCTCATAGCACCATCCTTAAAAAATGGACTAGAAATAGAACTGTTAGGGAAACTTACTTCTAGACCCTATTTAGAAATGACAGCAAAGCAACTAGAGTCCATAGGTGTAGATGTGTTATGGAACTCTAAGACTCTTGAAACAGCTGATTCAAAAAGCCAATTTATAAAAATCAAACCATTAAAAAGTGCCATAACTAAGGCGCTAGTTGTGGAAAGTGACTGGAGCAGTGCTGGCTACTGGTACAGTTGGGTTGCTTTACAGCAGGTAGGTTATGAGTTAACATTGCAGCATTATTTTTTAAAAACGCTTCAAGGAGACCATAAGTTAAAGGATTATTATGAGGCTTTTGGCGTACAAACTAAGTTTGAAAAGGGAAAACTAATATTAAAAAAAATCTCTGATAAGCTGGCGCAGCGCGTGGTCATGAATTTAGTAAATGAACCCGATCAAGCACAAACTATTTTTGCGACTTGCCTCGCCCTAGGTGTAAATGCATATTTAACGGGATTGCACACCTTGCGTATTAAAGAAACAGATCGTCTAGAAGCAATGAAGGAAGTGGGATTACGCTTTCGCGAAAGCGAGATTACCACTACCCATGATAGCATAACACTGAGCTGTGAGCCATTAAAAACACATGATCATGCAGTGGTTATAGACACTTATAATGACCATAGAATGGCAATGGCATTTGCACCATTATCCTGTAAAACACCGTTAATTATTAAGGATGCTCTAGTAGTTTCTAAAAGCTACCCGACATTTTGGGAAGATTTAAAACGCTTAAATATCAACATCACAGAAATTTAAGTATCGATTTACTTGACAACGCCTATTTCACAATCGTATATTTGTAAGTTCAAATTAAAAAGAATACATGAAGCTATCACAATTTGGTTACGACCTTCCAGAAAATTTAGTGGCGCAACATCCTGCAGAGAATAGAGATGAGTCGCGTCTTATGGTATTGCATAAGAAAACTGGTGAAATTGAACACAGAATGTTCAAAGATGTACTGGATTATTTTGAAGAAGAAGATGTGTTTGTGACTAATGATACTAAGGTGTTTCCTGCTAGACTTTATGGAAATAAAGAAAAAACAGGAGCGCGTATAGAGGTTTTTCTTTTAAGAGAATTAAACCCTACCACTAAATTGTGGGACGTGCTGGTAGATCCTGCCCGTAAGATAAGAATAGGGAACAAACTATACTTTGGTGATGATGAGAGTCTTGTAGCTGAGGTAATAGATAACACCACTTCTAGAGGTAGAACTTTGCGTTTTCTTTTTGACGGTAGTTATGAGGAATTCCGCCAGAAGTTAAAAGACCTAGGAGAAACGCCATTACCTAGAGAACTAGGTCGTGAGGTAGAAGAAGAAGATGAGGAACGCTACCAGACCATTTATGCGGTTAATGAAGGAGCTGTAGCGGCACCAGTTGCAGGCTTGCACTTTTCTAAACACTTATTAAAAAGATTAGAAATTAAAGGAGTTAAAAGAACAGCTGTTACTATGCATATAGGTTTAGGGACATTTGCTCCGGTTGAAGTAGAAGATCTTTCTAAACATAAAATGGATAGTGAACAGGCTCAAATTACTAAAGAGACTTGTGACATGGTAAATGAAGCTATAGATGCCAGGAGGAATGTCTGTGCTGTAGGAACGACCACTATGAGAACCCTAGAAAGTTCTGTAAGTAGTAATGGTCATCTTAACCCATTTGATGGATGGACTAATAAGTTTATTTTCCCACCTTTTGATTTTAGTATTGCAAATGCGATGATCACTAATTTCCATCATCCTAAATCTACTTTAATGATGCAAGCAGCTGCATTTGCTGGTTATGATTTATTAAAAAAGGCCTATAAAGAGGCTATTAAGGAAGAATATAAGTTTTCTACTTATGGTGACGCTATGTTGATTGTAGATTAATGAACAATAGTTTTACACTATTACCATATTTAGCCGCTTGGACCTGATCTAAGCGGTTTTTTTATGTTTAATGATTATATTGCGATTTATTAAACACCCTAAAAAAATAGTGATGAAAAATTTTATAACTGTAATATTATTAATTGTAAGCAGTAGCTATGCGTTTGGACAAGTGTCTAATCAAAAAGCGCCACCTAGCTGGGAATTAGGAATTACACCTGACACAGCACCTATGGTTATGCCAGTTGTAAATGTAGAGGAGTTATTACTAGAAGATGCTACAAAGAATGCTGATGTTCTCTTGAAACCATATCGTTTTGGTAAAAATATTGACGTTTCGATGGATTTATTTAATTCTGGTGCATGGACCACGCTCGAAAATGGTGATCGTATCTGGCAACTTAATATAGTTTCCACAGGCGCTAAAACAATCAATTTGCTTTTAGACAGGTATGACTTACCTGCTGGAGCAGAATTATATTTATATAATAATGAACATACTGATAAAATAGGACCATATACGAGTGCTGAGAATCAAGAAGATGGAGTGCTGGGAACCTGGATCGTGTACGGTGATGATATCTGGTTAGAGTATTATGAGCCGGCTAGCGTAAAAGGTTTAGGTCGTGTTTCTATAGATGAAGTAGTTCACGGTTACAGAGGATTCGGATCTTTAGAAGATAGTTTTTTAAAGTTAAACGAGTCGGGAAATTGTAATGTAGACGTAATGTGTGATCCTAATCAAGGTTCTTCAAATGGACAAGATTGGACAACTATTCGAAATAATTATAGACATTCTGTTGCACGAATAATCATCAATGGTGGTGGATTATGTACGGGTACTCTAGTGAATAATGTAAGAGAAGATGGAACTCCTTATTTCTTGACAGCAAATCATTGCTTGGGGAACGTTAACGATGGTGCTGGAACCTCTTATTCGGCAAGTAATTGGAGCTTCGGCTTCGATTGGTTCACTAACACACCAGATTGCGCCACTTTTTCAAATACTAGTGGTCCTTTTAATCCTACAAGGGTGGTTTCTGGTGCTGTTTTAAGAGCAAATCGAGGAGCAAGTGATGTTGCATTATTTGAATTAAATCAGACACCACCAGCTTCTTGGGATTTATATTATGCAGGTTGGAATAATTCAACAACACCGGCAACATCACAGTTAAGCATGCATCACCCTAGTGGTGATATTATGAAAATGAGCCGTAACGATCAATCTACAGTAGCTCAAACTGTTTCAGGAATAGCTTGCTGGACTGTTGCAAACTGGGATTATGGTGTTACTGAAGGAGGATCTTCTGGAGGTTGTTTAATTAATCCTCAAGGACAAATTATAGGTCAATTATTAGGTGGTGGCGCAGCCTGTACAGGAACTAATGATAATGGGCAACCTGACTTTTATGGTAGAATGAGCACAAGCTGGAATAGCGGTGGTACAGCTTCTAGACAATTAAAAAACTGGTTAGACCCTGATAACACAAATGTGGTAACGTATGACGGTGATTATTACTCCACATTAAGTACTGATGCGTCTACTATGTTGAGATTTAATGTGTTCCCTAACCCGTCTAGAGCTATTTTTAATTTTGACATAGAAGAAGAAGCTTCTTATCAAATTTATAATGTTGCGGGAAAAATGATCAGTTCTGGTGTGTTTAATGATGGTAATAAAAGGATTAATTTATCTCATGTCTCAAATGGACTATATTTTGTAACTGTAACAACCATAAATGGATCAGTTACAGAAAAACTTATTAAAGAATAAGAATTTAACTTGATATCATAAGAGCGCGCTGTAAGATTGTCTAATTTTGCAGCGCGTTTTATTTTATAATCTTTGTGAAAGCTACTAAAAAAGATATTAGATCCTATACTCAAGAAGAATTGAGAACTTATTTTGTGGATCAAGGTCAGCAAGCCTTTAGAGGTAACCAGGTGTATGAATGGTTATGGAAAAAAGGTGCGCATCATTTTGAAGACATGACTAATCTTTCAAAAGATACTAGAGCTTTTTTACAGGAACATTTTGTGATCAATCATATACGAGTAGATCACATGCAGCGCAGTAAGGATGGAACCATTAAAAACGCGGTGAAATTACATGATGGGTTAACCGTAGAGTCAGTTATGATTCCTACTCCTACTAGAACTACAGCCTGTGTATCTTCTCAAGTAGGTTGCAGTTTAAACTGTGAGTTTTGTGCAACTGCAAGATTAAAACGTATGCGCAACTTAAACCCAGATGAGATTTATGATCAAGTAGTTGCCATAGATCAGCAAAGTAGAAGTTATCACGATCGACCATTGTCAAATATAGTATTCATGGGAATGGGAGAACCGCTCATGAATTATAATAATGTTCTTAAGTCTATCGATAAAATTACAGGAGATGATGGTCTAGGAATGTCTCCTAAACGTATCACATTATCTACCAGTGGTGTGCCTAAAATGATGAAGAAACTGGCCGATGATGGACCTAAGTTTAATCTAGCTCTATCACTCCACAGTGCTATTGATGAGAAAAGAGTGAAGATAATGCCTTTTAATGATCAGTTTCCATTAGAAGATATTAAAGACGCTTTACGATACTGGTATGATAAAACAGGAACACGGGTTACTTATGAGTATGTCGTCTGGAAGGGAATTAATGATACTCAGGAAGATATAGATGCATTAGTAGATTTTTGTAAAGTGATTCCTTGTAAAGTAAATATTATAGAATATAACTCCATAGACGATCCTCGTTTTGAACAAGCTTCTAAGCAAGCCGTAGACGCTTATGAAAGAATCTTAGAACAACAAGGTTTTATAGTTAACGTGCGTCGCAGTAGAGGTAAAGATATAGACGCTGCTTGTGGGCAACTAGCAAATAATACCAATAAGAAGAATTAAATAGCCTAATTTTTAATTATTCCTTTAGGCATAAGGAATTAAAATCTTTAGATCAGTTGATGGATGGTCTTTAAGTGTTATACCAATTTACATTCCTAATGTCGCATATAATTCGTTTCTTTTTCGCCTATATTTCAAAATAAAATGAAACCGTAGTTTAGGCTATGCTTTAATTTTCTTTATCATCTAGTCAAAAAAAATAATTCAAATTAAGAATACGGCATTAGAAACATAAATAGGTATTAGATCAAAAATATAGACATAAAAAAAGAGCTGGATAGTTATTCCAGCTCTTTTATAAGTTTATAGTGTCACCTCTTTAAGGTCTATTAGTAGCCACTGGGTTTTTATTTACCCAATTGTTAACGGCGACTATTGCATTATTACTGTAATCTACCTCAGTAAGTTGTTCATCGCTCCAAAAAAACCATTTGCCAGCTTTTTTTCCGTTTTCATATTCGGCTTGTGCGGTTTTCTGACCTTCAAGATTATATGAAATCCATTCACCATGTCTTTCATTATCTTTATTAAAAGTTCCTATTTGAGCAATATCTCCATTAGAATAGAAATAGGTAGCCTTAATAGTTCCGTCATTTTGTTTTTCAAATTCTGGTTTTACGTCCTGTGCCATTGCTAGTACTCCTACAAAAAGTGCACATAAAAAAAGTATTTTCTTCATCGTTCCGTCATTTTTAGATATCCAAATTTAACTTTAATTATACTTATACACAACATTTAGATAACATTAAATTTACATTAATCGCTTAACTTACTGTAATTCAGTAATTAAAGTTTTTATAAAAGAGTCTGTAAAGTTCGCGTACGGAGATAATTAGCCCATAAACTTTGTCTTATTGCTACTTGCCATCTGTAAAATCGGCTTATTTTTGCAACTTCAATAGATGGATAATTATGTATAGATCACACGATTGTGGTAGCCTGCGAGCTAGCGACGTAAATAAAGAAGTAACACTTGCCGGCTGGGTTCAAAAGAGCCGTGATAAAGGTTTTATAGTTTGGGTAGATTTAAGAGACCGTTATGGAGTGACGCAATTACTTTTTGATGAAGAGCGCACTGAAAAAGCCCTCATAGAAAAAGCACAGAAATTAGGTCGCGAATTTGTGATTCAGGTTAAAGGAACCGTGATAGAACGCGAATCTAAAAATGATAAAATGCCTACTGGCGCTATTGAGATTCTAGTAAAAGAGCTTGATATACTTAGTGAGTCTAAAACACCGCCATTTACCATAGAAGATGAAACTGATGGTGGCGAGGAATTGCGCATGAAGTATCGTTACCTAGATATACGTCGTAATCCAGTACGTGAGAATTTGATATTCCGTTCACAGGTAGCTATGGAAGTGCGTAATTTTCTAGCAGGTCGTGATTTTGTAGAGGTGGAAACTCCAGTATTGATTAAATCCACGCCAGAAGGTGCTCGTGATTTTGTTGTGCCATCACGTATGAATGAAGGACAGTTTTATGCCTTACCACAATCGCCACAAACTTTTAAGCAATTGCTTATGGTAGGTGGACTGGATAAGTATTTTCAGATTGTAAAATGCTTCCGTGATGAGGATTTACGTGCAGATCGCCAGCCAGAGTTTACACAAATAGACTGCGAGATGTCTTTTGTAGAACAGGAAGATGTATTGAACATCTTTGAAGAAATGACACGTCACTTATTAAAGAAAGTTAAGAATGTAGACGTTACCGATTTTCCACGCATGACTTATCGAGAGGCGATGGAGAAATATGGCAATGATAAACCAGATATCCGTTTTGGGATGGAGTTTGGAGATATTTCCGCTTTCGCGAAAGCGAGAGACTTTAAAATCTTCAATGAAGCAGAACTAGTCGTAGGAATCGCAGTTCCTGGCGGCGCAAGTTACACACGTAAAGAAATCGATAAATTAATCGATTGGGTAAAACGTCCACAAATAGGTGCGTTAGGTATGGTGTATGTAAAATGCAACGAAGACGGCAGTTTTAAATCAAGTGTAGATAAGTTCTACTCTCAAGAAGATCTAACACAATGGGCAGAAGCGACTGGTGCAAAAGCCGGCGACTTAATATGCGTGCTTTCTGGACCAGCAGATAAAACACGTGGACAGTTAAGCGCACTGCGCATGGAACTAGCAGAACGTCTAGGACTGCGCGATCCAGAAGTATTTGCTCCTTTATGGGTAATTGATTTCCCATTACTAGAATGGGATGAAGATACTGAAAGGTATCATGCGATGCACCACCCATTTACATCGCCTAAGCCAGAAGATATTGATAAGCTAGAAACAGATCCTGGAAATGTGCGTGCCAATGCCTATGACCTAGTAATGAATGGTAACGAGATAGGTGGTGGATCAGTAAGGATTTTTGATAAGAAATTACAAGCCTTAATGTTTGACCATTTAGGATTTACACCAGATGAGGCGAGAGCGCAGTTTGGATTCCTTATGGATGCTTTTGAATATGGCGCGCCACCACATGCTGGACTAGCTTTTGGTTTTGATAGACTAGTTTCTATTTTAGGTGGTCAGGAAACGATTAGAGATTTTATAGCTTTCCCTAAAAATAATAGTGGTCGCGATGTGATGATCGATGCACCAGCAGCTATAGATCAAGAGCAGTTAAAGGAATTGAACTTGAAGGTGACGTTGTAGTTGAGCGCTTTGAGTTCGATGATTTTTTGTTCCAGTTCGAGCGAAAGTCGAGAACGATTTGAGTTTTTTGAATATCGAATATCAAATATCAAATATCGAATATTGATAAAGGAATACAGAATGTCGAAAATTTTGAATAGTACCAATTAACACTATAGGTAATTTACGAGTCTTACTTTTGTATTGGGGAAAGGCTTCGGCTTTAATATTATATTAGAAACACCCATCGCAGCCTTTCCTCAAGGGAAGGAGTGATTTTGAAATAACATATCATGGAAAATAAAATACTACGTATATCCCTAATAGGTTTTATCATCGCGCTATGTGTAGGGTTTTATTATATCTACAGTGGTGATGTAGATGACTATTATTTAGGGCAAAAGATTGTAGGCTGTGCGACTTTATTTCTATTCTTTATTCTTATGCCGGCGTTTTTAATTGTGCGTTACCGACATAAAAAACTCAAATCTTTCATCTGGAATCCTGATGTATTGAAGGATGATGAAGAGGAATAAATTACATTTTCCTTTTCCTTTCAAAAAACTTATTTAATATCTCACTACATTCATTTTCTAAAACACCAGAAACTACTTGGGTTTTGGGATGTATGGTAGTTCCCATAGCACGGTAACCTCGTTTTTCATCACTAGCGCCGTAGACGATGTTAGAGATTTGTGACCAGTATAAAGCACCAGCGCACATCTGGCAAGGTTCTAGGGTTACATACAGCGTACAATCTTTTAAATATTTACCACCTAAAAAACTAGCTCCAGCGGTAATGGCTTGCATCTCAGCATGTGCGGTAACATCAGTTAGCGTTTCTGTGAGGTTATGACCTTTGGCAATGATGCGGTTATTAGTCACAATAACAGCACCTACAGGAATCTCATCGCGATCAAAAGCAGTTTGTGCTTCTTGCAATGCTTTTTTCATAAAATACTCGTGGTCGTAGGGTTCTATCATTTTACAAATGTAAGTCTAAGTTGAAATCTAAGTTTAAGTTTATAAACCTATTGTAAAAACGTAGTAAGTTGTTATCAATGAACTGAAACCTGAAACCTAAACTAAATTTGAAATATTCTAAATATCAAGTTCAAGTTCAAGTTCAAATTCGAGTTCTTTTCAAGTATCTTTGAGCCATGTCTAACATGCTACTTACTCAAATTAATTCTCCGGCAGATTTAAAACGCTTTCGCGAAAGCGAATTAAAAACAATCGCCCAAGAATTAAGAGCATTTATCATTGATATCGTAGCGACCAAAGAAGGACATTTAGGTGCTAGTCTAGGAGTTACTGAGTTAACGATAGCGCTACATTATGTATTCAATACACCAGATGATATACTGGTTTGGGATGTAGGACATCAAGCTTATGGACATAAAATACTCACTGGTAGACGTGATGTTTTTCATACCAATAGAGAATTAGATGGAATTTCTGGATTTCCTAAACGTGAAGAAAGTGTGTATGACACCTTTGGTGTAGGGCATAGTTCTACTTCCATAAGTGCTGCACTGGGAATGGCTATGGCCAGTCAGTTAAAAGGCATGGATAGAAAACACATTGCTGTAGTAGGAGATGCCAGTATTGCTAGTGGGATGGCTTTTGAGGCGCTTAACCATGCTGGAGTGAGCGGTGCAGATTTATTAGTCATTCTTAATGATAACGCCATAGGGATAGATCCTGCGGTAGGAGCGTTAAAAGATTATCTGACTAAAACTAAATCTGGTAAGGAAACTGGACAGGACAATATATTTGAAGCTTTAAATTTTGATTATTCAGGTCCTATTGATGGTCATGATCTGGATGTTTTAATTCCAGAATTACAACGTCAGAAAACCTTAAATGGACCACGATTATTACACGTTCGTACCACAAAAGGTAAAGGTTTAAAACAGGCCGAAATAGACCAAGTACGTTACCATGCACCAGGAAAATTTGATAAAATTACAGGAGATTTAACACCTAGTGATACGAGTGCATTGCCTCCTAAATTCCAAGATGTTTTTGGTCATACCATAGTAGAACTAGCTGAGCATAACGAGGATATTATAGGCATCACGCCAGCCATGCCTACGGGAAGTTCGCTCAAAATTATGATGGATGCCATGCCAGATCGTGCCTATGACGTAGGAATTGCCGAGCAGCATGCCGTAACACTAGCCGCAGGAATGGCTTCTCAAGGGCTAGTCCCATTTTGCAATATCTATTCTACTTTTTTACAACGCGCTTATGATCAGGTGATTCACGATGTCGCGTTACAAAAATTACCGGTCATTTTTTGTCTAGATCGTGCGGGAATCGTAGGTCAGGATGGAGCTACGCATCATGGTAATTTTGATCTTGCTTATTTGAACTGTATTCCAGATTTGATAATTGCCGCACCTATGGACGCTATAGAGTTGCGCAATATGATGTATACCGCACAATTGGGCATGGATTTACCTATGGCGATTAGATATCCGCGAGGTCGTGGTCGTATTTTAAACTGGCAAGTACCTTTTCAAGAACTTGAAATAGGCAAATCACGAGTGATTCATAAAGGTTCTAAAATTGCCATTATATCTATAGGTACTATAGGTGCTATGATAGATGATTTGATCAGAGATAATAACCTTGAAATTACACAGGTAGATATGCGATTTTTAAAACCGCTAGATACTGAAAGGCTGGATGCTATTTTTGAGCATCACGAGCACGTGATCACTATAGAAGATGGAACGATTATAGGCGGTTTAGGCAGTGTGATTGTTGATTACGCTTCTGCGAAAGCGTATAAAAACAACATTTACAAGCTAGGAATCCCAGATCAGTTTATACAACATGGTCCCACAGCAGACTTGCATAAAATAGCAGGAATAGACCGTGAGACCGTATTGAGATTGATAAAAAAATTATCTATTTGATGATCATTTTTAGGTTTTGATGATAATTTCCAGATGCGATGCGCACTATGTAAACACCACTTGCAGCATCTTTAATACTAATCTCTTTTTGGTTAGCAGTAAGGGTCCTTTTTTTATGATACACTTCTTGGCCGCTTAAATTATAGATCGAGACTTGAGTATTATTAAGTTCTATATCTGAAACGAGATATAAAGTTCCATTATTTATGGTAGGGAACAGCTTTACTTGATTTTGAGCCCTACGTGACTCTTCAAAACCTAGTGTGTTAAATTTACCTGTAAACATACCACGACCATGGGTACTGGCAAGAATGGTGTTATCGCTTACCCTTAAATCTAGGTCCACTACTTTTACGCTAGTCATTCCATTGTTAGTTTGTGTCCATGTAGGGCTTGTGCTATTAAAGTTACCCGTTACATAAATACCTTCTTCAGTTCCTATAATAACCTCTTCTGTAAGTAAGGGGTTTTTAAGAATGGTTTTTACTGGAATGTCTGGTAAATTACCTTCTTTACTTGTCCATGTTGTTCCTCCATCAGTAGAATGCCATATACTATCTACCCCATAATTATGCATGGTCACAAGTATTTCCTGTTCTGTAAAGCCTAGTTCAATGTCTGATACAGAACCTAAGAATTGACTTCCCGATATATCAGTCCATGTAGGTATTGAAGTATTTGCATTATCTACTCTTATTAATTTAGAGTCTACCGTTCCTATAAATAACCTAGAAGAAGAAGTGGTTAAAGGTGAAACCTTCATAGCTGTAGGTCTTGAATTACTTATTGAAGAGTCGGTTATAGTATTACAATTTGCAGAATTAGCTCCTAAGGAACAGGCTAGAATACCATTTGCACCATTGAAAGTCTGACCATTTGCAAAGAAAAAGTCTAAGTTTTCATCTAGCTCTGCTACGTTGATAAAATCTCCTCCAGAGCCTTGAGAAATAGCATATAAACTACCTGTGCCAAAAAGACTATTTATGGTACTTCCTGGTGGTATTGGGTAATTTACATAAAGGTGTGTTTGTCCAGTAACTGATAAAACAACATAATTTCCATCCTTATCTATATTAGTATAAGCACCATCACCACCTATGGGATCAAAGAAAGTTGCTAAACCGTTTGCAGGAGCATCATTAGTTATTTGAGAGCCATTATCTTGAGTACCGCCAGCAAAATCATCACCATCTGTAATATCAGTATCTGCTATGTCACCGTAGTAGAACTGAGTTACATTAAAACTATTATTTCTATTTGCGATACTATTAGGATTTGAAGAAGCTGTAGAAAGTGCACTTGCATAAGAAACACCACCGTCAGAACCTACAAGGGCTTGATCATTATTTCCAGGTCTAAAAGTGAGGGAATGAATATCTGCATGAACAAATGGGACATTTAAGCTATTAAGATTAGGGCTGTTAGACCATTTTGAGATTTGACTCCACGATGTTCCACCATTTACTGAGCGATGTAGATCGATTCCACCGGCATAGATAATTTGGTCATTAGTAGGATCCACTTCAATTACTAGATCATAGAAAGCCTGACCTCTGGTAAAGTCTGTAGCTGGAATACCATTATCAGCATCAATAGGTTCATTCATTGCCGTAATAGTTGCCATTTTATCATTTGAGACATATAAATCTGCTCCAGCGGCAGCCTCTACAGCGGCATAAATAAGATTTGCATTACTAGATGAACTTGCTAGTTCTATGCGATCTGTAGAAGGTATTACCTGATTAAGTGTCCAGGTAATACCATCATTACTGGAATAAACTCTTCCGCCGCCTTGACCTAAACCAGATGACGCAATACTACCGAAGTATAAAGTATTATCTGCTCCTATTTCAAAATCATTAGGTGTTACATATAGGGTTAAACCAGAAAAGTTAAATGACATGGATGTGTTTTCAATTCTGTTCCACGTTGCACCATTATCTATGCTACGATATAATCCAGCATTTTGCGCTCCTAAAATGTTTGATGGATTTCCTATGTTACCATTAGGCGCGCCATAAAAAATAGATCCTATACCTACGTAAATTTCGCTCAAACCGTTATTATCTCTGATAATAATGTCATTAACATTAAAAATACCAGATTTAAATAAAGAACTACCACCACTTACAGTTCCAGGTCCAGCTGGTTGAATATTTACTTGGTTCCATGTAACGCCACCATCTGTAGTTTTATAAACACCATTCCCTACTGCGGCACCTTGAGCATATTGTTCTCCAGTTCCTATGTACATGTTTAACGGATTATTAGGATCTATGGCATAAGTGTTTACACTTAAATCACCTGCTACTCCTGGAACGATAGTCCAGGGCGAGGCAGCGCTAGTAATATCATTATTAACCCATAATCCACCACCTACACCACCAGCAAATGCTCTGTTATAATCTATACCATCGCCATTATGAACTCCTACATCATTAGGGTCAAAAAAAGCCACTCTAGTTCTACCACCAGTATTAAAAGGACCTCTTTCTTGCCATGGAGTTGCATTAGTTCCTGGTGCTGCTTTAGGGCTTAAGGAACTAGGTGTGGTAGATTCTACCAGAAAAGGAGTAGGAATTCCTAAGGATGGATTCATGGTAAGTTCCCATTCTCTCTCATTATAAGCACTAGGCGGTAATCCTAGTTCTTTACGTTTCTCTTTAGATAGGTTTTTAGTCTGAGCAAAAGGACTATTTGCTAGAAAATCTTTATGAATTAGGCGTTTAGCCTCCATTAGGTCATTAGGGGCTTTACTATTTGTACAACCGACTACGGATAATAGTAAAGTAGTGATAATGAAAAGATTTATAATTTTATTCATGAGGCTGTTTTTAGACCTTTTAAAGATATAAATACTTAAGGTTTGATCGCACCATTGATAACACTAAAGAGCTGTAGCGCACGACTATCTGTTAAGGACGCGACATAACCACAGGCATTAAGCATGCGTTCATACATAGATTCTGTATCGCATTTTAAGCCGCTGCAAGTGTTTAGTATTAATTTATCATAAGCTGTTTTATGACCTTCTAGATCATTTATAGTAGCCGTAACAACAGCATGTAGAATGTCAGTAAGGATTTTATAACCTGCGATTTCCTTTTGAATCACCTCATCATTACGGTACACTTTATCTACGGTAATAGCAAGAATGTCATCTATTTGCGGTTTAAAAACTGATTTATCTGTAAGGGCATGTTTAAAAGTTCCATTTAATATAGCCTCTTCATTTTTCATGAAGACATCTACACAATCGGTTATTAAATTATTGATGGCAAGTGATCTTAAATAAGTCAGCCTTTCTGAAGTCGTGGAAAGCTTAGAGTAAACTTCAGACTTGATGTTTTTACGTACCAGATTGATGAGGTATTCCAGAGCAAAATCTTCGGCAATCCAGCCTAGATTAATTCCGTCTTCAAAATCTATGATCGTGTAACAAATATCATCTGCGGCCTCTACTAGATAGGTAAGTGGATGCCTCATGTAAGGCTCAGCACTACCTGCTGCGTTTTTAATTCCTAGTTCTTCTGCGACATCCTTAAAATGTTCTAAGTCTGCTTGAAACACACCAAATTTCTTCTGTGAGATATGATCTGTAGGCTTTAATGGTAAGGATTCTTTAGGGTATTTTGTAAAAGCTCCTAGAGTTGCATAAGATAATCTCACACCACCAGGAGTTCCAGGAGAATCTAGATTGAGAAGTCGGTAGCCATTTGCATTTCCTTCATAATCTATGAGATCTTGTTGCTGCTTTCGCGAAAGCGTATTCATAAAACCTTTACCGTTACCACTAGAAAAGTAACTACCTATAGCTTTTTCTCCACTATGTCCAAAAGGAGGATTACCAATATCGTGAGCTAAAGAAGCAGCAGCAACGATGGCGCCAAAATCCTGCATTTTATAACCAGCTGCCACGAGTTCAGGGTGTTTTTCTAAAATGCGCTGACCTGCCATGCGTCCTAAAGAGCGACCTACTACAGATACTTCTAGACTATGAGTTAAACGCGTGTGTACAAAACCTGTTTGACTCAATGGAATTACCTGGGTTTTATCTTGTAAACTGCGGAAATGCTGCGAGAAAATCACACGATCGTAGTCTACTTCAAATCCTAAACGTAGCTCGTCTTGTGATTTACGTGGTCTAGGTGCGGTGTCTCCATGGCGTTTTAAAGAAAGTAGGTGTTCCCAGTTCATAGTAGTAGTTTAAAGCTGCAAGATAAGAAGGCTATTTCATAAAATTGCGTTGCTCCTATTTACCATTTCTTAACAATCAAATAGAATATAGTTAATATTCAGATAACCTAATAGAGTAGTTTATAGACGTTTCTTTGCAAATTATAAATAACCCATAATGAATAAGTTAGTTTACATTTTATTTTTTCTTATCACTGCAATCACATCTGCTCAAAACGGAACCATTGCTGGAACCATTATAGATAAAGATTATAATGATGAGCCTGTTGCGTTTGCTTCTATTCAAGTAAAAGGAACGACCAAAGGTGCACAGTCAGACATGGATGGTAAATTTACCATTTCCATCGCTCCAGGTACACATACTCTAATTGTAACGTTTGTAGGAATGCAAACAGTAGAGATGCCAGTTACTGTTACCGCTGGCAACACAACTAATGTGCAAGTTCCTATGGTGGCAGAGGCTGCTGCCCTAGATGATATAATTATTACCGTAACTAAAACACGTGAAAGTGCCGCTGCTCTAATAGAAGAAAAGAAAAAAGCGGTGACTATAGTTCAATCTATAGGTGCTGAGGAGCTTTCTCAGAAAGGTGTGAGCGATGCTGAAGGTGCGGTTACTAAGGTAAGTGGTGTATCAAAGCAACAAGGTGTAAAAAATGTTTTTGTAAGAGGTTTAGGTGACCGTTATAACTCTACATCTTTAAATGGATTACCGCTACCATCTGAAGATCCAGAATATAAGAACATAGCTCTAGATTTCTTTGGAACAGATTTAATTGAGTCAGTAGATATTAATAAAGTGTTTACCTCTGAAATAGGAGCTGACGTTGCAGGTGCAAACGTAAATATAGATTTAAAAGGTCTTAGCGGTAAAAAGGATCTAGCAGTTAGTGTTTCTACAGGAGCAAATATGCAAACTTTAGGTGAAGACTTTAAAGGAATAGATGGCGAAGGTTATTTTGGGTTTAGCGATGCTGAGTTGCCAGTAAACAACTTAAATGTCTACAGTTTTGATAATAATCTAGCAGCTACTAATCAGAATAATTTAATCAACTTAGGTCTTTCTTTAAAAGGCGGAAAAAGATTTGATATAGGGGATAATTATTTAAATGTTTATGGATTACTAACCTTTGATAATGGGTATAGATTCATAGATGGTACGATACGTAATACGGGTAGTACAGGTAGAATATTCTTAGACCAGGACTTTGAAAAGTATCAGTATGAAACTTCACAAATAGCTCTCGGAAATTTGAAATATAATTTTGGTAAGAATAATATAGAATGGATTTCCATGTATATCCATAAAAACACACAGAGTTTTGAAGACTATAATGGTATTAATAATCCAGAGCAAGATGGTGACCTAGTTTATGTTAATAGACAACAAACTAATGATAATAACCTTTTTGTAAACCAGTTGTTAGCTCATTATGAATTCTCTGATCGTCTCGAACTAGATATTAAAGCATCTTTTAACGCTTTAAGAGGTAGTGAGCCAGATCGTAGAAATTTTGAATACTTATTAAGAGATGGGTTCTTTTCTCCTAACATAGATTCTGGTGGTAACAACCAGAGATATTTCAGTAAAATTCAAGAGAACGATTATAATGCAAACTTCAATTTAAAGTATGATTTAAATAATAATGAGGAAGATGATCGTTTGAACTACTTCACTGTAGGTGGAGATGTGCGATGGACACACCACGTATTCCAAGCGACTATTTTTAATCATACGTTTGACACTCGTATCGCAATAGATATAGATAATCCAGATACTGTTTTTAATCAGCCTAATGTTAATAACGGAAACTTTAGACTGGAAACGGGTCGTGGTAGTGCTATTAATCCTCAGTCGTTTAATCCTTTCTATTACATAGGTGATAAAGTGTTATTTGCAGGGCAAGGTAATTATGTGAAAGGTTTAACAGATAAGCTATTGCTAAATGCTGGATTGAGATTTGAAAATGTTTCTCAAGAAGTAGAGTACGATACTAACATCGCAAATAGTGCAAATGAAGGACTAGCCGAAATTAATGAAAATCTGTTTTTACCTAGTTTAGGGTTTAAATATTCTATGGATGATAAAAACATTTTCAGATTAGCTGGTAGCCAGTCTTATATCATGCCTCGTTTTAAAGAAATCGCTCCTTTTAGATATGATAATCCTGGAGGTACAGCTACACAAGGAAATAGAAACTTAGAAATATCTAAGGTGTCAAACTTTGACCTAGCTTATGAATTCTACCCTGCAAAAGGTGAGTTAGTTTCATTAACAGGTTTCTATAAAGTTATTGATAACCCTATTGCACGTACCGAGATTCCAAGTGGTGGAAACACACTTACTTACCTGAATGTAGGTGATCAAGCAACGGTTTTAGGTTTAGAATTTGAGTTGCGCAAAAACATATTTGAAAAGGAATTGCCAGCTGCTGGTTATGATGTGAGTCGTTCAAATAAGTTTGCCTTAGGACTAAATGCTTCATACATTCATAGTGAGCAAGAACAAACTAATTCACTAGCTCAGTTTACTAATGCTACAAGTCAGTTACAAGGAGCAGCGCCTTTCTTAGTAAATTTTGATTTGAATTATAACACTTATATAAATAAGAGCAGCATTAATACTGCCCTAGTATTTAATTACTTTACAGAAAGAGTTTACTCAGTAGGGACTAGAGGTTTTGAGAATATTAATGAAATAGGAGTTCCTACCTTAGACTTCATAGGTTCCATAGGCTTAACAGAGAATAGTAAACTATCACTTAAAGCTCGAAACCTATTGAACCCAGAGTATCGATTAGAAAGAGAAGGTAGTGGTGGATTAGGTAACGTTATCTTAAGCCAGTATAAACGTGGAATTGACATTAGCTTAGGATACAGCTACCAGTTTTAAAACTTTGGTAAAGTACACTTAACATCAATTACAACCTTAGGTTCTTTCTTTGTCACAACTAAAAAAAGAACTTAATTAATTTAAAACATCATGAAAAAATTATCATTTTTATTAGTAGCTATTATAGCAATTTCATTTACGTCTTGTGAGACAGATGATATTAACATTGTAGGTGGTGGAGTTCAAGATAACTTTGTGTTATCTGGAAACCTTACTGAAAACACAACCTTAAGCGCAGGTAATCCCTATGTGTTAAATGGGCCTTTATTTGTAAAAGATGGAATAACCTTAACCATAGAAGCTGGAACCACTATTACTGCCCAGGCAGGAGGAACTTCTGTTTACCTTTTAGTAGAAACAGGTGGTAAACTTATAGCAAACGGTACTGCAGCGTCTCCTATTAGATTTACAAGCACACAACAATCACCAGCCGCATGGGGTGGAATTATCTTAAACGGAAAAGCTTTAATCTCAGGTCAGGCAGCAACAGGTAATGAGGCTGGAACCGAAGTAAATGCAAGTTTATTATTTGGTGGAACTGATGATGCAGACGATTCTGGATCTATGCAATATGTAATCATTGAGTATACTGGTGCTCGTATCGATGGTGAAGCAGAGCATAACGGTCTTACTCTTAATGGTGTAGGTTCTGGAACTACGTTATCAAACATCTGGATCGCAAATGGTGATGATGATGGGATCGAGTTCTTCGGTGGGTCTGTAAACGCAGATAATATCTTTGTATTAAACGCAAAAGATGACATGTTTGACTTCACACAAGGATATAGAGGTACTTGTACTAATTTATATGGAATACGTGAAAACGGTTATAACGCTGTAACTTCTGATCCTAGAGGTATTGAGGCAGATGGTAACTTAGATGGTAATTCACCTACTGATTTAAACCAGTCTGATTTTACGATCAATGGATTAACCATACGTCATGAAGCTAGTACAGTAGATTTCTCTGACTTAATTAAAGTGCGTCGTGGCGCTACAGCAACTATAACAAATGCCTTTGCATCTACTACAGGAACAGCAACAGCGTCTGATTTTATAGACCTTGAAGATTCAAGAGGAGACTCAAACGTAGCAACTTCTATAGATGCT
>NZ_CBFIBE010000004.1:0-102477 GCF_965660805.1 Nonlabens sp. | reverse complement strand
ATTGCAGTGTTTTATAAGTTTTAAAATTTCATAAATAACGTATCATTTTTGCTTTTCAATAGCAAGGTGTACTTTTTGAAAAATCTTATGAAGCAAGGCTATCAGTAGGTTTTATAGTATTGATAAAACTTTAATCGGACACTAATAAATGGAAATAAAAAGAGGAAACGGATTAAATGAACTAAATAGACATTAAGCAACACTATTTAAACCGTCAGAACAGTTAAAAAACAAAACCCTTCACATTTAAACATGTAAAGGGTTGCAGCAGAGAGGAAGGGATTCGAACCCTCGAAACGTTGCCGTTTACACGCTTTCCAGGCGTGCGCCTTCGACCACTCGGCCACCTCTCTAATTATGGGCAAGATTACAAAAAAAACATCTTAACCCAAAGATAATTTAAACACTTATTTCGCCTCGTAAGGAGGTTTCAAAATACTTTTTAAAATCACCAGTGGACGGCATGTAACACAACAGGTACATCATTTTTGCAAGAGCAGCCTCTGTAGTGATATCATTTCCAGACACCATTCCTATCTTTTTTAAATGCACACTAGTTTCATATTTACCCATATCTACAGCGCCACCACGACATTGTGTAACATTTACAACCTTGATTCCTTTCAGCAATGCTTCTCGCAATGTCTCTATAAACCAGCTTATCGTAGGAGCGTTACCGCTGCCATAGGTTTCTAGCACTATTCCTTGTAAATCTTCTATGCTACATATGGCTCGCACTACCGCTTCTGTAATCCCTGGAAACAACTTTAAGACCACAACCCTAGAATCCATTTCGGGCCTGTAAATCATCTTAGAAAATGATGTTAGTTGTGGATTCGCTTTCGCAAAAGCGTGATCATCAAGACCACCTTTCCATAACAACTGCTTATCTATATTCAAATGCACTCCACTAACAGCCAGTGGTGGATAATTAGGAGAGCTAAAGGCTTCAAAATGCTCTGCATTCATTTTTGCCGTGCGATTTGCTCTGTATAATTGGTATTCAAAATAAACACACACTTCTTTTATAATAGGAGCGTCATTTTCCCACTCTGCCGCGAGCTGTATGCTGGTGATAAGATTCTCCTTTGCGTCTGTGCGCAAATCACCTATAGGAAGTTGCGAACCAGTTAAAATGATAGGTTTAGTAAGGTTTTCAAACATAAAACTAAGCGCACTACCGGTATGAGACATAGTATCGCTACCATGCAACACTACAAAACCGTGATAATCATCATAACTCGAGTTGATCATATCTCCTAGCACACGCCAGTGTTTCAAGTCCATGTCTGATGAATCAATAGGGCTATCAAACGAAGTGGTCTCTATATGGCAGTCCAGGTGTTTTAACTCAGGTATGTGATACAGTAATTTACTGAAATCAAAGGATCGCAAAGCACCCGTTTCTGGATCTTTAATCATCCCTATGGTTCCACCCGTGTATATAAGTAGAATCTTAGGCCTCATTTACCACCGCTAGTTTTTCTTTATTCATGACTGGTCTTGCATACATCATTAAAAAACTTTCTACGGCTTTTTCATCTTCTACATTAACTCTTAAACGCAAACGGCGCTCAAAATATGCTAGATCCTTATCAGAATAGAACTGCTTATATTTCTTAGAATTATGAATAAGGTCATAAGCTACATAATTAGTAGGCCACAACTTATAATTTGCCTGAATGGTGTCATCTAGCACACTTACTATTTGTTTTAGAACCTGATTAGTTCCAGCTCCTTTATCATTTGAAAAAGAGAGCGGTTTCCCAGCAGCTATGTGAATGTGCTTTTTCTGTCCTAGAGCACCTTTAAGAATACTATTAAAATCTTCATTTTCAGATTTAATATACTCTTCTTCGGCAGCTTTGGCTAGTAATTCTGGTACCTTTAAAATATCTGTAGGATCGTATTCATAAGAAATACTCACCGGCACAATCTTAAGATCATTTAAGTATTCATGAACCGCTTGATCACCAGCAGCTAGTCCTATCATTTTAAGAACACCTTGCTCCGTAACATCATTACCATCCTTAGTACGTCCCTGACGTTGTGCAATCCACACACTACGGTTATCTTTTAAAAGCAGCTGTTTTATATATTCACTTAATTTCTTACTACTCATCAAAGTCTCGCGCGGTCCAGCACCTCTTTTAACTATAAAGTTGCGAGTTAACTTACTCAAGGCGTTTACAAATGGGCGTTGCACCAGGTTATCTCCTATAGCACTTGCGGTTCTAATCAGGTCGTGATCAAAAAGTTTTACATTAAGTAAACAAGTATCCAGTATAATATCTCTATGATTAGATATATACAAGTATGGTTGTTCTTTATCTAGGGTTTCAAAACCAGATGTGGTTAAACCAGAAGAGCTCTCTTCCAGAATACGGAACACACTTTTCCTGATCACATCTCTTTGGAAATCATTAATCGAGTTACAATTGAGCACTATTTCTTTTACTTTTTCATAAGGCATATCCTTAAAAGTGTATTGAAATAGAGTTTTAATCATAGGGTGACGCACTGCACTTTGTAGGGCTATGTTCACCTCTGCATCATTAAAAAATCTTATGTCGTCAAATTGAGCCAATTAGAATCTTTTTAATTAAGAATTGTAAATGTAACTATCTCAGTCCTTACAGACCGAAAATTTTTGTAGAATTTAAAGTAGTCACCTCTGCAATATGCTCTACACTGGTGTTATAAATAGCGGCTAGTTTTTCTGCTATTAACGGTATATAAGCACTTTCATTACGTTTTCCTCTATATGGATCAGGTGCGAGATATGGAGCATCAGTCTCTAGAACGATGTGTTTTAAATCTATCTCATTTAAAAACTGATCGATTTTTCCATTCTTAAAAGTCGCTACACCACCTATTCCTAAACTCATTTTTAAATCTATAGCTCGTCGAGCTTGCTCTAGGTTACCCGTAAAACAGTGGAAAACCCCATTTAAAGAACTACCACGATAAGTTTCAAGTACTTCAAAAACCTCATCAAAGGCCTCTCTGCAATGTATAGCAATGGGCAAACCACGTTCTATAGACCACTGAATTTGAGTATGAAAAGCTTCCATTTGTTGCTCTCTAAACTCATCACTCCAGTATAAATCTATCCCTATTTCACCTATCGCTACAAAGGGTTCTTCATCCAGCATTTCTTGTACATGGTCCAGTTCCTCTAAGTAATTTTCTTTAACGTGAGTAGGATGCAGCCCCATCATTAAGTGCACTTGATCAGGATAGCTCTTCTTTAAATCGAGCATAGCAGGTGTATAAGAAGAATCTATTGCAGGAACAAAAAAACGGCGCACACCAGCATTAATAGCTCGTTGCATCATGTCGTCTTGATCTTCTTGAAAAGCCTCGCTGTAGAGATGTGTATGAGTGTCTGTAAAAATCATGCTGCAAAAATAATAGATTGTAAGCGGTACGCTTTCGCGAAAGCAGATTTATATTTACCACAAATTCAACACATGTTTTCGTTAAGAAAAAGCTTAGAAAGTCGCGGTTACATATCTCATAACATAAGATTATCTGATAAAAGTGGTCACATTATTACCAAAGCTCTTATAAACGGGCAACCAGGTAGATTTATCATAGATACGGGCGCTAGTGCCACGTGTATTAATAGAGAACTTGCTCAAAAATTTCAATTAGAATCTATAGAAATGAACCAGCAAATAGGCACAGCTAGCGGATCTCTTACACCACAAATAGCTCACAACAACAGCATACAACTGGGCATGTGGAGCGATCACAACTGCAGTCTGTTAACCATGGATATGAGCTTTATAAACCAAGCGTTAAAAGCAGAAGGGATGCGGTCTATACAAGGATTACTGGGTGCAGATTTCCTGTTAAAATCTAAAGCTATTATAGACTATTCTGGCAAGAAAATTTATCTCAAGCTTTAAAATAAAAAAACCGCTTTAAAAAAGCGGTTATAAATAATCTATGTATCTTTTATTAATAGAAAATAGTAAATTCCCCATCAGTAATATCAAAATCGTCAGGCGGACCAGTCATAAAGGAAAAAGTTCCTGTAACTGAATTTGCAGCAGCATCTACTGCTGTTACCTCTAATGTCCCTGACACTGCCGGCACAGACATTCCACCAGAAACATAGCTCGCAGTATACATTCCAGATCCTGCAAGCGCATAAGAACCTACAGCAATAGAGTCTGGAAAATTTAAAATAATAGAAGTAGCTCCGTTTGAAGCGTTTACTAATACACTACCACCAGCATTAACTGGAAGAACGGCAATAGGAGTAAATGCAACGCCATCTACACTTGCAGTAAGAGTACTAGGACTAGACACACCACCAGTTCCTATAGGACTACCATAAGGCACTTGAAAAATAACTCCTTTACGCATATAAAGTGAGTCAGCATTCATAGGCAAGTAGCTCACAAATGAGAATGTTCCAGTTAAAGTTCCTGGAGGCGTTCCTGAAGAAAGAACGACCTGTCCAGAGCCTGCACCCGTATTTGTAGAAAACACATCTACTTCATTAAAGGAGTAAATCGCTTCATTAGGCGCACCCGATCCTAGCGGATAAGTTCCCGCTGTGCCAGATTCAAGCTTAAACTCTAGTCTCTCTAATCTATTAAGACCGGTGATCGTTACAGAACCATCAGCGTTTGCGACTGCAGTCATTTGAGTAGACTTAAAAAAATCACCGTTACGCACGGCTTGCAGTGCTGGGATATTATCATCCTCTAAATTATCTTCACATGCGGTAAAAGCAAATAGCGCAAATGACAAAAGTAAAAATTGCTTGATCAATCTCATTTTAAAAAAAGTCTTTGAGCAAATGTAAATAAAAATAAAAGATATGCTGCTCATTATTAAAATAATCCTATTTTTGCATCCCTAAATTAATAACTCGGGTCGGGCACCCACAAATTTTAATGATATGCCAGTAAAAATTAGATTACAGAGACACGGTAAGAAAGGAAAACCTTTCTACTGGATCGTTGCCGCAGATGCACGTTCAAAAAGAGATGGTAAATACCTAGATAAAATAGGTACTTACAACCCTAACACTAACCCAGCAACCATAAACCTAGATGTAGATGGTGCTGTTCAGTGGTTAGAGAATGGAGCACAACCTACAGACACCGCTCGTGCTATCTTAGGATACAAAGGAGTAATGCTTAAAAAACACCTTAAAGGTGGTGTTAAAAAAGGAGCATTTACTGAAGAGCAAATGGAAGAAAAATTTAACGCTTGGGTAGCTGATAAAGAAGCTAAAATCGCTGCAAAAGCAGGTGGCCTTCAAAAAGATGCTGAAGCCGCTGCTGCAAAAGCACTTGAGGCTGAAAAAGCAGTTAATGAAGCTCGTATTGCTGCAAATGCACCAGTTGTAGAAACTCCTGCAGAGGAAGAAGCTACAGATGCTGCTGATGCTTCTAGCGAAGAAGAATAAAAATATCCTCATGCGTAAGAAAGATTGTTTTTACGTAGGAACGATAGTAAATAAATTTAGCTTTAAAGGTGAGTTGCTGGTTAAACTAGACACAGACGAACCTGAGCTTTTTACAGAAATGGAATCAGTTTTTATCGAGATCGGTAAAAATTTGGTTCCATTTTTTATTGAATCTAGTCAACTGCACAAATCCTTACTATTAAGAGTAAAATTTGAAGATATAGACGACGAGCCAGCTGCCGATGCGATGATGAAACATGACCTTTATCTACCGCTTACAGCACTGCCAAAGCTAGAAGGTAATAAATTCTACTTTCATGAAATCATAGATTTTAAAATGGTAGATGTAAACTATGGCGCCATAGGAACGATTACTGGTGTTAATGACACAACCTCTCAAGCCCTATTTGAGGTGGATCAGGATGGTATTGAAATTTTAATTCCCATGAACGATGATTTTATAAAAGAAGTTAATCGTACTACCAAAACCATTACCGTAGAAACTCCAGACGGCCTTATAGAAATGTATCTCGGTAGTTAGTAGTTAGTAGTTAGAAATTCTAAAAATATAGTTGTACGATCATCAATTGATTTTAAAGAAGTATACAAAATCAAGAACTATTATAGATCAAATGATCCACTTGCAATCCTGACATTATCAAACAGCGCAAAAATCATTTTAAACTTTAAACAACCATATTATGAGTATTTTTAAGTTCAAGGAATTTGAGGTAGCTCAAGACCGCTGTGCGCAAAAAATAGGGACAGATGGCGTCTTACTAGGCGCATGGGCTTGCCAGGATAAAACTCCTTATAACATTCTAGACATAGGTGCGGGAACTGGCGTGATCTCCTTAATGCTCGCTCAACGATTCCCAAGTGCTCAGATAGAAGCTGTAGAACTGGATGAAGACGCTTTTGAACAGGCTGCTGAAAATTTTGAAAACGCCCCATGGTCTGACAGAATGTTTTGTTTTCATGCTACTTTTCAAGAGTATTTTGAAGAAATTGACGAAACTTTTGACTTGATCATTAGCAACCCACCATTTTTTGATTCTAGTAGTATTCAAAACGATAATGCTATGGAGAACACTAGAGAACAAGCCCGTTTTGATGACGCGCTACCTTTTGAAGAATTGCTCTTTGGCGTCTATCAGCTGCTGGACGATGATGGCGTTTTTGCTTGTGTAATCCCTTATGATCGAGAAGCTCATTTTTTAAAAATCGCCGCTCACTATAAATTGTCTCCTGCGCGCATAACTCATGTAAAAGGAACAGAGAACAGTGCTGTAAAAAGAAGTTTAATAGAATTACGCTTTCGCGAAAGCGAGATCAAAACAAGTGCTCTAACCATAGAAATATCCCGTCATAATTACACAGCTGAATACACAGCACTTGTTAAAGATTTTTATTTAAAAATGTAAGTATAGTTTTGAGCAACTGACTTAAGCAAAGTATATTTACGCAAACGTTTGAAACGATGAAACCAGACTTATTTGAAGCTCCAGATTATTATAACCTAGACGATCTTTTAACTGAAGAACACAAAATGATACGTGATGCCGCTCGCTCTTGGGTAAAGCGCGACGTCTCTCCTATTATAGAACAAGCCGCACAAGATGCAAAATTCCCTAAAAGTATTATTCCTGGACTTGCGTCCATAGGTGCTTTTGGGCCTTATATTCCTGAGGAATATGGTGGTGCCGGACTGGATCAAATCTCTTATGGACTGATCATGCAAGAAATAGAAAGAGGCGATAGTGGAGTGCGCTCTACCGCATCTGTTCAATCATCTCTAGTAATGTACCCTATATGGAAGTATGGAACTGAGGAACAAAAGAAAAAGTTCTTACCTAAACTCGCTACTGGTGAGTTTATGGGTTCCTTTGGGTTAACAGAACCAGATCACGGATCTAATCCTGGCGGTATGGTTACTCGTTTTAAAGACGCTGGTGATCATGTTATTTTAAATGGTGCTAAACTATGGATCTCAAACAGTCCGTTTTGTGATGTTGCTGTAGTATGGGCTAAAGATGAAAATGACCGCATCCATGGTGTTCTCGTGGAACGTGGTATGGAAGGTTTTTCTACACCAGAGACCCATAATAAATGGTCATTAAGAGCTAGTGCTACTGGAGAATTAATTTTCCAAGATGTAAAAGTTCCTAAATCAAATATTTTACCGGGCCGCAGTGGTTTAGGTGCTCCGTTAAGCTGTTTAGACAGTGCCCGTTTTGGGATCGCTTGGGGCGCCATAGGTGCAGCCATGGACTGTTATGATACCGCACTTAGATATTCTAAGGAACGTATCCAGTTTGGGAAACCTATCGCTGGATTCCAGCTACAACAAAAGAAACTCGCTGAGATGATTACTGAAATCACAAAGGCTCAGTTACTGGCATGGCGACTAGGTGTACTACGTGAAGAAGGTAGAGCAACAAGCGCCCAAATCTCTATGGCTAAACGTAATAATGTAGAAATAGCCATTAATATAGCTCGTGAAGCCAGACAAATCTTAGGTGGAATGGGAATTACAGGTGAGTACAGTATCATGCGCCATTCTATGAACCTAGAAAGTGTGATTACTTATGAAGGAACACATGATATTCATTTACTGATTACCGGACTGGATATTACTGGTGAGAATGCGTTCAGCTAGAAAATAGAAGTTAACAAAATTACATTCAAGGTTTGATAATAAGTTATTATCAAACCTTTTTTTATGCGTCCACATTTAAGAGAAAAAAACTCTTTTATAAAGCGACTTACGTTAATCTGAGGTTAATCTTGAACATAATTTAGTCTAAATGAAAGCCTTAAATTATTTTTATAGCCAAGAAAAGAACTAGAATGAATACCGAAAAGTTATTAGAAATTATTGCGCCTGCACGACATGAATTGCTGCACCATTCACTTTATTCAAACATAAAGACCAGTGATGATTTAAGAACATTTATGAGTTCTCATATTTATGCAGTATGGGATTTCATGTCCTTGCTCAAACAGCTCCAAAGCAGCCTTACCTGTACCTCAACTCCATGGAAACCAGTAGGAAATCCAGATTTGCGATATCTTATTAATGAAATAGTTCTTGCTGAGGAAACAGATCTAGATCAACATGGAAAGAGGTTAAGTCACTTTGAAATGTACTTAAATGCTATGGAAGCCATGGGTCTTAACACTAGCAAAACAATAAAGCAAATTGAAACATTTATTGATGCTCAAAATATTCTTGAGTCTATAAATTTGAGTGATTTACCAGCTCACGTAAAGCAGTTTTTAGACTTAACGTTTACTATTATTAAAAATGGAAAAGAGCATGAAATAGCAGCTGCATTTACTTATGGAAGAGAAGATTTAATTCCAGAAATGTTTACTGAAATTATACAAGGGTTATCTGGCTCAGGTCTAGAATGCGACTTAAAACCTATCACCTATTACTTTGAACGCCACATAGAACTAGATGGAGATGAGCACGGACCTATGGCTCATCACATGGTGGCGCTGTTGTGTGGTGAAGATGAAAAAAAATGGGAAGAAGCTGCACAAATTGCTCAAAAATCCTTAGAATCTAGAACACAACTATTTAATGGGATTTTAAGTGAAATTAAAAACTCAAGTCAAGTTCCAGCATAAAAAAAACCGATTCATGAGAATCGGTTTTTTTATAGTGTAGCGCAAAAACTACAACTCAATACTATCTCGATATTCTTCTGTTAAATCCTGACCAGAAATATCTACTACGGTTTCTATTTGTGGGGCGTGTTTCTTAATAGTAAGTTCCACGCCAGATTTGAGTGTCATTTGGTTTACATGACATCCCACACAGGTTCCTAGTAGTCGTACAGTTACATGCTTATCATCTCTTATTTCCACGAGTTCTATATCACCTGCGTCACGTTGTAAAAACGGTCGTATTTCCTCAAGTCCAGCCTCTACAGCTGTTTTAAGTTCTAATCCAGTCATTATTTCTTCTTATTAACAGCACTACAACCTGCCATGGTAGTTATTTCTATAGCTCTAGTAGGTGGTAATGCCTTGTTGCGACGTACCGTTTGCTCCACTACATTTTTAGTAATATCATTAAAAGCAGTCTCTATTTCAGTTCCTTCTTGCATAGCGGCAGGTCTTCCCACATCTCCAGCTTCTCTTACAGATTGTAGTAAAGGTAGTTCACCTAAGAATGGAATTTCTAAATCTTCGGCAAGATGTCTTGCTCCGTCTTTACCGAAAATATGATATTTATTTTCTGGTAATTCAGGTGGCGTGAAATAAGCCATATTTTCTATGATACCTAGAACAGGTACATTAATACTTTCTTGCTGGAACATAGCTACACCTTTACGAGCATCAGCTAGGGCGACATTTTGTGGAGTACTTACCACAACCGCTCCTGTTAATGGTAAGGACTGCATGATGGATAAGTGAATATCTCCAGTACCTGGTGGTAAATCCACTACTAGAAAATCCAGATCTCCCCATGCGGCGTCAAATATCATTTGGTTAAGCGCCTTAGCAGCCATAGGGCCACGCCATACCACCGCTTGATCTGGTTGAGTAAAAAACCCTATAGATAAGATCTTTACTCCATAGCTTTCTACGGGTTTCATCTTAGACTTACCATCTACATTTACAGAAAGTGGTTTCTCATTTACCACATCAAACATGATGGTAGCACTAGGTCCATAAATATCAGCATCCAGAAGACCTACTTTAAAGCCCATTTTTGCAAGCGAAACGGCAAGGTTTGAGGTCACTGTAGATTTCCCTACTCCACCTTTTCCAGAGGCTACTGCTATAATGTTATCGATTCCAGGAATGGGTTTTCCCTTAATTTCTGGAGCTTTGTTTTGAGTAACTGGTGCTTCTACCTTAAGGTTTACTTTTACTTGAGCCTTTTGATACACTTCTTTATGTATGGCTTGTAAAATGGAAACTTCAGTCTTCTTTTTGGCTTGTAAACTGTGATTATCGATAACGACATCTACCACCACCTCATCACCAAAAACGAGTACATTTTTAATCGCACCGCTTTCTACCATATTCTGTCCTTGTCCTGGAACTGATATCGTTTCTAGCGCTTTAAGAACTTGTTGTTTTTCTATTTTCATAACTTCTTTAGAATCCTACAAAGATAAGCAGCAACTGGCTTACTTAAAAGCGATCTAAATAGGAAACTGATAATGTGTTGTTAAGAATTCCGCTTTCGCGAAAGCGAAATAAAAAAGACATCTTCTATTCACTGAACGGCGGTAACTCTATATTAGGATCCCAGTAAACAGTTTTAAAATCTTGAACTTGATCATCTATTATGGTCAAACCTTCACTTTCTAGTAGCTGTTGCATTAAGTTAGTCCCTTGAAAATGATGTTTACCTGTGAGCAAGCCATTGCGGTTCACGACTCGTTGTGCAGGAATGTCTGGATCATTATGACTCGCGTTCATGGCATAACCTACAGTTCTACTACTGCGTGGCGTTCCTAAATATCTAGCTATTGCACCATAACTGGTCACTCGGCCATGAGGAATTTGCTTTGCTACGGTAAAAACACGCTCAAAAAAATCACTAGAAGACTTCATAAATACGTACTAGTGTGAATAAAGCAATGGCGAGTGTTAATGCAGATAAGATGTAATTAATCTTACGTGCAAAAGTGTGACTGTCAAAACCAAATTTTTTCACATATTTAATATAAGCAAACAGCATCATAAAAGTTCCCGAGGAAGCTCCTATGATAAACAAGTGAGCCATGGGATATTCAAAAGTAAAAAGCCCACGTGCTGCCAGAAAAGAACTAAACCCTATGTAAAACGGAATGGGGAAAATATTAAGAGCAGACAGGATAATTCCCTGACTGAACAGCTTTACATCTGACTTATCTACGGGTTCTATTTCTGGTGCGTTATCTAATCTCGCTTTTATAAAAAAGAAAATGGATAAGGCTATAAAAACAGCTATTGCAAATTTTTCTACGGTCACTAAAACCTCTGGATTATCATTAAGTATTTTAGAGAAAAAAACGCCCACATAAACTTGAGCAATAACGATAAGGCTTGCTCCTATCGCAAATACTAAGGCTGCACGGCGGCTTTGTTTCACACTTATTTTTGCTGCAGTTAAATTGAGTAATCCTGGTGGAATTACCCCTATAAAACCGACTCCAAAGCCAAAAACAAAGTGTAGAAGTGTAAACATTTAACGCAGTCTAAATTTAATATAAGTAATCGCCTTATTTTTCTCAAGGTACTGTTTTTCATAAAAAGTTTGAGTTCCTATGACTTCCTCTGGAGCTTCTGTGTTTTTATAAACGTCGTGATGAGCATATAATATCTCTTCTCCTCTACCTTGAAGAAGTCCTAAGGTATAACCATGCATGAACTCAGAATCTGTTTTTAAATTTACACAACCACCTTCTACCAGTATATTTTTATAACTCGCTAGAAAGTCTGGATTAGTCATGCGGTGCTTGGTACGTTTATATTTAATTTGTGGATCTGGAAAGGTAATCCATATTTCATCTATTTCCTGAGCAGCAAAGGCATATTCTACAAGCTCAATTTGAGTTCTCAAAAAAGCTACATTGTTTAATCCTTCTTCTAGCGCTGTTTTTGCACCACGCCAGAATCGTGCACCTTTTATATCGATACCTATAAAATTGCGATCTGGATACTTGCGAGCGAGATCTATGGTGTACTCTCCTTTACCACAACCCAACTCGAGTGTTATAGGGTTCTCATTTTTAAAAAAGGAAGACCACTTTCCTTTCCACTTAAAGTTAGTAGTCATCTCTTCACGAGTAGGCTGTATAACGTTACCGAATGTTTCGTTTTCGTTAAATCTTTTTAGTTTATTCTTTGATCCCAATACAATTATTTAATAGATGGATAATTTAAGCGTAAAGCCTATAAGTAACATCGATACCTATCTTTGCGCCATGCAAATATCTAAAAACATTCTGGTTGCACCATTAAATTGGGGATTAGGTCATGCGACTCGTTGCATTCCTATCATTAATGCAATCCTTGCAAATGGCGACAAGCCTATCATAGCAAGCGATGGGATGGCTCTTGAATTATTAAAAAAAGAATTTCCAGAGCAACATTTTTTAGAATTACCTGGTTATGGGATTAGTTATCCAGAAAATGGTTCCTCATTTAAGCTTAAAATGCTCAAAGATTCTCCTAAAATATGGAATGCCATAAGAAAGGAACACAGCATACTTAAATCCTTAATTAAAGAACACAACTTACATGGTGTGATCTCAGATAATCGCTTAGGGCTTTACAATAGAATAATTCCCTGTGTTATCATCACGCATCAATTAAGGGTACTCTCTGGAGCAACTACATGGTTAAGTACACATCTACATTTACATTTTATTAAAAAATTTAATCAGTGCTGGATTCCAGATGTAGAAGGCACTCATAATTTATCTGGACTTCTATCTCATAATACTGATGCTGATATTTTAAAAGTTTATTTAGGCCCGTTGAGTAGGTTTAAAGCAAACAGCACTCCTCAAAAGAAATATAATTTAATGGTTTTACTCTCTGGACCTGAACCACAGCGTGGTATTCTAGAGCACAAACTATTGCGAGAAGTTAAAAGATTTAAAGGTGAGGTACTTTTTATAGCAGGCAAAGTTGAAAACCAGCAAGTGATGGAAAAAAAAGGTAACATTACTTATTATAACTACCTCTCTACTCAAGGACTGCAAAAAGCCCTAGACCGCAGTGAGATGGTGTTGTGTCGCAGTGGCTACACCACTATTATGGATTTGCATAAATTAGGAAAGAAAGCGTTTTTCATTCCTACTCCTGGGCAGTTTGAACAAGAGTATTTAGCACAATCACTACAGGATCAAGGTATAGTTCCTTTTGCTTTTCAAGATGAATTTAAAATAGAAGAATTAGATCGTGTTAATAGCTTTCAAGGGCTTAAAAGTATTTACTCTTCAACATCTACTTCTATATTTTCAATATTAGAAGACACTTTTTCTAGAGTAAATGAAAATTCAGATCCTATACCAGGTTCACTGTCCACATAAATACTTTCATTATGTGCTTCAACAATGTGTTTTACAATGGCAAGTCCTAGACCTGAACCACCTTCACGCCTAGATCCACTTTGATCCACTCTAAAGAAACGCTCAAATAAACGTGGTATATATTCTTTCTTAATTCCCTCGCCATTATCTGTGACTCTAACAATCACTTTATTGATTATTAGATCCTCTATAGAGATCTCAGTAGTACCGTTTTGCTTACCATACTTTATGGAATTTACTACTAAATTTGTAACAACTTGCTGTATGCGATCTTGATCTGCAAGAACATAAATAGGCTCATCATAATCCATGTCAAAGGTTAGAGAGATATTTTTTTTGGCAGCTTTCATTTCAAACTGTTCAAAAACTTGCTGAATTAATTCTACCATATCAAACTCAGAAACATCTAGAGACATATCTCCTACCTCTAGTTTAGTGATCATGTCCATATCTTTTACGATATAGGTTAATCGCTCTACACCTTTTTGAGCACGCTGTAAATACTTCTTACGTATCTCTTTATCCTTGTGAGCACCGTCTATTAAAGTATCTATATAGCCCTGAACAGTAAACAAAGGCGTTTTAAGTTCATGAGAAATGTTACCTAAAAATTCCTTGCGATATGCCTCTCGCACTTTAAGCGTTTCAATTTCTATCTTTTTATTTTTTGCAAATCGTTCTACTTGCTGGGTAAGGCTGCGCATATCTGTAGCAATTTCACGATCTGTAAAATGGCTTGATTCTAAAAGACTTACATCTTCATAGATTTTTTTAATGCGTTTATAAATGAACTTTTGTACTCTATGCTGTATAATAAGAAAGGAACTCACGCATAACAGTGAAATCATAAGAAGTTCATGCCACCATTGCTGGAACTTTAAGTTAAAAACAAGGTGAAATACAATTAAAAGAGCTCCAAAAACTACAGAAATGTAAAAAGATGACCTGAGCGCAAACCGATAACTACGTTTAGATTTTGAAATATTACTTGACATACTTGTAGCCTACACCTTTCACAGTTTTAAAGCTGTCATCTCCTAGTTTTTCCCTGAGCTTTCTAATGTGCACATCTATAGTTCTACCGCCTACTATAACATCATTTCCCCATACTACATCTAGGATTTCCTCTCTTTTAAACACCTTACCAGGCTTAGAAGTTAATAGGGATAGTAATTCAAACTCCTTGCGAGGCAAAACTATTTCTTCTTTTTTAAAGGTAATTTTATACTGGTCCTTATCTATCACTAAATCTCCTATTTTTAACACATTACCATCTTCTGATTTAGGTGAGACGTTACGCCTTAAAAGAGACTTTACTTTAGAGACGAGAACTCGAGGTTTTATGGGTTTAGCTATGTAGTCATCTGCTCCAGCGTCAAAACCGGCAATCATAGAATAATCCTCACTACGTGCTGTTAAAAAAGTGATGATCGTGCCGTCTAGCTCTGGTATTTTTCTGATTTGCTCACAAGCTTCAATCCCATCCATTATAGGCATCATTACATCTAGTATGATAAGGTCTGGCTTTTTCTTTTTAGCCTTTTGAACACCTTCCTTACCGTTCTCTGCGGTGTAAACTTGATAGCCTTCATTCTTTAAATTATAACTTACTATTTCTAGAATATCTGGCTCATCATCTACTAATAATATTTTTGCTTTGGCGTCTTTCATCTTAGTATAAAGTAAGTCGCTAAGTTAGCAAGATTCTCTAAAATATAAGTAAGTTGATTGTTAGCTTAAAGTTAAGTCCTGTTTAATATTGATTTTTTAGATAACGCTTTCGCGAAAGCGAGACCTTAAAACCTATTAATACTTAAACGCTTGTTTGTGATATTATTATGAAATTCCTTCCTTATCTTGTGAACCTTATGAAAAGACTGAACACTAAAAATGCTATTACTCTAACCTTGTTGTTCCATAGTTTGCTTTTAATTGCTCAAGATTTCAGCACTATTGCTACAGGTTATTTAAATGACCACCAGGAGAAATACAACTTTAACATACAAGATATTGCAGAATTAAAGGTGAGCTCTAGCTCTTATTCACAAAGCTTAAAAGCACACACCGTTTATATGACCCAGTATTATGAAGGAATTGAGGTTCATAATAGTTCATCTGTTTTTGTGATTAATAATAATCAGGTACTGCATACCAGTCTTTCTTTTCAAAAAAATATAAGCTCTAGAATAAACAGCACTACCGCTGGTATTAACGCTTTACAAGCTATAGAACAAGCTGCAAGTGCCCATAACTTAAACTATTCAGGAAGTTTAGAGCCCATTACCTCTTCAGTAGATAATGCGTTACAGTTTACAAACGAATCTTTATCCCGTAAAGCGATTACTGTAACACCTATTTACTTTGAAACCGAAGAATCATTAACATTAAGCTGGGAAGTCTATCTTGAAACTATAGATCATCATCACATGTATTTATTCTATGTAGATGCATTAACGGGTGAATTATTGCAGGTAAAAGATCTGGTCTTAACCTGTAATTTTTCAGAAGAAGAACGTTTTGCAACAGTTCACGATCATAAAGACAACAGGTTTTCTTTCCAAAAAGCAGCTGCTCAAAACGCCACCACTTTAATGAGCAATCCTCAATATAATGTTTATAAAATCCCTATAGAAAGTCCTAATCATGGAAACGAGACTATAGTCATGAATCCTTCAGATCCAGTTGCGTCTCCTTATGGCTGGCATGATACAGACGGCGCTACAGGTTTTGAATTTTCGATTACTCGAGGCAATAATGTTTATGCCCAAGAAGATTTTGATGGTAATGATGGTACTTTAGGAACCGCTCCAGACGGTGGAGCAACGCTAGATTTCTCTTTTCCACAACAATTAAATATCCCTGCACAAGATAATGTCGATGGAGCTACAGTAAATTTATTTTACATGAATAATATCATGCATGATGTATGGTACCATTATGGTTTTGATGAAGCTAGTGGAAATTTTCAAGCAAACAATTATGCAAACGGTGGCCTAGAAGGAGATTTTGTAGTCGCAGATGCCCAAGATGGTAGTGGTTTTAACAATGCCACCTTTGGCACGCCTGGAGATGGTGGAAACCCTAGAATGAACATGTTTTTATGGAGCGCACCTACTAGTGGCGGCGCAGATCCAGTGACTATTAATAATGGACCTCTAGCTGGAAGTTATAATGGAATCCCAGCTGGATTCGGACCATCATTACCTAACCCTAGCACACCACTAAATGGTGACCTAGAGCTAGTCGTAGATGACAACTCTGGTGGTTCCTCAAACGACAGTACTGATGCTTGCGATGTTATTACTAATGGCGCTGTTATCAATGGAAAAATAGCCGTAGTACGTCGAGGCAACTGTCAATTTGGGACTAAAGTACTTGCCATGGAAAACCAAGGAGCTATAGCCGTAATCGTAATAAACAATGTGAACACACCTATTATTACTATGGGTCCTGGAAATGATGGAGGTTTTGTAACCATACCAGCTATAATGATCAGTCAGGCAGATGGGAATGCTTTAATTAGTCAACTACAAGCTGGTGCGATCATTAATGCAGACCTTAATAATTCCGGACTATTCCGTAAAGATGGTAGTCTTGATAACGGTATTGTTGCTCATGAATATGGCCATGGTATCTCAACACGTTTAACAGGTGGACCAGCAAATCCTGCATGTCTCATAAATGAGGAACAAATGGGCGAAGGCTGGAGTGATTGGGTCGCGCTGATGCTCACTATAGAACCTGGAGATCAAGGAACTGATGTAAGAGGAATAGGAACTTATGCCATTAATCAATCTACTGCTGGTGGCGGGATTAGAAATTTTCCTTACAGCACAAATCTGTCTGTAAATCCTGTGAGTTTCGGTGACACAAATAACACTAACTTCACAGTACCTCATGGCGTAGGATCTATTTGGGCAAGTATATTATGGGATTTATCCTGGCGTTTTATAGATGACTATGGATTTGATCCTGACCTTTATAATGGAACTGGTGGTAATAATATAGTCATGCAATTAGTAATGGATGGTTTAAAATTACAACCCTGCAATCCAGGTTTTGTAGATGGAAGAGATGCTATTTTACAAGCTGACATGATTGCAAATGGCGGATTGAATCAAGATCGAATTTGGGAAGTTTTTGCAAATAGAGGTTTAGGATATAGCGCAAGTTCTGGTAGCGTGGACAGTCGTTTTGATCAAATAGAGGCTTTTGATACGCCACCACCATTAAATATAACATCGCTAAACTCCTCAAGGTTTACTATTTACCCTAATCCTACATCAGGTATCATTTCTATAGTTTCTGAACAAGGCGTTAAAAGTGCTTCATTAACCGTTCACGATCTCAATGGTAGGTTAGTTTTTACGCACAAATCTAACTTTGATACCATAGAAAAAATAAACTTAAGTGCTCTAAATTCAGGTATTTATGTTCTCAACATAAAAGGAGAAGGCACAAATTACATCTCTAAGATTGTTATCGATTAATTTTTAGTTCATTAGGTCGTTCAGATTTCTGAGCGCAAACACTTATGTTATGTTAACATTAAATAGCTTAATATCAACGTAACAGCTGTTTTAAATACCGTATATTTGCAAAAAACAATCAAAGATGAAACAAATTTATTTTTCAATTGCAATGCTATTTATTGCAACAATTTCTTTTGCTCAACAACCTATAATTACCTCTATAGTAGATGGTACTTGTAGTGGTGGAACACCTAAGCTAATTGAAATCTATGCCGATGGAACTGTAGATTTCACTCAATTTACTCTGGAAAAATCTGCTAATGGTGGTACGTTTGGATCTGGTTTTGACTTAAGCCCTTTTGGGACTAGAACAGACTCATTTGTTTATGTTTATTCAGGACCAGAAGCTACTCTTAATGCTGAATTCCCAGGAATTGCAGCTGCCGATTATCAAGTAGCTAATACAGCAAATAATAATGGTGATGATGCTATTCGCATTATAGAAACCACTTCTATGACGGTTATTGACACTTATGGAACACAGGTAGATGGAACAGGAGAAACTTGGGAATATTTAGACTCTTATGCAAAAAGAGTAGATGGAACAGGTCCTGACGCTACTTTTAATCAAGCAAACTGGACCACTACAGCTCCTAACTCTCTAGACAATCAGTGTGGTACAACAACATTTGAAACGATCGTAGGAACAGGTTCTTATTCTGCTACAGCAAACACTAACCCTACTATTACTCTTACCTCACCTAATAATGGAAGCACACTACCTAGTGGAACGACTAGTGTAGACGTAACATGGACATCTTTAAACTTACCTGCAGGAGGAACCTTTACAGTTACTGTAAATGGAACAGCTACAAGCAACGCTACTTCACCATTTGCTGTGAGCGTAAGTGATGGAGTAACTTATGCAGTAACCGTAGATATGCTAGATGGAACAACAGTAGTTGCTACTGACAGCACAAGCTTTGATGTTTCTTTCCCATGTGACTTGCAGTTAGGAACTATCACTGAAACATGTCAGACATCAACTTCTGGAGTTGACTTATATGACGTTACTATAGACTATACGGCAGGTGGAACTTCCACTTACACTATCGATACAGCAGGAAATGGAACCGTAGGTGGAGACGATCCTTCTACAGTTGCCGCTGGTCAAATCACTATCACAGGTGTAACTGAAGGTGTAGACTTTACAGTTACTGTAACGGGTGATCCTGCAAACAGCTCTTGTAGCATAAACCGTAATATTTCAAGTCCAGCATGTCTAGCAAATGTAACCTGTGCAAACCCAGGAGACATTATACTAACTGAGATCATGCAAAACCCAAGTGCAGCCGCAGATAATGAAGGAGAATACTTTGAAGTTTATAACACTACAAACACAGCTATAGATATGCTAGGCTATGAGATTGTAGATTTAACCAATTCAGCAGAAAACTTTACAATCATTACTTCAGTAATCGTTCCTGCTAATGGATATGCCGTTTTTGTAGCAAATGCAGATACAAATCTAAATGGAGGAATCACACCAGCTTATGTATATGATGGAACTTCTACTTTCTTAGGAAATGGATCAGATGAAATATCTATTCAGTGTAGTGGAACAGTGATCGATGAAGTATCATGGGATAACGGTGCTACATTCCCTGACGGTAATGGAGTAAGCATGGAGCTAGCACTATCTAAATATAATGCAACAGATAATGATCTAGGAGCAAATTGGGGACCAGCAACAAGTACTTATGGTGCTGGTGACTTAGGAACTCCTGGAGCTGCAAATGACTTCACATTATCTAACAACCAGTTCACTATGAATAGTGTAAAAATGTTCCCTAATCCATTAAACGGAACTACATTAAACTTTTCTGTTGAAAATGGAAATGCAATAGATGTAATCATTTACTCAGCTTTAGGACAACAGGTTATCAACAAGAGTGGTGTAACTAACACACTAAACGTTTCTTCACTAGATGCTGGTCTTTACATTGTAAAAATCTCACAAGAAGGAAATTCACAAACTAGAAAGTTAGTAGTTCAATAAGAACTATAAATCTTTTATAAATCAAGCGCTGCAGTTCTACTGCGGCGCTTTTTTATTTACTTTTGATTTAAAATCTGATCCTTGTTTAATTCCATATTTGACATAAAAAACACCACTGAATTTGAAGAAAAAGCACTCGCCATTTTTCATTATCAACTGGAACATAATGAAGTTTATGGAAGATACTGTAAACTGTTAGGGAAAACAGATCCACAATCCATTAACGAGATTCCTTTCTTACCTATTTCTTTCTTTAAAAGTCATCGAGTCCTTATCCATAATCTTGAACCACAAGTCACCTTTACCAGTAGCGGTACTACAGGCATGACTACCTCTCAACATCATGTGCATGATTTAAGTGTTTATAACCAGAGTTTAGACCAGAGTTTTGAATGGACTTATGGAAACCATAAAGACTATGCCGTTCTTGCATTACTACCACATTACCTAGAACGCAGCGGTTCTTCTCTAGTCTATATGGCACAGCGCTGGATTGAGAAAAGTAATCACCCATCGAGCGGCTTTTATTTAAATAACATAGAAGAACTTGCTACCGTACTGAAAGAACTGAAAAAGAATAACCAAAAAGTACTTCTCATAGGCGTCACCTTTGCCCTACTGCAACTGGCTGAGCAATTTCCTCAAGAACTGCCACAAACTATTATCATTGAAACTGGTGGCATGAAAGGCATGCGCAAGGAAATCATTAAAGAAGAATTACACGGTATTTTAAATAACGCTTTCGCGAAAGCGTCTATACAAAGCGAGTACGGTATGACAGAACTCCTATCGCAAGCTTATGCTCGTGACGGGATCCATTTCAACACGCCTCAATGGATGAAAGTTCTAACAAGAGATACAAACGACCCACTAAGCCTACTCGATTCCTCAAAAACTGGCGGACTCAATATTATAGATCTCGCCAACTATAATTCTTGCTCCTTTATAGCCACACAAGATTTAGGAAAAGTCATGCTAGACGGCACTTTTCAAGTCCTAGGACGTTTTGACCAGTCTGATATAAGAGGTTGTAATCTTATGGCGGTGGAGTGATTTACTCCACAATCACTAGAAAATAATTCTTCTTACCACGTTGCAATAGAATCATATTACCAGCGATGATATCAGCTGTAGAGATCATTTTATCATCAGCTACTTTATTCTTATTTACAGACAGGCTGTTTTCCTTAAGCGCGCGACGTACTTCACTATTAGAAGGCAAGAATTTTGTTACATCTGCACAAAAAGTCACCATGTCTACAGGAGTAGCAATCGCTTCTTTTGAAATGGTAGTTTGTGGTACACCGTCAAAAACTTCTAGCAACGTGGCGCTATCCATTTTATTCCACTGCTCTGGACTTACCTTTTTACTAAATAAAATCTTAGAAGCTTCAACAGCTGTTTCATAGGCATCACGACCATGAACCATAACGGTCACTTCTTCGGCGAGGCGTTTTTGTAGACTTCTATAACCTGGATCTTTGGCATGTTCTTCTATTAAGGCATCACAAGTTTCTTGATCTAGAAAGGTGAAAATCTTAATCCAGTTCACCGCATCTTCATCAGTAGCGGTAATCCAGAACTGGTAAAATTTATACACACTGGTTTTATCTGCATCCAGCCAGATGTTTCCTGATTCTGTTTTACCAAATTTTGTTCCATCAGCTTTAGTAACTAAAGGAGTTGTTAATGCATAAGCTTTTCCGCCAGCTTTACGGCGTATTAATTCTGTTCCAGTGGTGATATTTCCCCACTGGTCGCTACCACCTATTTGTAATTTACAACCCATATTTTCATAAAGGTGTAAGTAATCATACCCTTGAAATAACTGATAGGTAAACTCTGTAAAACTCATTCCGTCGCCTTCTCCAGAAACTCTTTTCTTCACAGATTCCTTAGCCATCATATAATTTACGGTAAGGTGTTTACCGATATCTCTAGCAAAATCAATCAAGCTGAAATCTTTCATCCAGTCATAGTTATTTACTAAAACTGCACGAGTAGCGTCTTCTCCTTTTTCAAAGTCTATAAATCTAGAAAGTACTGATTTTACACCAGCGATATTTTTATCTAAAATGTCTTGGGTTAGTAAATTACGCTCAGCACTTTTACCTGATGGATCGCCTATCATTCCTGTTGCGCCACCTACTAGAGCTACTGGTCTGTGTCCAGCACGTTGCAAGTGCATTAATAAAATGATTTGCACCATGCTGCCTATGTGCAAAGAATCTGCGGTAGGGTCAAAACCTATGTAACCCGTCACTACCTCATCTTGAAGCAATTCTTCAGTTCCAGGCATGATATCATGTATCATTCCTCTCCATCTCAGTTCTTCTGCAAAGTTGTAAGCCATTTTATAATATTTAAGCTGCAAATATATAGGCTTTACGGCACTTTTAAGAGAAATTCAACTGTGGTTTACGTACTTTTACATTATGATTTTAGTAACTGGCGGCACTGGTCTAGTAGGAGGACATTTGTTATATCGCTTTCGCGAAAGCGGAATACCTACAAGAGCCTTATATCGAGATCTTAATAGTATCGATAAAACACGTGCTATTTTTAATTCTTATGGTGCTGGAAAAGATGCGCTCGTGGATGAAATAGAATGGGTTCAAGGAGATATTCTAGAAATTCCTAGTCTAGAAGAAGCCATGCAAGGTATTACTCAAGTATATCACTGTGCGGCTATTATAGACGGCGCACCATTCTGGAACATGAAGAACGTAAATGTTACCGGTACCTCTAACGTCATTAATGTAGCGCACTTTTACAATGTTGAAAAACTATGTTATGTAAGTAGTATTGCTACCTTAGGTGATCCCATAGGTAACAAGGCTATCAATGAGGAAGATTTTTTTAATCTAGATGCTAAAAACAGTAATTATGCAATCTCTAAATATGGTGGAGAAATGGAGGCGTGGCGTGCCACTCAAGAAGGTTTAAAAGTAATTATAGTGAACCCAGGTGTGATTCTAGGTGAAGGAAACTGGAATAGTGGTTCTGGTAAATTATTTTCTCAAACCTTAAAAAAACAACCCTTTTATACAGATGGTTCTAGTGGTTTTATAGATGTGCGAGATGTCACTACAGCTATGATCGAGTTAATGAAGTCTGATATTAAAAATGAGCGCTTTATCTTAGTTCAATCTTCTTATAAGTATAAAAAGATTCTTAGTGAGATCAGTAAAAACCTGGGCAAGAATCCTCCTAAAATTAAAATAGCAAAATGGGTTTTATATATCATCTCTGGAGCTAGAAAAATAGGTCACTGGCTAGGATTTAATAGAGGTCTAGAAAGAGCCACTGTAAAGTCTTTAACCACACATAGTATTTATGACGGTAGTAAAATCACTAGTGCTGTAAATTTCAAGTATTCCTCTATTCCTGAAACTATTAAACGAGTAAGTAACTATTACTTAGGCTCTATAGAGTAGTTCAACCTTCTTAACCTAGTGGTGTCTAGCTGGCGTACTTTACGAGCTGTTGCTGCTGAGTCTAATTGAACCTCTTTAGGCTTTAAATGATCCTGCCTGTTATTAATGCTATCTCTTACTATCATAAGATTTTCATCTACGATGTCTAGTACTTCTATAAACTCTTCCAGACGGTCTGAGTAGTAATTAAAATTATTCTTAAAAGAAATACTATCTATACCATGCTTATTATAGATATAAGCATTAGGCACCAGGCCTAGGTTTATAAAAGAGCTTCTGTTTGCAGTCATGGCGCCTTCTACTAAATAAACATCGGTCATGACAGAGGCCATTTTTTCCTTATCAAAAAACGGATCTGGTTGAGGAGTTCTTTGAACACCAGAGCATGCTCCTAAAACGACTATGAGTAAAATGACTGCTGCTATTCTCATCGCTGGAATCTAAGAGCTTGAGCATTTCTAGTTTCACTTACTTTAAAGTTTTTATAAGCTAAGTGACCGTTTATAAATGTATGTGTAATACGGCTATTAAATGTAACACCTTCAAATGGTGACCAGCCACATTTTGCTATAACATTCTCTTTAGTAACTGTCCATGGATTATTAGGATCTACGATAACCAGATCTGCTTTATAACCTTCTCGTATATAACCACGATCTGGAATATCAAACAGTAATGCTGGATTATGGCACATTTTTTCTACTACTTTTTCTATGGAAATTTTTTCTTGAGACACAAACTGCATCATAGCTGGTAGAGCATGCTGCACTAATGGTCCACCGCTAGGACAGTTGAGATAAGAATTAGATTTCTCACTTGCAGTATGTGGCGCATGGTCTGTAGCAATAACATCTATACGGTCATCTAGTAGGGCTTTCCAGATTTCTTCTCGATCTTTTGCTGTTTTTACAGCAGGATTCCATTTGATTAATGAACCTTTAGTTGCATAATCTTCATCACTGAACCATAGATGGTGGATACACACCTCAGCGGTGATTTGTTTTTCTATTATCGGTTTTTTATTATCAAAAAGTGAGGTTTCTTTTCCAGTAGAAAGGTGAAAAACATGAATTCTTCCACCAGTTTCTTTGGCAAGTTTTACGGCTTTTGAGCTACTTAAATAACACGCTTCTTCACTACGTATAACGGGATGCTGATCCATAGGAATATCTTCGCCATAAGTATCTATTGCAGTCTGTAAGTTTGCTTTTATCGTAGCTTCATCTTCACAGTGTAATGCTATTCTCAACTTTACATTAGAGAATATTTTTTTAAGAACTTCTTGATCATCTACGAGCATATTACCTGTAGAAGAACCTAAAAATAATTTTATTCCAGGAACACGAGCACTATCTACTTTTAGGATTTCTTCCAGATTGTCATTAGTCCCGCCAAAAAAGAACGCATAGTTTGCATAACTCGTCTTTGAAGCAATAGTCATTTTATTTTCCCACTCTTCAATGGTAGTAGCCTGTGGAATTGTATTAGGCTGTTCCATGAATGTAGTTATTCCACCGGCAACAGCAGCAGCGCTTTCTGACTCTATATTACCTTTATGAGTTAATCCAGGTTCTCTGAAATGTACTTGATCATCTATCACACCAGGTAAGAGATAGTTTCCTTCGGCATCTATGATCATAGTGTTAGCATCTTTTGCGCTTATACTATCATCAATCTCTTTAATGATTTCACCTTCTATAAGAACATCTCCTACTCGAGTAACACCATCTGTTACAATTTTAGCGTTCTTTATTAATGTCTTTCTCATATATCTAGTTTCCCTAATAAACTGCTCACTTTCATTTTTAACACCCCAAAAACGGCCTCATTAATAATACCGCCACTCATTTTAGACTTTCCCCTTGAACGATCTGTAAAAATCACTGGGATCTCTGTGATATGAGCTTTAAGAAGCCACGCTTTAAATTTCATTTCTATTTGAAATGCGTAGCCCACAAATTTAATCTTATTCAAGTTAAATTTACTTAACAAGCTGCTTTTATAACAAACAAAACCAGCCGTAGTATCATGAATTTGCATTCTAGTAATCCATCTTACATATTTAGAAGCTCCATAAGAAAGCAGCACTCGTGACATGGGCCAGTTCACTACATTTACTCCTTTTACATACCTACTTCCTATAGCCATATCTGCTCCATTCTTACAAGCATTAAAAAGCTTTATCAAATCTGCTGGATTATGAGAGAAGTCTGCGTCCATTTCAAATACATACTCATAACCCTTTTGAAGAGCCCATTTAAACCCATGAATATATGCGGTGCCTAAGCCTTGTTTACTATTTCGTTTTTCTAAAAATAATCTTCCTTGAAACTGAGACTGATATTCCTCAACAATAGCAGCAGTACCATCTGGTGAATTATCATCTATAATCACGAGATGCGCACTGTTATAACGGGAAAGCACAGCATCTATCATAAGAGCTATATTCTCCTTCTCGTTATAAGTAGGTATGATTACTAATGAATTTTCCATAAACGACAAAAATAATGAATTTAATAGCCTAGCTGTACTAACGCAAAACAAAAGAACTTATTTTTACAATCTCATGGAGTTAATAGAAAGATCTCTTTATTCAAATGACTGGATTACTATAGTTCTAGCAAGCTGCCTTCTACTGCTAGCCATAGTAAAATGGATATATGGAAATGAATTCCATCATTTACTAAGTGCCGCTGTTAGCGATAGATACATTAAAGTATCGCGTAATGAGAATCCCAATGATTTTTTAAGAATAGTAGCAGTCATAGTGTACATTATAGGTCTATCCCTATGGGTTCTTAAACTACTTCAAGTCTATGATATTAAAGTTCTAAATTTTAAAAACTTTAGTTTAATTCTAACTGGTGTT
This sequence comes from Nonlabens sp., assembly GCF_965660805.1. Lineage (GTDB taxonomy): Bacteria > Bacteroidota > Bacteroidia > Flavobacteriales > Flavobacteriaceae > Nonlabens. The sequence goes on along the minus strand of NZ_CBFIBE010000004.1, from coordinate 76,161 downwards.
TCTATTTTTCTCTTGGTAAAACGCTATTTATCTATGATAATCGCATCACTTATGGGTTTTAACCAGATCCTAGAACTCATAGAATATCACCGCAACACTTATCGAGCCGTATTAGGTATTTTTTTAGTACTTCTCAACGTTTTTATTTTCTATGTCTTCCCAGAAACAACAGCATTAATATGGATAGCGAGCTTGATAAGCCTAGTCATTTTTGCTGCATATAACTTTATTATCCTCTACACTTATTCTAAGAGCTTAATGAACCATGCTTTTTATTTTATTTTGTATCTTTGCACGCTCGAAACAGCACCCTATCTACTTTTATATAAGTATTTTATGCTGTTAAGAACCTACTAATAAAGAAAAGTATGCCTATGAAAGTGAAGACAATTTTAGTTTCTCAACCTGAACCTAAAATGGAAAATTCACCCTATCAAACTTTAGTAGACCGTACTAAGGTAAAGATAGACTTCCGTTCGTTCATTCATGTAGAAGGAGTTCCTGCAAAAGAAGTTCGCGAGCAAAAAATAGATATCAGTAAGTTCAGTGCGATCGTTTTAACGAGTCGTAATAGTGTAGATCACTTTTTCAGAGTTGCTGAAGAAATGAGATATAAAATCCCAGATTCTTTAAAATATTTTTGTCAAAGTGAAGCCGTGGCTTACTATCTTCAAAAGTATGTAGTCTATCGTAAGCGTAAAATTTATGTAGGGAAACGCACCTTTAAAGAGCTTATCCCACTTATTAAAAAACATAAAAACGAGACGTTCCTTATTCCTAGTTCTGATAAACTTCAAGACGAAGTTCCAGAACAGCTGGACGCTCTAAGTGTTAAGTGGACTACAGGTACATTCTTCCGCACAGTGATCAGCGACTTATCTGACCTTGCAGATGTAAAGTATGACATTTTAGTGTTTTTCAGTCCTAGTGGAATAGAGTCTTTGTTTAAGAATTTCCCTGGATTTACTCAAGATAAGACACGTATTGCCGTTTTCGGTAATACTACCATGAAGACCGCAGAAGAAATGGGATTAAGGATTGATATTCAAGCACCTACTCCAGAGTCTCCTTCTATGACTATGGCTATTGAAAATTATATTAAAGATTTAAAATAGTTTGTTGAATTACGCTTTCGCGAAAGCGTAATCCTAAAACATAAAAAAGTCCCTTTTAACAGGGACTTTTTTATTGCTCAAATTTGTGTATTAATTTCAGGTCATTAAATGCCTATTTACACCAAACACAAATAGGTATAACTAGTACTTAAGTGGTGCGCCAGCCATGATTTCTGGCGAGGCATTTTCTTCAAACTTCTTAAAGTTATTCTTGAAAGCATTTGTTAACTTAGAAGCTGTTTTATAATAACCTTCATCATTATTCCATGTGGTACGTGGGCTCAATACATCAGTAGGTACGTTAGGGCAAGTGCGCGGTTGAGCAACACCAAAAACAGAGTGAACGTGATAGTTATCTTTATTTGCCGCCTCTAAACTACCATCCATAGCAGCGGTAATCATGGCTCTAGTGTATTTCAATTTCATACGTGTTCCTACTCCATATGGTCCACCAGTCCAGCCCGTATTTACTAACCATACATTTACACCTGTTTCTTTCATTTTTGCACTTAACATCTCTGCATATTTAGTAGGGTGCAACGGCATGAATGGCGCTCCAAAACATGCTGAAAAGCTAGGAACAGGCTCAGTAATTCCAGCTTCAGTTCCTGCTACTTTTGCAGTATATCCACTTATGAAGTGATATGCTGCCTGACCTGGCGTTAATTTAGAAATAGGAGGCAATACCCCAAAGGCATCGGCAGTGAGGAAGAAAATGTTTTTAGGGTTATTCCCTACTGATGGCTCCTTAATATTTTCAATATGGTGTATAGGATAGCTTACTCTTGTATTTTGAGTGATGCTGGTATCTTTAAAATCTACGGTTTTATCGGGATTTAAAATCACATTTTCTAGGATAGCTCCAGGCTTAATTGCGTTAAAGATCTCTGGTTCACCGTCTGCATCTAGATTAATCACTTTTGCATAACAACCACCTTCAAAGTTAAAGACATCATTATTTGAAGTCCATCCATGCTCGTCATCTCCTATCAGAGCGCGTTCTGGATCTGTAGATAACGTAGTTTTACCTGTACCACTTAAACCAAAAAAGATGGCTGTACTACCATCTTTTCCCACATTTGCGCTACAGTGCATAGGCAATGTGTCTTTATAGACTGGTAAAATAAAATTAAGTGCACTAAATATTCCTTTTTTAATCTCACCTGTGTAACCGGTTCCACCTATTAAGGCTATTTTTTTTGAGAAATTTAATATAGCAAAGTTGTGCTGTCTTGTTCCATCCTCTGCAGCAACAGCCATAAAACCTGGTGCATTAATCACAGTCCACTCTGGTTTAAAGTCTTTTAACTCACTTTCTTCTGGTCTTAAGAACATGTTATGGGCAAACATGTTAGACCATGGGTACTCATTAATCACTCTTATATTAAGTCTATAGTCTTGATGTGCACAAGCATAAGCATCTCTTACATAAACATCCTTACCATCTAAGTAAGACGTAACTTTAGTAAGTAAAGCATCAAATTTTGCTGGTTCAAAGGGAATATTAATATCTCCCCACCATACTTTATCTTGGGTCACCTCATCCTTTACTATAAAACGATCCATAGGTGAGCGTCCTGTAAATTCTCCAGTGTTTACCGCAAGCGTTCCATTTGCGGTTTCTTTACCGCCATAACTTGTTACCGTAATATGCTGCAACTCTGCTGCAGGTAGTTGATAATGAATTTTGGAATTTTTAATTCCCCATTGTTCTAACGAAATCGATTTCGTAACTAAGGTGTTTGAACCCATAATTATCCTTTTATTTTAGCTAAGGTTTAGATTGCAAAAATAGAAATCCTATCTGGCACTGACTATCTATTACTAGATTTATTTGAAATTATTTTCCACAATAGAAATGCCCAACCACTGATAAGGAGTAAACCACCTACAGGTGTAACTGGACCTAAAAAGCTAAAATCCATATCCCACACACTCGCTGTAGAAAGCAAATAAATACTCACTGAAAATAAAATCACTCCTGTGGTAAATAGATAAAACAACACTTTTTTAACAGTAGAACTAATCATAGGTAAGGCGGCAACTATTAAAAGTGCAAGAGCATGATACATTTGATAACGTACACCGGTTTCAAAACTCTTTAATTGATCTACTGTAATAACTTTTTCTAAAGCATGAGCACCTAAGGCTCCTAAAACTACCGCCATAAGCGCAAATATGCATCCTGTTATCAATAACTTTTTATCCATTTACTTATCTATTTCTGAGAAGTCCATTAAATTGCTTCAAAATTACAACAGATATGCGTCAAATACTGATTATAGGAGCTGGTAAATCTACTGGAGTTTTAGTAGACTACCTTTTAAAAAAATCAGAACAAGAAAAATTACAACTTCTCATAGCCGATAAAAACTTAGAACAAGCAAAGTTCCTGAGTCAAAATCATAAGTGTGCTCAAGCCGTCGAACTCGATATTTTTAATGCAGATCAGAGACAGCTTTATATTCAAAAAGCTGATATAGTGATCTCCATGCTGCCCGCTCGATTCCATATAGAGGTAGCTCGAGATTGCATCGCTTTTGAAAAATCCATGGTTACTGCAAGCTATGTAAGTCCTGAGATGGAAGATTTAAATGATCAAGCCATTGAAAAAAACCTAGTTTTCATGAATGAAATAGGTGTAGATCCAGGAATAGATCACATGAGTGCTATGCAAGTGATAGACCGTATAAGAAATCAAGGTGGTAAAATGTTACTTTTTGAATCTTTTACTGGTGGTCTTGTGGCACCAGAGAGTGATGATAATTTATGGAACTATAAATTTACTTGGAATCCTCGCAACGTGGTAACTGCTGGACAAGGTGGAGCAGCAAAGTTCATACAAGAAGGAAAGTACAAATACATTCCATATCATAAACTTTTTAGAAGAACCGAGTTTCTGGATGTAGAAGGTTATGGCCGTTTTGAAGCTCTTGCAAACCGTAATAGCCTTAAATACCGATCAGTATATGGGCTAGATGACATCCTTACTCTTTACAGAGGAACCATGCGTCGAGTAGGATTCAGTAAAGCCTGGAATATGTTTGTTCAACTAGGTATGACTGATGACACCTATATCATAGAAGACTCTGAAAACATGAGCTACCGCGACTTTGTAAACAGTTTTTTACCTTACTCACCTACAGACTCTGTAGAGCTTAAAATGCGCCATGTGCTTAAGGTAGATCAAGATGACATCATGTGGGATAAGCTCCTAGAACTAGACTTATTTAGTACCACTAAAAAGGTGAAGCTTAAAGAAGCAACGCCTGCGCAAATTTTACAAAAAATCCTTGAAGACTCTTGGACCTTAAAAGCTGGGGAAAAAGATATGATTGTGATGTATCACAAATTTGGGTATGAACTTAACGGTGAGAAAAAACAAATAGACAGCACTATGGTTTGTCTAGGAGATGGACACCTGCAAACTGCTATGGCAAAAACGGTGGGCTTACCTGTAGCCATTGCAGCTCTTAAAATACTAAATGGAGTGATTACTAAACCTGGAGTTCAAATACCTATCACGGCCGAAATTTATGAACCTATTCTAGAGGAGTTAAAAGATTACGGAATTCGCTTTCGCGAAAGCGAAATAAATTACCTAGGTTACAATCCACTGAGTTTATAGAACTAATACCAAATTGAATTTATAAAGGCTTAATAAATAGTTTCTTTTTAACGACATTATAAAACAAATAGGTATAATACATCATAAGAACGCCTTGATGAAAAACAAAAAAGAGGATGATTTTAATAAATCATCCTCTTTTGTAATGACTGCTAAATACTGTTTTTATCTTCTCCTCAAAAAGATCGAAATAAAATATATTAATGTAGCTAGAGAACCTATTGCAGCTACTAGATAAGTACGTGCTGCCCATTTAAGAGCATCTTTTGCACCAGCATGCTCTTCTTGCGTGAGCATGTTTTCATTTTCTAACCAGGCAAGTGCTCGATTACTCGCATCATATTCTACTGGTAAGGTTACAAAAGCAAACAAAGTTCCCATTCCATACATGATAATACCTATAAGCAATACCGTATTTCCTAATGTAGACGCTGCCGCTGCAAGGGCTATGCCTCCCATAATTACATATTGAGAATATTGAGAAGCGATTTTAACTACAGGCACTAACTTAGATCGCATTCCTATCCAGCTATAAGCAGTAGCGTGCTGTATAGCGTGTCCTACTTCATGCGCAGCAACCGCAGCTGCGGCGGCATTGCGCTCAGAATAAACTACCTCACTTAAATTTACCGTTCTATTTGAAGGGTTATAATGGTCTGTAAGCTGACCTTTTACTGAGATCACCTTAACATCATTAATACCATTATCATCAAGCATTTTTTGAGCGATCTCTGCACCACTCATGCCATTTCTTAAATGAATCTTTGAATATAATTTAAATTTACTCTTCAGTTTATTACTTACATACATACTGAGCAAGAAAACTGCTCCACCTATGATATAGTAACCCATCATTCCGCTCATGATTTATTTATTTTAAAATAAAAATAGCTCATAAAAATGATTCTGATTAAAAAAATGAGGTGTTTTATAAAAGTTATCTTTGAAGGATGATGACTTACTTTAATCATCGACCAGAATTATATGGATTCAACAACCCTTCTTAATTCGAAAGAACAAATCCGTTTTCTAGTAGAGAGTTTTTATAAAAAAGTGCGGCTCCATCCACAACTAGGTCCTATTTTTAATGAGGTGATCCTAGACTGGCCACAACACTTAGATCATTTGACAAATTTCTGGGAGACGAGCTTACTCAGAGCAAAAAGCTACTACGGCAATCCCATAGAAAAACATCAAGAAGTAGATGCTAGTGTTCACCATTCTATAGAGATGGAACACTTTGGGATCTGGCTACAACTGTGGTTTGAAACCATAGATCAATATTTCCATGGAGAAACGGCACAACTGGCTAAAAACCGTGCACGGAATATGTCCACTTTTATATTCTTAAAAATATATGAAGCTAGAAACAAAAAAGCCTAGCGGTCAAAGGACCAGTTCATAATGTCTGTACGCAATCCTAGATTTAACCAGGTAGTACTTTCTTCTTGAACACCACCTATCTCAAAATGCGGATTAAAGTCTCTAAAAATAACCTGCCCATAAATTCTCAACTGACTTGCAGGATTAATTAAGTATCCAGCCTCTAACTGAGCATACATAAAAGAAACTCTATTTCCCTGACCTAGTTCATTACCTAGATCAGCTATACGGTTATCTTCACTACCATAAATGTCACCACCATAAAACGCAGTATCTACACCATCATTAATATCTAGCCCACGTTCTCCTAAAGTGAACTGAGCATTTCCATACCATCTATCTTTAGTATATCTACCTATTAAGGTAGCCTCATAAAAGTTTGCGCCCCATGGGTGCGCCAGTGCTTGATTACTATTTCCATAGTTAAGGACTACTGTATTATGACTGTACGTATAAGGACGCACTCTATTATACTCAGCCTGCATCATTAAGTTTTTAACTTGAAACGCATTTTGCCATTTCACTCCTAGCTGGTAGGCACTTTTATTTTGGTAACTACCATTACCATTTACCACTGAAGCTCCAGAAAATTCATCCAGTACTAGTTGCGCATAACCAGTAATACGATCAGTGAATTTATATTTTGCAGTAGCTCCTATGAGGGCATTTCCACCTCTAGAGCCAGTTTGCAATTCTACTGCTTGATAAAAAATGATAGGATTTAGATAATTAAAATCAAAACCACGCTGATTATCATCTTGCCACAATACGCTTTCAAATAGTCCTATGTTTAATTTTTTAGTAGCATTCCAGCTTAAATAATGATGCACCATGAACTTAGTACGGAAAGAATCATCACCGGTAACTGCAGATCTCACATCTCTTAAAGATGTGTAGAGTACCGTATAATCTAGTTTCCAGAATTTAGAATTTACCTTTGCATAGGGAAATGGTTGTGAGTTATCACTGAGCACTAATGAGCGATACCCATCACCTATAAAGTGCTGTCCGTGACCTAGTTGAAGGTCAAAATATTTACTAGGCTTATAATTAATATAACCTGTAGCTACTGGATAGTCATAAATAGTATCTCCTCCATCCTCAGCAATACCGCGACCTGGCACTATTCCTGGATTCCCACCATCGGGTGCGCGGCGTTCTATTTCTCTATTGAAGTACCCGGCAAATCGACCTTGACTTTCTTGAATACTAGCTCCAAAGGTAATTTGCTTTCCTATTCCACCGCTCACGTTAACGAGTCGTGTATTATTAAAAGTATTTAATTGATCTCCACGATCTCTTCCTATTTGTAAATCTACACCTGGATCTACCACAAACCAGTAATCATCTCCTGCTAGTTCAAAGAAATGCTCATTCCACCACTTTTTTCCTAACCATGTAGACTGCTCCTTAAGTAATGATTCTCGCTCTGCTTCTAGGTCATAATATTGATCTACATAAGAGAAAGTATAAGGTTTTACCGCTGTGTGAGCATTATTCCCTATTCTATTCATTGCAGCTTCATACCTATAATATCTTTGGTTAGATAAGGCTATTAATCCATCTGATTTAAGCTGCTGACCATTGTACTGATTTGATTTGATTTCTGGATATTCTTGATTCGCTTTCGCGAAAGCGATACTATCCAAAGCACTGCTACTGGCAAGAGCTTTTTTATTTTCCTGATTTTTTCCATTAAAAACCTGGAAAGAGCCGTCTGGTGTCATAGGAACCGGTACTCTAAGCACAAACTGCATGTAGGTAGGTGTTCCATTATAAGTGGGCGCACCTATTACTGGCAACTGGTGAAACGATTTTTTAACAGCCTGAGTAAGCTCTGCATATACCGCATCAAATCTTATGGGAACAAATTTACCATCACGATCTACTTCAAAACGCAGGGTAACTTTTTCTGCACTATTTAACGGCAAGTCCTGCGGATGCTCGTAATTCTTATACAGCGTCGCATATAAACTCTTATAGAAACAATCTTCTAGCTCGTTAACTGGCAGGGATTTACATTCATCAAAATATGGGAATTTCTCTACTGGACTCTGCCCCATTAAAAACCCCATACTAAATAGACTAATTATAAGAACTAAATTCTTCATTTCTACTGCTTAATTAAGCCGCTAAGATACTTTTTTTATAAGAGTCTATAAACAGAAAAAGACCACAGCAAGCTGCAGCCTTTTTAGAAAAATAATCGCTTTTTAATTGTTCACCTTAAAAACTATAGGTAGCGCAAAATAAACGCTCACGGCCTCACCTTTAATTTTACCTGGCGTAATTCTAGGCAGCTTTCTTATCACTCTATAAGATTCTTTTTCTAGTTCCTTGTGTGGTGCTCTAACCTTAATATCTGTAGGTCTTCCATTTTCATCTATGGTAAAAAGTACCGTGATTTTTACTTTAGAACCACTTTCTAACCCTATATCATTTGCAATACCAGTATTAAATTTGCGCTGTACAAACCTATGCATTTGCTCGTTAAAGCATTTTTTGCGCTCTGTATTATTATCTAAAGATTCACATCCTGGAAACAAAGGCATGGAATCTACTCCATCCATGCTTGTTGTAACAGGTGCTTTAGGCGCTGGATTCCCTTTTACTGTAGTAGTTGATGGAGCTGGGTCTTTACCTACTGGAGCTGTTCCTTTTACTGGTTGTTCTACTGGTTTTTCAGGCTCTGGATCTGGTGTAGGGTCTGGCTCTGGAGTATGATCTGGAACGACATCTGGTGGAGTGTCTTTAACAGGTTTAGATTTTTCTACCTCTTTCACCTCTTCATTAGGCACTTGTTTAAAAACGGGATTGTTCCAATCTGGATTCTGATCTGGAGATGCAGCATAAACTATGCGCTCTGGTTCTACCTGTGTTGTAGTAACCTCTATGACTACATAAGCGAGTAGTAGAGCAGCTACTAACCCAATTTGAAAATTGATAAATGGATTTACTCTTACGTTGACATTTTTTTTGTCAAAACGATTTTTCTTAGAAGATGTTGCAGCAGCTTCATGTGATGAATTAGTTTTCATAATAAATGGTTTTATGTTATTATGGAAACACTTCAAGAAACATACCACAAAAAAATCCGAGCATTAAATACTCGGATTTTCAAATAGTTATAATAAATCTAACGATTTAATCTTGTACTTGGAAAATGATAGGTAAGGCATAAACTACAGTTACCGCTTTACCACGTTGCATACCTGGAGTCATTTTAGGAAGCTTATTGATAACATCGGCAGCTTCTTCTTTTAATCTAGGGTGAGGTGCTCTGGATTGTACACCTACTACATTACCTTTTGAATTAATTTTAAATTGAACGGTAATTTTCTGGCGACCTTCTAGACCTAATTCATTGGCAAGACCTGTATCAAAGTTTTTATCTACAAATCTTTTGATCTTCTCGTTCATACATTTCTTACGGTCGTCATTAGTTTTCATTCTTTCACAACCAGGATAAACCGGTACAGATTCAATGATAGCAAATGGTACCTCAGCGATAGTTTCTACCACACCTACTTCTTCTGCTACTTCTTCCACTTCTACGATTTCTTCTTCTTCAGTGGTTTCAGTGCTTTCTATAATCACCTCTTCTATTTCCTTTTCATCTTCCACAACTTCTATTACCTCTGGTGCTGGTGGCGGTGGCGGTGGTGGCGGTGGCGTACTCATCATCATGGTAATAGGCACCTCTTCTTCATCCACAAAGGCTACAGGTTCTATATACTCTTCTATTTCAGTAACTTCTTTAGTCTCATATTCAATACCTTGCCACGATAATAATAACATAAACGCGAGCCCCATAAGGACGTAAAGGCGGATGTTCTTTCTTAAGTCTGCTGACTCTGATTTCTTAATTTCCATGATGTAATCAATTTGAAGGCTAAAAATAAATAAAAAACTTATACCTATGTACAGGTTTTTCTATGAATGTGTGTTAAATCTTGTTGAGATGAACCACAATAATAAAATAGCAAGAATAATGCCACTAGTGTTTGCAACAGCGTCCATAAAATCCATAGTTCTATTTACTGAAATAAATTCTTGAGCAAACTCTATCAAAACACCGACTGTAAAACTTAAAACAGCTGCTGCAACTGCTATAGTTCTAGACCATGAAGCAGCTATATCGCTCCAGGTAAATTTAAAATGACTTTGCTGTGTTAAAAAACGACTGTAAAAGAAAAAATACCACAATAACGCCATTATAAAATAGGCGCCAGCATGGTATATTTTATCTATATGGTCTATATCTACCGGTGGAGCAGGACTGTCACCTATTGAAAAATAAATAATCAAGCTGGTGTACAATGGTGCTAACCAGTAAAAAAATTTAGCCACCTATAAGTTCTTTATAAGCATCAGCACTAAGGAGTTGTTCTAGTTGTGCCGCATCTGTAAACGTCATTTTTATCATCCAGCCATCTCCATAAGGATCAGAATTCACCAGTTCTGGCTCTTCTTCTAACTTTTCATTAAAAGCAGTAATCTCACCAGTAAGTGGCAAGAATAAATCTGAGACTGTTTTAACGGCTTCTACGGTACCGAAAACCTCTTCCATGTCTAGTGTCTCATCTACCGTTTCTACTTCTACATAAACGATATCACCTAGTTCACTTTGCGCATAATCAGTAATCCCTACTGTTGCCGTGTCTCCTTCTATAAGGATCCACTCATGATCTTTTGTATATTTTAATTGTGCTGGGATATTCATAATATTAATTTAAGTGCTGTAAATTTAAGATTTCTCTCCATTACATACAGCATCATTTTCTACTAATTACCAAAGGTATATCTCAACGTAACTCCACTACGTATAGTAGTTTGTGGAAATGCCGTAGAAATAGCAAACTCTGAGAAGGTGTGATCATAATAGAAAATAGCCGTAAATGCCTGACTCAAGTTATAGTCTGCAGTGAATTTAAGACCATAAATCGTTTGACCTGCGGTAGCCTGACTATTATCCAGGTCTAAATATCTAACGATAGTAACATTATCTCTAATGGAACCGTCTAAGCGCATGTTTAAATCACTTTTAATGATTTTACTGCGTCCACCAACATTAGTTTTAAACTTTAAATCTTTAATACGGTAACCTAGTCCTAGTATCAACTCATTTCCATTAATCTCAGTAAGCAAGTTGTTATCAAAACTTAGTGAAACGACACGATCTTTTCTCCACTCTGCAGCGATAGAAACACTGTTTTTCATTTCAAAATCTAACTTTACTAATGGACTGAACTGTTCTGAAAGGTTAATATTAAAGAGCAAGTTTCTAGATTTAAAATCACCTGTTTGGTTTAAGGCGCTAGGGCTTTGGTCAGCATAAGCAAGGCTTCTATTTCCTGCGGTGTAATCTAAATTAGTCTGGAACTGATTAATGGTATAACTCGATCTATATCCATGATTAATAGAAAACCTGCGGAAGGTCTTTTTAAACCATTTCAAATTCATTAATCCGGTGTACTTAATAGTCCAGTTAGGAAGTGCAAAATCCTTAAAAGCACCCGTTTTTTGCTTTTTCACATCTCTACCTTCATAAGCCGCAAGGAATGCTGGCAAGAGTACATCTTGACTATTTTTACTAAAACCTAGTGGAAAGTTATCTATAGGGTCACGGGCATAATTATCTGTTCCATAAAACTCTCTTGCTAGTCGCTCAGCAATGACTAGGCGATTAGCTCTAAAGTTTTCAAAGTTTTTAGACTCATTTATGGTGCTCTTATTAAAAGCTGTCCCTATCATATTAGTGGTAATACTAAAGTTACCAAAAGTATTAGGCGTTAAAGACTGATAGGTTAAGTTTTCAGGATCTACTCGATAATTCTCTGTATAAGTTTCTTGATAAGCACGGTTTGCTACTAGATCTATTTTTAAATCTTTTAAAAGATCTACGTTTACATTTATATCCAGCTGTGTGCTTTCTACCTCACTATACTGTTGATTAAAGTCTTGGAATAATGTTAACCAGCCACGTCTCGCTGCTAGATCTCTAATTTCTGCTTGTGACCCAAATGTGAATCCTGTGGTAGGTTTTAATGTTCCTATAAAACCTATCGCTGGAGTATAACCTGGCAAGAAGGTTCCCTGGTTCTCTTGATAATTAATTTGTGCTCTTTTTATAGAAGTCGCTATACCTATTAATGTGTTATAAGCCTTATTCCCAAAGTTTTCTTTAGGTGTTTTATCTTTTTCTTCTTTACCACCTTTACTAGGAGTAGCTGACTTATTATTACGAGACCTTGTATTATTGCGGCTTCTTGCTTTGTTTGCTGTTCTACCAAATTTTACTTTCTCTAACCCAACATATTTGTAAAGCTTATCTAAATCTAGAGTAGTGTTAAGTCTATGTGTATTTGAGTTCTGTATGGTATTCCCTATATTAGGAATATCATCTAGCTGGGCAAACTGTTGTGAGTTACGCTGCCAGTTAAAATCTGCTGTGTAGGTGTAGTTCGCTTTCGCGAAAGCTAAAAAAGGAAACTTATCGAGCGGTAATTTATAAGTCATTTGCAACTGCTGCGAGTGTGAGTTAGGCACACCTTCATCTAGAAAATCTGTCCATATTCCATAAGTTTCATCTATAGAATCATCTTCATTTATATAACTACGGATCACGCGATCACTGTTTGCAGACAAGTTAACCTGTAACGACTTAGTAATATCCCAGTTAATCGCATACTGATGGTTCATAGTAAAGTTGCGATTAGTTAAAGGATCTAAAGTAATGTTTTGCGCATCTGGCTCACCATCCATATCTATATCTACAGGATTAGTATCCAGTTGAAGATCTCTAAATTTTTGAGTGTTATACTGTCTTAATATATTACCGCTTACTGCAAAGCTGTTAGGCAACAGGTTCACATTTGCGTCTTTTAAAAACTTTAAATATTTATTATCTCCTATGAGTTTTTTAAAGGGTTCTACCTCTGCCTTAGGGAAAGCATAGTTATAAGTAGCTCCAGCATTAACTGATTGATCTTGGAATTTTTCTATTTCAAAATTGCGCTGGTCGGTCTGATTATAGGATCCAGAAAATGTGAAGTTTTCTATATCATAAGGCATAGGTTTAGCGTCTCCGGTTCGTTCTTTACGCACACCTATAAGATTAACACTTTGCCTTCTCGTAAAATCTTCTGATTGTTCTCTTATAGCATCACGTTCATCAGCATCTGCAGCGTTATCTAATCGTGTTTGTAGTTCAATGTCTGCAAATTGAGGATCAAATTGTGGGGTAATGGTTTCTTCTCCTATACTATATGAAAAGGGTAATTTTACACCCCATTTTTCAGGTAATAACTGACCTAAATTCATATTAGTGGTAACATCATACTGAGTCACATTTTCTCTAGACCGTTCATTAGGACCTTGCTCTATGGCTCCAAAACCTATGGTACTTCTTCTACCTGTGGCACTAACGGTGGCAAAATCTGCTAGGTTTGCATCCATATTCATTACCGCAGCATATCCACCTTGATTTTTTAAGCCCGATAATCGCATTTCATTAAACCATACTTCTCCACAAATATTATTTGTAGTCGCGTTGCGCACACCTATCATCATAGCGCGTATATCACCAAAGTTAGGATTCCCTTTAATCCCATAAATTTGCTCTGTAGCAATACCTGTGGATGGAATAGGTGTTAAGTTTTCTGTGAAGAAATTTGTTTCAGATATGCTTAAAGTTCCACTTCCTAACACCTCGTTCTTTACAGCTTGTAATACAGAGAGATCTACATTGAGTTCATTTGCCGCAGGCCAGATTTCCTCTCTAACAGTGGTTCCAAACGGAGTAGGTTTTAATGGAATACGGATTTCATAGTAATTATCTGTATAATCCACACCTATTCTTATGAAGGCTTGAAGCTCATCATCTGCAATAGCAACTTCATTTAATAACGACTCTGCATGAACAAACATTTTAAGGTTTTCATACTGTCGCATGTCTATTCTAATATTCTTAAATACAGAACGACCATCTTCTGGTTCCAGACCACAAACTCTAAGCGCAAGCGATTGCTCGTTCTGTCTTATGTTTTGGTTTTGTGTTCTTAACTCTTCACGTTCTACTCCTGGTGGCAAGCGATAAGGGATAGGCTCTCGAGATTCATTGTTTTCAATGTTCACTCCTTCTACTTCAAACACGGTTACATCATCACTTGGGTCATCTAGATCTTCTTCTAAAGTTGCCGTAAAACGACGGTAATCACCACGTACCAAATCCATGGATCCAAAACGTAATAAGGTTTCTTGAGTAAAGTCTGTGAGATACATTCTCATGAAACGTATCGCTCTAAAGTCATTGATACCTCCTATAACTTCTCGATTAGGATCGTTTAAAGGAACCCTAAACTGTATCCATCGAGTATCAATAGTGCTACCATTAGGTAAAGTGGTTTGCACTTCTTTAGTATCAAAAATATAATCGCTATTAGTCACATCCATTCCTGGATAAATATCTATATCATATTCAAAGTAACTATCTATGGTATTCATAGTGTTATCTCTGTTGATATCCTCAACATCTGGTAATGTCGTAGCACCACGATCATCTTGAGTCAGCTCAGTAGGTGAGTTTCCTTGGGTATTATTATATCTCCTATAACGAGTAACTATATCACCGCCAGTCGCTAGAAAATATTCATAGTTATCACGCGCTGGATCATCTGGACCAAAGGCTGGGAACTGTCCATTTTCCTCGATATCATTAAGTCCATCCAGACCTATATCTTGATTATTGCGTTGCGCACCATTTGTATCAAAGGCATAAACTAATGATTGATTAGTAGGTACTTTTCCATAATCTGTCGCAATTGTGGTAACACCTATTCCAGAGCTACCGTCATCAGGCAACCCATTTTCAAATTGCTTGCGATTATCCTTTAAGATATCTTCACTAATACTTCCCAGGTTTATAGAGATCGTTCCTCCTGCATTTGTAGGATCGTATTGAAAAGGATCCATCACCCAGAACTGGATATATTCTACATTAGTTTGTTCAAAATCAGTACTTGAAAACTGACGCATGATTCCACCCCAATTATCTTCTGGATTAGGTAATATATTACTTCCCGCTGCCAGAGGATTATAATTATAAGGTCCACGTTCATTAGGACGGTAATTCAAATCTAGTGTATTCACCACTTGTTGCTGGCCTTGCTGTAAATCTACATTAGGGAAAAGTTCATCTATAAAAACACGTCTGGTTCTAGGGTCAGACACATCATTATCTGTAATACCTGCTGGACGTTGATTCCCATAAAAGATAGGATCTATAGAATACCAAGATAATTGTGCTCTTTTAAACCCGTTGATAAGTCCTGGATCATTATTAGGAGCTCCAAAACCATTAGGTACACTGGCAAGCGACCACGCAAATGGTGATAAAATGTCTATAGAAGTCTGGGAACCTTCAAAATCATCTACATAAGCAGCGGCTTCACCACCGAAGTTATCTCCTTGAGGAGATCCAGGAAATAAGTAAGCCACTTCACCACGTAAAGAAATATTAGAGGCAACGTCAGTATCTATATTAGGTAATTTATTTACCATTCTAGTTAAGAAAGGCACCTCTGTATTATAAATAAAATTAGCCCCTATGATCGTATTATTAATAGGCTCAAAGCCATAAGTAGATTTTTGAGTAATAGGACGTTCTTTCAAGTTTAAGAAGGTTCCTCCTAAAATAAAATCTTCATTAAACGTATGCTCTACGTTAATCCCGGTAAAGCGCTTAGTTTGCTGGTTAAAAACAGAGTTATTCTCTGTAGAAACCTGAATAGGCGTATTAGAATTAAGCAGCGCTTGATCTAGAATAATCACGCGACCTGCTAGATAATCTACAGAATAGTCTATTCCTTCTTGCAATGTTCTACCACCAGCAGTAACGGTTACAGAACCACGAGGCACGTTAAAAGCACCTATAGGAATTCCTTCCCTACCCGTTGCTTTATACTGTCCTTTTATAAGATACTTATTCTTATCGGCCGCTTGTAATGCTTGTGCCTTAGTGGTCACATACATGTCACGATAAACATACTTAGCTTGGTTAGCATTATAAGTGGTAGGCTGAGTATAATCTTCAGTTCCTGTATTTTCTAATTTATTAAACAAGTGACTACCAAAGGGTTCAACCGTAGTAAATATGATCCGCCCATTTTGTTGATCAATGGTGAGACCTGGTATAAAGTCAAAAAATCCATCACCATCAGGTTGTGGATCGCCTTGCTGGTTCAATCTATCGAGGTTGAATACCTTTATTAAAGTAGTTTGATCTACATCTTCTGGTAAAGGGATCGCTGGATTAGTCATGGTCCCTTCGGCAGCGGTGATGTAATTAAGCTCTGGTGGAAACTGATAGAAAATATTCAACCTAAAATCTTCTTGAGATAATTGAGAACCACCTAGGTTGTAGATGTTCTTCATCATTAAATCCCAGATAGGTTCACTAACGTTTGTTAAGTTACTTTTCAGTAACTTCACTACTAAACTTTGGTTATTTACTGGTGGCTGTGATGGGTTAGGATTAGTAATCACGTCAGTTGCAATTACACCATCATTTGCAAATTCCCCTACTTGAAATACTTTTCCTCCTGCAGTGTACTGAAATGCTACGGCAAGGACTTCATCATTATTTAATCGCTGGCGCAAGGATATATAACCCAATTGCGTATTTAAAGTATATTCATTTTCAGTAAGTTTTCTAGCGTTTTCTAGTGTCACATAGTCAAAACCTTCATTAACCTGCGCACCACCAAAACCTTGTTGAACCGTTCCTATATCTCTTATCGCTCCGGTAAGCATAGATGGAGCACCACCATTGATCCCACGAGGATTAAAATCGTTATTCTCATTTGCCGGGAAACTACCCGCTGGAACATTTATAAAACCACTAGGAGTGACGTCTAACCCTATATTCTCTCCATCTGACTCTCCTATATCCTGTATAGCCACAAGGTTTCTTACATCTTGGGTTCTGTTACCACGGTTTGTGATCCAAACTTCGGCACGAGTAATTTGAATATTTGAATTTATAAAAGGATAATTTGCTAGTGCCTTATCATAAGTATCACGGAAATAATGAGATAAGAAAAAGTGCCTGTTTTCATCATAATCCAGCGAGAAAAAGTCAAAATCATTAATAGACGCGCCACCTTCAGCCTGCACGGTTCTAGACTCAGATTGTTGCTCAGAAAAAACTCCAGTAATTCTAGTTTTACCAAATTGTAAATCAGCCTTTACACCGAAGAGACTTTGAGCTCCACGGATCAACGTAGAATTCAAAGGCATACTTATATTACCTACCTCTATACTTTGTAGAATATCATCTTCAGTAGGTGTATAATCTAGTTTTATTTGATTCTGGAAATTAAACGTGCTTTGCGTATCATAGTTTGCGTTTACATTTAATCGCGTCCCTACTTTACCTACTAGACTCAGGTTGATGCGTTGATTAAAATCAAAGGTAGCGTTAGATCTATTACGTGGAGAAAATGATGGATTATCAGATTTATTAAAAAGCATTCCTAGATCTACTTCTACAGATCCTTGAGGAACGATAGAAATCTCAGTACCACCGAAGATACTTTCAAAGAGATCAGAGTTTACATAGAAATTAGGCAGTAGGTTTTTTTGTTTATCCTTATCGGCATCAGTCTTCCCGGCAATTGCGGCTGCTTTTTGTTTAAAATAATCCTTCATGCGCTCTTTTACTAAGCGATCTAGGTATTCCTCACGAGTAAGCATAAATGGGTATCCTATCTGGAAACCATTAAAGGTACTTTTATAAATGTATCGATCTAGGTCTGGATCATACTCATACACAGAAACAACACTTGGTGGATCTGGTAATTTTAATTCTCCTATAATAACACCAGTCTTAGTGCTGTCTTGTGGAGTAGTAGGTGGTTCTTGTTGCGCTTTCGCGAAAGCGAACATAAAAAAACATCCCAAAAATGCTATGAACCTATGTATAAATTTATGAGAACTATATTTCAAATCTTACAGCTGTTTTAAAGCGCCTTTTATTAATGTTTCTACAGTAGCGTCTGGCTCGCTTGCCAAAATTTTATCCACCACTTTTTGCGCCTGCTTACGTAAATAACCTAGCGTTTCTAGTGCAGATAACGCTTCATCTCTTCCCGTATTGCTTGAATGAACAGAAATATCTTGTTCATCTAGCACTTGCAGTATTTTATCTTTTAAATCTAGGATCACGCGCTGCGCACCTTTTGCACCTATTCCTTTAACGCTCTGTATAGTACGTACATCACCAGAGGCGATAGCCTGTGCGATCTGACGTGGTTCTAAACTCGATAACATAGTCCGTGCTGTGCTTGCTCCTATCCCAGAAACTGATAATAATAGCTTAAAAACTTCTCGCTCTGACTTTTCCATAAACCCAAAAAGTCGCTGAGAATCTTCTCGCACTTGCATAAACGTGAAAAGTTTGATCAACTCACCATCAGGAATTAAGGAATAGGTATGTAGAGAAATCTCCACAAAGTATCCCACACCACCGCAGTCTATAACTACGTCTGTGAGGTTCTTTTCTACCAGTTTTCCTTGCAACTGCGCTATCATTCCTTAATTTTAAGTTAAAGGATCAAATGTAATAAAATTAAAAGGACTATAACATAACTTATGGAGCACTATTTCCAGTCTCCTCCTGACGCTTTTGCTCGTTTTTTTCTTTTTTTTGAGCATCTATTACAGCAACAGCTGCCATATTAACAATTTCATCTACACTAGCATTGAGCTGGAGAATATGAACTGGTTTTTGCATTCCCATCATAATAGGTCCTATGGAATCTGTCTGATAGAGTTCTTTAATTAACTTATAAGTAGAATTTGCAGCTTCAAGGTTAGGGAATACAAGGGTATTTACTTTTTTACCAGCTAGTTTAGAAAAAGGGAATTTCTTTTTAAGCAATTCTGGGTTAAGAGCAAAGTCAGTCTGTATTTCTCCATCTACAGTAATGTCTGGATAGTACCTGTGTAGATAATTTACCGCATCAGTAACTTTGCGCGCATGAGGATGTTCTGATGACCCAAAGTTTGCATAACTAATCATGGCAACTGCTGGATCTATACCAAACATGCTTGCAGTGCGAGCGGTCATTTGAGCAATTTTAGCAAGCTCTATGGCGTCTGGATTAATATTAATAGACGTGTCTGATATAAAAATAGGTCCACGCTCTGTGATCATTAAGTTAGTGGTTGCTACTTTCTGAACACCTGGAGCCTTACCTATAATTTCCATCATAGGTTTTACTGATATAGGATATGATTGAGCTACTCCTGTGATGAGCGCATCTGCATCACCCAGTTTTACCATCATAGCGGCAAAGTAATTGCGCTGTCTCAAGTATTTACCGGCATCAAACTCTGTAATACCTTTACGAGATCGCATGTGCCAGAACTCTTGAGCATAACGATCGCGTCGTGGTTTTTCTTCATCTGCCTTTGGATCTATAATGAGAATTTGATCTTCCCATCCTATTTCTTCCTTGAGTTCATCAATCACATCTTTTCTTCCTAGAAGAATAGGGATAGCGATTCCTTCTTCATGAACTATTTGTGCTGCTTTAATAACATCTAGGTTATCTGCCTCAGCAAAAACTACACGTTTAGGATTAGTACGCGCACGGTTTAATATCAATCGGATCAGCTTATTATCTGATCCCATTCTAGAATATAGTTGATCTTCATATTTTTCCCAGTCCTGTATGGGTTCCATAGCCACACCACTTTCCATAGCAGCTCTTGCAACCGCCGGTGGTATAGTTGCTATTAATCGTGGATCAAAAGGTTTAGGGATAATATATTCTCTACCAAAGTTGAGCTTAGTCTCTCCATAAGCAATATTCACTTGCTCTGGAACAGGCTCTTTGGCAAGTTGAGCAATCGCATGACAAGCCGCAAGTTTCATTTCTTCATTAATCTTAGAGGCACGCACATCTAGTGCTCCTCTAAAAATAAATGGAAATCCGAGGACATTATTCACCTGGTTAGGATGATCACTACGACCTGTAGCCATTATTAAATCCTCACGAGTCGCTACCGCTACGTCATATTCAATTTCTGGATTAGGGTTTGCCATAGCAAAAACGATGGGATTATCATTCATATCCAGCAACATGGCTGGAGTAACAATATTCCCAACAGATAGCCCTAGAAAAACATCTGCTCCTTTAAAGGCTTCTACCAGTGTGATAGGCTCCATATCTCTGGCAAACTCCATTTGTTCTGCTCCTAGATCTGTACGGTCTGTAGTTATTAATCCATCTATGTCAAACATGAGGATATTCTCTTTGCGAGCACCTAATTTTGCATAGAGGTTTGTACAGGAAATAGCAGCACTACCTGCACCGCTTATAACTATTTTAACGTCTTCTATTTTTTTATTTGCTATCTCCAGAGCGTTTAATAATGCAGCACTTGAGATAATGGCCGTACCGTGCTGGTCATCATGCATGACTGGAATATCCAGCTCTTCTTTTAATCTTTTCTCGATTTCAAAAGCCTCAGGAGCTTTAATATCTTCTAGATTAATCCCGCCAAATGTAGGAGCAATATTTTTAACTGTTTGAATAAATTCTTCTACATTCTTAGTATCTATCTCTATGTCAAAACAATCTAGATCTGCAAAAATCTTAAACAACAATCCTTTACCTTCCATAACTGGTTTAGAAGCCTCTGGACCTATATCTCCTAGACCTAAAACAGCTGTACCGTTAGTGATTACTGCAACGAGATTACCTTTAGTAGTGTACTTATACACATTTGCTTTATCCTTTGCGATTTCTAGACATGGCTCTGCAACTCCAGGACTATAAGCTAGTGAGAGATCTCTCTGGCTGCTATATTTTTTAGTAGGAACTACTTTTATTTTCCCTGGTGTAGGCTTAGCATGATATACCAGTGCCTCGCGTCTTTTACTTTCTTTACTCATAAATAACGTGGTTATTTCTAGTGTAGAAACAAATGTAAGGTATATTGATGATTAAGGGTTTTTGATAAGTGTAAAATTGTGTGAATTACGCTTTCGCAAAAGCGATGTTTATATGATTTTATCATGTTCCACATTAAGAAACGAGCGCGAGATAAGCTTATTAATCAGAATAAATTAGAAATACACTATTGGTTCATTGTAGAATGGAAAATCAAATTTGCATTCCTAGGTTTCAGTGTTATTAATGGATGATAATCTATATGACCTTGAACTGTTTTTATTTCAAACTGCTCTAGCATTCTTCTTATTACAAGCATCATTTCCATCATCGCAAAATTATTACCTACACACATGCGCGGCCCGGCACCAAATGGAAAATAGAAATCTCTATACTTCTTTGCCTTTTCAGGAGTAAAACGTTCTGGAATAAATTGCTCTGGAGATTCCCATAAATCTTTACGGCGGTGCATTTCATAAAAAGAAACTAACCATATACTGTCCTTTTCTATTTTAAGGTGTGCGCACTGATCTGCTTCTAAGGCCACTCGATCAGTTACATAAGCTGGCGGATAGAGCCTTAAAGTTTCTTCCACACATTGTTTCAAGTATGGACTTTCCATGAGCTCACGCATCAAGGTATCTTCCTTTACATGATTAATTTCATTTTTCACTTTCTCTATTGCTCCTGGATGATGCGCCATGAGCTGCGCTGCAAAGCTGAGAGCATTAGCCGTAGTCTCGTGGCCTGCTATAAAGAGTACTAATATTTCATCTACGAGCTGATCATCTTCCATGTGCGTTCCATCTTCATAAGTACTATGTAATAGCATATCTAATAAATCACCTGGCTCTTTATCGCTTTCTCTTCTATTATTAATAATGGTCCTTAAAATCCCTCTAGCTTCATCTACCAGCGCTAGAGCATGTGGGACACTATTTCTACCTGAGAGCCATTCTCTATCAAAGTACCATTTCATCCATGGTATACGTAGTTCTTTAATGAGCATTTTTTGAGCATGCTCCGTAATATATTGAAGTCTACTTATTTTATTATCGAGATCATCTATGTCTGCAAAGTCAAAGAGACTTCTTGCCACTACTTTAAAGGCGAGATCATTAAAAATGGTATAAACATCAGTAATTGCTCCTAGCTGAATGCGGTTTAATTCTTCTTGAATCACTACATCCATAGTCTCCATGAAGTTATTTATGGATTTTTTATAAAATGCAGGTTGTATTAATTTTCTATTAGCCCGCCATTTTTCTCCGTTCTCTGTGAGCAAACCATGGCCTATATATTTTCCTAAATCATCAGTTTGTAAAGAGGATTTGTGAAAGTTCTTTTGATTTTTTTGAAGAATATGTTGGGTTATTTTTTCATCACAAGTAAAGTGAATCATCAAACCAGGTTTGGGACTTATCTTAAATGTATTCCCATACTTCTGGAAATTTTCTCTATGAAACGGCAATGGGTCTTTGTAGATCTGCCGTGATTTTGCCAGGAAGGTGAGCGATGGAACCTGTGAAATTTCTTTCATTAGTTATCAAATAAGCCTCCTATTACATTCCCTTTAATTTTACCTAGGTGTTTATAAGCAAGCTCCGTGACCTCACGACCACGCGGTGTACGCATGATAAATCCCTGCTGTATTAAAAATGGCTCATAGACCTCTTCAATAGTCTCTGCACTTTCTGATACTGCCGTAGCAATAGTGGTTAACCCTACTGGTCCTCCTTTGAATTTATCGATAATAGTGAGTAAGATTTTATTATCCATTTCATCGAGACCGTTTGCGTCTACATTAAGGGCCTTAAGTGAGTACTTAGCGATGTTAAGATCTATATTCCCATTACCCTTAATTTGAGCAAAATCTCGCACACGACGCAACAAGGCGTTTGCAATACGTGGCGTTCCACGGCTGCGGCCAGCTATTTCAATTGCCGCGTCTTCATGAATAGGCACATTTAAAATCTGTGCACTACGAGTAATTATAGTAGCTAATAATTCTGTGCTATAATATTGCAGCCTAGATTGAATCCCAAAACGTGCCCTCATAGGAGCTGTTAGTAATCCAGAACGTGTCGTAGCGCCTATAAGAGTAAAAGGTGCTAGATTAATTTGAACCGTACGAGCATTAGGTCCTGTCTCGATCATGATATCGATCTTATAGTCTTCCATAGCAGAGTACAAATATTCCTCTACAATAGGGCTTAATCTATGAATCTCATCTATAAAAAGAACGTCGCGCTCATCTAGGTTAGTTAGCAATCCTGCAAGATCACCTGGCTTATCTAAAACGGGTCCTGAAGTAACCTTAATACCTACACCTAACTCGTTTGCAAGAATATGCGCTAGGGTAGTTTTTCCTAATCCTGGCGGACCATGAAACAAAGCGTGATCAAGCGCGTCATCCCGCTGGTTTGCAGCCTCCACAAAAATCTTTAAATTCTCAAGTACTTGATCTTGCCCTGCAAAATCATCAAAACTTAAAGGCCTTAATGCTTTTTCTAAGTCGTTCTCTTCATTTGAGAAATGAGTTCCAGAAGGATCTAAATTTTCGTTCATATATCAAAGATAAGGAATGGCTTTTCTATACGCTTTCGCGAAAGCAAAAATCTACCGCATATAAAAACAAAAAAGCTGTTCCCACAAGAACAGCTTTTTAATATCGATGGAATCAATTAGTGATTCATTTCTTCTTCACCATCCTGTAAAGGAATATGCTGCGGTGCATAATCCTGACCTGCGATGACATATTCACCATCTTCATTAACCTTAGAATAATCATAAGCCCAACGGTGTACATGTGGAATAGGTCCATCCCAGTTACCATGAATGTGCTTATCTCCAGTAGTCCATTCTAATGTATTAGACTTCCAAGGATTTGCCGGAGCTTTTTTACCATAGAAGATAGAACTTACAAAATTGTACACAAAAATCAATTGTGCCAGTGCCGTTGCAATAGCAAAGTATGTAATTAAAGTATTAGTATCTGCCAGATCATCAAAATAAGGGAAATTTGTATTTGTGTAATAACGACGTGGTAAACCAGCCATTCCTATAAAGTGCATAGGGAAGAAAACACCATAAGCACCTATTGCAGTTAACCAAAAGTGTGCGTAACCCATTTTCTTGTTCATCATTTTGTTGAACATTTTAGGGAACCAGTGATATACTCCAGCAAATAAACCATACAGCGCAGATATACCCATTACTAAGTGAAAGTGTGCCACTACAAAATATGTATCGTGAACATTAATATCTAGTGTACTATCACCAAGAATAATTCCTGTTAAACCACCGGTAATAAAGGTAGATACTAACCCTATAGAAAATAACATAGCAGGATTGAGTTGCAAGTTACCTTTCCACAAAGTGGTGATATAATTAAAGGCTTTTACCGCAGAAGGAATCGCAATTAACAAGGTCGTAAAGGTAAAGACAGATCCTAGGAAAGGATTCATACCCGATACAAACATGTGGTGACCCCAAACAATGGTAGATAAAAATGCAATCGCAAGAATAGAAGCTACCATGGCACGATAACCGAAAATAGGTTTACGCGAATTAGTAGCGATAATCTCAGATGTAATACCGAGTGCTGGAAGTAAAACGATATAAACCTCAGGGTGACCTAAGAACCAGAAAAGGTGCTCAAATAACACCGGTGATCCACCTTGATGTGCTAGAACCTCACCCTTAATATAAATATCCGAAAGGAAGAATGATGTACCAAAACTTCTATCCATTATAAGTAATAATGCTGCCGCAAATAATACCGGAAAGGATACGATACCAATAATAGCTGTCACAAAAAATGCCCAAATGGTCAGTGGAAGTCTAGTCATAGACATTCCCTTAGTACGCATATTAATAACCGTTACGACATAATTCAATGAACCTAACAAAGAAGATGCAATAAAAATAGCCATAGATACTAACCAAAGTGTCATTCCCATACCAGATCCAGGCATAGCCTTTGCCACCGCACTTAGTGGCGGATAGACAGTCCATCCCGCTGCTGCCGGACCTAACTCTACAAACAGAGAACCGATCATGATAGCTGATGAAAGGAAGAACAACCAGTAAGAAACCATATTTAAAAATCCTGAAGCCATATCTCGTGCTCCAATTTGTAATGGAATCAAAAAGTTTGAGAAGGTTCCACTAAGTCCAGCTGTTAATACAAAGAATACCATAATAGTACCATGTATAGTAACTAATGCTAGATAAATATTAGGATCCATTACTCCGCCTGGTGCCCATTTACCCAGTAAAGCTTCAAATATAACATTAGGCTCTGCTGGATTAGCTATCTGCATTCTCATAAGTACAGACATCAAAATTCCTATAGCACCCATAATGAGTCCCGTAATAAGATATTGCTTAGCAATCATCTTATGATCTGTTGAGAAAATATATTTGGTTACAAAAGTTTCTTTGTGATGGTGGTGACCATCATCGTGTCCATGATCTGTTGCTGCTGCAATCACTTGTCCCATATATCTTAGTTTTCAGCGTTAGCTAAAGTTGATTCAAAAGTTGTTTGAGTTTTTAACCACTCATTATAGTCTTCCTCAGATTCGACTACTATTTTCATTTGCATGTTATAGTGCGAGGCACCACAAATTTTGTTACATAATAAATAGTAATCAAAGTCATATTGATCCAGAGCAACATCTCCTGCTGCTTCTAGTTCTTTACTTTTTTGTCGTCTAATTTCATTAATCTTACTAACTTTTCTTTTCATAAAGTCAGTAGCTCTATAATCCTCTGAGGTGACCGTAGGAGTAAAACTAAATGTAGTTACCATACCTGGTACAACATTCATTTGCGCTCTAAAGTGAGGCATATAGGCCGAGTGTAAAACATCTTGACTACGGAACTTAAAAACTACAGGTCTATTTACAGGTAAGTGTAATTCAGTAGCTACCATATCATCTTTACCATCAGCATCAGTAGGGTCTATACCTAAAACATTAGTTCCTTCAATAAAACGGACGTTTGCATCACCTAAGGTGTTATCTGCTCCACTGTATCTAACTTTCCAACCAAACTGGTAAGCATAAACTTCAACTACTAGAGGGTCATCATGCTTATCTACGTCCATGATATCATTCCATGAAAATAATCCCCAAAGAATAAGACCTGCTAAAACTACAACTGGTATAGCTGTCCAAATAAACTCCAGACGATCGTTATCTGCATAGAATAATGCTTTTTGTCCCTTTTTACCTCTGTACTTATAACTGAACCAGTGCAATAATGCCTGTGTTAAAAACTGCACAATCATTATGACAACAGTCGTAAGAAGCAATAAGTTATCGTACTCAGCACCATGCGCAGATGCAGCATCAGGAAGGAAAAAGTCCTTATAAGCAATAAAACAAGCAATCATCATTACATACATGGCGATCACAAAATAGAGCATGTATTTTCCATGACGATCATTATCTGAGTCATTGGCTATTTCACCTTGAGCTCCTGTTGCTTCAGGAGACTTACCTAGCTGAACGATTTTCGAGATTTGCCATAATGCGATAACAAATAACGCGGCAATTAATATGATAAGAAATGCTGTCATTTCAGTGTTTTTCAATAATTAATTAATAGTGAAAGTGTTTGCTTTCTCCAATGAATGGATCTCCTTTAGGTAGTAAAGGTGCTTTAGAAATAGAGTTAAAGATTACTAGTAAGAAAAGACCAGCAAACAACATAAATGAACCTATCTCAGGCATACCGATAAACCAAGACTCTCCTACTGTAGCAGGCATAACCATTACGTAAATATCTAGGTAATGTCCAAGTAATATAAAAATACCTGCCGTTACAACAAACCAATTCACACGTTTGAAGTCGGAATTCATTAAGATTAATAACGGGAAAAGGAAATTAATGGCTACCATCCCAAAGAACAAGATATTATAATCTTCTATTCTTGTTACAAAGTATGTTACCTCTTCTGGGATATTTGAATACCAGATCAACATAAACTGGGAGAACCATAAGTACGTCCAGAAAATGCTAACACCAAACATGAATTTAGCTAAGTCATGGATATGGGAATCATTAATATGTTCTAAATGACCCTTAGATTTTAAATATATCGTCACTAAAGCGATCACCGTAATTCCACTTACAAACATACTAGCAAATACATACCAGCCAAATAATGTTGAGAACCAGTGTGGATCAAAACTCATGATCCAGTCCCAAGACATGATAGATTCTGTAACGATAAAGAATACAAGAAATGCTGCAGAGTGCTTAAAGCCTTTTTTATACCATACATTTCCTTGTGGCTCTTCATCCTGTTTTAAGGAGAACTTACGGATGTTCCAGCGATATAAATTCCAACCTACTAAAAATGCACCAGCTCTAATTAACCAAAATGGTACATTCAAGAAGCCTGTCTTTCCTGCAACAATGGCATCATAATTTTCATGACCTACTACATCTACACCTTCATTCATCCATACAAATATGTGATTGATATGTAAACCACTTAACAAAAGCAGAATAAACATAATGATACCACCAGGTAATATATAACTACTTATTCCTTCCATTACTCTAAAAAGGCCTGGAGACCATCCTGCTTGCGCTACTTTTTGTACCGCATAAAAGGCAAGGACACCTAGTCCTATCATAAAGAAAAAGAAACAGGCCACATATAGCGCTGACCAAGGTTTATTTGCTAGTTGATGATATAAGTGCTCGATATGCTCAGCACTATCATGACCTGATGCATGAGCATCACCATGATCCATGGTGGCATGATTATCAGAGCCGTGTTCATCTCCATGTGTGGCAACTTGATGCGTGTCAGCAGCAGCGTGGTGATCTCCATGATGAGATGCTTCATCTGCAAGCATTTGTTTAACGTCCTCTTCAGAATGAGGTGCGTTAAAAAATCCTACTACCGTTAGAAGTGCTCCTAACCCAATAAGGACAAATGCGAAAATTTTTAATTTACTTGAAACTTTATACATATTATCAAATTTCGTGGTCGATTACTCGCCTTCTGTTGATGAATGATTTTCTTGACTATCGTGATCTTCATCATGTGAATCCCCATCATGCGCATCAGCACTATGGTGATCCATATCATGTCCATCTTCGGCATGAGTCATGTCCACAGTTTCTTGAACTGTTACAAATTCTTGACGGTCTTGCCCTTTTAAATCTCTAGTTAAGGCATCAACATGATGAGCTATTTGCCATCTTTCCTCAATAGAGGTTTGAGAAGCATAAGACCCCATATAGTTAATTCCCCAGTACATAACGTGATAAATAGATCCTTGAGATAACTCACGTGCATCATAAGAAGGCACACCTAAAATCTTTTCAGTTTTCACTAAATGTCCTTGACCATCACCTTTTTTACCATGGCATATTGCGCAATAAATGTTGTACAATTCTTCACCAGTTGCAAGATTCTCCTCTGTGTATGGCAATGGATTTGTTAATTCTGCTTTCGCGGAAGCGTATCCCTCATTAGAATCTGGATACTCATAAGGCATCCATCCTCTACTTACCGTTCCTTCTACTGGCGTTTGAGCTTCAACATTTCCAGGAAAAATATCTCCTTCTTGATAAGTTTCATAGCCTGCAGACTCATACATATTAGGGAAGTACTGTGCACTTCTGTCTGATTTTGCATCTACCGCTTTATCCTCACCACCACATGATATAATCAATAGTGAAGCAACAGCGTAAATGAATGTTTGAAAATATCTATTCATTAGTGTGCGTCTTTGTCAATTATTTTAATTTCTACGGCTCCAGTACTCGTTAAAAATGAGCTCATCTCATCAAGATCTTTACCAGCTGCATCTACTTCCATTAAAAAGTGATCATCTGTGGTTCTTACATCCGGATTTTCAGCTTTTTTAAACGGCCATAATCTACTTCTTAAATAAAAAGTAATTACCATTAAGTGAGCTGCAAAAAACACTGTTAACTCAAACATAATAGGTACAAAGGCTGGCATATTCTCTAAGTAAGAGAAACTAGGTTTACCACCTATATTCTGTGGCCAGTCCTGAATCATTATATAATTCATCATTACTGTTGCAACCGTAAGTCCAACTATTCCATAAAGAAAGGCATTAATCGCAAGACGTGTGTCTGCAATACCCATCGCTTTTTCTAGTCCGTGCACAGGAAAAGGTGTAAAAACCTCTTCTATGTGATAGTGCTTTTCTCTGACTTGTTTTACAGCGCTTAGTAAAACGTCATCATCAGTATAAAGAGCATGTATTGTTTTAGTACTACTCATGGCTTGCCTCCTTTTCTTCTCTTAATTTTTTGTATTTACTTCCACTAGACTTTAAGATAGATTTCACCTCTGCCTGTGCAATAACTGGGAATGTTCTAGAATACAATAGGAATAATACAAAGAAGAAACCAATTGTACCGATGAAGATTCCAATATCTACAAACGTAGGTGAGAACATGGTCCATGAAGATGGTAAATAATCTCTATGTAAGGAAGTAACGATGATTACAAAACGCTCAAACCACATTCCTATGTTTACAACAATAGATATAATAAAAGAGAACATAATACTCGTTCTAAGCTTCTTAAACCACATAAATTGTGGTGAGAAAACGTTACAGGTCATCATAGCCCAGTAAGCCCATGCATAAGGTCCCGTTGCTCTATTTAAAAACGCATACTGCTCATACTCTACACCTGAATACCAAGCTACAAACAGCTCAGTGATATAAGCCACACCTACGATAGAGCCTGTAATCATGATTACAATATTCATCAATTCAATATGCTGGATGGTAATATAATTTTCTAAGTGAACCACTTTTCTCATTACGATCAAAAGTGTGTTTACCATAGCAAAACCAGAGAATACCGCTCCTGCCACAAAGTATGGTGGAAAGATCGTAGTGTGCCATCCTGGTATTACGGAAGTAGCAAAGTCAAAGGATACAATAGTGTGTACAGAAAGTACTAAAGGAGTTGCAAGCCCTGCAAGTACCAAGGATACTTCTTCAAAACGTTGCCAATCTTTAGCTCTACCAGACCATCCAAAAGAAAGTATTCCATAAATCTTTTTATTAAAAGGAGTAATCGCTCTGTCACGGATCATTGCAAAATCAGGAAGCAATCCAGTCCACCAGAACACTAACGATACTGACAAATATGTAGAAATCGCAAATACATCCCAAAGAAGTGGCGAGTTAAAATTCACCCATAAAGAACCAAATTGATTAGGAATAGGTAATACCCAATATGCTAACCATGGACGACCCATGTGAATAATAGGGAACAATCCAGCCTGGACCACGGAGAATATAGTCATAGCCTCTGCAGAACGGTTAATCGCCATTCTCCATTTCTGACGGAAAAGCAATAGTACCGCCGAAATCAATGTTCCCGCGTGACCGATACCTACCCACCAAACAAAGTTAGTAATATCCCAAGCCCAACCTACGGTCTTGTTCAGACCCCAAACACCTATACCGGTAGAGATCGTATAAATAATGCATCCTATTCCATAAAGAAAAGCTATAAGCGCGATTGTAAAAACAATCCACCATTGCTTATTTGCTTCACCTTCTACTGGTGCAGCGATATCCCTGGTTACATCTGAGTAAGACTTATCTCCTGTAACTAGAGCTCTTCTTATGGGCGCTTCGTAATGAGCCATAATGTATTGATTAGTTTTCTTTATTAATTTATGAGTTCCTTACCTTAACCTGATACATCACGTTAGGCTCAGTTCCTACTTCTTCTAATAAGTGATACATACGATCGCTATTCTTAAGCTTAGTGATCTCTGCATCTTTATCGTTAATATCTCCAAATTTGATAGCGCCATTTGAACATGCATTTGAACATGCCGTAGCAAACTCACCATCTTTGATCATGCGGCCATCTTTTTTAGCTTCAAGAATGGTCATTTGTGTCATTTGAATACACATTGAACATTTCTCCATAACTCCACGAGATCTTACCGTAACATCTGGATTAATTACCATACGACCTAAATCGTTATTCATGTGGTAATCAAACTCATCATTCCCGTTATATAAGAACCAGTTAAAACGACGTACTTTATAAGGACAGTTATTTGCACAATAACGCGTACCTACACAACGGTTATAAGCCATGTGATTTTGACCTTGACGACCATGTGAAGAAGCCGCTACAGGACATACTGTTTCACAAGGAGCGTGATTACAGTGCTGACACATAATAGGCTGGAATGCTACTTGAGGATTATCTGCTGGGTTTTCTAACTCACCAAATCCACCTAAAGATCCATTATCACCAAATAATCCGTCAAAACCATCCTTCTTCTCCTCATCAGCTTCAAAGCTATCTTCAGAAGAGTAATATCTATCGATACGTAACCAGTGCATATCACGAGACTTTCTAATCTCAGATTTACCTACAACTGGCACGTTATTCTCTGCGTGACATGCTACTACACAAGCACCACAACCCGTACAAGCGTTTAAGTCTATAGACATATTAAAGTGGTGACCCGTTGTACGGTCAAAACTTGTCCATAAATCAACATCTGGAGATGTCACAGGCGTTTCAATGTGATTCAATGAAACTTCAGGAACTGGATTAAACTCGTGCTTATCTCCTTTAATATAAGTAGCTAATTCTGTTTCGCGTATAATATCGCGACCCATCATAGTATTTTGTAATTGTGTACATGCAAACTCATGCCATTCACCTACATTTTCAACCGATACTGACTGTATAGATGATCCTCCTTTAAAGAATGGATAAGCATTAACACCAGTTTGCATTTCAGTCTGAATGGCCGCTGTTTTACCATAACCTAAGGCGATACCTATAGTACCTTGTGCCTGACCAGGTTGAATAAGTGCAGGCAGCTTGCGCTCCACACCATTCATCTTAACTACTACGTAGTTACCATTTAAAGCACCATCTGCTACGTTCTCATTTTCTACACCGAGAGCTTCGGCATCTTTCTGAGAAATAGTAACATAATTATCCCAAGTAGTTCTCGTAATAGGATCTGGAAGTTCTTGCAACCATGGGTTATTAGCCTGTGATCCGTCACCTAAACCAGTCTTAGTGTAAAGCGTGAGTTCATATCCAGATGGTTTTTTAGCACTTGCCATTTCTGACAGAGCAGCACTATTAGACACTTCTGGAGCCACTACTTCGGCCACTGTTGTAGCAGTAGTTGACATAAAGAAACCATCTTGTAATCCTTTAGACCAGCTTGCACCAGCGGCTACAGAAGTTTCTTTTAAAAAGTCTTTATATGATGAATCACTGCCAGACCACTTTAATAAAGTGTCTTGCATTTGACGGGTATCAAATATTGGATGAATAGTAGGCTGTGATAAAGAAATCATTCCTTTTTTGATTTCTGTATCTCCCCAAGCTTCTAAGTAGTGCGGTGTTGTAGCCACATAATCACACTTCTGTGCAGTTGCATCTTCTCTAGAAGCAAACGAGACTTTAAGTGCTACTTTTTCCATCGCTTTCGCGAAAGCGTCACTATTATCATAACTATAGATAGGATCAACACCTGCAATAAATAAGGCGCCTACTGAACCAGCCTGCATGTCTTTAACTAACTGATCTACAGCTTTACGATCACCTTGACGAGTCATAATAGGTGCTGATGTATCAACGATAGTACTGTTTAACTTCTCGTTAATAGCAAGCACTAGTTGTTGCGCTGCTTGATCTGGAAGACCACATAAAACAACCGCTTTACTACCAGCCTTAGAAAGTTTTTGAGCAGTTTGTTCAACAACCTTTGCGACCTTATCACTTAATGAAACATTTGCAGCTCCACCTACTAATTTACTATATAAGGCAGCAAGGATATGCTTTTGTTCCGTAGGAGTAACTGGGTAACGCAAATCAGCATTTGCCCCAGATAACGTCATATTAGATTCAAACTGAACGTGATGTGACATTTTTCCATTAGAAGGAACTCTAGACGCTGCATAACCTTTATCAAATCCGCCACCTTGCCAGTTCCCTACAAAATCTGCCCCTATAGAAACTATAGTCTCAGCATCTGTAAAATCATAATCTGCAAGACCTCTTACACCATATTTAGATTGAAAAGCATTTAAAGCTCCATCCTCACCTACGGTATCATAAGTTACGTGACGTACATTAGTATATTTTTCCTTGAACATTTCAAGAATTGCAGCTGTTGATGGACTAGCAAAAGTCTGAGTCAACACGACAATCTCTTTTCCGTTCAAACTATTAAGCTGAGCAGCAACCTCATTATCTAAAGTTTCCCAAGTAGACTCAGCACCTTTTACAAGTGGAGTCTTTAAGCGATTGTTATCATATAAGGAAAGTACAGATGCGTGTACACGTGCATTTGCATGACCGCGGTATTTTGCATCTTTATTACTTTCTATTTTAATAGGTCTTCCTTCACGAGTTTTAACTAAAATACTTGCAAAATCATAACCATCGGCTATGGTAGTCGCATAATAGTTTGCCATACCAGGAATGATTTGCTCTGGTTGGTTCACGTAAGGTACTGAGTAAATCACAGGTCCTTCACAAGCTGCAAGCGATGCTGCTGCTGTACTAAAACCTACATACTTTAAAAAATCTCTACGCGTAGTAGAAGACTCTTCCATTACGTCATTATTTCCTAAAAACTCCTCGGTTGGAATAGGTGCAGCAAATTCATTTTGCTCAAGATTTTTTACGATCTCGTTGCCTTCATCAAGCTGCGCAGTACTTTTCCAATATTTCTTAGTAGTAGCCATAAATATATCTAAAACTATTAATTAATAGTGGCATTTACCACATTCAAGACCTCCTAAGTCTGCAATAGTAAGCTTTTTACCACCACGCTTCTTAGATAGTTCTTCATGAATTTTCTCGTAGTATCCGTTATTTTCTAGATCTACATTAGTTTCTCTGTGACAGTTAATACACCAGCCCATTGTTAATGGCGAGTACTGATACATCACTTCCATTTCTTCCACTGGACCATGACATTGCTGGCACTCTATATTACCTGCTGTAACATGCTGTGCATGATTAAAATAAGCTAGATCTGGAAGATTATGAATACGCACCCATCGTACTGGCTTTGTTTCTCCAGTAAACTTTTGCTCATCTGCATCCCAACCTGTGGCTGCATACAGCTTTTCAATTTCTTTATTGTAATCCACGCCATATTCATTCATCCCTTCTTGGTAAGTAGCATCAGCAACCTCACCTATAGATTTGTGACAGTTCATACAAACATTTAGAGAAGGAATCCCTGAGTGCTTAGATTCTCGAGCACTTGAGTGACAGTACTTACACTCTATTTGATTCGTTCCAGCATGTATTCTGTGTGAATAATGAATAGGTTGAACAGGAGCATATCCTTGATCAACACCTACCGACATTAATGCTCCGTATGCAAAATAAGCACTAGCAAGTAATAAAAAGACAGCAGTCACTAGAACCAAGAACTGATTCTCAACAAAAGCCTTCCATACAGGACGACGTTGTTCTTTTTCTACATCGCTCTCTTGCACCATTCCATTAGCCTCAGCAAACCTCTTCAACGTTTTATTTACTACAAAGAGTAACGTAGTAAGTAAAATCAGTATTAAGGCTAGCGCCGCAAGCACGATACTATTTAATGAATTATCCACAGGACCAGCTGTTCCAGCTCCATCTACAGCCGCAACCGTAGTACTAGGCGCAGGCTTAGGAGTATCTGTGTACGCAAGTATATTATCTATATCCACGTTACTCAATGCGGGAAACGCATTCATAGCCGTCTGATTATACTCATTATAGATAGCTACCGCCTGAGGATCTCCAGACTCAATCA
The DNA here is from genome assembly GCF_965660805.1 of Nonlabens sp. Taxonomy (GTDB): domain Bacteria; phylum Bacteroidota; class Bacteroidia; order Flavobacteriales; family Flavobacteriaceae; genus Nonlabens. The sequence continues at coordinate 41,243 of NZ_CBFIBE010000004.1, read as the reverse complement.
TCGCTGCAGAGTTTTTTACCCAGCTGTAGAGCCACTCGCGATCATATTTTTGTGAAACTCCAAAAAGAGCTGGGCCAACTCCTTTTTTATAAAGTTTATGACAAGCAGCACAGTTTGCTTTAAAAAGCGCTTCTCCTGCCGCTGCATCAGCTCCTCCAGTTGCTTCTACAGGTACCGCTGGATCATCATTACCGATGGCTGCTTCTTGAGCATAAACGTTTAAAGATGAAAACGTTACAAAAACAGACGCCAGTACAAACTGCCAAGCGGAAAAATGTAATTTCCTTTTTATCATGTCTTTTACTAAATATTGCAATAAATTTGGCACAATAATTACGGTATTTTACCGCATCGTAAATGCTTTCGCAAAAATAAGGTATAAAGTCTATAATTTTGCAGCAGTTATTTTGAACAAAATAATTTATAATAATTCTAAATAAGTACGCTTTCGCGAAAGCGAAATTATCAAATCATCCATTATGTTTAAACGCCTGAATTCAAGAATAGTAGTCATTACAGCCTTAATCATGGCTGGTAATATAGCTCGTGCCCAGAGCTCAGAAAAAATTCAAGAATCAAAGATAGAAAGCCTTATTTCCATGAAGATTTCCATGGATAAAAAAGGAAAATTCCAAGATAGATTCACGATACAATTATTCTATGGCGAGATGGAAGGAGCAAAAAAAATAGAAACACAATACAAAGAGCTTGAACTCACTTGGGAATCAAAAATGGAATATGAAGCACCAAATTTTAAAGTTTGGGTAGGCAGTTATCGCAATAAACTGGACGCTGAACGTGCTTTACTAGAAGTAAAAAAGGAATTCCCTAATGCCTTTATTTTAAAACCATAACAGAAAGCATTATAAAAACAAATTGAATTTATAAAGTCTTAATTAATAGTTTCTTTTAAAGTCACTATAAACACAAATAGGTCTAAAACAAAAAGGGCGATTTCTTATGAAATCGCCCTTTTTATGTATAATACTGAAATCTATTTCAATTTCTTTTTAACCTCTACTTCTCTGAAACATTCAATGATATCTCCTTCATGTAAATCATTATAGTTCTTGATTTGCATACCACATTCATATCCTTTTGCAACTTCCTTAACGTCATCTTTGAAACGTTTTAGAGCTGATAATTCACCTGTGTAAACCACGACGCCATCACGTATTAATCTCACGCCACTATTGCGGTATATCTTACCATCTGTAACCATACAACCTGCAATGGTTCCAACTTTAGATATTTTAAAAGTCGCACGGATCTCTGCGTTACCGGTAATCTCTTCTTTCAACTCTGGAGAAAGCATTCCCTCCATAGCATCTTTAAGATCATTAATGGCATCATAGATAATGGAGTACATACGGATATCTACCTCTTCTTGCTCTGCAAGAGATCTAGCATTACCTTGAGGTCTCACATTGAACCCTATAATAATCGCATCTGATGCTGAGGCTAATAGAACATCACTTTCAGTAATAGCACCTACAGCTTTATGGATAATGTTTACTTGTATTTCTTCAGTAGAAAGTTTCTGGAAAGAATCAGTTAATGCCTCAACAGAACCATCTACATCACCTTTAAGTATTAAATTCAATTCTTTAAAGTCACCCAGCGCTATACGACGTCCTATCTCATCAAGTGATAGTGTTTTTTGTGTTCTTACAGACTGCTCACGTTGTAGTTGAGTACGTTTAGAAGCAATATCTTTTGCCTCCTTTTCATCTTCAAAAACGTTAAACTTATCACCTGCAGTAGGCGCGCCATCTAATCCTAAAATAGAAACTGGAGTAGAAGGTCCTGCTACCTGAACATTTTTACCACGTTCATCCTGCATCGCTTTTACCTTACCGTGATTGCGACCTGCAAGGACATAATCACCTATTCTAAGAGTTCCCGCCTGAACAAGAACTGTAGATACATATCCACGACCTTTATCTAGGAACGCTTCTACAACTGTACCTAATGCCGGTTTATCTGGGTTTGCTTTAAGATCCAGCAACTCTGCTTCTAATAGTACTTTTTCTAAAAGTTCTTCTACACCTTGCCCTGTTTTTGCAGAGATGTCATGGGACTGGATTTTACCACCCCAATCTTCTACTAACAAATTCATTTGAGCGAGAGTTTCTTTAATCTTATCTGGGTTTGCTGCCTCTCTATCTACCTTATTAATGGCAAAAACGATAGGAACACCAGCGGCTTGTGCGTGACTAATTGCCTCCTTAGTTTGTGGCATCACATCATCATCTGCAGCAATAACAATAATAGCAAGGTCAGTAACCTGAGCACCACGAGCTCTCATCGCAGTAAAGGCTTCGTGACCTGGAGTATCTAAAAAGGCTATTTTCTGACCGCCTTTAAGCTCAACTCCATAAGCACCGATGTGCTGTGTAATCCCACCACTTTCACCTGCGATAACATTTTCTTCACGTATATAATCGAGTAAAGATGTTTTACCATGATCTACGTGACCCATTACGGTAACAATAGGAGCACGGCTTAATAGATCCTCTTCATTATCTTCTACCTCAGTAATACTTTCTTCTATATCAGCATTTACAAACTCTACCTCATAACCAAATTCCTCTGCAACAATAGAAATTGTTTCTGCATCGAGTCTTTGGTTCATGGTTACCATCATTCCTAAGGACATACAGGCACCTATCACCTGGTTCACTGCCACGTCCATCATAGTAGATATGTCACTTACGGTAACAAACTCTGTTACCTGTAAGATTTTCTCTTCTGAATCTAACTGCTCTTGAGCTTCTACCTTTTCACGGTGAGAATCCCTTTTATCTCTACGATATCTTGCTGCTTTAGATTTAGAAGACTTCCCTTGAAGTTTTTCAAGAGTTTCTCTAACCTGTTTTTGGATTTCCTCTTCTGTAGGCTCTGCCTTTACAATAGGAGCACGTTTCTGACCTGAGCCACGTCTATTACCACCAGAGCGGTTATTACCTCCAGCACCACCTGGCGCTTTAGTAATTCTCTTGCGTTTACCTTTTCTAGGATCCTCTTTTTTCTTAGGCTTTTTAAATTGAGAAAGATCAATCGTTTTACCGGTAACCTTAAGCCCACCTAGTTTTTGATATTCTGTTTTAATTTTTTCTGGCTCTTGATTTTCATCAGTCGCCGGAGCTGCGTCAGCTTTAGGAGTTTCCTCTTTCTTTACTTCAACCTTAGGGGTTTCTACCTCAGGTTGCTTCTTGCCATCTGCAGGCTTTTGAGCCTTAGGCTTTTCTGGGGCAACTTGTTTTTTCTTAGGAGCTTTTTTCTTTTTAGGCTCTAGATTTATTTTACCTTTAACCTTAGTCTCCTGAACCTTAGGCCTGTTAGAAACCACCTTAGGGGTAGTATCAACATCTTCAGTTGCAACTGGAGCTTCTACCTTCTCTTCTTTAGGTTGTTGAGTCGCTTCTTCCTTTTTATCGGTCGCGTCTTTAGTGCCATCGGATAAGTCAACCTTACCTACTTGCTTAGGACCATCTAGGGTAGCTTTGGCCTTGATAACCTCTTGTCTTCGCTGCTTTTCTTCCTGCTCCTTTTCACGCTTTTCTCGCAATTCCTCTTGCTCCTTGCGACGTTCCTTTCCTACTTCTTTAGAAGCTACTTTTTTACTCTTGTCAGTTTGAAACTCATCTGCAAGTGCTTGATAAACGTGCGTATCAATTTTTGTGGTAGGTCTAGCCTCTATCTCGATTCCTTTAGAGGAAAGATATTCCACAGCACGATCCAGAGATATATTAAATTCTCTTAGCACCTTATTGAGTCTCATGTTCTTTACTTCGGCCATAAATGGTTATGGGTTGACTTTATTTTAACTAATCTTCAAATTCTGACTTAAGAATATTGACAACTTCTAAAACTGTCTCTTCTTCTAAGTCGGTACGCTTTATTAAGTCTGCTATTTCATGCTCTAAGATACTTTTTGCGGTATCCAGACCTATTTTTGCAAACTCTTCTATGATCCATGGTTCGATTTCATCGCTAAACTCTGCAAGTTCAACATCTTCTTCTGCACCATCTCTGATCACATCTATATCATAACCGGTTAATTTACCAGCTAATCTTATATTATGTCCTCTTCTTCCTATCGCTTTAGAAACCTCTTCAGGATTCAATCTTACCTCAGCCTTTTTAGTCTCTTCATTTATTTCCATAGAAATAATTTTCGCTGGACTAAGTGCTCTAGCGATATATAATTGAGTATTTGCCGTAAAGTTAATAACGTCTATGTTCTCATTACCTAGTTCTCTAACGATACCATGAATACGAGAACCTTTAACACCTACACAGGCACCTACAGGATCTATACGATCATCATAACTATCTACAGCTACCTTTGCCTTTTCACCTGGCTCACGCACTACAGCTTTTACAGTAATTAAGCCGTCAAAAACCTCTGGGATTTCTTGCTCAAATAACTTTTCTAAGAATTTAGGAGAAGTACGAGAAAGTATGATATTAGGCTTATTACCTCTTAACTCTACGCTTTCTATGATACCTCTTACATTTTCACCCTTTCTAAAGAAATCAGAACTGATCTGACGATCCTTAGGCATAATGATCTCATTACCATCATCATCTAATAAGATAATAGCTCTGTGACGTATGTGATGTACCTCAGCACTATACAATTCTCCTTCTAATTCCTTAAATTGCTTGTATATGTTTGTGTTATCGTGTTCGTGAATTTTTGCAATAAGGTTTTGTCTTAAGGCAAGAATAGCACGTCTACCTAGCTGAATAAGCTTTACTTCCTCAGCTACGTCTTCACCTACTTCATAATCTGGTTCAATTTTGCGAGCTGCACTCAATTCAATTTCTGAATTATCGTCCTCCACTTCACCATCTGCAACCACAACACGGTTACGCCAGATCTCTAAATCTCCTTTATCTGGGTTAATAATAATATCAAAGTTGTCATCATCACCGTACTTTCTTTTGAGAGCACTTCTAAAAACGTCTTCTAAGATCGCCATCAATGTGACGCGATCTATCATTTTATCATCTTTAAACTCAGAAAAAGACTCGATCAATGCGAGATTTTCCATATTCACTTATTAATTAAATGTTATCACCACTTTTGCTTGTTTAATGTCGTCATAACTGATCGACCACTCTTTTTGCACGGTTACTTTCCCCTTACCTACAGGCTTAGGTTCGCGCGCTTTCCACTGAATCACCACTCCTTGATCATTTGCATCAACAAGCTCTCCAGTTTCTTTTCTCTTCTCCTTATCAATTACCTCTAGCTGTCTCCCTACATTTCTTTTAAATTGTCTAGGAAAACTAAGCGGCGCACTTGCTCCTGCACTAGCCACTTCTAGAGCAAAATCTATTTCATCACGATCTAGGTTATGCTCCACAGCTCTAGAAACAAAAATACAATCTGCAACCGTCACTCCTTCATCACCATCTATGATTACTTTTATCTCATTGCTACCATCTATAGTCATGTCCATTAAGAACAAATCAGGTCGCTCTTCAAAAGCATCATCTAGTAAGTCTTGTACTTTTTCTTTTAACATATTTTATAAAAAGAGGGGACAGATGTCCCCTCATATTGTTTAAATACTTTGCAAATATACTACTTTTTTAGGCTTTTGCAAGTACAAATCAATACTTCTACATTGAAACAGAATTACTTATATTTAAACCTCAAAATTTAAATTAATGAAAAAAATAATTGTCCCAACAGACTTTTCAGAACAAGCAGATAACGCTTTACGTGTAGCTGCAGATATAGCTCGTGAGAACAATGGAGAAATTTTCTTACTACACCAGCTAGACCTGCCGCTACACCTAGCTAACAATGGAAGCTCTAGCATGCCCGAAGCTGTTTTCTTCATGAAACTAGCCAAACAAAAATTTGACAACCTTCTCAAAGCAGATTATTTAGAAGGTGTAACTATTCACGGAGATGTAGAAACTGGAGCAGCATTTAGCGGAATTATGGACACCGTCCAAAGACATAACGCTGACCTCATAGTTATGGGAAGCCACGGAGCAGATGGTGTAAAAAACATGTTTATAGGTTCTAACGCAGAAAAAGTGGTGCGCAATTCTGAAATTCCTGTTTTAGTCATTAAGGATCGTAAGAAAAGACTAGATGTGAATGAGTTTGTGTTTGCCACAGATTTAGATCCAGCATCAAATGGAGCTCTACAAGAAGCAGCAAGGTTTGCAAAAAATACCAATTGCAACCTGCACCTGCTCTATGTAAATACACCATCAAACTTCTTAACCTCTCAAAAAGCAGAACAAAAAGTGAGAGAATATTTAAAAGATGTGAACGTAGAACCTTCAGACTACACCATTTATAATGACTTCTCTATAGAAGAAGGAGTATTTAACTTCACTAAAGACATTAAAGGAGATCTCATAGGAATGGCTACTCATGGTCGCCGCGGCATTTCCCATTTTTTTAATGGAAGTGTAAGTGAAGATATAGTGAATCACTCTTCACTACCTGTTGTGACTTTCAGAATTAAATAAGGTAACTCTTATTTCGCTTTCGCGTAAGCGTACTAACCTAAAGCATCTTCTCTTGAAGGTTCTTTTTTTACAATAAAAATAAACAGGATCACTACATATGTTCTTACATGGTAAAAACGTGTGCTAAGAACAAATTGCTGGAAACATAAAATGGTATTAGAACGCAGTCCATTGATTCACAACTGTTATAATTTAATCTTATTTCATAAAAAAATCCTGACTCAAGAAAGAATCAGGATTTTTAAGTTGTCCCACAAGGACTTACCGCATCAAGTGCGGCATAAACTTCTCGTCCAATGACATTTTAAAAACAAAAAATCCCGAATCAAAAAGATGATTCGGGATTCTTAAGTTGTCCCACAAGGACTCGAACCTTGAATGACGGTACCAAAAACCGGAGTGTTACCATTACACCATGGGACAAAATCGGTTGCAAATTTAATACAAATATCAATTTGAGCAAATAGAAATAAGTTTTTTTATCAATTTATATCATTTTTTAAAATTATCACGTTAACACTATGCTTTACATAAGGAATAACTCTATTGCTTTTGAGTAAGTTGAGTTCTATTATACAGGATTAGATTTATTAATATTATTTTCGCCATAGCTAACTACTACTATGAAATTGAATTACAATCAACTGAATAAAATTACAGGCTGGGCCGTTTTTGCCGTAGCATTAATCACTTACTGGCTTACCGTAGAACCTACAGTGAGTTACTGGGATGCTGGAGAATACATTGCTACATCTTCAGGACTACAAGTAGGTCATCCACCAGGAGCTCCATTATATCAAATGCTGGGAGCTTTTTTCTCCATGTTTGCCTTAGAAAAAAGTCAAATCGCATACATGGTAAATATGATGTCAGTATTTGCCAGTGCTTTTGCCATTTTATTTATGTTTTGGTCCTTAACCTTATTATTAAAGCGACACATACTCAAAACAGCCTCAAATGACATTATGATACTAGGCGCGGCTACCATAGGTAGTCTTGCTTATGCGTTCTCAGATAGTTTCTGGTTTAACGCTGTTGAAGCAGAGGTGTATGCACCAGCAGCACTGCTCATGAGCGCCCTTTTCTATATGGGACTGCTATGGGAACGAGACATGCACTTACCTAGAGGTAATAAATGGCTTGTGCTTATTTCTTTTACTGTAGGACTTTCTTTTGGGGTACACTTTATGGGTATTCTTACCATTCCTGCTATAGGAATGTTATGGTATTTTAAACATTATAAAAAAATTACAGTTCTCAACTTTATCATTGCAAACATAGCGGTGGTGGCTGTATTACTTTTTGTTTTTAAATTATTACTGCCTTATACCTTATCCATTTTTGGTTATATGGAGGTTTTCTTTGTAAATGATATCGGGTTACCTTTTAACTCAGGTTCTATTATCATGTTACTTCTAGTTGTAGCATTATTTGTTTTTTTAATTCGCTTTTCGCGAAAGCGTCATAAACCACTTCTCAACACCATAACTCTATGTGTCATGTTTATTCTCATAGGGTTCTCCTCATGGACCATGTTACCGATACGTGCTAATGCGGGAACACCTATTAATGAAAATAACCCAAATGATGCACGAGCTTTACTGGCTTATTATAATCGAGAACAATATCCAGCACCAGCGTTATTTTATGGTGAGGCGTTTACAGATATGTATGCTGGACTAGATCCCGATAATCCTTACCTGGACGAAAAGCCTAAATATGAAAAGGACTATGAACTGGGTAAATATGTGATTGTAAATAATTATAAAAACGCATTACAAAACACACATGATGATCATAAAGGCCTATTTCCTAGAATGACAGATCCATCACGGGCTAGTAACTACATTAATTTTATGGGTGGTTTGAACTATACCATAAAGCCTGAATATGCCTCAAATCAAGAATTAATAGGGTTACTGTCTGATTATGAAAGAAACTTCAACAGCGGTCGCATGGAGGCAGATGAGTACATCTCTTTTTTACAAGACCTGCAAAACATGGAAGGCGGAATCATAAACATTCAAAAACCTGATGGTATAGATAACGCACGTTATTTTATGAATTATCAAGTACAATATATGTATTTGAGATATTTCATGTGGAATTTTACGGGAAGACAAAATGATATTCAAGGTGAAGGTGGCAAGTATAATGGGAACTGGCTCAGTGGTATTCCATTTATAGATGAGTGGCATCTAGGAACTCAAGAGAACCTGTCTGAAGACATGTTGAATAATAAAGGACGTAATACTTATTTCTTTTTACCTCTTATATTAGGATTGATAGGGATGATATTTCATGCTAAGCGCGATATAAAATCTTTTTATGTCACCCTTGCCTTATTTCTATTTACAGGACTTGCTATCATAGTGTACCTCAACCAGAGCATGTATCAAGTGCGTGAACGTGATTATGCTTATGTAGGGTCGTTCTTGGTTTTTGGTATGTGGATAGGAATAGGTGCTTATAGTGTTTATGAAGGAATTAAAGGATTTCTCAACGCAAAAACAGCTCGAGCACTATCTCTAGTGGCTTGTTTTGCTGCTGTTCCATTACTTATGGCTTTTCAAAACTGGGATGATCATGACCGTTCTGGGAAATACACGGCGCTTGCTAGTGCAAAAAAATATCTAGATAGCTGCTTGCCTAATGCGCTCATCTTTACCATAGGTGATAATGACACCTTTCCATTATGGTATTTACAAGAAGTAGAAGGATATCGTACCGATGTGCGTGTGGTTTGTACTTCACTACTTGCTACAGATTGGTACATGGATGATATGAAGAAAAAAGCATGGGACAGTGAGCCTGTACCTTCTACTCTTACTCATGATAAATATTCTTATGGAACAAGAGACGTATTATTTTATGCAGATAAAGAGCGTATTGCGCAACGCACTAATGGTAAAAGTACCTTACCTGATACACTCGATTTAAAAGACTGGATGGAATGGGTAGCGAGTGATAAAAAAATCACTCAAGAACAAATGCGCAATGAACACTGGGAACACACATTCCCAACACGTGTTATACGCATACCAGTAAATAAAGAAGCGGTTCTTAAAAATGGAGTAGTTCCTCAAAAAGACACAGACCTCATAGTAGATGAAATCTATATAGAAATAAAAGATTATGCTATCTACAAGAATAGAATGTTAATGCTAGACATCATTAATGCAAATAACTGGGAACGTCCTATTTATTTCTCAGGTGGTGCTTTTAGCGATGAAGACTATATATGGATGAAAAACTATCTCCAGTTAGATGGCTGTGCTTTTAGGTTATTACCTATAAAAACTGATTTAGGGAAGTCTCGTAATCCATTTAATATGGGGCGTGTAGATGCTTTACATGGCTATGAAATCATTAAAAAATGGGATTGGGGCAACAGTGGTGATCCAGACATGTATCATGATGTAGAGACTAGACGTAATAGTATAGGTTATCGCAATAATCTCAGTCGTGTTGCTGAGGCACTAACTAAAGAAGGAGAAAACGCCAAAGCAGAAGAGATTCTAGATCTAGGAATGGAAAAAATGCCTTTAGAAATTTTTGAAAACTACTCGATGATTTCAGAATTTGTAAATGCTTACTATAAAAATAACAATAGAGATAAAGCAAGAGACCTGGCACAAAGAGTTATTGCAAAGTTCCAAGATGAGATCGATCATTATAAAATGTTAACCTATGAAGAACGTGGTGCAAACGTAGATAATATAGGTGCAGCAATAAGCAGGTATAATGAAATTATAGAAATTGCTATACTTCATGAAGATGATACTCTTGTACAACAAGAAGCAGAGACCTATGATAATTATGTAAAGGAATTCCCGAAAATATTTGGTGACGACTTCCTTATCAACAAGGATGCTACCATTGAAAACCAAAATTCTGAACTAGATAATATCTTTCAAGAGGCTTTAGATAACATAGATACTGAAGACTTATTAGAAACAAACCCACAAGAAACTCCTTAAAAATGCGCTGGTATCCTGATACTATTAAGGACTGGTTTTCCAGCCTGTTTTCAGGATACCTGTGGCATGGATCTAGAGATAAAAAAATAGTGTATATCACCTTTGACGATGGTCCACATCCAGTAGTCACTCGGTTTGTACTAGAACAGCTCGATAAGTATGATTGTAAAGCGACCTTCTTTTGTATAGGTGATTGTGTACAACGCCATCCCGAAGTTTATAAGGAGTTGCAAGCTGCGGGACATCAAGTAGGCAATCATACATTCCACCATTTAAATAGCTGGAAAACCTCAAGGAGCATGTACCTGAATGATATAGATAAAGCACGTGAAGTCATAGATTCTCAACTATTCCGTCCACCGTATGGAAGAATTACTCCTCAAATTGCTCAAAAACTTAGTGCCAAAGGCTATAAAATAGTCCTATGGGATGTCCTTTCAGGAGATTTTGACCTGAAACGATCTACCACATCTTGTCTTAAAAATATAAAAAAACACACTCGTAATGGTAGTATCGTGGTGTTTCACGATAGTGAGAAAGCGTTTCCTAAACTGGAAAAGATATTACCTGAATATTTAGAATTTTTAAAACTGAAAGGCTTTCAAGCTAAGGTTATTAAGCATACTGCTTCAACAAGGCAATAAGAGAATTAGGGTCTTGAGTACCACTCTGCCTCCATTTCATCTCACTATTTTTATAGATAATTAAGGTGGGCAACCCTTTAATACGTAGGGCATCACTTAACTCCTGGTTCTTATCTACATTAATTTTAATAATCTTTGCGTTATCTCCTAAAGCAGCAGCAACATCTCTTAAGACCTCGTGCATACCGACAGAATCCTCATTCCACTCTGTAAAGAAATTGAGTAAGACAGGCACTTCTGTATTTATAAGTTGACCAAACTTTGACATATAAAAGTTTTTAGCTAATCAAAAGTAGTTAAAAAATGTGCAATGTTCAATAAGTCTTTTAAAACCATGAACCTCACAAACGCTCTTCACTAAAAATTGAGATTCTAAAACTAAGCTTTCTTTAAAGTAATCACGGTAATCTCTGGCCATATACCAGCACGACCAGAATATCCTAGAAAACCAAAACCTCTATTCACATTTAGAAACTGATCCATCTCCTTATAGATACCAGCCCATTTTTTATAGACAAAACTAGCCGGGCTCCATTTAATAAAACCAGGGATTTCAATCCCAAACTGCATTCCATGAGTATGACCACTCAGTGTAAGATGATATTTTTTAGGGTCATCTTTAACTTGTAAATCCCAGTGTGTAGGGTCATGACTTAATAACACCTTAAATTCTTCGTTACTCAATCCAGTAGACGCTTTTTCTAAATCTCCATATTTAGGGAAACGACCACCACCCCAATTCTGGACTCCTACTAATGCGATTTGATCCTTACTCTTAGTGATCTTCACATGTTCATCCAGTAATAATTTCCATCCCATTTTCCTTTGAATGTCCTGCAGTTCAGTCATGTTTGCGACTTTAGCCTCAGGAGAATCCCAGCTTGCATAATCACCATAATCATGATTCCCCAGTACAGAGTAAACTCCATCACGAGCCGTCAGTGAGCCAAAAACATCTTCCCAACCGTACAATTCACTAGCCACGTTATTCACTAGATCACCTGTAAATAATATGACATCACTATGCTGTTCATTTGCTAGATTAATAGCATACTTCACCTCTTCCTTATCGTCAAAACTACCCACATGAATATCGCTCAATTGAGTGATTTTGTATCCATCAAAAGCTGCTGGCAAATCAGTAAAACTCAATTCATATTCCCTAACTTGATAGTTATACTTCCCTTTCCATGCACCGTAAAGAATCGCACCAAAGGGTAGGGCAGCAAGTCCAAGACCTACTTTTGAAATAAAATCTCTCCTACTGGGCAGGAAAGATGTATGTTCTTGCTTTCGCGAAAGCGTATTAAAAAGACCTTCAAAAATTCTATAAATATCTTCTCCTAACATGAATAAAATCATCACTACCTGTGCAGCAAAAAGACCCAAAACAAGAGTTACCGCAAAATCTCTATAACCACTCACTTGAGAGCGATCTGGATGCCATACAAATTGTAAAATGAGATGAGCAAGAATTAAAACGGTAATGAGTAGGTAAACCCATTTCCACCAGTGGCCTCGAGATAAAGTTCTGATCAACTGAAAAGAGTACAATTGAAAAACTATAAAAATGATAATAGCTATGATAAAACGCATAGTGCGAAACTACTGCTAGCGTTAAAATAATAAACTCTATGCCTTCATAAGGTTATCTTAAAAATGTAGTCAGTATCTCATCGTTTAAAAAAAACTCGCACTCGTTGTGGATAAAAACTGCTATTTAATATTAAATCAAATCTATTTCTCTGCTAAGAATTTTATCTTTAACATCCACAAATTTTTAAGATGACTAACGACGGTACAAACGATAAAAGACTATTTCTACTCGATGCTTATGCACTCATTTTCAGAGGCTATTATGCACTTATTAAAAACCCTAGAATTAATAGTGCTGGTATGGATACTAGTGCTATTATGGGTTTTACTAACAGTCTTTTTGACGTTATAAGACGTGAGAAGCCAGAATATCTAGCTGTAGCCTTTGATAAAGGTGGTAGTCAAGAGCGTGTAGAACTTTATGAAGATTATAAAGCAAACCGTGACGAGACTCCTGAAGCCATAAAAATAGCCGTTCCTTATATACAGCGCATCTTAAAAGCCATGCACATTCCTATAGTCGTAGAAGAAGGAATAGAAGCAGATGACCTCATAGGAACACTAGCAAAACAAGCCGAAAAAGAAGGTTTTACTACTTATATGGTTACACCTGATAAGGATTATGCACAGCTCGTTTCTGAAAATATCTTCATGTACAAGCCGGCTCGTATGGGTAATGGCATAGAAATATGGGGAATCCCAGAAGTGCAAAAGAAATTTGAAGTAGAACGCCCTGAACAAGTCATAGACTATCTAGGAATGATGGGAGATGCCAGTGATAATATTCCTGGACTACCAGGTGTAGGCGATAAAACGGCAAAGAAATTCATAGCCGCTTATGGTTCTATGGAAGGGCTTTTTAAAAACATTCATGAGCTCAAAGGTAAAATGAAAGAAAAAGTAGAAGCTAATCAAGAATTAGGATTGCTTTCTAAAAAACTAGCTACTATCAGACTAGATTGCCCTGTTACTTTTAATGCTACTAACTATACACTGGACGACCCAAATATAGAGGCTGTTCACGAGATATTTGATGAACTAGAATTTCGCAGGGCAAAAGAAACACTGGCAAAAATATTCTCAAAGGATATCAGTTCGAGCGCAGTCGAGAACGGCTCTAACTCTTCAAAGTCGAGTTCCAGTTCAAATCCTGCCGCTGGCGCTGGTCAGTTTTCTCTTTTTGATGCACCAGGCTCTGGTGCGGCTACTGAAACACAATCTACCGGACGCAAAACTCTTGCTACTACAGATCATTTATACCAGCTCGTGCAAGAAGGAATGGGAACTAGATTATTCATCCAGTCCTTAATGCAACAATCTAGTGTGTGTTTTGATACAGAAACTACTGGACTGGATCCACTAGCGGCTGAGCTGGTAGGTATTGCATTTTCATGGGAACAAGGAAAAGGTTTTTATTTACCTATTCCTGAAGATCGTGATGCGGCACAGGCAATTGTAAATCAGCTAAAACCATTTTTTGAAAGTGATGCTATCGAGAAAGTAGGTCAGAATTTAAAATATGACATAAAAGTACTGAACAAATATGGAGTTGATATAAAAGGTCCCATGTTTGACACCATGCTGGCTCATTATTTGATCAATCCAGATATGCGTCATAACATGGATGTTCTGGCAGAAACCTATCTTAACTACACGCCACAATCCATCGTAGAACTTATAGGTAAGAAAGGAAAGAACCAACTTTCTATGCGTAATGTAGATCTTGAAAAACAAAAAGAATATGCCGTAGAAGATGCAGATATCACACTGCAATTAAAAGAGCACTTTTTACCAGAACTAACTGCGGCAGGAACAGATAAGTTATTTCATGACATAGAAATGCCACTGCTAGAAGTGCTGGCAGCTATGGAAATAGAAGGAGTGAATCTTGATGAGGAATTTTTAAGTTCGCTTTCGCAAAAGCTCACTGAAGACATCGCTTCACTAGAAAAAAACATTTATAAAGAAGCTGGCGAGGCGTTTAACATCGGGTCGCCAAAGCAGCTGGGAGAAATTCTTTTTGGGAAATTACAACTGGTAGAAAAGCCTAAAAAGACCAAAACCGGTCAATATTCTACCGCAGAAGATGTACTGAGTTACCTGGCAAAAGATCACCAAATCATTGCTGATGTGCTAGAATATCGCGGTCTTGCAAAACTAAAATCTACTTATATAGATGCCTTACCGCATCAAATAGATCCTAAAACGCAACGCATTCATACTAATTATATGCAAACCGTTGCCGCAACAGGTCGTTTGAGTTCTACAGACCCTAACTTACAAAATATACCGATAAGAACAGAACGAGGACGACAGGTGCGCAAAGCTTTTGTGCCACGTGACAAAAACCACACTCTTCTCGCTGCCGATTATTCTCAAATAGAATTAAGAATCATAGCCGCACTGAGTCAGGAAGAGAATATGATCGCTGCGTTCCAGAATGGCGAGGATATTCACAGCTCAACAGCTGCAAAGGTATTTAATGTTCCCCTAGAAGAAGTGACTCGAGAACAGCGCAGCAATGCTAAAACAGTAAACTTTGGGATAATCTATGGTGTAAGTGCCTTTGGACTAAGTAATCAAACAGATCTCACCCGTGGCGAGGCAAAAGAGTTGATCGATACTTACTATGCGACTTACCCTAAACTACGTGCTTATATGCAAGATCAAGTAGATTTTGCACGTGAAAATGGTTATGTAGAAACCGTACTGGGAAGACGCCGCTATTTAAAAGACATTAATAGTTCAAATGCAGTCGTGCGCAGTGCTGCAGAGCGCAATGCTGTAAATGCCCCTATTCAAGGTAGCGCAGCAGATATTGTTAAAATTGCGATGATTAATATTTATAAACGCTTCCGCAAAAGCGAGTACAAATCACGCATGTTGCTTCAAGTACATGATGAACTGGTTTTTGACGTACATAACGATGAGCTAGAGGAACTCAAGGCAGTCATCAAAGAAGAAATGGAAAACGCTTATAAAATGACGGTTCCTCTAGATGTGGAAGTTGGTGTCGGGATGAACTGGTTAGAAGCGCATTAACATAGCTGCGCAAGCAGGAATCTGTTAATCGGTAATTAGATGAATGTCCGTATCACGATTTGATTGCAACAATACACCAAATCAAATTCTATTGAACAACAACTCTTTTTGTAACCACTTGATCATCTTTTACTAGTTTTAAAAGATACACTCCGCTAGATTGATTAGATAAGTCTATTTGATTCAAATTAGAGGTAAATTCTACAACCTCTTGACCTAACATGTTTAATAAGACAATTCGATCTAGTTGCTGTGGCGCGTTCACATTTAACACATCACTTGTCGGATTTGGATAAATTTTTATACCGGAAGCGAAGTCAGCTGTATTAAGACTCAACGTATTTTGATACACACGCACATAATCGATTTGCATATCACTTTGTGTGAAATTAGGATCTATAGCACCAGCAATACCGCCCATAGCTACGTTTAATAACATATATTGATCTGCATCAAATGGCCATGTGTCTATATTTTTTACTCCAGGATTATAAGTGTAAAAAGGGATACCATCAATTAAAAAAGTAATTTGTTGTGGAGACCAGTTCATGGAATACACGTGAAAGGTATTTGCTACATCAGTAAGCATGAATGGCTGGTAATTCATAGTCGCTCCAGAACAACCAGCACAATTAGTATGTAAAGCCGCAGAAACTTGATTCAAAGGACCTAAACCGTGTTCCATAACATCTATTTCTCCACATAGCGGCCAGTTTGTTGTTCCATGAGTCGCACTCCAGTAAGCACCAGCTTCATTTATATTTTTTCCTAGTGTCCATATCGCTGGCCAGGTTCCATCTCCTAAAGGTAATTTTGCCCTTACATCTACTCTACCATACGTAAAAGCAAATTTAGAATTTAAGCGTGCGCTGGTAAAAGACTTAGTCTCGCCTTGATCTGTAAAGTTTTCTCGTTTTGCAACTATGTGTAAAAAACCATTTTCAACATAAGAATTATCGGTTCTATCCGTATAATGTTGTTCTTCTCCATTAAACCAGTTTCCACCATTAGGTAATTGAGTTTGATGGTGCCACTTAGTTGCGTCTATAGGATTATTAATTCCTGGGGTATTAAACTCATCAGACCACACTAGATCTGTGTAGACCACATCTATAGGATTAGGTGGTGGAACGGTCACCGCATTATTATCGATATCATCTATTAAATAAGTTCCAGTAATAAATGATCCACCATCTATAAATATAGTAAGTCTACTATAAGTACCAGATGCAGTAACTGTATTTCCAGTAGCGGTTTCTATAGCGTTAGCAAAATCAAAAGTTAAATCTGTCCAGGTGTTTTGAGTATTAGAAATAGACTGTACAACCTCAACGTCAGGGTTTATTCCATTTTCTAATTTAATAATTATGCTGTGTACATTAGGATCAAACGCATAAAATCTTAAACTAACATTTGTATCATTATCTAAATCTACCGGTGTATTCAAGTCCATAAAAAAACCTTGAAAATCAACAGAACCATCGTTAAAGAACTGGCCTACCTGATTACCACCTTGCGCTGGATCACCTCTGAAGGAAAATAAAGACCCAGAAAAACCAGTAAATTGAAAACTATTATTTTCAAAATCTAAGGGTAGTTGTTGTGATTGAGCACCATAAAAAAACAACCCGATAAGAAATACACACCAACCTTTAAACATGAAATTTATTTTTCATGCAATATATGTACTGAGTCAAGTTAAAACAACATTACTACCACTACATAAACTATACAAATAGATCTAAAAAGCTCAGTTATTAATAATCCAGTGCTTTTAACAATGTCTGGAAGTCACTTTCAACATTAAAGTAAGAGAAACTAATCCGTATACCATCACCACGTAAAGAAGTGATTATGTTATGTTCAGACAGTCGATCGTATAATTCCTGATCGCCTGTTATATTAAAAATGGTAGAATGATGAGCTCTATTTACAACCGCATCACTTAATAAATCACGCTCCATAAAAGCTTGTTTTAACTTTTCAGACCATTCATTTAGCTCGATCTGTATGCGATCTAGTCCTATCTTTTGAACTACATCCATGGCAAATTGTAAACTTCCCATAGCCACCATATCTTGATGTCCAGACTCAAACCTTCCTATAAATTCAGGTGTAGCATTAATGACATTACGAGTGCTTCGGTAACCTACCCGTTTTGGCTGGATCACTTCTTTGACTTGTTCCTTGACACAAATAAACGCATTCCCATCGCCAGCATTAAGCCACTTATAACAGCTGGCTAGAATGATGTCAAGTCCGCTTTCGCGAAAGCGGAATTCCTCACAGCCCACGTATTGCGTTAAGTCTCCTATGAGAATCATATCAGGAAACTGCTGTTTAAGTTGTACTATAAAATCAAGATCCAGTTTAATTCCAGAGATGTACTGCACCACTGAAAAACAGAAAAAATCAGGACGATGTTTAAGGCATGCTGCTAGAATATTTTCTTCTAAATTTTCATTTATAATCGCATACACACAGTCATATCCTCGTGACTCCACAGGCCAGTTTACTGATGGGTAATCACCTTCTAGAAGTAAGAATTTTGCGTTTTCAGGCACGCCTTCCATAAGAACATTATATCCCGTAGAAAAATTAGGAATGACCGCAGTATTCTCTACAGCGGCATCGAGAAAATTTGCAATGGTATGTCGCACCTGATCTATAAAAACATTACGCTGGTTTGTATATAAACTAGCGCTATTCTTCATTTTTTGAAGTACGCCCATTCTATAATCTATTAAATCTTGAGAAATTAAACCATGGTTTGCGGTATTGAGATAGGTGAATTTTTCAAGAATAGGATACTGAGACCTTATTTTATGCATTTGTAAAGATTAAAACGAGCAATACTGCTTAAATTTGAAGTATAAAAGTACATTATATGTTCGGTAGAAAGAAAAAAGAGGCTCCTACAATTGACCCAGTTCAAAAGGAAATGTTTGAAAATGCTCAAAAACGCATTAAGGAAAAACGTGGATTGTTTACACATTTAGTGGTTTTTCTAGTAGGCGCGATAGGACTGATTACTATAAGTCAGGTTATGATGCAGGTAGATCCTATGCTTATACTCGATATAGAATGGTGGATTTGGGTGCTTTTTATATGGTTGCTATTTTTAATCTATCACACCTTTAAAGTATTTATCACTAACCGACTTTTAGGTCCTGGATGGGAGAAGAAACAATATAACAGGTTAGTTCAAAAGCAACAAGAACGCATAGCAGAGTTAGAGGAAAAAGTTGCTGCTGCACATCCATTACCAGAACATAAAATCATGAACGCGACAAGCGATTCTAAGAAAGTTATAACCATGATAGCTGCCGCAGGCGCTAATAATGAATTAGGAAAAGATGGTGATCTAGTATGGCATTTACCAGATGATTTTAAGAGATTTAAATCACTGACTACAGGACATCATATCATTATGGGACGCAAGACTTTTGAGAGTTTCCCTAAACCATTACCTAATCGTACTCACATTATCCTTACTCGAGATAAAAATTATAAAACAGATGGCGGTATCGTGGTGCACGATCTTTCCACCGCTCTTGCTGCAGCTTCTAGTGATCAAGAACCCTTCATCATAGGTGGTGGAGAGATTTACAAACTAGGACTAGAAGTCGCTGATCGTATAGAACTCACGAGAGTTCACGGGAAATTTGATGTAGATACGTACTTCCCAGAGTTTGATGAAAAAAAGTGGAAACTTGTGCGCACAGAACATCACCCAGTAGATGAGAAACATCAGTATGCTTTTGATTTTGAGACTTGGGAACGAGTTGATTAGTTTTCAGTCCTAAAAGTCAGCAATCTACAGTAGGTATTTAATGTCATTACGAGTGTAGCACGGCAATCTCTCACTTTTAACTAAATTTGCCCCATCAACTAAATAACAACTATGAAAGCATACGTTTTTCCAGGTCAAGGAGCTCAATTCACAGGAATGGGTAAAGATTTATATGATAATTACGCTTCTGCGAAAGCGTTATTTGAAAAAGCAAATGAGATTCTAGGATTTGAAATCTCTAAAATCATGTTTGAAGGAACTGCTGAAGAACTAAAAGAAACTAAAGTAACCCAACCAGCTATCTTTTTACATTCTGTAATCCTAGCTAAAATGATGGGTGAAAATTTCAAACCAGAAATGGTTGCTGGTCACTCACTGGGCGAGCTAAGCGCACTAACCGCTGTGGGAACTTTAAGTTTTGAAGACGGATTAAAAATTGTTTCTAAACGCGCTCTAGCCATGCAAGCCGCTTGTGAGCATCAAGAAAGCACTATGGCAGCAATTCTAGGATTAGAAGACGCTGTTGTAGAACAAGTATGTAATGATATCGATGGTGTTGTAGTAGCGGCAAACTACAATTGTCCAGGACAGCTAGTTATTTCTGGAGAAGTACCAGCGGTAGAAAAAGCCTGTGAGATCTTAAAAGAAAAAGGTGCTAAACGTGCCTTATTATTACCAGTAGGTGGCGCATTCCACTCACCTTTAATGGAGCCTGCACGTGAAGAACTTGCTGCAGCCATAGAAGCCACAAACTTTAACACACCTAACTGTCCCGTTTATCAAAATGTAACCACCACAGCGGTAAAAGATGTAGATGCTATTAAGGCTAACCTCATTTCCCAACTTACCGCACCCGTAAAATGGACACAATCAGTTCAAAACATGATCGCAGATGGAGCTAGCGAGTTTATAGAAGTAGGTCCAGGACGAGCGCTTCAAGGAATGATTAAGAAAGTAGATCGCAGTCTAGCGACTAGCAGCGCTAGTGTAGAGTAAACAATAAAAACCTCACGGGTTTATTATTTAGACAAGTTATTAGTTCCCTTAATATAGTCTATGGAATAGAACCACCTGTGAGGTTTTAAAAATTAAAACAACCCTTTTTCTCCAGCTTCAAAACCTTCATCCACTAGATGATTATCTTTTTTTAAAGCTGCTTGAACAGCTAGTGTATCACAACGTTCATTTATAGGATGATCGTTATGACCTTTTACCCATTGCATCTTAGGTTGCGTTCTATTAAAAGCTTTAATAAAACGTTTCCATAAATCTGGGTTTTTTACATTTTTCCATTTGCGCTTGATCCAGCCAGCAATCCAGTTTTTATTTACGGCATCACTCACATATTTACTATCAGTAAAAACGGTGATGTGAACAGCATCCATTTTAATTTTTTCAAGTGCTTCAATAACTGCCAGTAATTCCATTCTATTATTAGTGGTGTGCCGGTATCCTTGGGAAAATTCCTTTTTATAGCTCTTCCCTACCCATATCATTACTATTCCATAGCCGCCAGGTCCTGGATTACCGCGAGAAGAGCCATCAGTATAAATATGCACTTGCTCCATTAGGATAATATTTTTTCTATGACCACTGGAAAATGCTGGTGCTCTAGTTCATGAATTCTTGCCGCAAGCTCGTCAGCAGTATCTTCTTTATATATAGGACAGCTAAATTGTTCTATAATCGCACCTTCATCATAATTTTCATTCACGTAATGAATGGTAATACCACTTATTTGCTCTTTATTTTCTATAACTGCTCGGTGCACATGTATCCCGTACATGCCTTTTCCACCATATTTAGGTAATAATGCAGGATGAATGTTAATAATTTTATTTGGGAATAATTTTACGAGACTTCCTGGAATTTTCCATAAAAAGCCCGCAAGTACAATGATATCAGGCTGTTCTGCAAGTAATAGAGTTTCTATAGTTCCCGCTTTCGCAAAAGCGTATTTATTAAAACTCATCGCAGGAATATTATTTTTTTGAGCTCTTTCTAGCACATAAGCAGTAGAATTATTTGATAAAATTAAAGATATTTTTACTTTATCATTTATTGCAAAATGATCTATAATTGCCTGAGCATTAGTACCATTACCCGATGCGAGGATGACTATTTTCTTCATAAATAATTGTGGCAGGCTCTTTGTAAACCACCTGCTAGAGTTGAGTAAAATTATAGTATCAAATGAAATGGCAAGTTAACTCAAATAACTAAAAAGTGGTTTTATCACAAAGTTTGTTATTTTTGCCATTCATTTAAAATTAAAACAAGATTATTATGTCAGACATTGCATCAAGAGTAAAAGCGATTATCGTGGACAAATTAGGTGTTGACGAAAATGAAGTGGTAACAGAAGCGAGCTTCACTAACGACTTAGGCGCAGACTCACTAGATACAGTTGAGTTAATCATGGAATTTGAAAAAGAATTTGATATCCAGATCCCAGACGACCAAGCTGAAAACATCGCTACAGTAGGTCAAGCAGTTTCATACATAG
The DNA here is from genome assembly GCF_965660805.1 of Nonlabens sp. Taxonomy (GTDB): domain Bacteria; phylum Bacteroidota; class Bacteroidia; order Flavobacteriales; family Flavobacteriaceae; genus Nonlabens. The sequence goes on along the minus strand of NZ_CBFIBE010000004.1, from coordinate 19,175 downwards.
AAGAAGCAAAAGCTTAATACTTTTTTTTAGAGCTTGAAAATACATAAATGATCTTTTTTTGATTTTTTACGGTATTTTTAAGCTCTTAAAGTATAAATCTAAATTATATGGAATTAAAGCGAGTAGTCATTACAGGAATGGGAGCCCTAACACCTATAGGTAACAACCTAGAGGAATATTGGGACGGTTTAAAAAATGGTAAGAGCGGTTGTGCTCCTATCACATATTTTGATACAGAACATTTTAAGACTAAATTCGCTTGTGAGATCAAGAACTTTACAGTGACTGATTTTATAGACCGCAAAGAAGCTAGACGCATGGATCGTTTTGCCCAGTATGCACTGGTAGCAGGTGATGAGGCGATAGCAGACTCTGGATTAGACTTAGAATCTATAGATAAATATAGAGTAGGTGTAATATGGGGTGCTGGAATAGGTGGTCTAGAAACTTTTCAGGAAGAAGTTAAATCATTTGCAGCTGGTAACGGCGTGCCACGATTTAATCCTTTCTTTATCCCTAAAATGATTGCAGATATAGCGCCGGCACATATTTCTATTAAGCATGGATTTATGGGGCCTAACTACACCACAGTATCTGCTTGTGCATCTAGTGCAAATGCGATGCTGGATGCTGTTAATTATATAAGACTAGGTCATTGTGACGTGATTGTTACTGGTGGCTCTGAAGCTGCTGTTGCACAGGCTGGAATGGGTGGTTTTAATGCCATGCATGCCTTATCTACACGCAATGAAAGTCCAGAAACCGCGAGCCGCCCATTTGACGCGACACGTGATGGTTTTGTTCTAGGAGAAGGCGCAGGAGCTCTAGTTCTAGAAGATTATGAGTATGCAAAAGCAAGAGGAGCAAAAATCTATGCTGAGGTAATAGGTGGTGGTTTCTCAAGTGATGCATACCACATTACAGCGCCAGATCCAGAAGGACGTGGTGTTATAGCTGTAATGAAAAACACCTTACAAAACGCAGGTATTAATCCTGAAGATGTAGATCACATTAATACTCACGGTACTTCTACACCACTAGGCGACGTAGCAGAGTTAAAGGCGATTAAAGCCGTTTTTGGCGATCACGCACCGCATATCAGTATTAACTCTACAAAGTCCATGACTGGTCACCTGCTAGGAGCTGCTGGAGCAATTGAATCCATAGCTAGTGTAATGGCTATTAATGAAGGTATCATTCCTCCTACCATTAACCATACTACGGTAGATGAGAATATAGACCCATCATTGAGATTAGTGCTCAATAAGCCTGAAAAACGTGAAGTAAAAGTTGCTTTGAGTAATACTTTTGGTTTTGGAGGTCACAACTGCTGCATTGCGTTTAGAAAAATCTAAGCGTTTATTCCTTAAATGAATCGGTTTAAAAAAATATTTTCTACTCGCATCTCTCAAGATGACGAGACTCTTTCTCGTGGAATAAAAAAAATTACAGGAGTAACCCCTAAAAATATCAGTATCTACCGCAAGGCTTTTACTCATAAATCTATGGGTTTAAAAGATGATCTGGGAAACCCTATAAGCTATGAGAGACTCGAATTTTTAGGAGATGCCATATTAGGAAGTGTAATCGCTGAATATATCTATAACAAAGTACCCAGCGCAGACGAAGGATACCTTACTAAAATGCGATCTAAAATAGTGAGCCGAGAACATCTCAATGAATTAGGAATGGACTTTGAGCTTATTAATTTTGTAAGAACTCAGGTCCCAGAACGCAATTATGGCGCAAACGTACACGGTAATTTATTTGAAGCCCTTGTAGGAGCCATATATTTAGATAAAGGTTATAAACGTACACAAAACTTTATAAGTCGCAGAGTGATTGAACCTTATGTGGATTTAGAAAAATTAGAAGGTAAGGTAATCAGCTATAAAAGCATACTCATTGAGTGGTGCCAAAAGAATAAAAAAGTCTTTCATTATCACACATATGAAGATACAGGAGTCAATGAGATCAAACACTTTTCTGTAAAACTTTCTATAGATGATCGAGTTCTCGCAAAGGCACGAGCAACTTCTAAAAAAAAGGCTGAAGAAAAAGCCAGTAAGCGTGCCTTCTTTGCTCTACAAGACAGAATGAAGACATAATACCTACTTGAATTTATATGGTTTTAACAAATCATTTCTTTTTTATTCCGCTTTCGCGAAAGCAGTGTTACGATAACCATTTCGTAGAAAAAAAATGATTTTTACTGATTTCTGAATACTTAATTGTAGTTTGTCTCCTTAAATTTGTGGGAGATAGTTAATAGTATGGCGACTTACAAATTAGATGATTGGGTCTGTGATGACGAGCCTTACACGCTCGTAGGCATTCATTCTACCATTGAGCCTTATAGAATGGCTTATATGGTAAATAAGTACCTGAATCTGTCTTTTAAAAGAACAGATAATGATCAAGACGTTACCATGCCTAATTTCACAGTGCAATATCCCGTGTATAAGTATGAAGATCAAGTACATTATCATACTTTTTACCTCACGCCTAACAAATACTGGGCAACGCTTAACACGGCATCTAGCAATGGTGGCCTCTTTGAAAATGAAGAAGAAACTATTGTAAAAACCATTTTACTTAAGGAATATGCAGGTGTAGATTATATTATAAAAGTAGAAAAAGACCCTGCTTATTTTCCATTAAAAAAACTGATTAACGACATAACAAAAATACCGCAAGTGATCACGGCTTACCAGCTAGATCATTATGCAATTAAACAAAAAGATTATTTAATTTTTGAATAATGCCAAAGACAAAAAAAACCAAAATAGTAGCAACATTAGGACCAGCAACATCTACTAAAGAAGTATTACTAGGAATGATGAAAGCTGGTGTAAACGTGTTTAGAATCAATTTCTCACATGCTGACCATGAAGATGTAAAGCAGCGTATCCAGATAATAAGAGAGCTCAACGAGGAGCATGGTTATGCCACTGGAATATTAGGCGATTTACAAGGACCTAAATTACGTGTAGGCGTTATGAGTGAAGAGGTCGTGGTAAATCCTGGAGACATGATCACCTTTACAACTGGTAAGCCTTTTAAAGGAACTGCAGAGAAAGTGTATATGAACTACGAGCACTTCCCTAGAGATGTAAAACCTAAAGAGCGCATACTTTTAGATGACGGGAAACTTATTTTTGAAGTTGTAGAAACAGACGGTAAGGAAAATGTAAAAGCTCAAGTGATTCAAGGTGGACCTTTACGTTCTAAAAAAGGAGTGAACCTGCCTCAAACAGATATTTCTTTACCAGCCTTAACACCTAAGGATATTAAAGACGCCCATTTTGCTATAGAACAACAAGTAGACTGGATGGCCTTATCTTTTGTGCGTCACAGCCGTGATTTAATGGAATTACAGGATTTAATAAAAGAGAACTCTGAACATAAGATTCCTATTATTGCAAAAATTGAAAAGCCAGAAGCTGTAACAAATATAGATAAGATTGTAGCTTATTGTGATGGACTCATGGTCGCTCGTGGAGATTTAGGTGTAGAAGTTCCTGCTCATGAAGTACCTTTAATTCAAAAGCAACTCGTTCTTAAAGCTAAACAAGCACGTATTCCAGTAATTATTGCAACCCAAATGATGGAAACGATGATTACTAGCTTAACACCTACACGTGCTGAGGTAAATGATGTAGCAAACTCTGTCATGGATGGAGCAGATGCTGTTATGCTATCAGGAGAAACCTCAGTAGGTAAGTACCCGATTCAAGTTATTGAAAAAATGACTAACATCTGTAAGTCTGTAGAAGACAGTGAGTTAATTAAAGTACCGCATAACGCACCACATATAAAGACTAAAAGATATATTACTAAGTCCATTTGCTATCACGCCGCAAAAATGGCCAATGATATCAATGCCAAAGCCATTACCACTATGACTAATAGTGGCTACACAGCCTTTCAAATAAGCGCCTGGAGACCAGATGCTCACATTCTAACGTTTACTAGTAACCAGCGTATTTTAACACAACTTAGTTTATTATGGGGTGTTAAAGCTTACTTGTACGACCGCTTTGTTAGTACTGATGAAACTATTGAAGATGTGAACAAGTTTGCAAAGGATAATAAATTTGTAAAAAAAGGCGACTACCTTATCAATCTAGCAGCCATGCCAGTAGCAGATAAAGGAATGGTAAATACCTTAAGAGTAAGTGAAATCGAATAATACCTTACACGTAATACTCATATTCAAAAGCAATAAAGTGAGATAGTTGTGAGGCTCCATTAAATATGGGAAACGCAACGATCTCACATCCATAAGGCGTTCCATCTTTACGATAGTTCACCAGTCGAGCGTTAAAAGGCAATTCTTCTTGAATTGCTTTTTTTATGAGCCGTTTTGAATTAAGATCTGTATGATGTCCTTGTAATATACCAGGAGTATGGCCTATGAGCTCATAATTCTCATAACCAGTCATATTTAGAACATTTTCAGAACAGCATTGCACCTTTAACTCTTTATCTGTGACTACAATGGTATAACCCTTATGGTGAGAATAACTGTCTAGAAAATAGTTAAAATGCCAGTCATGCTCCATGGCTAGCGTATTAAGATGATGATACATTTCTGGTTCTAAATTCCACAAAAGTGTTTTCATTAAATCCCAGGATAACATGGGTAAGGAATTTGTATCATTATTTATAACAGCGTACTGGGAATTCTCTAATAACATAGTGCATAAAATTACTATACTTTAGTCTATATTTCGCTCGATATGCTGTTAATGTTTTAGAATGAAAATTTTAATTGAACTTCAACAAAATCTTCTTCCTCTACTTCAATATTGAGGTTAGACAGAGTAATACCCAGAAGTCTCACACTTTCTCTAAAACCTTCTTGTTCCATTAATTCTATAGCAGTTGCCAGAATTAAGTCTTTATTTCTTATGTAATGGGGCAAAGTTTTACTTCTTGTTTGCGTTTTAAAGTCGCTATATTTTATTTTGAGTGTTACGGTTTTACCAGCAACATTATTTCTGGCCAGCCTTTTCTCAATCTCTTCAGCGATTTGTGTGAGTCGTTCTTTCATAAAGATCTCACTAGATATATTTTCAGAAAAAGTGCGTTCTGCACCTAGCGATTTTCTTATGCGATCTGGTTGCACTTCACTTTTATGTATCCCACGCACAATATTATGGTAGTGTTCACCACTTTTACCAAAATGTTTAACCAGAAAATCTAGCGAGCGTTCCTTTAAATGAGCTCCGGTAAAGATACCTAGACGGTACATCTTCTCAGCGGTAACTTTACCTATTCCATGAAATTTTCTAATCTCCAGCTCTTCTAAAAAGGAAAGAACTTCCTCAGGAGTGATGGTCTTTTGACCATTAGGTTTGTTATAATCACTGGCAATTTTTGCCACAAATTTATTGATAGAAATCCCTGCGCTAGCAGTGAGACCCGTAGTTTCATAAATACGGCGTCTTATATCATAAGCAATAACGGTAGCACTGGGATAATTGAGTTTATTCTCGGTAACGTCTAAGTAAGCCTCGTCGAGTGATAATGGCTCTACAAGATCTGTATAATCCAGAAAAATATCTCTTATTTGAGTAGATACCTCTCGGTATTTATCAAATCTATGCTTGACAAAGATGAGGTCGGGACATAGTTTTTTTGCCGTAACGCTAGGCATTGCGCTGCGCACTCCATATTTACGAGCCTCATAACTAGCTGCTGCCACTACTCCACGATCACTGCCGCCACCTACGGCTATGGGCTTTCCTTTAAGCTCGGGAAAATCACGCTGTTCCACACTCGCATAAAAAGCGTCCATGTCCACGTGAATTATTTTACGATCATCAAGTTCGTGCATTGTACAAAATTACTACCTTTAGAATAAGAAATGTGTTAATGAAATATAGAGCTATTGTCATAGGTGCTACGGGACTTACAGGAAGTAAGTTAGTGGAATTGTTATATGAAAATGAGCAGTATGATCGTGTCATCACGCTTTCGCGAAAGGGTACTAGACTCCATCACCGCAAGCATGAATCTCATCTCGTAGATTTATTTGATCAGCGCACTTATCAACAACATTTAAAGGGCGATCATTTATTTATTTGCACGGGAACGACGCAAGCCAAAACACCTGATGCCACCGAATATTACAAAATCGAACATGATTTACCGCTCCATGTATCTCAAGCAGCGCTCAAAAATGGCATAAGCAAAGTCATTGCCATTTCTGCACTGGGCGCAAATCCTAATAGTTGTTTTATGTACAATCGAGGCAAAGGAGAAATGGAACGTGATATAGAAAAATTAGGTTTTAAAGAATGTTATTTTGTCCAGCCAGCGCTTATAGGTGGTTATAGAGAAGAGAAACGACCCTTTGAAAGTGCCTGGAAAAAATTTCAAAAATTCATCGATCCTTTACTCATAGGTTTTCTTAAAAAATATCGAACCATAGCGCCAGAAGAAATTGCAGCTGCAATGATTTATGTGGCTACAAAAGGTTACCCTAAAACAAGAATTGAAAGCGATGAGTTAATCGAGATAGCTAGCTTTTAGTTCTCAGTTCTCAGTTTAAATCTTATAATTTTTAAGTCCGTTCGAGCGATAGTGGAGAACGATTTAGTTTATTGCTTAAACTTACATGTTGCACTTGTTACTTGAACTTAGAATACTAATTAATACCTTTCCATAATAATTTTTCCCATGACTGAAATAGAACGCAAATACCTTGTAAAAACTACTGATTTTTTAAAAGAAGTAAAAGGAAAACGCATCACACAAGGTTATCTCACTACAGATCCTGCGCGCACGGTACGAGTACGCATAAAAGGCACTCAAGGATTCCTTACTATAAAAGGACAGTCCACAGACAGCGGTTTAACCAGGTATGAATGGGAAAAAGAAATTACCATTGTTGAGGCTGAGGAATTACTAGAACTCGCACTACCAGGTGTGATCGATAAAACAAGATATGAAATAGCCATTGAAAATCAAACTTGGGAAATAGATGTTTTTCATGGCACTAACAAAGGTCTCCTCATGGCCGAAATAGAACTCCAAACCGAAGACGAAAAGTTTGCCTTACCAGACTGGCTCGCTCAAGAAGTTACTGGTGATCACCGCTATTATAATTCTTATTTAAGTGAAAAGCCTTTTAAGGAGTGGTAGTTATTAATCGCAATTTCTTAGATTTTGCAAGTTCTCGGAATTAGAACGGTCTTTAAAATCCATTGTTAACTAAACCTCACAGGTTTGGTTATGATGATTTTTAGTTAATGATCAACTTTAGAACTTGAAACATTTGAGTAGTTTTAAAGAACCGAAACGACCTTTTTTCCAAGATGGATTACGTTTTCTTCAAATTCAGGCGCTACTAATCCAAACTCTTCAGCTTTTTTAAGATAATATAACTTTCTAGAATCATGCGGTTCACTAATAGCGTGAACTACAGTAGCTGTAATTTCATCAGTGATTATTTTTTTAACTAGGTTAATCACATGGTCTCTAGTGACTAGATTGATCGGTGCATTAGGATTTTTAACATTAACCCTACCAGCGAGCATTTTTATAGGATGGCGATCACTACCTATAAGGCCGCAAGGCCTGAGAATGGTTGTGTTTTCAAAAAAATCTTGAACCACTTGCTCTGCGGCATAGATTTTTTTACCGTTATTACTCGAGCTGTTTGGGATACTATGTTCATCATAAACTGGGATACCTTCCATATCTTCAAAAACAGAAGTACTAGAAACAAAAATCACTTGCTCTACACGTGCAGTATTCACAAAGGTCATGAGCAACTTCATGCGCTGAGCAAAATCACTTTCAGGATTCTTGCGCAATCCCGGCGGGATATTAATAAAAAGAACATCAGTTCCTTTAAGGAAATCGGCAAGGTCGCCGTAAATTTTATTTTCAGTAATTTCTAGGTAATAGGTGTCGATACCGCTTTGTTGCAGCTTACGAATCTTATCTTTAGAACGTACGGTTCCTTTAACGGTGTGACCTAGTTCTAGTAAGTGATGCGCTAGTGCGGTTCCTAACCAGCCTAATCCTAATATTCCTATGCTTTTCTTTTTCAAATTCATTTCTCTTATGACCCGTCTAGTCATTCTAAGGTGGCTGTTTTAAGATTACTAGCTTACCCTACTCATTAAATCTAATGAAAAAGCGGTAAGTTGTTTTTTAGCATCATTACTTATGGAAAGCTGCTCGATGGTATTTAGTGCTTTATCTGTATAATTTTTAATCGCTTGTTGTGTTGCTGCGGCACCACCACTTTCTTCAAAAAATACTTTTACCGTTTCTTTTTTGGTTTCTATTTGTTCTTCATTCATGTCATTAAAGTCCATGGAAAACCACTCTTTTAATTCAGTCGCACAACCTTGATCCTCTAGGCTTTTAAGATATAGATAGGTTTTCTTATTCTCACGTATGTCGCCACCTACTTCTTTACCAAAGGTTTCTGGATCTCCAAAAGCGTCGAGATAATCATCCATTAATTGAAATGCTATTCCTAGATGAATCCCATAATCATAAATAAGCTCTTGCTCCTTTTTATCTACTCCAGCGATAATTGCTCCCATTTGCAGCGCACAACCTACCAGGACAGATGTTTTTAACTTAATCATGTGGATATATTCAGGAATCGTAACATCATCCCTGGTTTCAAAATCCACATCATACTGCTGTCCTTCACATACTTCTAGTGCTGTTTTAGAAAACACCTGGTTCAAGTCATAAAAGGTTTGCGCGTCATAAGAGTTAAATAATCGGTAGGCCATAATAAGCATAGCATCTCCAGATAAAATTCCTGTATTCACATCCCATTTTACATGCACGGTTTCCTGACCACGACGCAAATCTGCTGCATCCATAATGTCATCATGTAGTAAAGTAAAATTGTGGAATACCTCAACCGCAATTGCCGCGTCCATAGCCTTTTCTACTGTTGAACCATACATTTGAGCGCTCATTAGAGTAAGTAATGGCCGCAGCCTTTTACCACCTAAGTCTAGTATGTAATGTACAGGATCATAAAGAGATTTAGGCTCTTTTTCAGTCACTCTAGACTTTAAACGTTCTAGAAAAAGGGTTCTTAAGGAGTTTAATTCTTTCATCTTGTAAAAGTAATACCATAACTCGACTCTCACTCGATATTGCATTTGGTTTTTATCAAAGTGGGCAAAACTTTAAAAAGATAGAATGTTAAACAATTGTAAAACCTAGGAAACTTTTCAAGTATTTAAAGTTTCCTGTTAGTATATTTGCCGCCTGTTAATGACCATAAATGACCGATTTAAAAAACGAAATACTAGAAAAATCCACTGAAATGTTCTTAGACCTAGGGTTTAAGAGCGTGACTATGGATGATCTTTCGGCAGAAATGGGAATGAGTAAAAAAACGCTCTACAGTTATTACAAAAATAAGGAAGAGCTAGTCACCGCAGTTACCATGAACATTTATAACACTATATGTACTGGTGTAGATCATATATGTGTACACTCAGAGAATCCCATTGAGGAACTGTATGAAATTAAACGCATGGTAATGACCTCACTTAAAGGAGATAAAACGTCACCTATTCATCAATTGCAGCGTTACTATCCACGAGTTCATCAAAAAATAAGCGCCATGCAGTTTAACTACATGCAAGACTGCATTAACAAAAATCTAGAAATAGGAATTGAAAAAGGATTGTACCGCGACAGTATAGATAAAGCCTTTGTATCCAGAATTTACTTTGTAGGGATTCAAGGGATTAAAGATTTACACTTGTTCCCTAACAGACAATTTCCCGTTCAAGAACTATATGACCAGTATCTAGAGTACCACCTGCGCGGTATAGTCACACCAGCAGGAAGAAAAATACTTAACCAAATCACTAATACAAATCACGATTAAATGCCTGTTAAATTAAGAATAGCACTATTTGTTTTTGTCCTCGCTTTCGCGAAAGCGTACTCTCAAGAGTATACTGCATCCAGTTACAGTTTCTCGCTAGAACAAGCCATAGCGCATGGACTAGAAAATAACTACCGTGCCATTAATGCCGAGCGAGATATCGCCAAAGCTTTAAAGCAAAAATGGGAAACTACAGCGGCTGGATTACCGCAAATTAATGGTACAGTAGATTATCAAAACCAGCTGAAACAACCAGTCACGCCACTACCAGGAGAAATTGCTGGTGGAACACCTGGGACTTTTGTGCCTGTGGTTTTTGGACCACAACAGAGTATGACTTTAAATGCTACCTTAACACAGCTCATTTTTGATGGTTCATATTTAGTAGCCTTAGAGGCTTCAAAGACCTTTCTGGATTTCTCTAAAAATGCAAATAATAAGACAAAGCTTGAGGTAAGAAAAGGGATTATAAATGCTTATGGCGGCGTTTTACTTACTGAAGAAAACATAGCCATTATTTCTAAAAACCGCAATAATGTAGCAGATAACCTGAAGGAAGTCACTAAAATATTTGAAAACGGCCTTGCCGAAGAAGAAGATGTAGAGCAATTACAAATCACCTTATCACAATTAGATAATCAGCTCAACAGTGCTACCAGACAGCGCGATATTGCTATGGACATGTTAAAACTAGCTCTAGGAATAGAACTTAGCACTCCAGTAACACTTACTGAAAACTTAGAATCGCTAGCGCTACTTCATATAGATCCATCAATTACTGAAGAATCACTAGATCTGAATCAAAATGTGGATTATCAAATCGCTCATAACTTCACAGAACAGCGCCGTTTAGAATATAAACTAGAAAAAGCAAAAGGACTTCCTACGGTAAGTAGTTTTATCAACTATGGAACTCAAACCTTTGATAATGATTTTGTATTTTTTAATAATAACCAGCAATGGTTCCAGCAGTCTATTGCTGGAGTAAGTATAAATGTTCCCATTTTTAGCTCCATGGGTAGAAAAGCAGCCCAAGCAAGAACAAAAATAGCCTGGGATCAAGCTGAAACTGACTTACAGCGTACTAGCGAAGAAATACGTCTTAATTATGAAACGGCTATTAATAATTATCAAACAGCCATAGATAATTATACCACTAGTAAAGATAATCTAGCACTGGCTGAGCGCATTGAAAATAAAAATAATATCAAGTTCAGAGAAGGAATTGCAACCAGTTTTGACCTGAGACAAGCACAAACACAACTTTACTCCACACAAAGAGAGTTTCTAAACAGCATGTATCTACTCATTACTGAAAAGGCTAACCTAGAAACCATTCTAAACACACCTAATTACACAACCAAAAAATAAGTCACACCACAGAATCATTATATCATGAAAAAAATAATAATTATACTCACGACCATTTTACTAGTTTCTTGCGGTGGCAAAGAACCTAGTGTTGATGAACTTATCGCACAAGGAGATTTAAAGGCGCTATCGAGCATGAAAAGCTCTTTAAACACACAAAAAGGAGAAATCGAGGCAACGATTAAAAAAATACAAGAGTATCAAAACGAGCACGGTGATCAAGCTATGAACACACAGGTCAGCACCATGAACGTTAAGGACACCATTTTTACTCACTATACAGTGTTACAAGGAAGTGTAGATACTAAACAAAATATTACTATCATGCCTGAAACGGCTGGTTTGCTTACTCAAGTTTATGTTAAAGAAGGACAGAATGTAAGTGCTGGACAAGTGCTTGCAAAAATAGACGATGGTGGTTTATCCCAGCAATTACAGCAAATGCAAGTGCAACAGCAACTGGCAAAAACTACTTTTGAACGCCAGAAAAGATTGTGGGATCAAAATATAGGTTCTGAAATTCAATATTTACAAACCAAAGCAAATTATGAAGCGCAAAGCAAAGCGATCAATTCTATGCAAAAAACAATTGCCAAAACCACAGTTAAAGCTCCTTTTTCAGGAACTATAGATGATGTAATTACAGAGCAAGGTACTGTAGTAAGTCCTGGTATGTCTCCATTATTTAGACTGGTTTCTCTCAAAGACATGTATATCACAGTAGATGTTCCAGAAACCTACATAACTTCTATCACAAAAGGAACAGACGTAACAGTAGAATTTCCAGTGTTAGGAAAATCTATGGAGAGTACAGTGCGCCAAACCAGTAATTATATCAATCCTGCAAATCGTTCTTTTTCTATAGAAATCCCAGTACCTAATGAGGACGGAATGGTAAAACCTAACCTTACTGCTAAGCTTAAGATCAACGATTATACGTCAAAAAATGCCATACTAGTTCCATTAAGTGTCATAAGCGAAAATCAAGACGGCGAGCAATATGTAATGATTGCTCATAAAAATGAAGATGGTCTTGTGGCTATGAGACGTAAAATAGAAACTGGAAAAGCAAGTGGTGACCTTATAGAGGTTACAACTGGTCTTAAGTTAGGTGATCAGGTGATTACTGAAGGTGCTCGCACCGTTAAAGAAGGCCAATTAATAGATATTAAAAACTCATAACATGGCTACCCAAAAGAAAAGCGACAAAGAGTTTAAACTCTCTTCATGGGCTATAGATAATTCTATCGTCGTGTATGTGATGATGGTGATAATCTTTATTTTAGGATTGAGTGCTTATAACAGCATGCCTAGAGAAGATTTTCCAGAAATTAAAGAGACTAAAATTTATATCTCTAGCGTGTGGCCAGGTAACACTGCTGAAGACGTGGAGCGTCTCATTACTGACCCGTTAGAAGACAAGTTAAAAAATATATCTGGTGTCACAGAGACTGAATCTACTTCTCAAGAAGATTACTCTATTATCATCGTAGAATTTGATGAAGAAATAGAAGTAGAAACCGCAAAACAACTCGTTAAAGATGAAGTAGATTCTGAAAGCGCTGGTGAAGACTGGCCTACTTTTAATAACAAACCCGTTACACCTAATGTATTTAACCTTACCCTAAGTGAGGAAATGCCTATTATGAATATTAACATAAAAGGCGATTATACCGTTAGAAAGCTTAAAACATTTGCAGAATACTTAGAAGATGAAATTGAAGATGTAGAGCAAATTAAACAAGTAGATATACGTGGCGCTCAAGATTTAGAGGTAGAAATAGCTGTAGATATTTATAAAATGACCGCAGCTCAAGTAAGCTTTGATGACATTTTAAACACCGTGCGTGGTGGAAATGCAACAATAAGTGCTGGTAATTTAAAATCCAGTGGCCAGCGACGCACTATAAGAATTATAGGTGAAATAGATGACCCTAAAGACTTAGAAAACTTTGTCATTAAGAATGAGAAAGGACCTATCTACATAAGAGATGTAGCCACCATTACTTTTAAAGAAGAAGATAAGAACACCTTTGCACGTGAATATGGTGACCAGGTGGTCATGCTGGACATAAAAAAACGTTCTGGACAGAACATGATCGTAGCAGCAGATAGGATACGGGAGATTGTAAAAGATTCTCAAGAATCTGGAACTTTACCATCAGACCTAGACATTACCATTGCAAATGATCTTTCTTCAAAAACATTAAATCAAGTAGATGATTTAGTAAACAATATCATCTTTGGTATTCTACTCGTAGTAGGTGTTTTAATGTTCTTTTTAGGGTTTAGAAACGCACTCTTTGTAGGATTTGCGATCCCTATGTCTATGTTCATGTCCTTTGTTATAATTAATCTTTTTGGGTACACCTTAAATACCATGATTCTTTTTGCTATGATTATGGGATTAGGTATGCTAGTAGATAACGGTATTGTAGTAGTAGAAAACGTATACCGATTGATGGAAGAAGAAGGAATGACCAGAATCCAAGCTGCTAAAAAAGGCGTTGGTGAGATTGCTGTACCTATTATTATCTCTACATTAACCACAGTAGCTGCCTTTGTACCGCTAGGGTTATGGCCTGGATTAATGGGGCAATTCATGATTTATTTCCCTATCACACTTTCTATCGTTTTAGGTAGTTCTTTGTTTGTAGCTATATTCTTTAACTCCATGCTCGTTTCTAAATTTATGGAAATAGAGGATCGCAACCTTTCTGTAAAGCAATTGTTTTACTTAACGGGTATTATGGGAGCTATAGGAGCTTTTATCCTCATAGTAGGTGGACCAGTGCGTGGACTAGGTAGTTTAATGTTATTAACGGTAATCATGTTTTGGTTATATAAATACCTCATCAAGCCGTTAACCCGTGGTTTTCAAAAAACTATTCTAGTATGGCTAGATAAGTCTTATGAACGTTTCTTAAAATTTGCTTTAAGCGGTATCAAACCCTATCTATTTATGGGAGGAATGTTTGTGATGTTTATAGGGATATTGATGGCTTATTTTGGGTGGTCTGTTGCCTCTGGAAGAACTAAAATTGAGTTTTTCCCAGATAATAAACCTAACCAGATCATTGTCTACGTAGAGTATCCACAAGGAACAGCAATTGAAAAGACAAATCAAATCACTAAAGAAATTGAGCAACGAGTTTATCAAGTACTCAATGATGAATTCTATATGAAAGATGGGGAAAACGTTCTGGTTGAAAGTGCAGTTTCTCAAGTAGGAATGGGTGCAGGAAATCCTCAAACTGATGGTGGTAGCTCTGCAGAGATGCCACATAAAGGAAAAATTACAGCCAGTATGCGTGAGTACAAGTTCCGTGAAGGAACTGATGGTGAGTTAAGAGATAGTGAAGTACTGCGCAAAAAAGTTCAAGAAGCACTTGCTGGAGCTTATCCAGGCGTCTCCATATCTGTAGAAAAAGATGCCGCTGGACCACCTCAAGGTTATCCCGTAAACATAGAACTAGAAGGTAAGGACTATGGACAGCTTATAGCGACGGCAGAGCAAATGGTGAAATTCTTAAACAGTCGCAATGTAGCTGGAGTTGATCAACTTAAAGTAGATGTAAACCGCAGCAAACCTTCCATGATTGTAAACGTAGATCGTGCTAAAGCTGGTGAACTAGGTGTAAGCAATAGTCAGGTAGGTTTACAGTTGCGCCGTGCTGTTTTTGGAGAAAAAGCAGGGATTTATAAAGAAGATGGAGAGGATTATGATATTAACGTGCGTTTTAATGAGGAGCAACGTTATGATCGTAGTGCCATTTTTAACCAGCGTATCACTTTTAGGGATATGGCTACTGGTCAGATAAAAGAAGTACCTGTAAGCGCTGTTGCAGAACAAAAAAACACCTCTAGTTTTAGCGCTATTAAGCACAAGGATGCAAAACGAGTCGTGACGGTTTACTCTGCGCTTAAACCTGGATTTACTGACGCTGGTGCTGTAGTTACAGAGATTCAAAATGAAATGGCCGATTTTGAAAAACCTAACGATATTAAAATAGACTACACAGGTCAGATTGAAGAACAAAATAAAGAAATGGCGTTTTTAATGAGTGCGCTTTTTGGTGGTCTTTTCTTAATATTCTTGATTCTTATCTTTCAGTTTGCTTCTATTTCTAAGCCTACAATTATTATGATAGCCATATTCTTAAGCTTCATAGGTGTATTCTTAGGACTTATTATCACTGGAGATCCCTTTGTAATATTAATGACCATGATGGGAATTATATCGCTCGCTGGGATTGTAGTAAACAACGGCGTGGTACTTATAGATTACATAGATATTCTTAAACTGCGACGTAGTGAAGAACTAGATCTGGAAGATGATCAACTCTTAAGTAAAAAAGATATGTTTAACGCTATCGTTAAAGGTGGTAAAGCTCGTTTAAGACCTGTTATTCTTACCGCTATCACAACGGTGCTAGGTTTAATACCACTTGCGATAGGTTTGAACATCAACTTCTTCACGCTGTTTAGTGAGTTTGATCCTAAAATATTTATAGGTGGAGATAACGTTATTTTCTGGGGACCACTCGCATGGACCGTTATCTACGGGCTCATCTTTGCGACCTTCTTAACTTTAATCATCGTGCCTATATTATTATATATGGTACATCGTGTAAAGTTGAGATGGAGAAGATGGCGCAAACCACAAGCAGTTGCAGTTGAAAATTATTCAGAGGCAGCTTAATCCTAACTGGTAAAACATTCTTACTTAAAAGCCCTTTTCTTTCTAGATAAGGGCTTTTTTATGGATTAGAATAAAGTATTATGCTTTCGCGAAAGCGTATCCATCAACATCACAGCACATCTCTAATATCAATTTGTGCTTGTAATGTCGTTAAAATAAATGGAATTATTTTTTGCTTAGTTGAAGCTGAAAACTCTTTGCATAGCCGTAGCTACGGAAATAATTTTAGTTGAAAAGTAAGTAAAAAAAGGAACTATTTATTAAGACTTTATAAATCCCTACTATTCTTTTTTATAGCTAGAATGATACTCCTGCATGAGGTTCATTATTCCAGTGACAAGATCCTTAGTCTCTAGTAGAATATTAAAATAAAGTGTGGTGTTTTTAGGGCTAGATTCCTCGCTTCTAGTGCGTTTTATCTGAGCTTGAATCTTAATAGATAATAAGCTTAATATTTCCTCTTTTCTGGAAAGTACGTGGCTTATACGTTCAAATTTACGACTTTGGAATACCTCTTCCATTTCATTTAATAAAGCGCTCAGTGAGTCATTCACCTCTTGCAAGTCTTTAAACTGATTGTAGCGCAGTTTACGGTGCTCATTATTAATGTGCTTGTAACTCTTTTTTGTTATAAAATCAAGTGACTGTGCAATATCAGTAAGGTGCGCGAGTATGGTTATATAAAAGTTACTACCTCTCAAACTGGTCTCATCGAGACTTTTAATGAAATAAAATATGTTATCTCTAAGACTCTCAATTTCTAAATCTAGTTTTTCAACTCCTTTCTTACTCTTTTTGAGTGATTTCTTATCCTCTTTGGCTAATCCGTGAAGGACATCAGTGTATATTTTATTTGTTCTAGACACCACGTTAGCAACATTATCTGCACTTTCAGTGATAATACCTTGAACTGTACTACTCTCTTGATTTTTTAAACTTTTAGGGTCTATGGTGGCTGTCTTATTCTTTTTATGAGAAAGATAGTTACGTATTAAGAGAAAAACGGCAAGAAGGACTAAACCTACTATAGCTGTAAAACCTCCATAATAAATGATTGAGGCAAAAATAGCAGCAGCGGTAAAAGCACTGAATGCAGTAAAAAACCATCCACCTATGACATTTAAAACTCCTGCAATACGATAAACTGCGCTTTCTGAACCCCAAGCTCGATCTGCCAGAGAGGTTCCCATAGCCACCATAAAAGTGACATAAGTAGTGGAAAGAGGCAAGGTTAAATAAGTAGTTGCAATCGATATTAAAATACTGGCAATCATCAAGTTTACCGCAGCACGCACAAAATCAAAAGCTGGCACATCTGCTTGCTCTAAGACCACATCACTTTCAGGTAATTTTTCAAAACGTGAAGAAATATAATTTGATGCAGACTGAGGTAAAAGTCGCTGGGCAAAACCTGCCGTAATAATGGTATACCTCACTAGAAATCTTGAAAATGCATTAGGCTCAAATCGCTCTGTTCCATTACCTTGTCTGGCAAGATCTACAGATGTTTTTACCACAGCTTGTGCTTTGGAAGAGAACCAAAGTGTCAACACCATAATTCCACCAGCCGCTAGTAAAATCCAGTACGGTGACTTTTGAGCTGCTGCTAGTGATGCCATGTTAAAATCTGTAGCAGCTAGTCCAGAATCTACCCAGCCAGCCCATGCTTGTTTTGCTCCTATTACTACACCTATAAAATTTACTAGATCATTCCCTGCAAACGCCATGGCCAGTCCAAATGTTCCTAAGGCGATAATCAGTATGTAAATACTCTTTTTAAACAGTAAGATATAGAGATAGCTCAGTACTGAAAAAACTATAAACCCTATAAGAAAACTAATTCCCATATGCTGCTCTAGAAATGCAGACGTAGTTTTAACAAATGAAATATCTGTTTTAGAAAGTCCTTTTATGATAATAAAATAGAACAACCCAACTAAAGATACCCCACCAAAAAGACTTGCATAAATAGGTGCTCTTTTTTCAAAATTGAAAGTGAGCAACATTCTAGAAAAAAACTGAGCTATCGCACCTATAGTAAATGCTATCACCACTGAGCCTAGAATTCCAGCTATTATCATTAATGCTTTTTGGGAATTTATGTAATTCCCTAAATCAGCAATAGTTTCTGTATCGCCTTCATAATAGATCTTTATGAGCGCTATACATACGGCTGCTCCGAGTAATTCAAAAACAATGGATACTGTAGTAGAAGTAGGCAAGCCTAAAGAGTTAAAGAAATCTAAGAGCAAGATATCAGTAATCATCACCGCCATAAAAATCATCATGACTTCATCAAAAAAGAACATCTCGGGATTAAAAATTCCTTTACGCGCTACTTCCATCATACCACTAGAAGAAAGAGCACCTACGGCTATTCCTATACTGGCGATGATCATTATGGTCTTAAAACTTATCGCTTTAGAACCTATCGCACTATTTAAAAAGTTTACCGCATCATTACTTACTCCTACGACCAGATCAGTAATAGCAAGGCCGGCAAGAATGACCAGCATGTAAACATAAATATCTCCCATGTTGAGGCTTGTTTAAGAGTGCAAAAGTCTTATTTTCTGTGCTCTTGTACGTTATGTAAGTGTTATACTTTTTTATTATTTGTAGGATTATACTTTAATACTCTCACTTTCGCGAAAGCGAATATAAAATAATAGCCTGTGGCAAATACATTTCAAATAAAAAGACCACTCGTGTGAATGGTCTTTTATCTGATATAATAGTTATTAAAACTTGACGCCGTAGCTAATGCTTAGCGTTCTTCCTGGATCTTGAAAGAAAAATAATGGATTATCTGCTCCGAAGAATTCAAATTCACTTTCTCGCTCATCACCTAAAAGGTTATCCACTTTAAAATTAATGCTGTGTTCAGCATTATCTGCTTTCCAATTTTTATTTAAGGTGAAATTTAGACTATGAAATGGTAAGGTATAAACATCAGCTACATCTCCACCTCCTACAACTTGTAGAGTTCTGCCTTGCACGTTGTAAAACAATCCTGTTCTCCAACCGCTCTCTTGAGTTTCATATGTAATACCGGTATTAACTAAGAAAGGTGATTGCCCTTGTAGTTCACGACTGTCACCTACATCCTGACCATCTCGAGCAGTATTTTCTCTAAAAATACGTTCTTGTTCCACGTATTCCTGATCTGATTGTATGACGGATATGTTAGACTGAAAATTAAAATTAGTTAAT
>NZ_CBFIBE010000003.1:0-105844 GCF_965660805.1 Nonlabens sp. | reverse complement strand
TACGGTTTCATTTTATTTTGAAATATAGGCGAAAAAGAAACGAATTATATGAGACATTAGGAATGTAAATTGGTATACTACCATAAAGTAGTTGACATTAAAACTAGAAACAAAATCGTTTGAAAAAGTTTCATAAAAGCAAAAAGCGCAAATACTGATATTTGCGCTTTTGAATTAGTATTACAGGCTTTTTTGATTATTGATTCCCTAGAATAATAGGTAATCCACCACCTTCTCCACCACCTACTACGATGACTTTAGAATTAGGAGATTCTGCTAGTTTCAATGTGGCCTCTATTCCTTTTTCTTGAAGAATTTTATCAGTTAAAGAGGCACTTAGAATCTTGTTAGCGACAGCTTTACCTTCTGCATCAATTTTTTGTCTCTGTGCTTCTTTAGTAGCTCTCGCTAAACGAAATTCATATTCCAGAGCTTCTTGCTCTTGTTCTAATTTACGTTCAATAGCCGACTTAATTTTAGTTGGTAAAGTCACATCTTCTACGAGTACTCTATTTACTTGAATATACTGTGTAGATAACTCCTTTTGAACCTCTTCTAAAATTTCATTTTGAATCACATCTCTTTTACTTGAATACAGCTGTTCTGGAGTATATCGTCCCACTACACTACGTGCAGCGGCACTAATGGCTGGACCAAGAATATTTGCCTCATAATCACGACCTTTTTCTTGGTGTAAAAATGGTAGTTTATCATATTCTGGCTGGTACCACACGGTTCCATCTACCGTTACTTCTAGTCCATTTACAGACAGTACACGCATCTTATCAGATACTGATAGCTGTCTAATGGGATAAATAATCATATCGTTCCAAGGAGCGATGATATGAAAACCTTCTCCATAAGTACTTTCTGTATCTACACCATTATTAAGAGTTTTAAATAAAACTCCTGCTTGTCCAGCTCCTATCACTACAGAGCTTTTAAGTATTACTATAATTAAAAGGACTACTGCTATAATTGCTACGAGTCCAGCTTTGGGTAATCTTTCCATGTCTTTTTATTATTTTAATTTAAAGTTCGAATTTACAACAGTAGCGTTCAAAATTTGAGAAACATTAGTTAAAAGTAAACTTATATCAGTCCAGAATATTTCCTTAAGAACCACTCTAAACCTAAAAGAAACAGTATCAGTGCCAATAAGTATTCCCAATCTATAAGACTAGCATAGCTCACGCTCGCTCTTTCTATAGGTTTTAACAATGGGTTTTCAAGTAATTGACCTACTACTTGCTCTACTTCACCTTGATAATAAACACCTTCTTTTCCTACCAGTTGCTGCATGCCTTTATCTTGTGCGCTTATAAATTGTTGCTCTACATCAAATTCTAAAATACTCAAAGAACCATTTTTAACCAGTTGATCGTTTTCTACTTTTACCGTAAAACTATAATCTCCTGCATCCAGACCGCCTAGATCCACGCTATAACTATTAGTATTTAAAATAAAAGGACGCACTACACGCTGTTTATTTCCTTTATGAATTAAGGTGATATTAATAATTCCATTATCTTCAAACTGGTAATTTTTATCTAAATACTGCGCATTCATTATGATTTTACGATTCTGATAATAGAATGTATCATAATCTAGTTCCAGTCGATTGCGTTTTTTATGAGACGCAAGAAACTGTACCTGACTACCTACTAGATCATCCCAGTTTCTAAAATCTTTACTAGTTAAAAAGCTCTGCGCACGCCATCTCCAGAAACCTTCGGCGAGGAGTACGGCATGTCTAGAATCATATTGTTCATAGGTAAACCATAATGGTTGTTCTGTATCTACATCACCTATTAATTTAGACATGATCACATCACTAGAAACGTTCATTGTAACAGCACCAAAGGGAACCTGAACTGGTGGGTAGTCGTCATAATTATACTCATCCAGATTAAAAGTGGTGTATGAGTCATTCAGTATAGGCTGTACTTCATCATAATCTTCATCATCTTCTATTTGGTAAGCTTGTATTTGACTATTTAGGAACCTATAATCTGTACTAGGACCAGTTATAGTCCAGGTATTCTTGTTGAGGAGTTTTGATTGGTTAAACGCTTTCGCGAAAGCGTACCCAGGACTGTAAAAAACAACTAAATTATACTCATTAAGATCAGGATTATCACTCGTGCTTTTAATATCTACATCACGCTGCTGGTTAGAAGTTATCGCTTTCTTAAGTGCGGCTAGGTCAGGATGCATAACATCACTCAAAATCAAGACTTTAGTCTGTTGATCAATGACCTCTATTGCAAAATTGCGATAGTTATTTGATGTGTTTTTTTCATCCTCTAATGGGCTTATAACTGCTCTCATGGATTGTGTTCCTACCTTATTACTAGTAAGGTTTACGGTAACGACTTGGGATGGATTTTCTTTTGAAAAACGCAAGTTTTCTTGATGCAAGGTTTTATTACCGCTCAAGATCTTAAACGTGCGTACTATATTTTCGCTACCTCTGTAGCTCGTAAAAATTTCTACTGGAAATTCATTATTCAAATAAGAATAACGATTCACATTAAGCTGAGTAATTTTTAAGTCAGGATACTGGGTCGTGTCACCATATATGATAGGATAAAAAGCCGTTTTTGCATCTATTTGTGCATATGGGTAGCTATTCCCACTGGTCTGATTACCATCTGTGAGCAGTACTATGGCTTTATTGCGATCTTTAAATAGTTTTTGAGGTGAAGCGATTCCTTGATAAATATCAGTATCACTACCATTATGATGAATACTATCCAGCGGTTTGAACTCGCTCGTTAAACTATAAGATTGAATTTCAAAATTGCTCTTTAATCCTGGATGATTTACAAAGGACTTATAATCAATTTTTAAATCATCTTGAGCATTTAAATAACTTATAGATGATGTATTATCTACCTCAAGGATAAGGAGCGGCTTTATAGTTTGATAGGTAGTTTTCTCAAATTTAAGATCAAGAAAGAGTATTAAAATAGTAAAAACCGTGAGAAACCTTAAAAAGGCAAACCACGGTTTTCTTTTACTATTTTTTTTATTATTAAAGATGTAACCATACTGGAATAAGGCTAAGAACACCGCTACGGTAGCGGCTAGAATGATCCACAATACAGTCATAAATTTGTTTAAGCTTTACCTAGGTAAGCATTCCTCCATCCACATTAAGTGTCTGGCCAGTTACATAAGTTGATAAGTCGCTTCCTAAAAATACACAGGCATTTGCGACATCTTCAGGAGTTCCACCGCGTTTCAATGGAATTCCATCGCGCCATCCTTGAACCACTTCTTCATTGAGCTTACCAGTCATCTCTGTTTCTATAAATCCTGGAGCTATGGAATTACATCTTATATTCCTAGACCCTAGTTCAAGTGCTACAGATTTAGAAAAACCTATGATTCCAGCTTTACTCGCTGCATAGTTAGTCTGACCAGCATTTCCTTTAACACCTACTACACTACTCATATTAATAATACTACCGGAGCGCTGTTTCAACATGGTACGTTGAACGGCTTTGGTCATGTTAAAAACCGACTTCAAGTTTACCTCTATTACTTGATCAAAATCTTCCTCGCTTATGCGCATTAAAAGGTTATCCTTAGTAATACCGGCATTATTAATTAAAATATCTACCGTTCCAAAATCTTTTACTACTTCTGCAACAAGATCTTGAGATTCTTGAAAACTAGCTGCATTAGACTTATAGGCTTTGGCTTGAATACCTAGCGCAGTTAAATCTTTTTCTAATTCTAAAGCTGGTGCTTCAGAACTGCTATAAGTAAAAGCTACATTTGCGCCATGCTGAGCATATACTTGTGCTATTCCTTTACCTATTCCTCGACTAGCTCCAGTAATTAGAGCCGTTTTACCTTCAAGTAATTTCATGTTTATATTTTATTTTTAAATTCTGGTAAGAGCTTACCTTCTCTTTCAAACCAGTTCTGTAATCCTAAGTATTTTGTGCGAGATCCTTTTTTTGCATAAGAATCTATAGGGCTGTTATTCTTTTTCATATAGAATACTGCTCCTACTATTTTCTTGCGCACATTATCAAATGCTGTATGTTCTAATTTGAATTTAACAATGGCATAATTGGCTAGATCATCATAAGAAAGAGGTTTTTGCTTTGCCTTTAATTGTCTAATGATAAAATCTCCCCATTTAGACTTGCGACCTCTATTACTTTTAGATTTTTTAACCTTAGCCTTAGTGGATTTAAAACCAACGGTTGATTGATTTTTAACTAGCGATTTTTTAGAACTTAAAATAGAAGTTGCAGCACCATCTTGCGGTGCTACAACTTCTATCTCAACATCTTTAAGTTCATAGAGCACTTTTTTTAAAGCAGCTAAATGCTGCAATGTTTTTTCATACTCAGATGTGTAATGAGATTT
The DNA here is from genome assembly GCF_965660805.1 of Nonlabens sp. Classification (GTDB taxonomy): domain Bacteria; phylum Bacteroidota; class Bacteroidia; order Flavobacteriales; family Flavobacteriaceae; genus Nonlabens. The sequence goes on along the minus strand of NZ_CBFIBE010000003.1, from coordinate 101,455 downwards.
TATTTGCTGTAGTACTTCATCACTCAGTTTTATATTTCCCATAACGATGTTATATAAGTTCTTTAAATATCAGTAGCTAATTATCCTATAACTTCTGCTACTTTTTTACCTATTTCTGCTGGAGAATCCACAACGTGAATTCCACAATCTCTCATGATTGCTTTTTTAGCCTGTGCAGTATCTTCAGATCCACCTACGATCGCACCTGCGTGCCCCATAGTACGTCCTGCTGGAGCAGTTTCACCAGCGATAAAACCTATGACCGGTTTTTTATTTCCAGTAGATTTAATCCACTGAGCGGCATCTGCTTCTAGCTGTCCACCTATCTCTCCTATCATTACGATCGCTTCAGTCTCAGGATCATTCATAAACAGTTCAACAGCTTCTTTAGTGGTAGTTCCTATGATAGGATCTCCACCTATTCCTATAGCGGTAGAAATACCATAACCTTGTTTCACCACTTGATCAGAGGCTTCATAGGTAAGCGTTCCTGATTTAGAAACGATTCCTACTTTACCTTTTTTGAATACAAAACCTGGCATGATTCCCACTTTTGCTTCACCTGGTGTAATAACACCTGGACAGTTAGGTCCCACAAGACGGCAGTTTTTATTTTTAATATAATCTGCGGCTTTTACCATATCTGCAACTGGAATACCTTCTGTAATTGTGATAATTACTTCTATTCCTGCATCTGCAGCTTCCATAATAGCATCGGCAGCAAATGCTGGTGGCACAAAAATAATGGTTACGTTTGCACCTACTTTTTCTACAGCCTCAGAAACTGTGTTAAAAACAGGTTTATCTAGATGAGTCTGTCCTCCTTTACCTGGAGTTACTCCACCTACTACATTTGTACCATATTCAATCATCTGGCTAGCGTGGAATGTTCCCTCACTACCTGTGAAACCTTGTACTATAATATTAGAATCTTTGTTTACTAAAACGCTCATTTATATATATTTAAGTTGAGTTTTTACAATTTATCCTTCACTTGGGTGACTGGTTTGATGCACCTCTATAATTTTATTTTCTGAAACCTTAAAGATAGAAATAAAATATCCTACAGGAACTTCTTCTCGAGGATTTTCTACCGTTCTTACAAACACTGTGAAACGAGCAGCTACTTCATCTTTATCGCTTATCATGTGAGTAATCTCACTACGCATACTCTCATAAGCAACAGATATGGCTTGAGTAAATCGTTCATAATCTTCATAGTTAAATTCTCTATAGCCTGAACTCGCATGCCAGTGCATTTTAAAATCTTTATGAAAATGTGAGCTAAAATCTTCTGGGTCTACAAACACATCTGAATCTAGAAAATTTCTTACTACTTTTTTTGCCGCTGCTGACATTTATTTATTTTTTATAAAGTTAGGTAACATTCTTATAGCTGCAAGCTCTCTAAACTTTTCTTTAGCATTTGAAGCCGGTGAACCGAAGAGTACATCTCCTGGTTTTACATCTTTTGAGACACCACTTTGTGCCATAATTTCACATCCTTTACCTAGTCGTACATCACTACGTATTCCTACCTGTCCCCATATTTTCACTTCGTCTTCTATAACGACACAGCCAGAAATTCCTGTTTGACTAGCAATAAGAACATGTTTTCCTAAAGTGGTATCATGTCCTATATGGACTTGATTATCGAGTTTACTTCCATGACCTATAGTTGTATCACCACTCACGCCACGATCTATGGTACATAAACTACCTATCTCTACATGATCTTCAATAACAACGCGACCATTACTTAATAACTTATCGTAACCTTCAGGTCTACGTTTGTAATAAAAAGCATCGGCTCCTAGAACGGTTCCAGAATGTATAATGACGTTATCACCTAAAATGCACCTATCATTAATGGACACATTACTATGGATCACACAATTTGATCCTACCACAACATCATTCCCTAAAAATACATTAGGTTGCACAACGGTTCCTTCACCTACTTGTGGTGGTGTTGTATTCGCTTCCGCGAAAGCGTGAAAAGGAGCAAAATGCTGGGTTAATTTATTAAAGTCCCTAAAAGGATCATCTGATATGAGTAGTGCTTTCCCTGCCGGTGCTTCTACTTTTTTATTAATAAGTACAACGGTAGCATCACTATGTAATGCTTTATCATAATACTTAGGATGATCTACAAACACTATATCTCCAGGTGTTACCACATGGATTTCATTCATACCGGTCACTGGAAACAGATCATCGCCTACATACTCACAATTAATGAGCGCAGCAATATCTTTTAAACGATGTGTTTGAGAGAATTTCATTTACTCTTTCATGCGCTCGTGATAAGCACCTTTTTCTGTATCGATTCGTATTTTATCGCCTTCATTAATAAATAAAGGCACATTAACCTGTGCGCCTGTTTCTACAGTTGCAGGTTTAGTCGCGTTAGTAGCTGTATTTCCTTTAAGTCCTGGCTCTGTGGCAGTAACTTCTAGTACTACATATTGTGGCATGTCTACAGATAATGGTGAGTCGTCCTCAGTATTGATCTGTATTTTAACAATTTCACCTTCTTTTAAAAGTCCTGGAGCATCAAGAACAGTTTCTTGCAAAAGGATTTGCTCGTAGGTCTCTGTATTCATAAAATGATAACCTTCTGGATCTTGATAAAGGAACTGGAATGATTGTGTTTCTACACGTATATCCTCGATCTTATGTCCTGCAGAGAAGGTATTATCTATCACCTTACCGTTTGTGACACTTTTTAGTTTAGTTCTTACAAATGCTGGACCTTTACCAGGTTTAACGTGTAAGAATTCAACAATTTTATAAATGTCATGATTGTATCTTATACACAATCCTTTTCTAATGTCGCTTGTACTTGCCATAATATTTTAGTTACTACCGACGTATCCTCTCATGATACCTCGTTTTGAGTTTTTTATAAATTCTATAATTTCATCCCTTTCATTAGTCGCACTCATTTCTGCTTCAATAATTTGAACGGCTTGAGATACGTTATAATTTTTTTGATAAAGTATTCTGTAAATATCTTGAATTTCTCTTATTTTCTCTAATTCAAAACCTCTTCTTCTTAATCCTACAGAATTGATCCCTACATAGCTTAACGGTTCACGTCCTGCTTTTACAAAAGGTGGAACATCTTTTCTAACCAGTGATCCTCCTGTTACAAAGGAGTGACTACCTATTTGACAAAACTGTTGTACCGCAGCCATTCCTGCTAGTACTACATGATCACCTACTGTAATGTGACCTGCAAGTGTGCTGTTATTTGAAAAAATACAATTATCACCTACTATACAGTCATGTGCGATATGGCAGTAAGCCATGATCCAACAGTTCTTACCTATAACAGTTTTCATGCGATCAGAGGTACCTCTATTAATAGTTACACATTCCCTAATAGTTGTGTTATCACCTATTACGGTAGTTGTATCCTCATCTTCAAATTTTTTATCTTGTGGAATTGCACTTATTACTGCACCGGGAAAGATACTCACGTTCTTCCCTATGCGTGCACCTTCCATAATCGTGACATTAGAACCTATCCAGGTTCCTTCACCTATGATTACATCATTATGGATGGTTGTAAACGGTTCTATAACGACATTCTTAGCGATTTTTGCTCCTGGATGTACGTATGCTAGTGGTTGATTCATTATTTAACTTTTGAGATTTGAGCCATTAACTCAGCTTCGGCGCAAAGTACACCATTTGCATAAGCATAAGCCTGCATGTGACAAATTCCTCTTCTTATAGGACTTATTAAATCACATTTAAAAATAAGCGTATCTCCTGGAGAGACTTTGCGTTTAAATTTAACATTGTCCATTTTCATGAAAAATGTAAGATAGTTTTCTGGATCTGGAACAGTACTTAATACTAGAATACCACCAGTTTGCGCCATTGCTTCTACTATGAGAACGCCAGGCATTACTGGTGCGCCCGGAAAGTGACCATTAAAGAACTCCTCATTCATAGTCACGTTTTTTAACCCTATAACATGACTGGATGATAGTTCAAAAATTTTATCAACGAGTAAAAATGGAGGTCTATGAGGTAATACTTCCATGATCTTAACCGTATCCATTAATGGCTCTTGATTAATATCTATTTTAGGAACATTGTTACGTGCTTCTAGTTTAATGAGCTTAGAGAGCTTTTTTGCAAACTGAGTGTTTACAAAGTGACCTGGCTTGTTTGCTATTATTTTACCTCTTATTCTAGTTCCTACTAGTGCAAGGTCACCTATGACGTCTAGCAATTTATGTCTAGCAGCTTCGTTAGGGTAATGCAAGTTTAGGTTATCTAGAATACCATTAGGTTTAACAGATACTAAATCTTTATTAAAGGCTTTTTTAAGGTTTTCCATTGTTTTAGGAGATAGTTCTTTATCTACATAAACAATAGCGTTATTTAAATCGCCTCCTTTAATTAATCCATGTTCAAGTAACATTTCAATCTCGTGTAAAAAACTGAATGTCCTACAGTTCGAGATTTCATCTTTAAAGTCAGCTAGATTTTCTAAAGTAGCATTTTGAGTTCCTAATACCTTAGTGCCAAAATCAACCATCGTCGTTACTTGATAAGAGTCTGCAGGCATAAGAATAATTTCACTACCCGTTTCTTCATCACGATATGAGATGACATCTTTAACGACATACTCTTTACGATCTACGTCTAAAGTTTTAATTCCCGCTTTCTCTAAGGCTTCTATAAAATATTTTGAGGAACCATCCATAATAGGTGGTTCACTACTGTCCATTTCTATTAAACAGTTATCTATCTCTAGACCTACAAGAGCAGCAAGTACGTGTTCACAGGTATTAATATGAACACCGTTTTTATCAAGGGTAGTTCCACGTTGGGTATCAGTTACGTAATTAGCATCTGCCTCGATGATGGGCTGTCCTTCTAAATCCACGCGCTGGAATTTATAGCCATGGTTTGCTGGTGCTGGCTTAAATACGATGGTCACCTCATTACCTGTATGAAGCCCTACGCCTGATAGTGAACTGTCTTGAGCAATAGTGGTTTGCTTAAAATCTGTAATTGTCATTTATAGTTTCTTTTTTTCTAAGTCAGCAACTCTGCTGTTTAATTTTTTTAAATTTTTAAAATACACATAAGAACGACTCCAGTCTGCATAATTAAATGCTGGCGAGCCTTGAATGGTCTCGCCATTTTTTATATCCCTAGCTACACCACTTTGCGCTTGAATACCTACATTATCACCTATAGTAATATGTCCTGCCACACCTACTTGTCCACCTATTCTACAATTCTTTCCTATTTTGGCAGATCCTGCTATTCCTGTTTGAGCTGCTATAACGGTATTTTCACCTACCTCAGCATTATGCCCTATTTGAATCTGGTTATCTAATTTAGCACCTTTTTTAATAATGGTTGCTCCTAAAGTTGCTCTATCTATAGTAGTTAAGGCTCCTATATCTACATGATCTTCTATAATAACAATTCCTGTTTGTGGTATTTTACTATAGCTGCCATCAGCATTAGGTGCAAAACCAAACCCGTCTGCTCCTACTATGGCTCCTGCGTGTATGGTTACATTATTTCCTATGATAGAATCTGACATTATTTTTGCACCTGAGTGTATCACACAATTATCACCTATGGTAACATTATCTGCAATGTGAACTTGGGAAAAAATCTTTACGTTCTCACCTATTTTCACATTTTGTGAAATATATCCAAATGCAGCTAGATAGAAACCATTTCCTATTATAGCTGAATCGTGGATAAAACTAGGTTGTTCTATTCCATTCTTATTAAGTTTTACCATCTGGTAATACTCAAGTAGTTTAGTAAATGCACTATAAGAGTCTTCTACTTTAATTAATGTAGTGGTAACCTCTTGCTCTGGAATAAAGTCAGCATTTACGATAACCGCACTTGCTTTAGTAGAATAGACATAAGGAGTGTACTTCACATTAGATAAGAAACTAACACTTCCTGTCTCGCCTTCTTCAATTTTAGATAATTTAGATACTTCAATAGTAGAGTCTCCTTCAATGGTTCCTTCTAAAATATCAGCAATTTGTTGGATCGTAAATTTCATTCTCGCAAAAATAGTAATTTTAGTTAATCCTGAATCTTTGGATAGCAATAGTAATATTTTGTCACCTTTTTGGTCAGTGCCTTAAAACTTGCTTCCTCGCCAGCCTTTATGAGTTCTACAAGTTTACCATTTTTTAATAATATTTTTATAGGTTTCGCTTTCGCGTAAGCGAGATTATGAACAGCTCCAGAGAACACAAAATATTGCGCTTCATGATCAGATAAACTCCTCGCTTTTATTAATTGATGCTTTTTTTTCTGAAGTTTTTTATCACTGATAGGCTCTTTTGAAAATTTGATTTTAAGTAATTGCCTATTTAAAATCATATTACATAGTTCCTGTAACACAAAGTCCTCATGCTGTGATCCTAATTTAAGCGTGGTGATTAAGTCAGTGTCATCTAACCTAGCAAATCTGTTTAAGTTTTCTTGAGTAAAATGAGCTAAAGTAATACCATGTGTTAAAAAATATTTTAAGTCTGATGGTAAATCCACTTCTATCCCTTTACCTATAAGCTCCTTAATGCGTACAAAAACAGATTGTAGTAAATGCTCAGCACCTATACCTGTTTTGTGCAAATAGACTTGCCAATACATGAGCCTGCGGCTGCTTAGAAAATGCTCTACAGAGTAAATCCCTTTTTCCTCGATAACGAGTTCATCATTTTTAACATTAAGCATAGCGATTAATCGCTGGCTATTAATGTTCCCTTCTGCAACACCTGTATAAAAACTATCTCGTTTCAAGTAATCTAATCGATCCATATCCAGCTGGCTTGAGATCAATTGCATCATAAAAGGTCGGTGATATGCTCCTTTGAAAATTTGAATTGCAAGCGTTAAACTACCGTTAAACTCCTTATTCAAAGATTCCATAAAAAGGATAGAAATATCCTCGTGACTTACATTATTAATGATACTATGCTCCATAGCATGAGAAAAAGGTCCATGACCTATATCATGTAATAGAATAGCTTTATAAAGAGCATCTTCTTCTTCATAAGAGATGTCAACATTCTTAGAACGAAGTACTTGTACTGCTTTTTGCATTAAATGCAAACAACCTAGTGCGTGGTGAAATCTGGTATGATGTGCTCCAGGATATACTAGATAACTCAAGCCCATTTGTGTAACACGCCGCAACCTCTGAAAGTATGGATGTTCTATAATTGTAAATAAGTCCTCATTAGGAATGGTAATAAAACCATAAATGGGATCGTTTAATATTTTATGTTTGTTCTGTAGATTCAAAAGGAACAATTTAATTACAAAGATACTGATATGACCGACATAAAAATCCTTTGGGTAGATGATGAAGTAGATTTATTAAAACCTCACATTATTTTTCTGGAGAATAAAGGATATAAAGTGGACACAAGAATAAGTGGTACTGAGGCACTTGAAGCGATTGAAGAGGTTCATTATGATATCGTTTTTCTGGATGAGAACATGCCTGGCCTTACAGGACTCGAAACTCTTAATGAAATTAAGGAAAAACAGGCACAACTACCTGTAATAATGATTACTAAGAGCGAGGAAGAGTACATTATGGAAGAAGCAATAGGCTCTAAGATTGCTGATTACCTTATTAAACCCGTTAACCCTAATCAAATTCTTTTATCACTTAAAAAAAACTTAGACCACTCCAGATTAATTTCTAATAAAACAACCTCTGACTACCAGCGAGAGTTTAGAAAAATTTCTATGGACCTTTCTATGGTCAACTCTTATGAAGAATGGGTTCAATTATATCAAAAACTCATTTACTGGGAACTAGAGCTAGAAAACATAGACGATAGTGGAATGCTAGAAATTCTAACTACTCAAAAAAATGAGGCTAATAATCAATTCTGTAAATTCATAGATCGCAACTATCCAGAGTGGTTTAAGAATCCAGATGATGCGCCTATCATGTCTCATAATCTTTTTAAAATGCGCATAGCTCCTCATTTAAAAAAAGATCAACCGGTGCTTCTAGTAGTTGTAGATAATTTGCGCTACGATCAATTTAAAGTATTTGAAAACATAATTAATCTTCACTTTAAAAAGGAAGTTGAAGAAACCTACTGTTCCATCTTACCTACCGCTACTCAGTATGCACGTAATTCATTATTCTCAGGATTAATGCCTGATGATATGGAAAAAAGACATCCTGATTTGTGGCTTAATGATACTGATGAAGGTGGAAAAAATATGCATGAAGACGCTTTCCTAACCGCTCAACTTAAAAGACTAGGATTAGGACTTACCCATCAATATCATAAAATAACTAGCGAACAACAAGGTAGAAAACTGGCAGAGAATTTTAAATCCCAAAAAGATAACGACTTAACTGTCGTAGTCTACAATTTTGTAGATATGTTATCACATTCTAAAACTGAAATGAAGGTTATTAAGGATCTAGCAAGTAATGATAAGTCTTATCGATCGCTAACTTTAAGCTGGTTTAAAAACTCACCTTTACTAGAAATGATTCATCGTGCGCAGGACTTAGGTATGAAATTAATTCTAACTACTGATCATGGGACTATTAATGTCACTAATCCTAGTAAGGTAATAGGCGATCGCGATACTAGTCTTAATTTAAGATATAAAACAGGTAGAAGTTTATCTTATGAAGATAAAGACGTTCTAGCTGCAAAAGATCCTAGCACCATCAAGCTGCCCAAAATAAATATGAGCAGCAGCTTTATTTTTGCTAAAGGAGACTTATTCTTTGCATATCCTAACAATTATAATCATTATGTAAGTTATTATAGAAACACTTATCAACATGGTGGAGTTTCACTAGAAGAAATGTTAATTCCTTTTGCTGTTTTTAATCCTAGATAAATGAATATTACCTATCATATAGATGACATAGAGAAAGTAGCAAAACAAATTCTAGCCTATACTCAGTCAAATATTTTTATACTTGATGCTCCTATGGGAGCTGGTAAAACGACTTTAATTACCGCTATCTGCAAAGAGTTAGGTGTTCAAGAATCTATTTCCTCTCCTACCTTTTCAATCGTTAATGAATATAAAGCTAATCATAAAACTGTATTACACTTTGATTTATACAGAATAGAACAAGAGGAAGAATTATTTAACATAGGGATAGAAGATTACTTGAGCCGTAATGCCATATTTTTTATAGAATGGCCTGACCTAGTAATGCCATATCTAGAAAATTTTACCAGATTAAAAATTAGTATTATCGATCACTCTACAAGAACTATAGAATTGATCTAAAAGCTACTAACCCTTTAAAACCTAACATCTAGCATAGTGTACATTTTAAAAAATTCTCTAAAGAATACAATTGCTAAGAATAGGCAATTTTAAAATAGGGCTAGGAATAAGAAAACTAATGATCATTACTTAAAATAAAATGTTTAATTTTAGAGTAATTAATGTTTTTTCATGAGCCAGCAACTATCTCCTTTTACTAAAGAACAATTACTACCACAGGAAGAGCGTTTAGAAATTCAACGTTCAAAACAGGAGTTACTTATAGGGATTCCTAAGGAAAATCAACAGCAAGAAAAACGTATCGTTCTTACACCTGATGCTGTTGCTGCAATTACAGCACATGGTCACCGCATAATCATGGAAAAAGGTGCTGGTAATGGCTCTAACTTTACAGATTCTCAATATAATGATGCCGGTGCAGAGTTAACAGCCGATAAAAACAAAGTATACTCCTGTCCTACCATTTTAAAAATTGCGCCACCATCTAAAGAAGAAATTGAACTTCTCAAACCACAAACGGTTTTAATATCTGCTCTACAAATAAAAACACGTGATAAAGAATATTTTGAAAAACTTACCGCCAAAAAAATCACAGCTCTAGCCTATGAGTTTATACAAGATGATTCTAGAAACTATCCTGTAGTAAGCGCACTAAGTGAAATCTCTGGAGTTGCTTCAGTGTTAATTGCGAGTGAGTTATTAAGCAGTGGTGCTAATAGAACAGGTCAGTTATTTGGGAATATAACAGGTGTTCCTCCAGTAGATGTAGTAATTATGGGTGCTGGTGTGGTAGGTGAATTTGCTGCCAGAACCGCACTAGGATTAGGGGCAAACGTTAAAGTATTTGATAACTCTATAACTAAATTACGTAACCTTCAAGATAAAGTAGGACAGCAAGTGTACACCTCTACCCTACAACCTAAATATTTATTAAAAGCTCTAAGAAGATGTGACGTTGTAGTAGGAGCTCTAGCAGGTAATAATCGCACACCAGTTGTGGTTACTCAAACCATGGTGGAGAATATGAAACAAGGATCTGTAGTTATGGATGTAAGTATAGACATGGGCGGCTGTTTTGAAACAAGTGAAGTAACTACTCACGATAAACCTACTTTTGTTAAATATGGTGTCACTCACTATTGCGTTCCTAATATTCCATCACGATATTCAAAAACGGCATCCATATCATTAAGTAATATTTTTACACCTTACTTACTTAATATAGCCGATGATGGCGGCATAGAACATGCTATACGTATGGATAAAGGGTTAAAATGTGGTATCTACATGTATCATGGTATTATTACAAATAAATCTGTAGGATCATGGTATGACTTACCTAGTAGCGATGTAAATTTGCTCATCTTTTAAAGGTCTCACATGAAGTTTATTCAACGATTAAGTTTTTATCTAGGCGGTGTTTCTATAGGACTTATATTTCTAGTATTTTTCTTAACAGGTAAGCGCACGCAATGTACCTGGTTTCCAGAATCTAGAGTTCTTGCAGATATAGGAAAAAAATCTATTAGACTATCTCCTGAAATACGTGAAAATCTAGAATCTAAAGAAATAGACACCTTAAGTATTCAACTTATATTAAAATATGGTGATGTAAACTTTTCTAAATCACTTACAGACTCAAACCCATGTAGGTTTTACCATATTTCAGGACGTGAGGAATTAGCAAATACGACCCTTTGGGTAAAGAATTGTGAGCGCTATGCCGTGGTAGAAAAAGTTATCTATAATGATAACGATTAAAATTTCCTACGTTTCAATTCTTGTTTAATAAGTAGCAGTTCTCTACCCATTTGACCTGCGACAGAGGTGTTTTCCTGTGCTCTACGTATCAAGTATGGCATCACATCTTTTATAGGTCCGAAGGGTAATATCTTAAACGTATTATAATTCAACTCCGCTAAGTTGAAAGTTAGATTATCACTCATACCATAAAGTTGCCCGAACCATACATCTTTATGATTTGTAGCAATTCCCTTTTCACTGAGTATCTCCATTGCTAGTAATGTGCTATACTCGTTATGAGTACCTACACATAATTTAATTACATCTAGACGATCAAGTATAAACCGCATAACACTGTTAAACATATCATCAGTTGCCGTTTTAGAATTACAAATAGGAGAAGGATAACCATATTTTACAGCTCGATCACGTTCTTTTTCCATATACGCACCACGCACAATTTTTGCACCTACTATAAAACCATTTTCTCGAGCATCTTTATAGAGTTCTTGAATATAATCTAAGCGATCATTTCTATAACATTGTATGGTATTATAAATAACGGCCTTTTCCTTATTAAACTGAGCCATCATATCTCTTACTAGCTCATCTGCGGCATCCTGCATCCAGGTTTCTTCTCCATCAAATAGTAGCGCCACATCATAATCATAAGCCGTTTGCGATAATAACACTACACGATCCTTTATGCGCTGCCATTCCTCTTGCTCAGCAATAGAAAGCTCTTGCTTTTCTGTAACCTTTTGCCAGATGTAAAATCTTCCTATACCAGTAGGTTTTACCACTTCAAATGGTAAAGCATCTATAGTGTTAGCGTGTTTAATGAGCTTTATTTTCTTACTTACCACCGCGTTAAAATCAGCCTCATCTTCTTTACCTTCTACAGAGTAATCCAGTATGCTGCTCACACCTTTATCATACATTTTTTGAACCACTGGCTGGCACTCTTCTGACGTTGTACCACCACAAAAATGTTCAAAAACAGTATTTTTAATAATTCCCTTTACGGGCAGTCCCCATGTTAAGGACTTCATCATCACCTTAGAACCGAAGTTCACAAAAAAAGGATAGCCCATCATCTTAAAAAGAAAATGTGCTTTACGCAACTCACGATTGCTTTTAAGTGAAAAAGCGACCTCAGTATTATTAAAAGGATTTTCCATATTCATGTTACAAATATAGTAGCAAAGCTATTATTAATAGCGGTATAGATTGTACTTTTAACGCTTTCGCGAAAGCTTACTACACATGGAACCTATTACTATAAACAACTTTACTATTTACTTTGAAAATCAAGGATTTAAAACCCTGAATAAATGGATCAAGGAACACCAGCCAGGAACCATATTTATTCTAGTCGATGATAAGACGATGGAAAACTGCTATCCTTACTTGATGCCTAAAATAGAAACAACCGCAAGAATTGAAGTCATAGAAATAGATCATGGTGAAGAATTTAAAAATATAGACACCTGTGGTGGTGTTTGGAGTGCGATGGTAGAACTGGGCTGTGATCGTAATAGCTTAATGATTAATTTAGGTGGTGGCGTGATTACAGATTTGGGTGGTTTTATAGCATCTACTATTAAAAGAGGCATTCCTTTTATGCACATCCCTACCAGTTTACTAGGTATGGTAGACGCTGCAATAGGTGGAAAAAACGGAGTAGATCTAGGGAACCTCAAAAACCAGATAGGTGTTATAAATGGGCCGGTAATGACCATTATAGATCCAGAATTTTTAAAAACTTTACCACAGCAGCACCTAGTAAATGGTAGCATAGAAATGTTTAAACACGGATTAATAAGTGATCGTGTTTACTGGAACGACATGAAGGCATCACATAATTTTCATTCAGACCATTTTAACTCTTTAATTTATCAAAGCGCCCTTATTAAAAGTGATATAGTCACTATGGATCCATTTGAAAAAGGTGCTCGCAAGGCTTTAAACTATGGACACACTGCTGGTCATGCCATAGAGTCCTATTTAATGGAACATCCAGATCGAGCTGCTGTACTACATGGAGAAGCTATTGCTGCAGGAATAGTTGTAGAGTCCTATTTAAGTGTTCAGTATGCTGATCTTGCTCTAGATTCTTATAAAGAGATTAAAGAATGGTACAATACACTACAATTAAATCTTTCCTTTACAGATAAAGAAGTACTAGAAATGATCGAGTTAATGAAATATGATAAGAAAAACACTAACGGTGCTATAAAATTTGTCCTGCTTGAAACCATAGGCTCATTTGTTACTAATCAAGAAGTTAGTAATGAAATGATTATGGAAGCTTTTCAAGAATTAATAAATTAAAGCATAGTTTATCTCAAGGTATTTGCTACATTAAGTTTTTTATATACTTTAGTTTTACCCTAAATGAGGTTTATGAAAAATGTAATTGTAGATTATAAAAAGCTAACACCTGATGTGTTATCCATGCTCGTAGAGCGCTATCCAGATGGTTATGGTGATGATGATATCATCTCGTTTAGAAATCATAAAAATGAACTTATTGAAGCTGTAGAGGTAACCACTGAAGACACAAAGTATCTAGTAAAGATATCTAAACGTCTTTCCATGCAAATGGAAGCCTTTGATGAAGATGATTATGATGCAGGAGAAATGAATGATCCAGATGCACTTCCAGAGATGGATCCTAATCTACCACAAGACATGGATGATTCTAAAAACAAAGATTAATTATAGCAATTAATACTAAAGCACTACAAATAAAAAGTCCTTGAACTTTAGCTAGTGTACTTGTACTATAAACACATTACAGACTAAAACGCTCTAGAGATTTTTCTAGAGCGTTAATTTTTTGTTCCATTTTATTAAAAAATATGGAGCGTTCTTTTAAAGAGCAATCTTTTATAGATGTGGCTTGCCTTATTTGATACTTGAAAAAATCATCCATTCGGTTTAAAATATTACTACCACTAAATCTTATATAACCTAGCAAAGTCATGGTTACAAAACCAGCAATAGCCTTTCCATTTTTTTTAACGATAGCGTTATTACTCATTAATAAGAGCTCGTGGTAATAAATATTATATGAGGTTGTAAGCAAATCTGCAGCGGTTTTTTTAAGAAGACTCCTTAAATCCTCACATAAAATAACAGCCATATCTTGATCTATATAACCAGCCTCATGATAAAAATGAATTTGCTGTAAACTACTAGAGATAGTCGTATCATTCCAGATCTCCACCCTATTATACTGTTCAAAAAGTGCCTTATTCTTTTTAATTTGTTCTTTCATGGACAGCGGCAAGTGAAAATCTGAAAAACGTTTTCCTTCCATAGAATCATCCAGTAATTGCATCCAGACATAAATCTTAAAACGAGCTAAATGCGTATCATTAAAATGATGAAAAACAGGAATATCCTTAGCGCTATAAATCCACTCTACTCCTTTCTTGCCAGCAGCTTTAAGGTTATTTTCCATTTCCTTAAAATAGAACTCAAGTGATTCCATAGAATGAATCTTCTTAGTGGCAGTACCTAGCGCCGTTAGGTCTTGATGCGCAGTCATAATATGATCTAGAGAAAACTCACCTAATCTAGCAAGCTTCATGGCTTCATGTATTTCTAGTTTAGCTTTTCCTTGAATCCTACGATAAGCGGCATCGTAACTCAGATCTAGAACATCTGCAAAGTACTGGATGAAGGAGTTCGTGTGAGAAACGCTTTCGCGAAAGCGTGCAATAATTAATTCTTGTACTTCCATATAGTTTGTGATTTTCACAAAATAAAGATACTACTTTATTAAAATACACAGATACATATGTGATAATCATTATAATTTTGGATAAAAGATCACACTATGAAAAAGAAGAAGTTTAAAAACACCGAAATGGAGACTTACATAAAGGGAACCTTGAAACAATTAAAATATTTAAGATCCCGATGGTTGAATCATAGACAAGTGAAAAAGATAAAAAACTGGCTCTAAAAATTTAATACCAAATTGAATTTATAAAGTCTTAATAAATTGGTCATTTTTGCAACATGCATAGACATTTTCTTATTTATAAACCTTACCGCATGTTAAGTCAGTTTATGACTAATGATAGACACCAAAAAAACAAAAGATTTCTAGGTGAGCTTTATGATTTTCCAGAAAATGCAATGGCAGTAGGTAGATTAGATGAACTATCAGAAGGTCTATTATTAATTACAACAGACGGTACGTTGAGTCACCACATTAACAAATCTGGTAAAGTAGATAAAGAATATGCGGCACTAGTGGATGGAATCATGACCAGTCAAGTGGTTCATAAACTACAAGATGGTATAAGAATAAGTATTAATGGCTCTTATTACCAGACTAAGCCTTGTAAAGTGAAGTTGCTAGAGCATCAACCCGACTTGCCAGAAACTACTCAAAGGATAAGAGATGACCGTCACGGCCCGACTTCTTGGGTAAGCGTTACTTTAAACGAAGGTAAGTTTAGACAAGTACGCAAAATGACCAGCGCTGTAGGTTTTCCTACTTTGCGACTGGCTCGTATCAGAATAGGTCCATACTCTATAGCGACTATGCAAAATAAAACGGTAATTGAGATCATGGATCAAGACATTAGAGCGCTACTCCTTAATGACAATAAGGAGTGACTTCACGCCTGCATTAATCATACATATTTTTTGTTCCATAACGGCTCCTTCATCATCTCTTATAACTATTCCAGAAGTATTAGGTGCAGAGTATCCCTGATTTAAAGCCTCAATCTCTATTTTATTAAAACCTTGTTGCAGAGCAAGTGGAAATCCTTGCGCAGCATTTAAAAGGGTCATGTCTGTAATTAGTATCTCATCATTAAGCCATATACGCACACGATCTCCATCTTCTAATCTAGGATCCCATAAAGTCATTTTTAAAATATCCTTTCCTGTCCTGTACTCGCCTAGGTAGGTGTCATTTACAAAATCGATTGCAGGAGTGTCACTTTTAAACTTTTGCCCTTGAAAACGTATTCCTGGATCAAGTAAATCTGTTTTTTGAGTGAGATCTATGGTAGGTTTTTCACTAGGTCTTACATACTTTTTAGTCTCGTTAGTTCTAGGGAATAATACAGAACCTTTTATATTATTACCAGATGACACTGGTTCTAAAGTACGATTACTGCTTCTAGGGATATCCTGAGCAGTAGCAATACCATATAATAATGATAAAGTAAGAGTTAATAAAATCTTGTTCATAGTTTAAAACTAGCAAAAGTCTTGCCTAAATCAATGGTTTTTAGACTTAATTAAGACTTTATTCATAAAAAAAGGTTTAATTATGCTTATGCGAAAGCGTAATTAAACCAGTTTTAACAGACCAACAAATTTAAGCCAGTCGCTCGATCTTTGCCCCTATTTTTTTTAATCGTGTGTCTATATTTTGGTAACCACGATCGATCTGTTCTATATTGTGTATTGTGCTAGTTCCTTTGGCACTTAAAGCAGCGATTAATAATGAGATCCCAGCACGTATGTCTGGAGAAGTCATGGTAGTAGCTTTTAAAATAGACTGGAAATCGTGACCTATGACACTTGCTCTATGAGGATCACAAAGTATAATTTTTGCTCCCATATCGATAAGTTTATCTACAAAGAAAAGGCGGCTTTCAAACATTTTTTGATGAATAAGCACACTACCTCTAGCTTGAGTAGCTACTACTAGAATAATACTTAATAAATCAGGAGTGAATCCAGGCCATGGCGCATCGGCAATGGTGAGTATGGAACCGTCTATATAGTTTTGAATCTCGTACCCATCTTTATGGGCAGGAATGAAAATATCATCTCCTTTACGTTCTATGGAAATTCCTAATTTTCTAAAAGTATCTGGTATAACTCCTAGCTCATCATAAGCTACATTTTTAATAGTCACCTCACTTTTAGTCATGGCAGCAAGACCTATCCAGCTACCTATCTCAATCATATCTGGTAAGATGGTATGAGTTGTTCCACCTAATTTTTTTACTCCATTAATGGTTAACATATTAGAACCTATTCCTTTAATGTCAGCTCCCATGCGCACGAGCATTTTACATAATTGCTGTAAATAAGGTTCACAGGCGGCATTATAAATGGTGGTTTCTCCAGTAGCCATGACCGCAGCCATAACTATGTTTGCCGTTCCAGTAACAGATGCCTCATCCAGTAACATGTAAGTTCCATGGAGTTCATCTGCTTCAACACCATAGAAATACTCTTCTTTGTTATATCTAAAATTTGCTCCTAGTTTAATAAATCCTTCAAAGTGTGTATCTAATCTTCTACGACCTATTTTATCTCCACCAGGACGTGGGATATAACCTTTACCAAACCGGGCTAATAATGGTCCTACTAACATAATAGATCCTCTTAAACCACGACCTTGTACTTTATAATCTTCGGATTGAAGAAAATCAAGATCTACTTGGTCTGCCTGAAAAGTATAGGACTCTGGACCATTTTTTGTGACCTTTACACCTAGATTGTTTAATAAAGCTATAAGTTTATTAACGTCTATAATGTCTGGAACGTTATTAATGGTAACAGGTTCCTCTGTTAATAATACGGCACACAATATTTGTAATGCCTCATTCTTAGCTCCTTGTGGTTGAATTTCACCTTTTAATTGATGTCCACCTTCTATAATAAATGTTCCCATTTCTAAATAATAATTACAACTCTAAAAGTAAGAGTTAAGAACGCAGCCATTATAATATTATCTAAATATCTATTCATAATTAATTAACAAAAACTGTTAACTAAAAAAAGCAGCCTGAAAGACTGCTTTTTTTCTTAGTAAAGTAATCACTACCTAGAGCGTTTATGGTTGCGATTATTAGATTTATAATGGCGCTTATTATTATTATTACGTCTAGGGTTTGTACTATGATCTCGACGACCTATTGTTCTATGGATTAATGATTTTGAATCTAGTAAGTCCTCATCTTTTGCAGCGAGATTAATCTCTCCACCACTCATCTCAAACAGGTGCTTAAAAATCACATTATCATCTACTGAATCTTTGTTCCAATTGAGGAAGGATTTTTTCATGTGATTTGCTATGATAAAAGTAAGAGCTTCTCGTTTCTCGCCTTTTTCCCAGCTCAATGCCACATTAATCATATTTTGAATATTATTTCCATAAAAACGGTATTTAGGTCGTTTTTGTGGGTAAGGCATGCGTTCTGGCGCTGCTGCAAGTAGTTCCTTATCTGGCATAGGATAAGGAGAATCTACATCTAGGTCAAAATCTGCAATGATAAACAACTGATCCCATAGCTTGTGCTGGAAATCTGCCACATCACGTAAGTGTGGATTAAGGTTTCCCATAACTCCTACTATAGCAGTGGCCATGCGATTACGTTCTTCTTTAGTTTTGAGTTCTTTACAGTGCTCTACTAATTTTTGAATATGCCTTCCATATTCAGGAATGTTGAGATGATTACGCTCTGTGTTATATTCTAATGATGGTACCAATATGATTTTTTAATTACTTGTGAAGAGCTGCAAATTAAACAATTTACAGCAAACAATCTATTTTAAATTTTACTTGTATAAGTGTTATTTCTTTGCACCTATTTTTTCCTTATAATAATCGAGAGTTTATCGACGCTTTAATGTGACATCTCGTTAAAAGAGCAGTATTTATACTAACTCACTGACATCTTTTTTCATATAGAATCATTAATTTTAGTAAGCCCATCTAGGTAACGTTTATAGCGAGATCACTCCTTCTATAGTACCTACCTCTTTATACTTTTCAATAACGGCATCTGGTGATTTCATAATTACCGTTATAGAAACACTAGTATATGTACCTTTACTTGATTCCTTAGTAACAATAACAGCACCTAAACCATTAAATATAGTCTCTATTTGTGCTATTTTTTGTGGCTGTGATGGTACTATAAATTTATATAAATACTTACTAGGCCACGTACTAGTTTCCTCCAGCTGTGATTTAAGCTTTTTATAAAAGTCCTGAGATTTTTTTGGATCCATAAAATAAAAGAATACAAATATAAGTCATGAATTAAGCTTGAACTACATTTGATTTTAGTTATTTTGTAACTGTTATGAAAGGTATAAAAAGAATTTTATTAATAGGTGGACCTGGATCAGGTAAAACTACCCTTATCAAATATATAGAATCACAAGGATTACTAGTTCATCATGAAATCTCAAGAGAGGTTATTAAAGAGGCTCAAGAAAAAGGAATCGATCAACTATTCCTTACAGACCCTATGGCGTTTAGCAATAATTTACTTGCTGGAAGAATAGCACAGTTTAAAAATGCCATTAACGGCTTGAATTTTTATGATCGTGGTATTCCAGATGTACCGGCATATCACTTATTTACGGGTGACCCTATCCCTGCTGAATATATCACTGCTTGCCAGGAACATGAATATGATATGGTATTTTATTTACCACCATGGAAGGAAATATATGAATCTGATAATGAACGGTATGAAACTTTTGAGCAGGCTGTTCAAATAAGTGATATTCTTATTAACTACTATCGTAAATTTAATTACAACCCTATTGAAATACCAGTAGGCGCCATAGAAGAGCGATTTACTTTTTTAAATAATCAAATAAAAGATTGAATCCAGGAGCAAAACATATATTACAAAACACCTTTGGCTATAACGCGTTTAGACCGCAGCAAGAAGCCATTATAGATGCTGTTATAGAAGGTAATGATGTTCTTGCTCTATTACCTACAGGTGGTGGTAAATCCTTGTGTTATCAAATTCCAGGTTTAGTACGAGAAGGAATTTGCGTTGTTGTTTCTCCACTAGTTGCGCTTATAAAAGATCAAGTAAACACTTTAAAATCTAAAGGAATAAAAGCAACAGGCATCACTGGTGGTATCACTTATCAAGAACTCGATGATATACTGGATAATTGTATTTATGGTCAGTATCAATTCTTATACCTAAGTCCAGAACGACTACAACAAAGTCTTGTTCAAGAACGTATCGCTAGAATGAAGGTGTCCTTAATAGCTGTAGATGAGGCACACTGTGTGAGCCAGTGGGGACATGATTTCAGACCGGCATACAGAGATATTAAAGTACTACGCAAAATTCATAAAGCTACACCTATAATTGCAGTTACTGCTACTGCAACACTTGATGTTCAAAAAGATATGATAGAAAATCTGGAGCTGGTAAATCATCAAGTTTTTAAAAACAGTTATTTGAGACCTAATATAAGCTATTACATCACAGATACAGAAGATAAAAACAGCAGTTATACAGAGTTCTATAAAAAACATACAGGCAGTTCAATCACGTATGTAAGAAGTCGTAAGAATGCTGTTAACTATTCAAGGTTACTAACGGTAAATGGTATTTCCTCTAACTTTTACCATGGAGGCTTACCTCACAAGACTAAAGTAAAAGCCGCTCAATCATGGATGGAAAATGATACTCAGGTGATGGTAGCTACAAACGCATTTGGTATGGGAATAGATAAACCTGATGTGCGCACAGTTACTCATTTACAACTGCCCGACAGTATAGAGAGTTATTATCAAGAAACAGGCCGTGCTGGTAGAGATGGTAAAGAAAGTATTGCTCAGTTTTTCTATAACATAAACGATATTATACATGCTCAAAATCAGTTTATTAAATCTCTTGCCACTACTGAGCAAGTTAAATATGTGTACCGTAAATTGAATAATTATTTACGCATAGCAATGGGTGAAGGAGAAAACACAAGCCATCAGTTGAGTTTTGCCAGTTTTGCCAGCACCTACTCTATTAATGGTGTTCTTTGTTATAATGTGCTACTCACGCTAGACCGATTTAGTATCATAAGCTTATCGCAAAATTACCACAGGAAATCAAGTATACGCTTTCGCGAAAGCGGAAAAAAAATTCTCGAGTTCATACACAATCGTCCTGCTATGAACTCCATCATACAATCTATACTGCGCACCTATGGCAGTAGTACATACCAAAACTTAGAGATTAATAGTTCTATCATCGCTTTGCGCAGTAATACCACAGAAAACGAAGTACTGGAGACTCTTAAATTCCTTGAAGAAAAGGAACTTATAGACGCACAGATCGTTAATGCTGATACTCAAATTACTTTTCTCGAACCGCGTGATGATGATCGAACAATCAACCGTTTTGCTAAAACATTAAAACAACAAAATCAAGTAAAAAAAGAGAAGCTCAAGTTGATATGCGATCTTATCTCTCAAAAAGAAGAGTGTATTAACGTGCTGATTTTAAAATACTTTGGAGAGGAATCTAATCCTTGCGGGAAATGTACACATTGCAATAAAACAACAAAGAGAGGAAACTTAAGTTTAATAATAAAAAATGCACTACAGGATTCAGACTTAAGCGTTAAGGAAATTGCATCTTTACATCCTGAAAAGGAACAATCACAAGTCATTAATACTCTTAAAGATTTACTAGACCGTGGACTAGTGAGATTAATGCCTAATCAAAAATATACATGGAATGAATAGAATATTAAAAATCATATTCTTTGGCACACCTGAGTTTGCAACAGGTGTATTAGAAAAATTACATCATTCTCAACATGAGGTAGTAGCTGTAGTTACAGCAGTTGATAAACCAGCTGGACGTGGTAGAAAAATTAATGAAAGTCACGTAAAGAAATATGCGCTAGCACAAAATATTCCTGTTTTACAACCACCTAATTTAAAAGCTCCAGAGTTTCTTGAAGAATTAAAAAGCTATGGAGCAGACTTACAGGTAATCGTGGCATTCAGAATGTTACCTAAAGTAGTATGGAACATGCCTGAACTAGGAACGTTTAATTTACATGCAAGCTTACTGCCAGAATATAGAGGTGCAGCTCCTATTAATTGGGCTATTATTAATAGAGAAACACAAACAGGAGTAACTACTTTTTTTATAGATGATAAAATTGACACAGGCGCAATTATAGACCAACTGAATTGTCCTATAGACAAGGATGAAAACGTGGGTAGTTTATATGGTAAGCTCATGTTACTAGGTAGCGAGTTATCATTAAAAACGGTAAATGACATTGCCGCAGGGATAATAAGTACAAAAAAACAACCCCATAGCTCTACATTAAAAGAAGCTCCTAAACTAAATAGTTCTAATACGACCATTAAGTGGAACAATAAAGTAGAACATATAGACGCACTAGTAAGAGGCTTATATCCTTATCCCGTGGCAAAAGCGGTACTGATTCAAGAGCAACCTGAAACTATTAAAATCTATAAAACTGCCATAGAGATAAAAAAACACACTATGCAACCTGGTTCCATTATTATAGAAGATGATACTATAAAAGTAGCCGGCCTTAACGGTTTTATACAAATTATAGAATTACAGTTACCCAATAAAAAACGTATGGAGGCAAAAAGTCTTTTGAACGGTTTTAAATTCCATGACAACGCCAGATTTGACAAAGGATAAGGCAAAAATGAATCGAAACAGATCAAGTTATTAACAATCCTGTATTGTTATAAACAAATTTCTTCATTTATGGCTCTAATCCTTGCGTGGTAGCATATTCCTTATAAATTTGTTCAACGTTTTAGTTTAACCAACATTAATTTAATTTCAATTATGAACAAAACAGATTTAATCGAAGGAATGGCAGAGCATGCTGGTATTTCAAAAGCAGCAGCAAAAAAAGCGCTAGAATCTTTCTTAGGTAACGTAGAAGGTAGTCTTAAAAAAGGAGATAGAATTTCTCTTGTAGGATTTGGATCTTTCTCAGTATCTAAAAGAGCTGCTCGTGAAGGTAGAAACCCACAGACTGGTAAAACTATCAAAATCGCTGCTAAAAATGTAGTGAAATTTAAAGCAGGTAGTGATTTACAAAAAGCTGTAAACTAATTACTGTATTTAAGTAAAGTATTGAACCCGATTCTTTAAAGAATCGGGTTTTTTATTACTCCTATTTTAGGAATACTAATATTTTGTAGGTTTATTTCAACAAATTCAGTAATTAATAAATTAAATTTTATAAGTTTAATGAGTTAATTAAATACATGAAATCTCTTGATATACATAAAGGAGACTTATTAATCTCAGAACCTAATATTATAGGAGATCAATCGTTCTCTAGATCTGTTGTATTACTCACAGAATATAATGAAGATGGTGTTGTAGGGTTTATTTTAAACAAACCTTTAGAATACACACTTAAAGACCTCATTCCAGAAATAGAACTAGAAATACCTATTTATCAAGGTGGTCCTGTAGATATGGATAACCTTTACTTCCTGCACTCCATTCCTGATTTAATTCCAGACTCTCATTTAATTGTAAATGATATTTATTGGGGCGGTGATTTTTATACAGTTCATGAATTGATACAAAAGGAAATCATCACTGGTAAAGGCATAAAATTCTTTTTAGGGTATTCTGGATGGCACAAAAATCAGCTAAGTCAGGAAATTAAAGAAAATTCATGGGTAATTAAGAAGAGCCCAAGTCCTGAATTTGTGTTAACTGAAAAAATTAAAGACTTGTGGAAAAATGAAATGATAAAACTAGGCGGAAATTATAAACTATGGTCTAACGCTCCCGAAAACCCATCTGATAATTAGTTGAAAAATTTATCATTAAATATTTCTAGTAATTCAGTAGCTAGTTCTTTTGTAAATTCCTTTTTTCTATATTTAGAAATACTTTGAATTCCTTTAATTACGTTAGTGGTAAAGATTTCATCAGCACGCTGTAATTCAAAAGGAGTAACGGTCTCTTCTACAATTTCATAATTAAGCATACGTTTTAATTGCTGGATAACTTGTTCCCTCATGATACCATTAAGACACCCATCAAGTACAGGTGGCGTTTTTACTTTATCTCCAGTTCTTATAAAAAGGTTGCCAGAAATACCTTCGGCTATCATTTTATTTTCATTTATCAAAAACATTTCTTGGTAGCCATTATCTAGCGCAAACCTACCGGCAAGAACATTAACGATTTTATTATTAGACTTAATAATACTTAATAAACCAGATAAAACATAATGATCTTTGAATAATTCTGCTTCTCTTATGTTTTCATTTATGAAATGGTCCTCCACCTTAGTAGCCTGAATACTATAATGAACATTATTATCTAATGGTGAATAAAAACCACCAGAACTGCGCCATACCGTAAATCTTATTCTAGCATGGTGGTGATCTAAATTATTTTGAGCGAGTAAATCTATCATAGATTGCTCTATGAACTCAGGAGTAAAAGAATCAGGAATATTCATTCTTAAAATGCGCATTCCTGCCATGAGTCTGAAGTAATGCGCTTCAAATAGCAGCGGTTTTCCATTAAAACATCTCAATGTTTCAAAAATACCATCTCCATAAAAAGTTCCTCTGTTATCATAAGCGATAACAGCATGATCACTTTTTTTTAAAACTCCATCAATATTTACCATAAAAAAAGCCCTGTTTAGTTCAGGGCTCAAAATTAGGTATAGAAATTAGGTTTAACTAGAACCTAGTACTTTTTTTAACTCACTAATTTGGTTTTCCCAAAACATTTTTTGATCCTCTACTTCATCATCATCATCACCAAAATCTGTAATGATTAAAGAAACATCTTTAGTAATTTCATCTACCTGGATATTCATTTCAAAAAACTTTTTAGTGTCCTCATCATAATCCCATTGAAAACGCGCACGCTCGCCACTAACTCGCTTCACTATTTTTGCTTTTTCTTCTGAACCATCCCAGATAAATCTAAAGTATTCACCTCTACTATTTACGTTTTCTGCAAACCACTCAGACATTCCAGAAGGAGTTGCTATGTATTGATACAGTAAAGCTGGTGATACGTGAATAGGAAACTCCAGGTTAAATTTAATAGGTTCTTGCATGGTAAATTAACTTTGATGGCAATATAGTAGATTAATTGTTAAAAGGAAAAATGAAAAAGATAAAAATATTAAGAGAAATTCATTTGGTTTAAATCTAGAAATAAGTATATATTTGCAGCCGCTTAAGTATATGTGCTTAAAAACGGCGTGGTAGCTCAGCTGGTTAGAGCGCAGCATTCATAATGCTGAGGTCGGCGGATCGTGCCCGCCCCACGCTACTAAAAGTCTCTTAGTTTTCTAGGAGACTTTTTTATTTTCTAGTAGTTCCTCGCTCCACGAGTGATGTTTTTAAAGTGTGTACTCGTGTTACCTGAACTTCATCTTTATTTTTTAAAAGATTCAGTATTCTAGTAAATGTTTTTTTACCTAGATCACGTGAGTGCTGATCTACTATAGTTAATTGAGGGAAAGAGTATTTTGCAAGAGTACTATTAGAATATGATATAATTTGTAGCTCTTTAGGAACTTGAATCCCTAACTCATGTGCTTTGTTTAAAGTCATAATTCCAGCACGCTGATCTAATGCTATGACAGATTGTATGGTTTTCTTTTTTAAAACCTCTTCTATATTCTTTGAGAAATCAGCATCTTCCTCTTGAGAAACAATAGTTGATTGTAATTCTTCAAACTTTTTTATGCGCTCATTTATCCCTTGCGCTCTTAATTTACCTACACTTAATTTATCTATGGTAGTTGCTATACATATATGTCGATCGCCTCTATATTTTAAAAAATCTACAAGTCGAGCACCTGAAGCGGCATCATCTACTATAATTTTATCACAATCTACAGATTCTATAACTCTGTCAAACATTACTAGCTTTAAGCCAGAATTTAAAATATCATTATAATGATCTGATTCTCCTAGTTCTTGAGTCTCCATAGCAGCGGCGATAATAAAACCATCTACCGCACCATTTGAAAACATTTCCATGTATTCCCTTTCTTTTTTATAGGACTCATTTGAAATACAAATCACAATTTTATAATTGTGTAAAGAAGCCTCTTCTTCTATCCCCATTAAAACCTGGCCAAAGAAGTCATTTACAATCTCTGGTAACACTACAGCTATAGTTCTAGTTTCTCTATTTCTAAGAGACGCAGCGGCAATATTAGGCCTATAACCCATTAACTTTGCCAGCTCCTTCACTCTAGTTTTAGTGTCTTCACTTATTTCAGAACTATCCTTAAGTGCTTTGGAAACGGTAGAAGTAGACAGTTGAAGTTTTTCGGCGAGTTGTTTTAAAGTAGGCTTTGGATTCATCTTTTATCTTTCTATGAGGTAAATATAGCTTTTAGTTAAGGATTATTAAATATTTCGCTTGCACAAAAACCTGTCAAACTATAACATTCACTAGACGTATTAAAATAATTCTAAAAAAAATATACAATGATGTATCGCACTAATATGCAAATTCATAAAACTTCTAAAAGAAGTGAACGTCCAAAAATATTAAAAATGGAAATCAGTGAAATTGCTACTCTATAAATAGAATCTACTTATTTTAATCGTGTAATTACTTCTTCTGGTTTAAGCAGTTCTTGTTCACCACTCACCATATTTTTAAGTAAAATAGACCCGAGTTTCATTTCATCCTCACCTATTAAAATAACATAAGGTATTTCATTTCGGTCTGCATATTTCATTTGCTTTTGAGTCTTTACCTGTTCTGGGTAGAGTTCAGATTTTATTCCGCTTTCGCGAAAGCGAAATACCAAATCCATCGCATATTCACTCTCTTTATCACCAAAATTAACAAACAGCACATCTACTCCTGCTCTTACAGAATCTGGAAACAAACCTAATTCTTCAATGACAAGATAAATGCGATCAAGTCCAAAACTGATTCCTACTCCACTTACAGCTTTTAAACCAAACATGCTGGTCAGGTCATCATAACGACCACCGCCACCTATACTTCCCATCTTTACTCCTGCTGGTGCTGCAACCTCAAAAATACATCCTGTGTAATAATTTAAGCCACGAGCAAGTGTGATATCTAAGTCTAATAAAGCGCTCTTTAAGCCTAGTTTCTTGATAGCATTATTAATAAAGGTTAACTCCTGGATTCCCTTCTGCCCTATTTCAGAATCAGAAAGTAAGTCTTTCATAACCTCTAGTTTTTCAGTAAAGTCGCCTTGAAGACTAAAAACAGGATTGAGTTTTTCTATAGCAATAGGACTGATTCCTTTTAGGATCATTTCTTCCTTTACCTTATCGACTCCTATTTTATCCAGTTTATCAAGTGCTACCGTAAAGTCTATAAGCTGATCTTGTGCTCCTATCATTTGAGCTATACCAGCAAGAATCTTTCTATTATTAATTTTTATAGTACAATTTTCTAATTTTAAATCTGTAAAAACAGCATCATATAACTTTACCAGCTCTACTTCTTGTAATAGGGAATCACTTCCCACCACATCTGCATCGCACTGATAGAATTCTTGAAAACGTCCATGCTGCGGTCGGTCTGCTCTCCATACCGGCTGAATCTGATAACGCTTAAAAGGGAAAGTAATATCATTCTGGTGTTGTACTACATAACGAGCAAATGGTACTGTTAAGTCATAACGCAAGGCTCTTTTACTGATTTGAGGAGATACTTTAGACTCATTTTTAGCACCTAAGTCTGTCTCATTTACTTTTTTTAAGTACTGACCATTATTCAATATCTTAAAAATTAATCGGTCGCCTTCTTCTCCATATTTTCCTAATAAGGTATCGCTGTTTTCAAAGCTAGGTGTTTCTATAGGCATGAAACCATAGTGCTCAAAATGATGCTTGATAGTATTCATTATAAACTGACGTCGCTGTACTTCAACAGGACTGAAATCTCTAGTTCCTTTAGGTATAGAAGGTTTTTGTGCCATAACTTTGTTTATTACTGCAAATATAATGACATCATTAAGGCTATGCTTCATAATTAAAAATTAAAGTAACTGGAAAAACTTACTAGAACTTGTAACATTGTAATCTATTTTTAGTCTTATACTACATGGCAGGTTTACTAAGTCAAAACATTAATATCGCTCAACAGAGCATTAAAGGTCAGTTCTTAAGAACCGCTCTCACCGTAGTGATTATCGCAATAGGAATCACTGCTCTAGTAGGTATTTTAAGTTCTGTAAAAGCACTTGAAGGCACCATAGGTGGTGGGCTTTCTGGAATAGGCGCAAATACCTTTAACATACAGCGTTATGCTTTTACCATGAAACGCCGTGGTGGTGGCGAGCGTAATAAAGTTAATCCTGTAATAAGTTATCGCGAGGTGAAGGAGTTTGAAGAGCAATGGGATTTTCCTTTCACGCAAGTAGGTGTTTCATTTCAAGCTACGTCACAGGCAGAAGTTAAAAGTGAAGATCGCAAGACTAAACCTAAGGTTATCATAGCAGGTGTAAATGCAAATTATACAGAAAATGCAGGTTTAAACATAGGTGAAGGTAGAGGTTTTTCTAGTTTTGATATTAAGAATAATGCTCGTGTATGTATCATAGGTAGTGATATGGAAGATGAGTTATTTCAAGGCCTCAACCCTATAGGTCAAACGTTAAGCATAAGAGGCAGTAAATTTACGGTGATAGGTTTACTAGAAGAAAAAGGCTCAACCTTTGGTAATAACATAGATTTAAGAGTTCTTATCCCTATAGATGTTGCACGCAGTATTTACACAAGTCCTTATATCAATTATGATTTAAGCGTTAAGGTAAAAGATGAACAGTTTATGGACGGTGCAAAAGATCGAGCAACCGTATTATTTAGAAACATAAGAGGTCTAAGTCCTGTAGAAAGTGATAATTTTGGTCTTATTCAAAGTGATCAACTTTTAGGCACCGCAAATGAAATTAAAGGAATACTATATATAGCAGCTTTTATAATAAGTGGTATCACCATTTTTGGTAGCTCCATAGCACTTATGAATATCATGCTTGTTTCTGTTACAGAACGTACTCGCGAAATAGGCGTGCGAAAAGCACTAGGCGCAAAACGTTCCACCATATCATGGCAATTCTTTATAGAAACAGTACTCATCAGTCAGTATGGTAGTATTCTAGGTATTCTTTTAGGTCTTTTAATAGGCTATATAGTGTCAAATGTTCTTGAAGTAGAATTTAGCATGCCGTGGATGCCCGTTATTCTAGCCACCATCATTTCCATCATCATCGCCATATTCTCTGGTGTTATTCCCGCAATTAAGGCTGCAAAATTAGATCCTATCGAGGCACTGCGCTATGAGTAACATAGCCCTTTGTTATGAATAATATGGTTGTAAAAATCAATCATGTTTACTGGAATGCCGGTATCGCAATCAGTACAAATCACCATTAATCTTACACAGTTTATCCTAGCGTTACTAGGAGATCCGTATTATTAAATAGTTAGTTATATCACGATTTCGCGAAAGCTGAACAATGAAAAAAGAGTTTCGTGCAGTAATACCAAATTGACTTTAAGTCTTAATAAATAGTTTCTTTTCTACTTACCTTTCACTTAAAATTATTTCCTTGGCTACAGCTATGCAAAGAATAATTCAAATTATTTTAACGACATTATAAACCCAAATGGGTATAACAAGTAAAAATGAAATAAATTTCACATCTATAGCTCGTACAAAACATGGAGTTATTGCCTCAAATTATTATTTGATTCAACTCATTATACTGGCAGATTAGCAATAAAAAAAAGCTCCAACAAAATGAAGGAGCTTTACATAAAAATTAATATGAGCTATTTTAAAAACCGTTTTTCTCTTTTCCTAGCTCCATTAAGTCTTCAAAATAATTATACAGATTACCTTTTGTGATCACAGCACCTTGTTCTATAAGCTTAAATTTATCGCCGTTAGGGTCATCACTATATTTCTTAGTAGCTGTAAATAATTTTACAGTATCATCCATTAAATTCTTTTGTAACCAGGCATAACCTTCCTTAGTGGTTATATCGATTAGCTCATCACCTATCATTACCGATATAAGGTTCATTTGTTCCTCTTCGAGGTGAAAAAGGTTCATGGTTTGTGGAGAAATGTGCTCTAGATATGCTGCTTGAGTTAACACACCTTCCCATACTAAATCAGAGAAAACATCGAGTTCCTGCTCAGCAACTTCTGGCTTGCTAGCTTTTATATCTTCCCACTCTGCGGCAGTAATAGTTTGAGTAGCTAGAAAGTTGATGAATTCTGGATGTAATTCTTCTAGTTGTTCTTTTGTTAATCTTCTATACTTCATAATCTAATGTAAAAAAGCCGTTCCAGTAAAGGAACGGCTTAGTTAGTATTCTTATTTGAATTGCTTAGTTCTTTGCAGCAACTACGTCAAAGTTAAGTGCAGTTGTCACCTCTCTGTGGAAACGTAACGTTGCCTCATACTGACCTAAACGCTTAATGTTACCACCAGCAACAGAAATAAATTTCTTTTCTAGTTCAACACCTTGCTTAGCAAGAGCATCTGCAACATCTTGAGTAGTTATAGACCCAAAAAGTTTATCACCATCACCAGTTTTGGCAGCGATTTTAACTTCTAGACCATTTAACTTATCAGCTTGCTCTTGAGCAAGTTTAATGTTATTTGCCTCTTTGTGAGCACGTTGCTTAATCGTTTCTGCTAGATCTTTCTTAGCACCTGGAGTAGCCATTATAGCAGCACCATTAGGAATTAAGAAATTACGACCATATCCAGGCTTAACAGTTACTATGTCATCAGTAAAACCTAAGTGTTCTACGTCTTTCTTTAATATAAGTTCCATATCGTTAGTCTGGTTTTATTTTAATAAATCACCTACGTAAGGCATGATAGCGATGTGACGTCCTCTTTTTACAGCGACAGCCACTTTACGTTGATACTTTAATGATGTTCCTGTAAGACGACGTGGTAACAATTTACCTTGCTCGTTTACAAAGCCCATTAAAAAATCAGGATCTTTATAGTCTATATATTTAATACCACTACGTTTAAAACGGCAGTACTTTTTTCTTTGTTGAGTTTCAATTTTTAAAGGAGATAAGTAACGGATGTCACCATCTTTTTTTCCTTTAGCTTGTTGTTGTAAAGATGCCATGTGTTACGCTTTAGCTTTGTTAGACAATTTTTTTCTTCTCTTCTCTGCCCACTCGATAGCATATTTATCAAGCTTTACAGTAAGGTAACGCATTACACGTTCATCACGACGGAATTCTACTTCAAAGTCGTTAATTACCTCACCAGGAACTTCAAATTGAAAAAGGGTATAAAAACCACTTTTTTTGTTTTCGATTGTGTAGGCTAGTTTTTTCAAGCCCCAATCTTCTTTGGCTACCATTTTTGCACCACGGCCAGTAAGGAAATCTTCAAACTTCTTTACTGCTTCCTTTACCTGATCATCAGATAAAACGGGATTCAAAATGAAAACAGTTTCGTATTGATTCATAATATATTGTTTAAAACGTTTGCAAAAATAGTCCTTTTCTTTAGTTCCTGCAATACTTATATAGGCACTAAAAAAAATATTTACATAAATTAACCTTTAGTAATCATTCGACTAAAAACAATAAAATATCGTTTAAACAACAGATTTATTTGCATTACAACAGATAATAATCTAACATTGTCACGTAAAAATAACTCTTAAACGATGAATAAGACTGTTTTAAATTGCTACGTTGTAGATGACTCAAGTATTCAACGACTTGCTATTGTTAAGATGATCGAGAATCATCCTAACTTGAATCTATTAGGTGAGTTCAGCAATGCAATAGAAACTAAAGCAGCAATTAAGGATCAAGAAGTAGATTTAATCTTTCTAGATGTAGAAATGCCCATATTGACTGGTTTTGACCTTTTAGATGATATTTCAGCAGATCCAGGAGTTATATTTGTTGCTGCCCAAACTACATACGCTTTTAAAGCATTTGAGTACGGAGCAATTGATTACCTCCAAAAACCTATTAATAAGGAGCGCTTTTTGACTGCAATTAAACGTGCTTTACAGGCTCACAAACTACGTACAGAATTAACTGAAGATCGTGGTGAGTTCATTTTTGTAAAGAGTAATCTCAAAAAACGTAAAGTTTACTTAAAAGAATTAAAATATATTCAAGCCCTAGGTGATTATGTAAAACTTATCACTGAAGAAGATAGTTTTGTCGTACTTTCTACTATGAAGAGTTTTGAGCAAGAACTACCTAAGTCAGACTTTTTACGTATTCACAAATCTTATATCGTCAACTTACACAAAATAGAAAAATTCAATTCCAAAACTGTGGAGCTAAATTCAGAAGTACTTCCATTAAGTAGAAATAGAAAAACAGACTTAGTAGAGGCATTATCGCAATCCTAAATGCTAACACATAATATATATAGAAAAGCCACTAGAAATAGCGGCTTTTTTTATTCCATTGATAATCAACACCTTTAAATCCTTATACAAACCTTTTCACACTTTGGCACGCTGGTTGTTACTAATATTATGAGAATGACAATGAAGTCATCTCATTAAATTTAGTAATTATGAAAAAGCTACCTACCCTACTTTTAGTTTTCCTGATGGGAATCGGGATGAGCTATGCAAACGTTACTGAAGAGGACCGTTTTAGAGGAAACAATAATAATTTCATCTTCACAGAGGGCGGAATCGAGTTTGCGATCTTTCCAGACGGACAGTTTGACTTTAACTTTTTAAACGCTGGACCACAATTTAGTGCAGGATTCCATAATTCTAATGTAAATGTATCCTTTAATACAGGATTTAATTATGACCCTTTTGTTCAGTATGATTCTTATGGTGCTGTAATTCAAATAGAAAACACTCCTATATTTTATGACGGTTATGGTCGTATTATACAAGCTGGAAATATTTTCATAAACTACCGTAATGGATATGTAAACAGAATAGGAAACTTAAATGTTTTCTACAATAGACCTGGAGTAATATTCAGAACCACTGGATTTATTAATAGCTTTAATAGATATTATGTTTACCAGCCATGGCATAGATTCTATGGAGTTCCATTAGCAAACCACTGCATAGTATGGAACAATCCATATAGATTGAATTACAATCCATTCCGTTTTGGGTGGGATTACCACAGAGTTCACTGGAACAGACCTAACTATTATAATGGTAGATTCTTAAGAGCAAATGTGAGACGTAATTTCTATAGACCATCAGATCGAGTAAACTACCGCAGTTTTGAAAGAGGTCGTAGAGATAGCAATGGACGCGCTATCGCAACTAGAGCAGCAAGAAGAGACCGTAATGCCATCGCAACAGGTCATAGAACGTTATCTAGAAATGATAGTCGTGTAACGACTAGTAGACGTAGTGATAATAATGTAAATTCTCGTTCAACAAGGAGAAATACGGTCGCTACTCAAAGAACAACAAGAGCTCCTCGTGCGGTGAGTAACACTAGAACTTCTAGAAATAGAAATAACAGCGCTACGACATCTAGTAGTAACAGAAATATTACTCCAGCGATTTCAAACCGCGCAAACACGAGAAGGACTGCACCAGCAGTAAGTAATTCTAGAACAAGTAGAAGGTCAACTGCTACTACAGCACCTTCTAGAAGCCGTAGTAATAGTAGAGCCATAAGTACGAGCTCTAAGAGTCGTAATACTTCTGTAAGTATTAAGCGCTCCAAATCTTCAAGAAGTGCAAAAAGAAGGTAATTTAGATTACATTGAAATAGCCCTAAAAAGCCGATTCTTAACTGAGTCGGCTTTTTTATGGGAGATACTTTTTAAGCAAAGTGTTGATCTCTTTTGAGAGCCTTAGATTTCTTACCACATATAAATAAGTAAGCGAGAGAATCAAGCTTTTAAGCGCTATGTTAACTACTGGATGCCAGTTAAAATCCCAAAAATAAAACACCACTATAAAAATCAGAATTAAACCTACCGACAGTGTCGTTTGTGAAGTCCATGGATGGATTTTTAATTTATGATACACATAGTACGCTTTCGCGAAAGCGTACATCACATAAGCCACACAAGTAGAAATAGCCGCGCCCATTAAACCATATATAGGAATGAGCCACATATTAAGAAGGATCGCTACAACAGCGAGCAATAATCCTAACCAGAGTGTTACCCGATACAAGTCAGAATTATATAAAATAGCATTATTACTACCCAGAAGACTTTCTGAATATTTTACAACAGCTATGAGTATAACCACTGGAACACCTACTCGATATTCTGGACGCATGAGTTCATAAAACTCATTTACATTACAAACGATGATCAAGACTAAAAAACCAGCTATAATACTTAAATTGAGTGAGCTGCGTTTATACAGTCGCTCTACCTCTACCATTTCACCTCTATTAAAATGCCCTGCTGTTAAGGGATGCATGATTTGAGCCATTCCGCGTGCAGGAACAGCTATAACTGTGGCTATAAAAACACCTACATTATACCATGCTATATTATCTATGATCATAAGATCGTTAATCATAAATTTATCAAGATCTAGCAATGCTGTGCCTACTGATCCGGCAAGGATCATTAAAAAAGAATAATGAAGTAGGTCACCACTTGCCTTTATTTTTCCCAGTTGCCATCGCGGTGTATAAGTTTTAAGTGCTACTATTTTCATGATAAAAACACGCAGTGCATAAATAATAACTAGACTGTGTATAAACTGAACAGGTGTTATCACTTCTATCATGACCAGGAGCAACATAACTGTAGAACTTGCTCTGTAGAATACCTCTTTTAAAAAGTTTCCTCCTACGGTTTTCATGTGAACCTTAGTCCATGCATAAAAAATCTCAAAATAAGCTTGAAAAACAGCGATGATTGCTATGTGCCACACAAAGTCTCTCGTAATCTCATTCGTATTTGCTATGTACAATCTAATGGGGTCATAAAAAGCATAAATGATTAAAAAAGCCGGAATAATAATGATAAGTGGCCACAATAACATTTGTGTTAAAAAGGCATCACGTTCATTTTTATCATCATACTTAGAGTAAAACTTAACCAGCGTGTTATTAATCCCAAAACTCATTAAAGGAAAGAATAAAAACGCTGCCGAAAGCACATAGCCCATTAACCCAAAATAGTCATCGCCCAGGAAAGTAGGCCCTAGTAAAACCGTATTAACTGCACCAAATATGAAACCCAGTACAGTAACACCTATATTCCATCCCGATTGTTTGATCACTATTCCCATGTGTAGGCAATGGTTTTAGCAAGTGTTCCTGTTAATAATTCTCTCTTATAACTTGAGATACTCGGGTGACTGTTCCCTTCATTATTGCTATTTTTAAAAAGCTCATATTTTTCAAGAATGTGTTTTTTAAGAGCTATTTTTTCTTGATAATTAAAATAGTGACCAGAATGAGTATGCTTGATGAATTGCTCGATATCTGCCTGAGAAGGTCCTATGGCTATAATAGGTCTGCGGCTGGCGAGATATTCAAAAATCTTTCCTGGTATAATGGCCTGTGTATCTTTACTATCTACCTCTATGAGTAATAAGCATTGCGCCTTAAACATGAGCTCAACAGCTTGTTGATGATCTACATAACCTAGCAATTCTGACTTATTTTCTAATCCAGATTTTTTTATAGAGGCAATGACTTCATCACTTATGCTACCGGCCAGTTGTAATTTAAAATCTGTATTAAAATCTTCCCTTTCCTTACAAAGCTCAGATAGACATTCCCATAAAATAACCGGATCACGATCTGATAATAAGGTTCCTACATGAGCCAGTGTAAAAACACTATCTGGTTGACGGGTAGTTTGTGCCGCTTCAATATCATACCCATTTGTAATAACCTGAAGAGGTGTTGTAGTCTTGCTAGCAAACTCCTTTCCTGTATGTGGACTAGTAACGATTATTAAATCTGCATGATCTAAAACCTCTTGTTCTAAACGCTCGTGCTTTTTTTGAGCACTAGCTCCTATTTTCAAATGTTTATGATAACCTATAGTAGTCCACGGGTCTCTAAAATCTGCAAGCCACTTAAAACCCTTGTATTTTTTCTTTAATTCTAAGCCTATTAAATGAATAGAATGCGGTGGTCCTGTGGTTATTACAGTAGGATTTTTATGCTCTAGCAAATAGGGATGTATAGCTTTTAAAACTCGAGACTTCCATCCTACTCGTGCATCAGGAACAAATAAGTTACCGCGCATCCATATCATGGCGCGTTGTAACATACCTGCATTTTTAGGCAGTATTCCTTTTTGAAGATTTTTAGTTCGCTTTCGCGAAAGCGCACTAGACCATCTACTAGGTTCATTTATAGGCACCTTAATGATAGAAACATCTTCAGGAACTTGTTCTAGGAGTGATTCATCAATTACAGGATAATCTGGGTTTTCTGGAACTACAACGGTCACCTCAAAGCCGTGCTGCGGTAAATAAGTAGCAAATTTTAACCATCGTTGCACACCAGGTCCACCTGCTGGCGGCCAGTAATAAGCAATGATAAGAACTGGCTTCTTCATTTAAGACTTATTCTTAAACCTGTAAAACGCTCCACCTATAATGATTAAAAATAAAAGGATATTACTTCCTAGCATTATAGAACTACCTGTTTTTACTACTTGAGGTTCAAAACTCATGACTATTTCATGAGAACCTGCTGGAACCTTAATTCCTCTTAACGCATAGTTTACTCTAGCTATAGGAGTTTCCTGCCCATCAACAGTAGCTTTCCATCCATGCGGATAATACATTTCAGAGAAAACTGCTAGACCTTCTTGAATGTTATTACTTTTATAAACCAGTCTTTGAGTGTCATAATCTACTAGTTGAATGCTTGAAGTGGAATCTGCATGGGTAGTTTTGAGCTGGAGAAGATCTTTTTGATTCTTCTGGATAATGGCGCGTTGTGTTCCGTTAAGTTCAGCTAGACTCATTATCTCTTCATTATCATTTTCTACCACCTTAAGTTCGTTTACAAACCAGCCATTTCCTAAGGTCATAGGATTTTTTTGAGCTACATAACCGGTTTCTTCAACATCTATAATGTATCTCACATTAAACATGCTCAAGATTTCTATATTTTCTCTATTCACAGGAGCTATTCCGTTTTCATCATAAAGATAAAATTCTGATATCTCTTGAATACGTCTAGGCTTTGCACCATGATAACCACCTATAGATTTATGGAAGTAAGGCGCACGACCTGAATTAAATGGATTCACTAATTTATCATAAACTCTGTAATGATCGCCATTCTTAGCATCTTGCATAGCGATTTCATCTGCTTGAGTCTTAGTGTGTGCGTTATCATACTCACTGGCTTTTACATAATCATCGCTGTTTACATAGTTCAGGTTGAAACTTACTAAGTCAAATAAGATAACCACTCCAGCGACTAGTAAAACCAGGTTCTCTGAAACCTTCTTTTTGAGTAATAAAAATAATGCTGCCGAAATAATCCCAACTATTAACAGTGCTCTAAAAACATCTGCTCGCATGACTTCAAAACGATCATCTCTTAAAGCGTCCACAAAACCTACTCCTAATTGTTCACTTTCTAAGTAATACCGATCCATAGGACTGGCAAAATCAAATAATTGACCACCAAATGCTACCAGTATAACTAGCAAACCACCCAAAGTAATACCGGCATATTTGAGTGCTTTGGCTTTTGTTTCCTGTGTATTCTTTTCGTTAAAAAACTGCCATAACCCTATAACAGCAAGAATAGGAACACATAGCTCTATTAGTACCTGAATAGATGTCACTGCACGGAATTTATTGTACAACGGTACCACATCTATAAAGAAACTTGTGAGCCAGTCTGCATTTTTACCGTAGGACAGTAATAAAGCTAAAATAATAACAGCACTAGTCCACCAGCGCAGCCTTCCTTTTATTAAAAATAATGCAAGAATCGCCAGAAACACAACTCCTATTCCTAGGTATGGTGGTGCTTCTACAATAATTTGATCACCCCAATAAAGCGGTACACTTTCATTAATAAATCCTAAAACTTCTCTTTTAGGCAAACCTTGATCCGTAAGGAATTGTACAGCATTTGAATCTTCGTCAGGTCTGGCAGCACTTCCACCACCGGCAAATCTAGGAACTAACAAATTTAAACTTTCACTTAATCCATAAGAATACTGCGTGATGTAGTCATAGTCGAGACCTGTTTGAGGAACTATTTTTTCGCCTTGAGCGTTAATAGTTAGAGAAGATTTACCACGGGTACTTTCTTGAGAGTACTCACTAGTTGCTAGTAAATTACCGGCATTAGTTCCTAGTGCCAGTAATACTGCAGCGGTCATAATACCTATAGATTTAAAGTAGTGCGGTAAAACTTTTTTACGAGCAGCATCTACCAGATAAGCGACGCCTAAAATAATCACAGCCAGCAATAAATAATAAGTCATTTGAGGATGGTTAGCCTGCAGCTCTAGTGCCATGGCAACCGCTGTAACTATAAAACCTAGTAAATATCGTTTTTGAAACACTAATAATATGCCACTAAGTACAAGAGGAAAGTAAGCTATGGCATGAGCTTTGGCATTGTGCCCTACTCCTAGAATGATAATCAAATAGGTAGAAAACCCAAAAGCCAGTGCTCCTAGTAAACCTATTTTCCAGTTGACACGCATCACCAGCATGAGCATGTAAAAGGAAAAGAAATAAAGGAAAAGATAGTCTGCAGGACGTGGCAGGAATCTCAGCACTCTATCAAGTCCATCTATAAAATCATAAGGATAGCGCGCACCGAGTTGATATGTGGGCATACCTCCAAAAACAGAATCTGTCCAGTAGAGTTCTTCTCCTGTGGCAGCGCGGTGTTCTATTAACTGTCTCGCATTACCTTTATACTGAACAATATCATTTTGGTATAGTTTTTTACCGCTTAATACTGGATTAAAGTAAGCTAATGCAGCAATAATAAATACTGCAATAACTGCGAGATGCGGAAGGATTTTCTTAAAATTAAAAGTCATGAATTAAAGGCAATCTATTAAGGTTGAAAATTAATCAATTTCCTCAAAGTCCACGTACTCACCTACTACTTTCTTTTCGGTAGGTTTGTTAACTTTTTTATGGTTAGAAGTTCTATTAGTTTGAGAGTTTTTAATATCTGACATATTCATACCGCTGCGTTTTTCAAAACTACGAGCCATGCGCTGCATCGCCTTTTTTCCTAACCATGCCAAAATACTCTTTCCATAATACTTAAATATTAAACGTAAGGTTACATAAACCACGAGAACTATAAGTAAAGCTTGTAAAAATTTCAATAGATTATAATTTTAGGTAAAATTAAAAACTCATTTAATCATTACTCTTTAATATATCTTAAATTTGAAGCCTTATAGAATATCATTTTATGAAGGCTTGGACTCAAAAAATATTATTTGCTATAGTGTGTTTCATCAGCATGTCTACCGCTGCTCAGTATACAGAAACCGTTAATACTAACAATCCTGGGCTATCTCAAGGTGCCTTTGCTGTAGGGAAAGGTGTTGCTCAAGTTGAGGGAAATTTATTTTATCGCACAGAAGAGCATCATTTACAGCGCTATGAACGCGACTATACAGGATTAAGTATGCAACTGCGCTATGGAGCATTTATGGAACGTTTAGAATTCTCATACATAGGGACATTTGCTAGTGTGAAACAATCAGATAATCGTGGTTTCGGTAATGTGGACAGTAAATTTTCAAATTTTTCACGTAGTACGATCGGTGCTAAATATTTAGTATTTGATCCTTTGAAATTTTGGGGTGAGAAAAAGGTAAATCTGTTAAGCTGGAAAGCAAATAGAAGATTGAACTGGAAAGATTTAGTTCCTGCGGTTTCCATTTATGCTGGAGCAAACATAGATTTATCTGAGACTAATTCTCTCACGCCTCCTAATGACCCTTCATTTTCTCCTCGATTTGAATTAATCACGCAAAACAACTGGGGACAATGGGTTTTTGTGACTAACTTTATTGTAGACCGTATTTCTACAGATTACCCTTCTTATGAATGGATTCTTACCATGACACATAGTATTAATAGAAAATGGGCTGTTTTTGGCGAGTATCAAGGATTCAA
Organism: Nonlabens sp.; assembly: GCF_965660805.1. Lineage (GTDB taxonomy): Bacteria > Bacteroidota > Bacteroidia > Flavobacteriales > Flavobacteriaceae > Nonlabens. The sequence continues at coordinate 61,548 of NZ_CBFIBE010000003.1, read as the reverse complement.
ATCAGACTTTTATAGTGATGATTTAGGTCGTGGTGGTATTGCATACTTAATTAGTAAAGACTGGCAGGTTGATGCTAGTGCTACTATAAACTTTAAAGATACACCTAGTGTTTTTCAAGCAAATGTAGGGATGTCTTACCGTTTTGATTTTCATAAAGATGATGAAGCCATCAGTCAGAAAAAAAACCTAAAAGGTACTGGCGATGATAAAGGAAAGAAAAACAAGAAAAAGAAAAAAATAGATTTCTAAGAATCTCCTATGATTGAAATCAAGCAAATAAGTTCTAAGGCTGATGTGAAGAAGTTTGTAGCCTTCCAGCAAGAACTATATAAAGATAATAAATACTACGTGCCACCCATCATAAAAGATGAGATGGCAAATTTTGATCCTGAGAAGAATCAAGTATTTAAAAATGCAGACTGCTGGATGTTTCTAGCTTATCGAGATAAAAAAATAGTAGGACGTATTGCTGCTATTATTAATTATATCGAGGTTAATGAACAAAAGAAACCTAAAATGCGTTTCGGATGGCTAGACATGATTGATGACATAGAGGTCACTAAAGCACTTCTTAAAGAAGTTCACCAAATAGGAAAAGACAAGAACCTAGAATATGTGGAAGGTCCTGTAGGGTTTTCAAACATGGATAAGGCAGGCTTACTCATAAAAGGTTTTGAAGAATTAAGTACCATGATTACATGGTATAACGCTCCATATTATAAACAACATTTAGAGCAATTAGGCTATGAAAAAGCCGCAGAATGGGTAGAATTCAAATTTGAACCACCTAATCCTATTCCTGAAAAGATCAACAAATTTGCAGATATAATAGGAAAAAGATACAAGCTTAAAACTCTCAAGTTCAAGTCTACCAAAGAAATACTGCCTTACGTAGATGATATGTTTGATCTTCTAAATAAGACATATAGCAACTTAGTAACCTTTGTTCCTATCCAGCAATACCAGATTGATCTTTACAAAGAAAAATATCTTCCTTTTATAAATCCAGATTTTTTAGAACTCGTGGTTGATGAGCATGAAAAACTAATAGGTTTTGCCATAACCATGCCTTCATTTTCTCGTGCCTTACAAAAAGCAAAAGGTAAATTATGGCCGCTTGGTTTTATGCATTTATTAAAAGCCAAAAAGAAAAACGATAGAGCAGCTTTCTACCTTATAGGAATAGATCCAGAATATCAGGGAAAAGGAGTTACCGCAATGATGTTTAGAAACGTCACGCAAAACTTTATGAATTACGGCGTTACACTGTGTGAAACTAATCCAGAACTTGAAGATAACTTAGCCGTTCAGGCCTCTTGGAAAAACTATGACCCTATACTTCACAAAAGAAGACGTACTTACAGAAAAGATATAAAATCTTAGTATGGTTGTAATTTAAACAAGCTCACCTAGACCTAAGCTTAAAACATTTTATGAAACTTACACTTCAACTTGCTGCAATATATAATTTGATTTGGGGCGCTTGGGTGGTGTTATTCCCTAATCATTTCTTTGAATTAGTAGGTATGGAACCCTTAAATCACCCTATGGTATGGCAAGGCATGGGAATGGTTATAGGCGTTTATGGTCTCGGTTATTGGTGGGCAAGTAATGATCCCATGCGCCACTGGCCTATCGTCGCAGTCGGCTTTTTGGGTAAGATTTTTGGACCATTAGGATTTATTTTTAATTATTTACAAGACGTTGTTCCATTGGAATTCATCTATACCTTAATCACAAACGACTTCATTTGGTGGATACCGTTTTTTTTAATTCTCAAGAAGGTTCATACAGATCATAATTGGAAACTCACATGAAACGCAACCTGCTACGCTACTCTTTTGTAGTTTTTTATACCGTTGCCGGCATCATGCACTTCATCCAGCCAGATGTTTATCTGGAAGTGATTCCTGACTGGATGTGTTATAAATCATTAATCAATTACACAGCAGGATTTGTAGAACTATTAGTAGCGGTAATGGCGTGTTTTAAACTCTCGCAACAGTTAACTAGTTATATAACCATAGCTATGCTACTAGCCTTTACCATTTCACATATCTATTTTATACAAATGGGCAGTTGTGCTGGAGATTTTTGTATCCCTGAATGGATAGCTTGGATACGATTAATAGTTATTCATCCATTATTAATTTGGTGGGCATGGAAAATTAGAAAAGCATAACAGATAGACCTTACTCCAACCTAGAAAATCAATTATATGAAAATAGAAATATTTAGACTCGCTATAGACTTTGGTCTTATGGTATTAATATGGATGGTACAATTGTTAATTTATCCAGGTTTTAAGTACTTTGGAAAAGATGGGTTGAGTAGATGGCACAAAATCTATACGAGAAACATTACATTTATCGTAGCACCGTTAATGTTTCTACAAATAGGGTTAGTAATTTATTTCTGGTTGTATTATCACTTAATGTTTGCGCCTAATCTTGTTTATGCTATTTTGGTAGCACTTACATGGATATCAACAGTATTTATATTTATTCCCATGCATGCCGCCATAGATAAAAACCCAACTGAACAAAATCTTCACAAACTGACACAATACAACTGGTTACGTGTCATATTATGGACCGCAATAGTAATTCTAGATTTTTTCTTAATTTTTTAACAAGACTTAAATGGTCCTCTTATTCAGGTTTTGTTCATTAGTTTAAAAATAAAATTAAAGATAAGGATTCAAATAAAGGCCTATTAACGTTATGGTTGTAAAGAATACGCTTTCGCGAAAGCGTAAAACCAAAACCATATCTGTAACAAAAAGCATCATCTTACGACTCATAAATAGTAGCACATCTCGCACTATTACTGGTCTGAATAAGTGTCATAAACAACTGTTTTGGTATGATTTTTGCTAATATAACAAAGCCTGACAAAAGCTGTCAGGTACTATAAACTTTTTAATCTTTATACATTAAATGAGACAACTCAAAATCACCAAGCAGGTTACCAACCGTGAGTCTAAATCGCTGGATAAGTACCTACAGGACATCTCTAAAATTGATCTAATCACGGCAGAGGAAGAAGTGGAACTGGCACAGCGTATTAAAAAGGGTGATCAGAGAGCTCTAGAGAAACTGACTACTGCAAACTTACGTTTTGTGGTTTCTGTTGCAAAACAGTATCAGAATCAAGGGCTTAAACTTCCAGATCTTATTAATGAAGGTAATGCAGGTCTTGTAAAGGCTGCCAAAAGATTTGATGAAACTCGTGGATTTAAATTCATCTCATACGCAGTATGGTGGATACGCCAGTCGATTCTTCAAGCACTAGCAGAGCAGTCCCGTATCGTGCGTTTACCTTTGAACAAAATCGGATCTATAAACAAGATTAATAAGGCATTTTCACACCTTGAGCAATTACACGAGCGCCCACCATCACCAGAAGAGCTAGCAAAAGAGCTAGACATGACGGTAAGCGACGTTAAGCAGTCTCTTAAAAACGCAGGTCGTCACGTATCGATGGACGCACCTCTTAAAGAAGGAGAAACCTCTAACCTCTATGACGTAGTGCGTAGTGGTGAGTCTCCTAATCCAGATAGAGAATTATTGCATGAGTCACTTACACTTGAGATCACTCGCGCACTTGAGACTTTATCACAAAAAGAGGCAGACGTTATTTCTCTTTACTTCGGTATAGGGAATCAACAACCTATGAGCTTAGAAGAGATCGGTGAAACCTTTGATTTAACTCGTGAGCGCGTGCGCCAGATTAAAGAAAAAGGAATCAAAAGATTGCGTCAAAACTCAAGAAGTAAAATCCTTAAGTCATATTTAGGGTAATCAGTCCCTACATTTTTTTATTCAAGCGCCCTTTTCAGGGCGCTTTTTCTTTACATAAATTACTAAAAAACAAGCTAAAATAACTTTATACCAAATTGCGTTTATAGCCCTGAGCTACAAGTCTAGTTAGCTCACTGGACTTCAAAAACTGTAAATAAAAAATACGTAGCCATTTTTAAGAATAAAGGGCACTTCTTTATGAAGCATGATCATGCTGGATTATGGTATTTTATCGTTTAAAATTACGCTTTCGCGAAAGCGAACTTAAAAGAGAAATCTAAAAGGATAATTAAACCTTAGGATACTTTAATTTACAATTCATTAAACATTATAATGTATCACAATGGATTCTATATTAAACCTTTTACAATCAGATTTAGGACAGACACTTATCAATGGTGCTGCTCAAAAGACAGGTCAACCAGCAGATAAAACAGCAAATGTATTATCACAGGCTATGCCTTTAATACTAGGAGCTATGCAACGTAATGCAGCTACACCAGAAGGTGCGAGTGCTTTAAACAGTGCCTTAAGCGATCAGCGTCACGGCGGTGGAGTACTGGATATGTTAGGCGGGCTTTTTGGCGATGGCGCAGGTAGCCCGGATGATTTAGTTAATGATGGTGCTGGTATTTTAGGTCATGTACTAGGAGCTAAACAACCGCAAGTAGAAAGTGCTCTTTCTCAATCTAGTGGTATGGATGCTAGTAACGTGAGTGAAATTATTAAAATGGCTGCTCCTATTCTTATGGGTATGCTAGGAAAACAAAAACAGGCTGAAAATGTAGACCAAAACGGAATAGGAGATCTTTTAGGATCTGTCCTAGGACAGTCTGGAGCAAAAGATCAATCATTTATCGAACAAATCCTCGATGCAGACGGTGATGGTAGCATCGTTGATAATGTAGCAGGAATGGTACTAGGTGGCGACAAGAAAAAAGGTGGTCTAGGAGGATTACTAGGTGGGCTTTTTGGAAAGTAAATAACTCAATGAAAACCGCCTTTTACTCGTTCATATATAGTATATACGAGTTATGGCGTGTAAGGTTGTTTTTGTGGCGTTATATTTACCCCATGAAAACAACCTTTTATTTTATAGCCCTTCTTGCCCTTATCGTGAGTTGTAATAGTTACAGGCCTAGTACTAGAAATGGTTCACTTGCTATACAGACTAAATCTGACACTTTGCGTATTGCTAATGATAGTTTAGAGTATGAACTCATCGTCATAGAACCTGGTTTTAATGCCTGGCTCGTTACTCAACCGCCCAGAGGTTATTATGCACAAAGCACTCTAGAGATGCGCAACAAACTCTACGTTAATGAATACAACTTGCGTGTAAATAATGCCTTAAGTTACGATCCTAGTTTGTATCAATGGCGCATAGATTATGAAAATGACGTAGATTATGGCTATGAAGTAAATTACTTGCTCTATAATTACTTTCTTTTCTTTGAAAAACGATATAATCAACGGCTGCGGTAGTGTATTTTTGCACCATGCAAAAAATCAAAAAAAACTGGGACATTTCTAGTAATTGGCAACTTATATTCATTGTATTAGGTGTATTAAGCTTACTTGCTTGTGGTTATTTTATAGCTTCACGAGTAATGCCTTCTCATTTTGAAGATGTAACTTATGAATATCTCTTTATTTATGGAGTGACAGTATTCCTAGCTTACATTTTCTATAGGTTTTGTATGTGGGTTTTTCCACGCTTGATCACTAAATGGAATATTAAACAGCGCTGGGAAATGATAGCCATATTTATAGTGTTTGCCATTACAGGATCTGCGGCTGCACGACTCTCTTCACCTCTACTGGAATTTTTAGGAATTGATCAGGATTCTATGTCGGCATGGACTTTCTGGCCACTACGCTTACTCATCATCTTCCCTATTTATCAAGTATTGCTAGTGGTAAATGGATGGATCTTTGGACAGTTTAAATTTTTCTGGTGGTTTGAAAAAAAGATGCTGGCACGATTTGGCTTAAAGCTGTAAAACTTAAAAGCGTTTCATCATAACTCATACCAAAAGGAATAATACCAAATTGAATTTATAAAGTCTTAATAAGCACAAATTGGTATAATGAAACAGTCTAAAGATTTTTAATTTAAATCTTAGAGAGGTGAAAGGCAAAAAAACCGGGCATATCAGGCAGCTACGAAGAGACTCGAGCAAAGCTAACAGATGAACACCATAGGAAATAAAAACGTCGTGTATATTTTTTAACGAAGCAACCTGGAATTAAAACAGAAATATCGGAACACTTAATTGTTGTTTTGGTAAAACTGTACCTAAAATAAAAAACCACTCTGTACAGAGTGGTTTTTTAAATTACTTGTGATCGCGACAGGATTCGAACCTGTGACCGTCTGCTTAGAAGGCAGATGCTCTATCCAGCTGAGCTACGCGACCTAATTTTTAAAGCGGTTGCAAATATACCATTATTTTGTTTTGAGAAAAACAATATTTAAAAATTTGAGAAGAAATAATTGTATTTAAGCATAGACATCTGTAAATCAGTAGATGTAAAAAAAGCAGTAGACAATAACTCCTATATATAATAAGGTCTAAGCGATATAATTAGTCCATTATTACAGGTAATAATAGCTGTGCATAAAAGATAAACGTAACTATTTAAAAACATCGGTTATAGGTATAAAGTGAGGAAATAAACTAGTGTTAAGCCCAGCCACACTCCTACTATTTTATATTTCCTTTTTACTTAAAGTTAGAAGCTACATTAATAATGTGAACACCTATCTTAAATTGTTTAACAAAATATTTATTTTATTAAACGTAATAAGTGTAATTTTACTAAAAAATTAGAATAATGTCTTATAGAGTTTTTGAAGAGTACCATATTGAAACTACTGAAGAAATAAAAGACCAATATAAAGGAGTCATAGAACAAATAGGTGAAGATGTTCAAAGAGAAGGGTTATTAAAAACTCCTGAACGTGCCGCCAAAGCAATGCAGTTCCTTACCTCTGGTTATGAGCAAGATCCTGCAGCCATACTCAAAGGAGCCATGTTTGCTGAGGATTATAATGATATGGTAATTATTAAAGATATTGAGCTTTATTCACTTTGTGAGCACCACATGTTACCTTTCTTTGGTAAAGCACACATAGCTTACATCCCTAATGGACATATCGTAGGACTTTCTAAAATACCTCGTATCGTAGACGTTTTTGCTCGCAGGTTACAAGTACAAGAGCGTTTAACACATGATATCCTAGAATGTATCGATGAAACACTTAAACCTAAAGGTGTCGCAGTAGTCATAGAAGCGTCTCACATGTGCATGATGATGCGTGGCGTACAAAAACAAAACAGTTCCACCACAACCAGTGGTTTCAGAGGACAGTTTGAAAAAGGTGAAACACGTGCCGAGTTCCTTAAACTGATATCGTCTAAATTGCACTAAAATCACTTATGGAACGTTTTTTGACTATATTTATTTAGTTAAAATTACAATTACATGTTTGAATCAAAACGCTCAAAACTATTTTTCGGGATCATCTTTGATCTAGTGGGAATTGCGTCTTATCTTATTCCAGGAATAGGTGAATTTACAGATATAGGATGGGCACCGGTTGCTGGTTATTTAATGACTAGACTATATCCTGGAAAAGCTGGTGTTGCCGCTGGTATTATTACCACAATTGAAGAATTAGTACCAGGATTAGATATCATCCCATCATTCACAATAATGTGGGTTTACACATACTTAATTAAAAAAGAAAACCCTACCCAGGTTATAGATGTAGAAGAGGTTTAATCACTGGTTTAAAAACATACTGGTAACTATTACATTTAGTAACTGTATTAAATTAACACCACTTTAAAGATTATAGAAAACATAGCTTTTAGTTTTGAAATTCTATTATAATCTATGAATCGTCTTGCTATTTTACTGATAATGTTATGTTGTTACGCTTTCGCGAAAGCGAATACCACGACAATACAACAAGATACAACTATCATTAAGAGGAAATCTTATGAGGCAACCCGTATTTCCACGCCGCCTCAAATAGATGGAAAACCATTTGAAAAAATCTGGGATCAAATTCCTACCGGTGGTGATTTTATTATGACTGAACCCATAAATGGTCAGGCTGAAAGAAAAACACACCCTACAGAGTTTAAAATCGCTTATGATGATAATGCAATATACGTTGCTGCATATTTATATGACAATGAACCCGAAAAAGTCTTAAGACAGTTCTCTCAAAGAGATGACATAGATGCACAAGCAGACCTTTTTGGCCTTTATATTAATACCTATAATAACCAGATCAATCAGACTCGTTTTTTTGCAACTGCTGGTAATTCCTTAGGAGACGCTGTTGTGGAAGGAAATCGTCAGGACTTTTCCTTTAATGTCGTTTTTCTTTCTGAAGTAAGTTTTGATCAGAAAGGATGGTATGTGGAAATGCGCATTCCGTATAGAACATTAAGATTTCCTGAAAAGAAGGTTCAAGACTGGTCCTTTCAAGTGTTCCGTAGAATACGTCACTTAAATGAAGAATATAGTTATAACTACATAGATATTACAAAAGGTGTAAACACGCAGTATGACGCTTTACTTACTGGTATTGAAGATATAAACCCGCCATTAAGATTAAACTTATATCCTTATCTCACTACCATACATGATAGACTTGATGGAAACAACTCCACAAACTTTGCAGCAGGACTAGATATTAAATATGGTTTAAGTGATGCCTTTACACTAGATGCTACCTTGATTCCTGATTTTGGTCAGGTAGCTTTTGATCAGGTAGTTTTAAATTTAGGCCCATTTGAACAATTGTTTGCAGAGAATCGAGCCTTTTTTACTGAAGGTGTAGACCTATTTAATAAAGGTAATATTTTTTTCTCTAGAAGAATAGGTCAAACGCCTACTGGCGCTAGTGATATAGATACACTAGAAAGCGAGGAAATTCTAGAGAACCCTTCTAGTGCTCAATTACTAAATGCTGTAAAAATTACAGGCCGTACAAATAGTGGCCTAGGAATAGGATTTCTTAATTCTATTACTGAGAAAACAGAAGCCGTGATAAGAGATAATAATACAGGAACTAAAAGAAATCTAATTACTGAACCTCTTACAAATTATAATGTTCTCGTACTTGATCAACAATATGGCAATAACAGCTCTATAGCACTGGTAAATACAAATGTCCTGCGCAATGGAGCGTTCACAGATGCAAATGTTAGTGCTATGGCCTTAAATCACAATAATAAACGGGCAACACAGAACTTAAGAGCTCAGGCAAAAATGTCTAACCGTTTTACAATTACAGGAACTGAAACAGGTTATGCGACAGAGCTGGACTGGCGTGTTACCGCAGGTAAATGGAGACCACGCTTGGGTCACTTTTTTGTAGATCGTGGTTACAACCCTAATGATTTAGGTCGCAATTTTAGAACTAACCGTCACACCTTTGTCGCTGACCTAGATTATGTACAATTAACACAACAAGGAATTTTTAATCGTTATGAGCTCCGGTTAAATGTAAGACATAGGAGAGCTGCTACTCCTGCTTTTCACACGGGTACAGAAGTAAGTTTTAATCCGTTTTTTATAACAAAAGAGCGTTTCGCATTTGGTTTAGATATTAATTATAATACTGAATTTAAAGATCAATTTGAATCTCGTATTGAAGATGCTATTGTGCGATATGGTGCAGGCTTTTTTACAGGTGGCTTTATCTCAAGTGACTATCGTAAAAGATTTGCTATTGACGCTAGAGCTGGAAGATATAAGAGATTTAATGAAAAGGAACATAATTATAATTATCGCATAAGTCCGCGTTATAGGTTTAGTGATCAGTTCTTGTTGATCCACAGTATCAATTGGAGAAAAAGCAATGATAGAATGAGTTATGTAACTCTATCTAATAATGACACTACCTCTATCCTTAGTGAAAGAGATACTCACAGTGTAGAAAACAGAGTTACTGGAACTTATAACTTTAATAATCGCAATGCTTTAAGCATCAGTTTTAGGAATTTCTGGTCTAGAGCTACCTTTAGTAAGGATTTTAAAGAACTACAAAGAGACGGAACTGTAGCTGATAGTGATTACACATTAGAAGATGATTTTAATCCTGATGCAAATTTTAATATATGGAATCTAGATCTCTCTTATCGCTGGCGTTTTGCTCCTGGCAGTGAAATGACACTACTCTATCGCAATAGTATGAACAACTTTGATAATCAAGGTACGATAAGATTTGAAGAAAGTTTAGGAACTCTTTTTGAACAACCAGTAAGGCACAATTTCTCAATCCGCATTAATTATTTTATAGACTTTAATGAAGGACCGCAATGGTTTAAGACTTAATTGAAAATTCATAAAGTCACCTAGATAAAATTTCTACATTTGTAGCTATGATACAAGCGCAACATATTTATAAAAGCTTCGGCGATTTACAGGTACTTAAAGGTGTAGATTTAAGCATACAGGCTGGTGAGATCGTGAGTGTAGTGGGAAGTTCTGGTGCCGGAAAAACCACTCTTTTACATATTCTAGGAACTTTAGAACAACCAGATTTAAAATCAGAAACCTCTCTACTCATAGATGGGACTGATGTTACTCAATTAAACGCTAAAGCTTTAAGTAAATTTAGAAATGAATCCTTAGGCTTTATTTTTCAGTTTCACCAGTTGTTACCAGAGTTTAGTGCTCTTGAAAATGTATGCCTACCTGCTTTTATTAAAAACACACCTAAAGAAGTAGCTATAAAAAGGGCAAAGGAATTACTTGATTACTTAAAATTATCAGATCGTTTTAATCACAAACCTGGAGCACTGAGCGGTGGTGAGCAACAAAGAGTAGCAGTAGCTCGAGCACTTATTAATAACCCAAAAGTGATCTATGCAGACGAGCCTACAGGGAATCTAGACAGTGCGACTGCACAAGACTTACATGAACTAATTTTTAAATTACGAGAAGAGTTTAACCAGACTTTTGTTATCGTTACCCATAATGAAGAACTTGCAAATCTTGCAGACCGCAAACTAGTAATGCAAGATGGTAGATTTTTAAGTAATGACTAGGGCACAGCTCAAAGAATTTCTTGATGCAAAAGTGGAACAATACAACGTTCCAGACTTTATACCTCATGACCCTATTCAGATTCCGCACCTTTTTACAAATAAAAAAGATATAGAAATCGCGGGCTTTCTAGTAGCTACTATAGCATGGGGAAACCGTAAATCCATTATTAATAATTCCCATAAACTTATGGAATTAATGGAACATGCACCTGCAGATTTTATAAGGAATCATACAGCGTCTGACCTGGATCGATTTGACGGTTTTGTGCATCGTACCTTTAATAATGAGGATTGCAAGACCTTTATGCGTTCTTTAAAACATATAGAACTGCGTTATGGTGGTTTAGAACACGCTTTTGCAAAAGCGTATCAAGAAACATCTCATCTTCAACATGCTATCTCTATGTTTAAACAACTCTTTTTTGAGATAGAACACATGCCACGTACCCAAAAGCATGTCAGTGACCCTATGAAAAACAGTAGTGCCAAAAGAATCAACATGTACTTAAGATGGATGGTACGCAATGATAAGGCTGGTGTAGATTTTGGAATCTGGAATACCATTCCTATGAGCGCCTTATCTCTTCCACTTGACGTACATACTGGAACTATAGCTCGCAAGTTAAAAATGATCAAGCGCAAACAGAATGATGCAAAAACAGTTACTGAGCTAGACACTATTTTGCGTAAACTAGATCCCATCGATCCAGTGAAATATGATTTTGCGTTATTTGGTTTAGGAGCTTTTAAAGAATTAGGGTAAATTAAATATCATAGTTTTAACTTTACCTTTGTAAGTGATGAAAAAGGCGACGTTGCACATTAATGAACAAAAAAGACTGGACTTACTTAAATCATTTAAAACAGATGATCGCAGGCGCAAGGATTTAGAGGAACTTACAGAGTTAGCATGTAAACTAACTAATGTTCCTAATAGCTTCATATCCATAGTAGATGTAAATACTGTATGGTTTAAATCTCAAAATGGGATAGAATTAAATGATACTCCACGAGAGTTGTCATTTTGCGCACACGCCATTAATCATGATAAGGGTTTCTATAGTATTAATGATACGCTAGAGCATCCTGATTTTGAAAATCACCCTTATGTGATTGATGAAAAACCTATTCGTTCCTATGCTGGAGTGCCGCTTAAAGATAAAAACAACTTACCACTAGGAACCATTTGTGTACTGGATTATAAACCTCATCAATTTACTAAAGATGATCAGCAAGCCCTTGAACTTATTGCAGATCTCGTAATGAGACATTTAACGCTTTACAAAGTAAATGAAGAGCTTAAAGAGTCTCAAGAACGATTAAAAGAAAATAACGAGTTGCTCAAGGAGTTTGCCCGTACGGTTTCACATGACATGAAAATGCCACTGGCAAACATGGTCCTTACTACAGATTTAGTCGCAAAGAAATATGGAGATACTATAGATCAATCTGGTAAAGACTATCTCAAATATATTAAAGACGCCGCCTTTGGTCTTTCTGATTATGTGACCCAAATCCTTTCTCATTATGAAAGTGATTCTTATATGATTGAAGAAAAAGAAGTATTTGATATATATACTCTTTTAGAACACATTCAAGAAATGCTTGCCTTACCCGATGAAGTTAATTTCATATTACCAGAGGATAATATGGAATTAAATATTAATAAAAGTGCAATGGAGCAAATTCTAATCAATCTTATAGGTAATGCTCAAAAGTATAATGATAAAGAAAAAATTAAGATCAGTATTAGTGCTGGTGAGAGTTTAGATTCATATAAAATAAGTGTAAGGGATAACGGTATGGGAATTCCCGAAGACAAAAAAGAAGAAATTTTTAAAATGTTCAGCACACTAAATATTTCTGATCGTTTAGGTAAAAAAGGAAACGGAATAGGCCTTAATACTGTTTTAAAACTAGTAGAAAAACTAAATGGATCTATAGATGTCAAGTCTGAATTAGGTAAAGGAACAGAATTCATCGTGACTCTATCAAAATAAAGTAGGTCAATCTGATATAAGATATTATCTTTGACTAATCTAAGGAATTAATGATATTTAAAAACCCATTACTACTTTACGGACTCCTATTTCTTATAGTCCCTATTATTGTTCATTTATTCCAGTTAAGACGTTTTACTAAAGTTTCTTTTACAAACGTAGCTTTTCTCAAACCACTTATTACACAAACTCGTAAAAGCCGCCAGCTTAAAAAGTGGCTCACCTTAATCGCTAGAATGGCCGCAATAGCATGTATAGTGCTAGCATTTACCCAACCTTTTGTTCCGGGAAGTGACATTGCGATCCGTGAAAAAGAGACCGCTATTTACCTAGATAACTCTTATTCTATGCAAAGCACAGGTTCTCAAGGAGAACTCTATAAAATGGCAATAACAGACCTGCTAGAGCGCTTGCCTAATGAACAAAATATTAATCTTTTTACAAACGATAATACTTATAAAAACGTCACTAAAAAAGAGATCGCAAATGATCTTCTTAACTCGGGTTATAGTGCTCAATCTCTGAGTTATGAGCAAGTACAGCTTAAAGCAAACTCCTTATTAACTCATAAAAATAAAAGAAAAGAGCTCATTATAATATCAGATTTTCAAAAGTCTACTTCTGAATTTCCTGACACCATTAATGGTTTAAAAAGAAAGCTTGTTAATCTTCAACCTCAAACAAACATTAATATATCCATAGACACTGCGTTTATTAAATCACGGGATACAAACTCTATAGAAATAAACGTTGATATATCTAGTAATGAAAGTATTACTAATCCGGTAACATTAAGTTTAGAAAATAACGGGATTTTAGTATCTAAGACTAGTGTAGACCTAAGTTCTAGCAGCGGTAGTGCTATATTTAATTATAATAGTGAAGAGACTCTTAATGGACGTATCTACCTAGATGACAGCGGCCTTTCTTTTGATAACGAACTTTTTATTACAAATAATAACCAGCACAAAATTAAAGTTCTAGCCATTAATGATGTTGAAGGTGATTTTCTCCATCGTATATATAAAAATAATGAATTTGATTTCACCGCAGTTAGAGCGAGAGATCTCAACTTTAACCTTCTAAAGAATCAGAATTTTATAATCCTAAATGAAGTACAAAACATATCTACTAATCTGGCTCAAGAGCTGAACGATTATTTAAAAAATGGCGGCTCACTGTTAGTAATCCCGTCGTTAGGACAATCTGGATACGAATTCATTAACAATGTTCAAGGCGCACAAGAAATTAGTGAAAACAAAAAGCGTATCACTGAAATTAACTTTAATCACCCCATATTAAAAGGAGTTTTTAACGAGCGAGTTTCTAACTTTCAGTATCCTAAAGTTAACGCTCGTACAAATACTATTACAGCTTTAAATCCCATACTTAAATATGAAGATGGCTCCAGTTTTTTATTTCAAAAAGATAAGGTATTCCAATTTACAGCTCCATTAAATGATGAAAATTCAAATTTTAAGAACTCACCTTTAATAGTTCCCGTACTTTATAACATGGCTAGAAATAGTTTACCTATTTCACAATTATACTATTACACTGGTGTAAGTAACAAGGTTAGTGTTCCGGTTGCTATTAAAAGTGATGAAATTCTACAACTTAAACACACATCACAATCATTAATACCGCAACAGCGTGCTTTTAACTCCTACGTACTTCTCGAAGTAAATGATGAGTTAAAACACACTGGTAATTATCAAGTTATTAAAAAAGAAGAAGTTATTACTAACCTTAGTTTTAATGCAAACCGTATAGAAAATAAGCTAGAATATTTCACTACGGCAGAGTTAGGAGATAAAAACATTTATAACTCCATCGAGGACTTAGTATATAAATTAAGTGAAGAAGAAGGAATATTAAGTCTCTGGAAATACTTTGTTCTAGGTGCTTTGTTCTTTTTATTTTGCGAATTATTGATTTTAAAGTTTTTGAAATGATATTATTAAAGAACGTTACAATCGTAAATGAAGGCTCGAGTTTACACCTTAAAAAAAGAGATCTTCTAATAAAAAACGGTAAGATTCATCAAATTGCCTCAAACCTTACAAATGAAGATGCGCAAGTAATCTCTAAAGAAAATCTTCACGTTTCAATAGGCTGGATGGATAGTAGTGTGTGTTTTGGTGAGCCAGGATTTGAAGAAAGACAAACTTTAAAAAATGGAATAGATACTGCAGCAAAAAGTGGTTTTACGACTATTATGCTCAACCCTAATAATCAACCTAATCCTCAAGACGCCTCTGGCATCAATTACTTAAAGGGAAAAGCAAGTAATGAGGCTGTCACAGTCCTGCCTGTAGGGAACTTCACAATTAATCAAGAAGGTGAACATCTAGCAGAATTATATGACATGCAAAAAGCTGGTGCCATTTCTTTTTATGATTTTAAAAAATCCATCAACAATACAAACCTTTTAAAAGTAGGATTGCAATATGTAAAGTCATTTGGAGGAATCATCCAGTCCTATCCACAAGATAATCATCTAGCTGGAAAAGGAATGGTTAATGAAGATGATACAACCATACACTTAGGCCTCAAAACCTCACCAGCTATAGCAGAGGAAGTCCAAATAGCGCGAGATATTCAAGTCGCAGCATACACAGGAGCGAGATTACACATTCCTACCATAACAACAGCCGCGAGCGTTTTACTTATTAAAGAGGCTAAAAAGAAGTACTCAAACATAACTTGTAGTGTTTCTACAAATCATTTATTTCTAAACACCTCTTCCCTAACTGATTTTAATACACATTCTAAAATACAGCCGCCTTTGCGAGATGAGAAAAATAGAAACGCTCTTCTTAGCGGCCTTAAAAATGGTGTTATAGACACTGTAACATCAGATCACATACCACTTAATGTAGAGCACAAAGCTGTGGAGTTTGATCAGGCCAGTTACGGTAGCATAGGACTAGAAAGCACCTATGGAGTTTTACAAAATTTACTACATACAGAGAAAACGATACAAGCATTAACTTCTAGTTATGAAGTTTTTGGGAAAGAAAAACCACAAATAAAAGTAGGCGAAATTGCTAATTTAAGCCTCTTTGTACCTGATGAAAAATATACTTTTGAAAAAGAACATATCATATCCAGTTCTAAAAATAGTGCGGTATTAGGTAAAAAGTTAGTAGGTAGAGCTTATGGTATTATCAATAACAAAAAATTAGTGTGGAATGGATAAGCAACCAGCAGGAAAAAACTTAGCGCTCATAGGATATGCTAGTGCTCTCTTTCTATTTTTTCATTTAGTTGTGTGTATTGCTATTTTTGGAATGGCACTCATATTAAATAATGGTAAGAACCAACCCTTTGCGGCATTTCATTTGCGACAAATGTTTGGTATCCTTCTCGCAGCAATCGTAGTCAGTGTTTTTGCAGATAATTTACCTACCGGAATCATCCCTCTTTTAATGACCTGTTTTTTTGTAGTACTTGCGGCACTAGGACTGGTGAGTACTTTAAAAAATCAAACAGATGCACTTCCATTAGTAGGTCCACTTTTCCAGAAATGGTTCAATTTTATTAAATAATGAAAGCTCGTTCAGATCTATCCCTTAAGCATGTTATAAGACCTGCACTTAAAGAAAACGCTCCATTACTCCTATTACTTCATGGTTATGGCAGTAATGAGGAGGATTTATTCTCTTTTACACCAGAATTATCACAAGAATTCTTTATCGTTTCTGCACGTGCTCCATATGATTTACCTCCTTATGGAGCAGCATGGTATGCGATTAACTTTGACGCTACTGGCGGTAAATTCAGTGATGTGAATCAAGCAAAACAGAGCATGACATTACTTCTCAAATTTATAGAAGAACTTAAAAACAGTTACTCTATTTCTCAAGAGCAAATTAATATTCTAGGCTTTAGTCAAGGAGCTATCTTATCATATGGATTAAGTCTATCCTATCCACAATTATTTGATAAAGTAGTGTGTATGAGTGGTTATTTAAATGAAGAAATGATTTATAATCGGGAGGAGTTAGAAGCACGCTTTCGCGAAAGCGTAACAAAACCATCCTATTTCATTTCACACGGGACCGTAGATCAAGTAGTACCCTATGCATGGGCTAAACTTGCTCCAGACATCTTAAAAAACCTAGAACTCGATTATGTTTTTAAAGATTATCCTATAGGTCACGGCGTGGCTAGGGATAATTTTTATGATATGAAAGCCTGGCTGGAAAAAAACTCTAACTAATTATACAGTAATGACTTTAGAGTCTCCATAGATAATTCATTATTTTCATTAAAATTATATTGAATTAGCACTTCTCCCCAGTTTTCTCCATCGGCAAAATTTGCGATTAACCACTTATGATTAAGTACCTGCATATCATTAATTTGATAACCTCTACCTTCTCCTATATATTCCACTAAAGGATTTCCACCTTTAACAAGGTTTTTTTCTAGAAGATAATCCATAAGCAAAGCCTCAACACGATCTCTATCTAGACCACTAGCTGCAAAATAGTCATAAGCCTCTTCGTTATTTTTTAAAGTAAATAAACTGGTAGAACTACCTAACGTGTTAGTTTCTTGTAATTTTTCTTCGGCTGCTTTAAGTTTATCTTCCAGTTGAATGTAAGCAGCATCTTGTGACTCCTGGATCTTTCTTGCATTTACATACAGGATTAAGGCTATTAACGAAGCAAAAATGAATAAATATAAATAAAGGTTACGTTTCATATTAAATATGGATTTTTAAGTTATCATAAGCCAGAAAAACTCCTTCTGGTAATTTTTTTTCAACATCTTCATGGAAACCTAAATGATGACTTATGTGTGTGAAGTAAGTACGTTTAGGATTCAGTTCCCTTACTAATTCTAGCGCTTCATCTAGGTTTAAATGTGTTTTATGCTCTTCTTCTCTTAACATATTAAGAACAAGCACCTCTAAATTTTTAAGCTTTAATTGTTCCCTTACTGCAATTGTCTTAACATCAGTCATGTATGCAAAATCACCTATTCTGAATCCATGTACCGGAATAAAACCATGATCTGCAAGCACAGGAATCACTTCTATTCCAGCCGCCATGAAATTATCAGTATTAAATTCATGCACCGTTAAGTCTGCCACACCAGGATACTTATTTTCTGTGGCAAACATATAACTAAAACGCTCTTGTAAAGCAAGGTGAACTCTTGAGGTCATGTGGCAATTAATCTCACCTTGTCTAAAGAAAAAAGGTCTCAAATCGTCTAAACCTGCAGTATGGTCTGCGTGCTCATGAGTAAAAAGTACACCGTCGATTTTTTTCACATCATGCTTTAACATTTGCTGTCTAAAGTCTGGTCCACAATCTATAACGAGGCGTTTCCCATCAACCTCTATCATAGCACTAACTCTCAGTCTTTTATCACGAGAATCATCGCTTAAACATACAGGATGTTCACTACCTATAACGGGAATTCCTTGAGAGGTACCAGTACCTAAAATGGTGATTTTCACTTTGTAGAATTTAGGTTAAAAATACTTAATATTTTTTGTTCTACGCTGTGGTTTGCTACCTTTGTGTAAACCTTTTAATAGCCATACCATAATGGGAGTTACCTTACCTGGAGATAAAGATTTTGAATCTGTCCCGTCGATTAAAAATAAGTCTTTAAGAATCAACTTGAACCGTAATATCTACGGTACGTTTGCAGAGATAGGCGCTGGACAAGAAACGGTACGTCATTTCTTTAGAGCAGGTGGAGCATCTGGTACTATAGCAAAGGCTATGAGTGCCTATGATAAAGATTTTTCAGACGCTGTTTATGGTATTCAAGATGATGGACGTTATGTGACCGAGGCTCGCTTGCGCCGCATGTTAAAATATGAGTCTGATCTTATAGAAGAACGTATTGCTAGAGATAAACATCCTGAAAAGATGTTCTTTACTTATGCAAACACAGTTGCTACTATTGATTTTGCAAAAAAATATAAAGGCCACGGTTGGGTAGGTATTAAATTCCAAGCTGCACCACTAGAAGAATATTCAGAAATAGTCTTACATGTAAGATTCAAAGAAACTGATGCTCGTTTACAGCAAATCACCCTAGGAATTTTAGGTGTGAATTTAATTTATGGTGCTTTTTACAAACATGACCAGCCTAAAAAACTACTCAAATACCTTTATGATCATATCGATAAGGATAAAATTGAGATAGACATGATCAACTTTGACGGTCCGCGATTTAAACAAGTTGATAATCGCCTCATGTCTCTACAGTTGTTACGCAATGAAATGACTGAAGCTGTTATGTTCGGTCCTGATGGAAAAAATATTTTAAGCGCGCGTATCCTTTACAAGAAAAATGTACTAGCCTTAAGAGGTAGTTTCAGGCCAGTGACTAAGGTTAACATGGACATGTATGAAAAGGCAAAAACCATGTTCATTAAGTCTGGTAAAGTTCAAGAAGATAAACTAGAGACTATTTTTGAAATTACACTTTCTAACTTAAAGGCTCAAGGAGAAATAGACGAAGAAGATTTTATGCACCGCGCAGAGCTTTTATGCTCTCTAGGTCAAACAGTTATGATTTCTAATTTCAAAGAATACTATAGACTTGTAGAGTATTTTAACAACTATACTAAGGAGCGTATAGGATTAGTTATGGGTGTGAATAACCTGGTAGATATATTTGATACTAAGTATTATACTCATTTAAGTGGTGGGATTCTAGAAGCCTTCGGAAAACTATTCTTTAAAGACTTAAGAGTCTATCTCTACCCTATGTTTGATAAAGAAACAGGTGAATTAATCACAAGTGAAAACATTAAAGTTCATCCTCGTATGAAAGAACTTTATAAGTTCTTTAAGTACAATGGTCGTGTGATAGATATAGAAGAATATGATGAAGAAATCATGCATATTTTTTCTAGAGAAGTTTTGCGCATGATTGCTGCAGGTGAAGAAGGATGGCGCGAGATGTTGCCAGCTGGAATTGCTGATTTGATTGATGAGCAAAATCTATTTGGCTGTAATACTAATGGTTTGATCGAGACATCTTAATTTAATAAGCTCATCAAGCATAAAAAAAAGACCGCAATAATAGCGGTCTTTTTTAATCTCATAAATTGCTCTTTTATAGAATTTGAGCAGTATGATCTTTGGTTTTTACCTTAGTAATCACATCAGTAATAACACCATTTTCATCGATCACAAAAGTAGTTCTATGAATACCATCATACTCTTTACCCATAAACTTCTTAGGACCCCAAACTTTATAAGCATTTAATAACCTGTGATCTTCATCAGCGAGCAGGTCATAAGGTAATTCATACTTGTTTTTAAAATTCAATTGTCTTTTAGGACTATCTGCACTAGCACCTAGAATCTCGTATCCGCTTTCGCGAAAGCGATCTACATTATCTCTCAGGTTACAAGCCTCGGCCGTGCAGCCAGGAGTACTTGCTTTAGGATAGAAAAATAAAACTAACTTTTTGCCTTTAAAATCGGCTAGAGACACGGCATTTCCATCTTGATTCACTACTGAAAAATCTGGTGCTTGATCTCCTGCTTTTAATGTGGTCATAATTGTATTTTTGTTGAAAGCATAAATTTATAACATGAATAAAGAGGAAAGAGTAAATTTTATCATAAATAAACTGGAAGAACTCTATCCAGAAATACCGATACCTCTAGATCATAAAGATCCATACACTTTATTAATAGCCGTATTAATGAGTGCTCAAAGTACTGATGTAAGAGTGAATCAAATCACACCTCTACTCTTTAAACGTGCTGATAACCCTTATGATATGGTGCGCATGTCTGTAGATGAGATACGTGAAATTATTAAACCAGTAGGACTATCACCTATGAAAGCTAAAGGAATTCACGGTCTATCACAAATGATTCTAGACTTACATGATGGAAAGGTACCACAAACCTATGCAGAACTAGAGGCTATGCCTGCTGTAGGTCATAAAACGGCTGCGGTGGTAATGTCACAAGCTTTTGGCATTCCAGCATTTCCTGTAGACACTCATATTCACAGATTAATGTACCGCTGGAACCTTACTACCGGTAAAAACGTAGTTCAAACAGAAAAAGATGCTAAACGCTTGTTTCCAGAAGAAAAGTGGAACGATTTACATTTACAAATCATCTGGTACGGTCGTGAATACAGTCCGGCACGTGGCTGGGATCTAGAAAAAGATATCATTACTAAGACTGTAGGAAGAAAAAAAGTGCTGGATGAATATTATAAAAAGTTAAAGAAGTAATACCGAATTTCAAATTCCTAGTCGGGTATATAAATAAAACAAACAATATAACGTTAAACGTAATATCATACTTTTAACTATCACTTTAATCTTTTTTTTCTATTAGCTTCATAGTCTGTAAAAATCATTTCGCCTAGACCTTGCAGACCGGTGAAGAAAGCTTTTCCCTGATTAGCCTCTGTAAATTCATCTACAAATCGTTGTAAATAAGGGTCATTTGCAATCATAAAGGTAGTAATGGGAATATGTAACCTGCGTGCTTGTGCTGCCATAGTGTAGCATTTATCAACAATGTACTCGTCTAAACCGTTACTATTTTTATAATAACGACCATCCTTTAATCGCAAACAGCTAGGTTTACCGTCAGTAATCATAAAAATTTGCTTATTAGTATTGCGCTTGCGACGCAGTATATCCATAGCAAGCTGTAAACCAGCTACAGTATTAGTATGATATGGACCTACTTTTAAATATGGCAAATCAGCAATTTTAATGGGCCAGGAATCATTACCGAAGACGATAATGTCTAAGGTATCTTTAGGATAACGAGTCGTGATCAACTCTGCTAGTGCCATAGCTACCTTTTTAGCAGGTGTGATACGATCTTCTCCATAGAGAATCATGGAGTGTGAGATATCAATCATTAGTACGGTAGACATTTGAGCCTTAAACTGCGTGTCTTCTACCACCAGATCATCTTCAGTAAGATTAAAGTTTCCCATACCATGATTAATCTGTGCGTTACGCAAGCTCTCTGTCATAGAAATACGGTCTAGCCCATCTCCAAAACGATAAGATCTATAATCACCGCTATGTTCATCTCCAGTTCCTAATTTACCTGTTTTGTGATTACCGCTATTCCCTTTACGCATGTTACCAAAGATTTGTTCTAGGGCATGCTGCCGCAGGAGTTGCTCAGTTTTGGCAGTAATTGAGAAAGCTCCTGAACCTGCTTCATCACCAGTTCCATCGCCACCAGTAGTAGGATCTATTTCCTGCTTAATATAACCACGTTCTAGTAAATCATTTATAAAATCATCAATAGTGTATTCTGGAGTTGTGAGTTTATATTCTTTATCCAGCTCGCGTAACCAGTCTATAGCCTCGTCAAAATCTCCTGATGTATGCGTAATTAATTCTTTAAATATCCCAAATAACTTATCAAATGGATCAACATCTTTAGGATTAAAGAATTCAAATTTATAACCAGCTCTTTCTTGCATCATAGGTTAAAGATAGTCGTGATAAATGATAATTCCTTCCTTGAACCATCAATTTAACATGGCTTTAAAACATAAAAGTTGCTTTAAGGTTCTTTATAAACGGTTTAAGTATGTTTATCATGGAGATTATTGTGAATTCGCTTTCGCGAAAGCGTAAACCATACTATTTTTGCAATCCTTAAAAAACAAGGAATTATGAGACAACATCCATGGCATGATGTAAGTTATGGCGACAATGCGCCAGAGAAAGTAACGGGCATTATAGAGATCCCAAAGAACACAAGAGCAAAATATGAGCTGGATAAAGATTCTGGAATGTTGATTCTAGATCGTGTTATTTACTCCTCTATGTACTACCCTACTAACTATGGTTTTATACCGCAGACTTATTGTGATGATCAGGATCCACTAGATATTCTTGTGCTTTCTCAAATCGAGATCGTACCTATGTGCCTAGTGGACTGTAAAGTTATAGGTGTGATGCAAATGCTGGATGGTGGTGAGATGGATGATAAAATCATAGCCGTAGCTGCCAATGATATGTCAGTAGCGCACTTTAATGATGTGAGCGAGTTACCAGAATACTGGAAAAAAGAAATGCGCAATTTCTTCCAAGATTATAAAAAACTAGAAAACAAAACCGTAGAAGTTGAAGAGTTCCAAGGTCGTGAAAAAGCTATGGAAATCGTTAAACAGTCTATTGTAGATTATAGGAAGAAGTTTCCAAAGAATTAGTTATCAGTTAACTGTTATTAGTTATCAGTTCATGTAAATATAAAAATCAGCTCTTTTTAAAGAGCTGATTTTTTTTTGCCAAATAAAATATCACTCTGAAAAATCCAACTCGGTGAGCTGGATTTTTTGCTTCCTATTGATTCATATCCATAGATGCGGACTTAAGTCCGCATCTATGGATAGTTACAACTACCTGACACCTACTATTTCCCACTTCCTTTAAACTGCTGGTCCTTACTGGCAAAAAGCACATTAAAAGTTGTAAGACTTCCATAAATCCTGGTGATGTATTGCTGTAAATCTACCTTTGATTGATCATCTAAATCAGAGCTGTTGATTTTTTGTTCCATAACGCGCAGTCTATCACGCAACATCACTATTTTATGCCAGAATGTATTAATAGGTATTTCTTTTACAGAGAGATTAGGGTCTGCGGGTTTGAGCACTAAAGTTCCATTTTTATACTTATCGGCTATCGGCACGATTTGAGAAACATCAGAAAAGCGTTGCAGGATTTCTCTCAGGCTTTTTTCTACTTCATAAAAACTCACGGTATCGACATCATCTTCGCAGGCTTCAATCACTTCAAATTCTTCATCTACATCTATGGTTTCTAGGCCATCTTTTTGAAAGGTTACCCAGTAATGTTTTGCAGTAACATTGGTCACTACTCCAAAACCATAAGTGGCATGATTAATTCTAGAGCCTATTCCTAATATTTTCATGTATTCTTTTTTTGCTTGATTATCTTTGAGCATAATTTCTATAAATACATTGAGCTTTGAAAAAAATATTTAAATTTTTATTAAAAATCGTTCTAGGACTTCTTGCCTTTCTTTTGATCGGTTTTATAGTTTTAAAGTTAGTTTTTAATGAAGATATACCGCAAGGAGAAAAAGGCGCCAAAGCTGATGAACTAGGCTATGCCATTCTAGAAGCAATCAACCATAAAGAGTTTACTGAGGTAAAAGAAATTCACTGGACCTTTAGAGGAGTAAATCGTTATGTATGGAAGTTGCAACAAAATGCCGTAGATGTTTTTTGGGATGATTATAAAGTGGCATATGTGACTACGTATCCTCAAATTAGTTTTGCCTGGAAGGATGGAAAAAAGTTAAAAGGTGAAGAATTACAAAAGGCGATAGAGTATGCTGGTAAAAATTTTAACAATGATAGTTTCTGGGTAGTAGCACCTCATAAAATAATGGATATAGGAACTGAACGAGAGCTCATTGAAGAAGAAGGGAAAAATAAATTACTCGTGAGATACACCACTGGAGGAACCACTCCAGGAGATGTCTATTTATGGGAAGTTGATGAAAATAATAAACCCATTGCATTTAAAATGTGGGTGAGCATCATCCCTTTTGATGGGATTAAAGCAGAATGGAACGACTGGAAAATGACCGATGGTGGTTTTCCACTTCCTTATTCTAAAAGTATGTATGGAATTGAAATTCCTGTAAGCGATTTAAAGGTAGTGAAGTAAGGATTAGTTGTTCTTCTCCTAAAGGCAGACTTAAGTCTATATTTATGAGAAGAACATAATTTTAATAAAATAATCAGTCATCACTTTCATCTAACTCAAAAATCTCTTCTACCGAAACCTTAAAAAGCCTAGCAATTTTAAGTGCTAACACTGTAGAAGGCACATACCTGTTTTTTTCTATAGAATTAATAGTTTGTCTAGAAACACCTATCGCCTGAGATAAATCTGCTTGCGTCATTTTATGAATCGCTCGTTGCACGTGGACAGAGTTTTTCATTATAACTGTCTTTTAAAGATTTGGAAATACATTAGATAATAGAAAAGATAAGATGAAATAATAAAAAAGAAGCTTTGGTCTCTTCCCCATTCTATTACACTTTCATTTAGCAAAACATCTTTAATCAGTATAGCAAACGGCATTAATAAAAAGGTAAAAGTTCCTAATACAAAGGCAAAAGCAAATGCTCTATAGCGTAATTTTTTGATGCGTTCATCTTCGTTTTTATCTTTTACTAATGTGATCATAAACAAACCTATAAGGATCAAATGCATGAAAAAATCTTTATAAAACCCAGGATTTTTAACAGATTGAGTTGCTGTAAATATCATAGCTACAATAGAAATAACACAGATACTTAACCCTATCCACAAAAAAAAGGAAGGTAATAAGGGAAAAACTCCACCTTTTTTTTCAAATTCACAAAATTTCTTAAATACTGTACTCTTCATAATAGTAAAATTTATTTATTATAATGACAAATATACTTTACATTTAGATAAGTTTACTTGTTTTTTGTAAAATTTATTTCTAATCAAACATGCCAAGAAGAATACTTGGCATGTTGGTAATAATTTAGAATTATTTTTAACAAAAACACCCATCTCCTATCTTCCCTCAAGGGAAGACGGTACTATAGGAATTGCATCAACTTCTTTCTGCAGTTCATTATTCAATAAATAATTTTGACAGTTTATTGAATTTAAAATGCTTTGTCCTGTATCACAAGATTTTCCGAAGGAAAAGCGCGTCTGATTAATTCCTGACTCTTGCGTCTACAACCAGCAGACTCACAAACTCAAAGACTCACAACTCAAAGACTCACCAACTAAAAGACCCCAAAATTTTAAGCTCACTTTAATTCTAAATTCCGCACGCATGAATTAACTTCGCCAGATTGCAAAAAACTATGTCGAGACCCGAAGAATTTATAGAAGTAAAAGGCGCTAGAGTTCATAACCTTAAGAATATTGACATCGATATTCCTCGTGAGAAACTGGTGGTAATTACTGGACTTTCTGGATCAGGAAAATCCTCACTTGCCTTTGACACCATCTATGCCGAAGGTCAGCGCCGTTACATAGAAACCTTTAGTGCCTACGCAAGACAATTTCTCGGTGGACTAGAACGACCAGATGTAGATAAGATTGATGGACTTTCACCAGTGATCGCTATTGAGCAAAAGACTACTAGTAAAAGTCCGCGTAGTACGGTTGGGACGATTACTGAGATTTATGATTTCTTAAGACTTCTTTTTGCACGTGCCAGTGATGCTTATTCATATAACACAGGCAAGAAAATGGTAAGTTATAGTGATGAGCAAATCCGTGATCTCATCATAGAAGAGTATAAAGGCGACCGTATTAATATTCTAGCTCCAGTTATTAATTCTAGAAAAGGTCATTATAGAGAGTTATTTGAGTCTATTGCAAAGCAAGGTTTTGTAAAAGTGCGTGTGGATGGTGTCATTCTGGACATTCAGAAAGGAATGAAACTAGATCGTTATAAAACACACGATATAGAAATAGTCATAGATCGTATTATTCCCGGTGATAGTGAAGAAGATATTAAAAGACTCGATGCTTCCATAAATACAGCCATGTATCATGGCAATGATATTCTCATGCTAGTAAAGGCTGGTGATAAAGAAGGACGTTACTTCTCGCGCACCTTAATGTGTCCAGAGACCGGTATTTCTTATCCAGAACCTGAGCCTAATAATTTTTCATTCAACTCACCTAAAGGTGCTTGCCCTAAGTGCAACGGAATCGGGAAAATGTATCAGGTAAATCCTGATAAAATAATTCCTAATCGCAGTCTTTCTATTTCTAAAGGTGGACTTGCTCCCTACCCAACCATGAAAAAGGATTGGATTTTCAAGCAACTGGAATTAATTGCCGCAAAATTCAATTTCAAGCTTACAGATTCCATAGAAAAAATCCCTAATGAGGCTATAGAAATGATTCTCTATGGTGGTAATGAAGCACTAGAGGTGGATTCTAAAAACCTAGGTGTAAAACGCAAGTATAAAATTGATTTTGAAGGAATTGCAAACTTTATAGATCAGACTTTTCATAATAATGACAGTACGAGCCTGCAACGCTGGGCAAAGGAATTCATGGACCACATCAACTGCCCATCTTGTGAAGGCGCTCGACTGCGCAAAGAATCGCTCTACTTTAAGGTAAACGAGATGAACATTGCGCAACTGGCTCATATGGACATCGCAGAGCTGGTAGCATGGTTTGATGGTTTAGGGAACACGCTTTCGCGAAAGCAAGAACAAATAGCCACAGAACTCTTAAAAGAAATACGAGTGCGATTACAGTTTTTGCTCGATGTAGGGCTGGATTATCTATCGCTGAATCGTAGTGCAAAATCACTTTCTGGTGGAGAAGCACAGCGCATAAGACTAGCCACACAAATAGGTTCACAACTGGTAGGTGTTTTATATATTCTCGATGAGCCTAGTATAGGACTGCACCAACGCGATAATGAGAAGTTAATTAACTCTTTAGAATCTCTACGTGATACTGGAAATAGTGTCATAGTCGTAGAGCATGATAAAGATATGATCGAGCGAGCAGATCATGTAATAGACATAGGTCCACGAGCAGGAAAATATGGTGGTTCTATTATATCTCAAGGAACACCACAAGAGATATTAACACATGACACGCTCACGGCGCAGTATATGAGCGGTACCATGGAAATAGAAGTTCCTAAAAAACGCCGCAAAGGAAATGGTAAAAAAATATCTTTAAAAGGTTGTACTGGTAATAACTTAAAAAACGTTTCTATAGATCTTCCTTTAGGTCAAATGATTGTGGTATCCGGAGTTTCTGGTAGTGGAAAATCTACTATGATTAATGAGACGCTCTATCCTATAATGAACGCTCATTTCTTTAATGGCGTTAAAAAACCGATGCCTTATAAAAGCATCAAAGGATTAGATCACTGCGATAAAGTTATCGATATCAATCAAAGTCCTATAGGGAGAACACCACGATCTAATCCTGCGACTTATACCAAGACTTTTGACGAAATAAGATCGCTTTTTGCCAAAACACCTGAAGCGTTAATACGTGGTTATAAACCAGGACGTTTTAGTTTTAATGTCACTGGTGGTCGTTGTGAAACTTGCAAAGGTGGTGGTTTAAGAGTTATAGAAATGAATTTCTTACCAGACGTTTATGTCACTTGTGAGACCTGCCAGGGAAAACGTTTTAACCGTGAAACGCTAGAAATACGTTACAAAGGAAAGTCTATAAGTGATGTTTTGAATATGACTATTAATGAGGCGACAGATTTCTTTGAACCTATACCTAAAATTTACCGTAAGTTAAAAACTATAAAAGATGTAGGTTTAGGCTACATTACACTAGGACAGCAATCCACGACTCTATCTGGTGGAGAAGCACAGCGCATTAAACTAGCCAGTGAGTTATCTAAACGTGACACTGGTAACACTTTTTATATTCTAGATGAACCTACAACAGGATTGCACTTTGAAGATATTAGAGTATTATTGCTAGTTCTTAATAAGCTGGTAGATAAAGGAAATACGGTAGTTATTATAGAACACAATATGGACGTGATTAAAATCGCAGATCATATTATAGACGTAGGGCCAGAAGGTGGACGCGGCGGCGGCGAGATTCTAGCTACTGGAACACCAGAAAAGGTTGCTAAACATAAAACGAGTCACACAGCTAGGTTTTTAAGAAAGGAATTGAAATAGTGGTTTAATCAGTCGTTTGCGGTTAAGGTCGGTAATCTGTTATCAGTTGTTAGTTGTCTGTTGTCAGTAAGTCGGCTATTAGTATATCAGTGAATTGTGAATTTCAAAACTCCATTAGTAACCACAAAGAAAAAAGCCGACTTTAGTCAGCTCAATAAAGAGAATGCCGCAAGGCGATAAATTAAATTCACAGCGGCAAACTTCGGTCTGCTGGTGATAATCATAATTAAAAAGGTGTTATGGAACACAGGATGAAAAAAGTTTAGATTTTCAATACAAACAGATTCCGCATCAAGTGCATAATGACATAGCAATTAAAAAATTAAAACTACAATGAGAAAAGAAGTAAGAGAAAAAGGATGGAATGCCATTAAGACTAACGACAGTTGGGCTACATTTAAAATCCTATCAGAATTTGTAATGGGATTTGAGCGCATGAGTCGCATTGGACCATGTGTATCTATTTTTGGAAGTGCGCGATTAAAGCCAGATCATAAATACTACAAACTAGCCACTGAAATGGCCGAAAAAATCGTAGAAAACGGTTATGGTGTGATCACTGGTGGTGGACCAGGTATTATGGAAGCGGGAAATAAAGGAGCTCACCTAGGTGGTGGAACATCAGTAGGATTAAATATCGCCTTACCATTTGAACAGCATGATAATCCTTATATAGATCATGATAAGAGTCTGGATTTTGACTACTTTTTTGCTCGCAAAGTCATGTTTGTAAAGTATTCACAAGGATTTGTGGTCATGCCTGGTGGTTTTGGAACACTGGATGAGTTATTTGAAGCGATTACCTTAATTCAGACCAATAAAATCGGGAAGTTTCCGATTATCTTATTTGGTAGTGAATTCTGGAGTGGTTTACTCGATTGGGTAAAAGGAACACTTGATACAGAATTTGCAACCATAAGCCCAGAAGATATCAATTTGCTTCACGTGGTAGATTCTACAGATGAGGCTATTAAGATCATTAACGATTTCTATTCTAAATATAGCTTAACTCCTAATTTTTAGAAATTTAAAACTGGTCATAAATTTACTCGGCATATATTTTAAAACCCTTAACCTAACTAAGCAAAACCATAACGATTTGAAGAAACTGGCGTTTATTTTGCTTTTAGTTTTGAGCAGTGTTGTGACCGCACAACATGCTCATCATATAATCGCTCATTTAGAACCAGAATCTGATATTATTCATGTTAAGGATTCTATGATCGTAGTAAACGATAGTGATCATAGTTGGGATAAAATAGTGATGCTGGACTGGGCTCACGCTTTTAGTTCTAAAGACACTCCACTAGCAAACCGCTTTGCAGAGGATTTTAAAAATAAATTCCAGTTTGCACCAGAAGATCATCGAGGTAAAACTGTCTTTAAAAGTGATACTCAAAAACTAGATTTTAGTTTAAAACGAAAATCAAAGCAACAAGACATCATTGAATTAACGCTAGAAAACCCTTTGCAGCCTGGAGATTCTAAAACTATAGTATGGGAATATGACGTTATCATTCCTGAAGATGATTTTACAGGCTATGGTAAAAGCAGTACAGGAAACTATGCTCTAAGGTACTGGTATATAACACCGGCAGTTTATGAAAACGGTGCATGGCAGTACTTCTCTCATAAAGGTATGGATGACTATTACCCAGCACTTGCAGATTATTCTATTTCACTACATGCCCCATCATCTCATAAAGCAGTCACAAATGCTCCTATTATTACAGCCGCATTAACAGATAGTAAAAACAGCTATTTGATAAAAGGGAAACAACTAGGTGGAATTGAACTCTATCTGGAACAAAATTTAGAAGGTTACAGAAACTTTGGCGTTCCACAACTCGATGTTACTACAGATATAGAAGATGTAAACATCCCTCCAGAGATGAAAGCCCTTTTTATAGATCGAATTTCTGGATTTCTAAATGAAAAGCTAGGTCCTTATGCATATCCTAACATGCTTATTACAGAGCGATATTACAAAGAAGATCCAGTATATGGACTAAGCTCTTTACCTAGTTTTATAAATCCGTTTCCCGCAGGTTTTACTTATGAAATCAAAGTCGTAAAAGCCATGACTAGAAAATGGCTAGAAAGCGGTGCGCGCTTACATCCACGAGATGAGAACTGGTTGCAGGATGGGATGATGGTTTATCTCTTGCAACTATATCACGAGCGCTACTATCCAGATTTAAAAATAGCGGGAAAATTAAGTGAGGTATGGGGAATTAAAGGTTTTAAAGTCACGCAATTAGGGTTTAATGACCAGTATGCCTTTCTTTATCTCAATAGCGCTAGACTCAACATAGATCAAAGCATTACCACCAGAGCAGATTCACTAGTTAAATACAACCAGCAACTTGGAACTATAAATAAAGCTGCAATAGGATTAAAATACCTGCAGGACTACACAGGTGGTGACGCTGTAGATAAAACCATAAAAAACCTATACTTACAAAACACTCTTAAGACAGCACACCTATCAGATTTTAAAACACTACTTGAAGAACAAACTTCTAAGAATACAGATTGGTTCTTTAACGATTACATCTCAAAATACACTCGCATGGACTGGAAGATCAAGCGTGTTAAAAAGATAGGAGATTCTGTAAAAGTTTACCTTAAAAATAAGTCTGATCGCGATTTACCAGTGGCAATATACAGCCTTAAAAATGACAGTATCGTTGAGAAATTATGGATAGATCATGTCATTAATGATACGATAATTACGCTTTCGCGAAAGCGTGCTAACCGCATATCTCTCAACTATGAACAACTCATACCAGAGTTCTCCATGCGAGATAATTTTAAAACTCTAAAGCCATTTACATTTAATAGACCTATAGAATTGAGGTTATTTAAGGACATAGAAGATCCTGAAAGAGCTCAGGTTTATGTAATGCCAGATGCCGGTTTTAATGTTTATGACGGTTTTACCATAGGTGCTCGATTCAACAACGGTACACTCTTAACTAAGCCTTTTAGATATAATATTAAGCCCATTTATGGTATGCTTTCTAAAAAACTAATAGGTTCTTTAGGTTTTTCCTATACACATAATCTAGAGAAACACGATGAGAAACTATTTTTAGTGAGATACGGCCTGTCTGCAAATCGATTTTCTTATGCACCTGATTTATTATATAATCGCGCTAGCAGTTGGCTTCATTTAGGATTCAGACCAAAAGACTTGAGAAGTAATAAAAGAGAATTTTTAAGTTTTAGAAATGTAATCGTAAACCGTGATAGAGACCCATTAAATCCCGTAAATGAACCAGATTATAGCGTGTTTGCTATTAATTATAGTCATCAAGATCCTAATTTCAGAAGGTTTTTTAGTTACAACATAGGAACCGAGATTTCTGGTAGATTCGGTAAAGCTACGTTTAAAACGCAATGGCGCAAATTATTTAAGGATAACAGGCAGTTAAATATCAGGTTTTTTACAGGTGCCTTTCTTTATAATGACACTTTTAAAGAAGGTAATTTCTTCTCGTTTGCACTGGACAGACCTACTGATTATCTATTTGACTATGAATATTATGGTCGTTCTGACGAGAGTGGTTTTTTCTCCCAGCAACTTGTTATCGCTGAAGGTGGTTTTAAATCACAGCTAGAAACACCTTATGCAAACCAGTTTATATCTACAGTAAATACCTCATACAGTATTTGGAAATATGTATTTGCTTATGCAGATGTAGGTCTTGTAAAAAATAGAAATACTCGCCTTACCGGAGTTTATGATTCTGGATTGCGATTAAACTTGCTGCAAGATTATTTTGAAATTTATTTACCTATTTACAGTAGTAATGGTTGGGAAATAGGTCAGGGCGATTATGACCAGCGTTTGAGATTTATTATCACCCTAGACTTAAATACACTAACCGGACTGTTCACGCGCAGGTGGTATTAAATAAAAATTGCTTCTGAACTAATATTTTTTAAATGGTAAATTATATAGAGATTGATTAACTTATCTCAAAATATGTCATCATGCAGTGTTTTATTTACTGATTAAAAAGACATTATAGGTAATGCTCTTTTCAAACGCAAAAGAAAAACCCCATTAAAATCATAGATTTTAATGGGGTTTTAAAGCTAAAAACAAAAAATTTAATTGTTAAGTGTCTCAAAAGTCATGTTCTTTATTTTCATGACACTTAATGCTTTTGAAAAGTTGAGCAGGAATTTAACCGTGTCATCTTTAGGTCCTAGTGGAGTCACTCGTTCAGGTATTGATTCATTGTAAAGTTTTGCCATGTTTTATGTTTATTTTCAATAAAAACGTAACATTTCTAACTTTATTATAATATCCAGGCTTTAATTTGTTAATATGATATTATGCTTATCAATAACTTTACGTAAGTTGATCAGAGCATAACGCATTCTACCTAAGGCAGTGTTGATACTCACATCTGTACATTCTGCAATTTCTTTAAAAGACATGTCCTTATACATGCGCATGATGAGTACTTCTTTTTGATCCTCTGGAAGTTCTTGAATAATACGTTTGATATCATCACGCACTTGGTCAGAAATCATTTGGTTCTCTGTACTTTCCTGTCCGCTACTGATCACATCAAAAATATCAAAGTCGCTATTGCTAGAAGTGAACTTAGGCATACGTTTATTTCTACGGAAGTGGTCGATGACTAAGTTATGAGCGATACGCATCACCCAAGGAAGAAATTTACCTTCTTCATTATACTTACCACGCTTTAAGGTACGTATTACCTTAATGAAAGTGTCTTGAAAGATATCTTCAGTAATATCTCTATCCAGTACTTTTGAATAGATAAAACTATAAATTCTTTGTTTGTGACGTGTGATAAGTACTTCGAGGCTGCTTTCTTTTCCCTGCAGGTACTGGCTTACCAGAACCGCATCTGTGGTAGTATTTTCTAACTTCATAACTATAATTAACTTAAAGACCTTCTATAAGGTTTCAGGTCTTGATTTAAAGTAATAGTATAGCTATACGCAGATTTTTTTAAAAATTAACTTGGGATAAATATAACAACATTTATTCCACACCAAAAAATTGTAGCACAATATTTAACATTTTATATGTCTTACAGTGTTTTTTATAGACTGTTCAGCAGTTTATCTTTGTCGTTATGGCGCACGATACCCTATTTGCAAACATTGATACTTTAAGTCCCAAAGAGAACATACTCATTAAAGGAGCTGGACTTCATAACTTAAAAGACCTTAATGCTGTTATACCTCGCAACAGGCTGGTGGTTATAACAGGTTTATCAGGTAGCGGTAAATCTTCCCTAGCCTTTGATACGCTCTATGCCGAAGGGCAACGTCGCTATGTAGAAAGCCTTTCTTCTTATGCCAGACAGTTTTTAGGAAGATTAAATAAACCCAAAGTTGAATACATAAAAGGAATAGCGCCAGCCATAGCCATTGAGCAAAAGGTGAATTCTACAAATCCACGTAGTACAGTAGGAACTACCACTGAGATTTATGATTATTTAAAACTGTTTTTTGCACGTGTAGGTCGCACCTACTCTCCTATTTCTGGAAACGAAGTGAAAAAAGATACAGTTACAGATGTGGTAAATTATGTAAAAGCTCAAGAAGATGGTACTAAACTGCTATTACTTACAAGGCTCATCGTTAAAGGAAAACGTGAAATTCAAGACCAGCTAGACGTATTACTGCAGCAAGGTTACACACGTATTAAGATTAACGATTCTGTAGAACGTATAGAAGGACTGGATTACTCCTTTAAAAAATCTGATCAAGTATCCATCGTTATAGACAGGATCATTAAACGAGATAATGAGGATTTCTACAATCGCCTTGCCGATGCTATAGACACTGCCTTTTTTGAAGGGAAAGGAATTTGCTCTATTGAACACATGGATGGCAGCAGTACTCGAGAATTCAGCAATAAGTTTGAACTGGATGGGATGGAGTTTTTAGAACCTAATCCTCATTTGTTTAGTTTTAATAATCCTTATGGCGCCTGTCCTAGTTGTGAAGGTTATGGAGACGTCATAGGAATTGATGAAGAATTAGTGATTCCTAACACGGCTTTGTCTATTTATGAAAGTGCCATTTTTCCATGGCGTGGTGATAATATGAGCTGGTATAAAGATCAACTTATAAAAAATGCTAGCAAATTTGACTTTCCTATACATAGACCATGGTTTGAATTAACTGATGAACAGAAGGATCTCGTCTGGACTGGAAATAAACACTTTGAAGGTATCAATGATTTTTTTGCTGAACTTGAAGCTAAGGCTTACAAGATTCAAAATCGGGTAATGCTTTCCCGTTATCGAGGAAAAACTAAATGTAGCGCATGTCTAGGCAAGCGATTAAGAAAAGAGGCTGGTTATGTAAAAGTAGCTGGAGTTTCTATTTCAGATCTAGTGAACCAGCCCATAAAAGATTTAAAAGCTTTTTTTGACAGCATAGAGCTATCTCAAAATGAGATCGATATCGCAAAAAGATTACTTGCAGAAATTCAAAGTAGATTGAACTTTCTATCAGACGTAGGGTTAAATTATTTAACACTAAACAGGAAATCAAACTCACTTTCTGGTGGAGAATCGCAGCGCATTAACCTCGCTACATCACTGGGCAGCAGTCTGGTAGGTAGCATGTATATACTCGATGAGCCCAGTATAGGACTGCATCCACGTGACACTGCACGATTAATAAAAGTACTTAAAAACTTGCGTGATTTAGGAAACACCGTCATAGTGGTGGAACACGATGAAGAGATCATGCAAGCCGCAGACATGATCATAGATATAGGACCTGAGGCTGGCACACACGGTGGTGAAGTTGTTGCCGCAGGAACATTAAAAGAGATCTTAAAATCATCCAGTCTCACAGCTCGTTATTTAAGTGGTAGTTTAGAGATACCGCTTCCGCGAAAGCGTAGAACATACAAGCATTACGTAGATATTATAGGAGCAAGACAAAACAATCTTAAAAACATAGATGTGCGTTTTCCACTAGGTGTATTAACTATGGTGACAGGTGTTTCTGGTAGCGGAAAAAGTACGCTCGTAAAGCAAATTCTCTATCCAGCAATTCTTAAAAAACTAGGTGGTTATGGTAAAAAAGCTGGGCAATTCACAGATATAGAAGGAAAGTTTGAAAATATTAAAACCGTAGAGTTTGTAGATCAAAACCCGATAGGACGTAGCTCACGTTCTAATCCAGTGACTTATATAAAAGCTTATGACGACATAAGAAACTTATATGCTACTCAAAAAGTAGCCAAAATAAGAAACTACAAGCCTAAACACTTCTCCTTTAACGTAGAAGGTGGACGCTGTGAAACCTGTAAAGGAGATGGAGAGGTAACCATAGAAATGCAATTCATGGCAGATGTTACTCTTACTTGCGAGACTTGTAATGGAAAACGCTTCAAAAAAGATGTGCTGGAAATAGAGTTCAATGGTAAAAACATTGATGATTTACTCAACATGACCATTGATGATGCGATTGACTTCTTTAACAAAGCAGAAATTTCCAAAATCACCCGAAAACTACAGCCTTTACAAGATGTAGGACTAGGTTATGTGACCTTAGGTCAGAGTTCTTCTACCCTATCTGGTGGTGAGGCACAACGTATTAAACTAGCTAGTTTTTTAGTAAAAGGCACCACGGCAGATAATACACTATTCATATTTGATGAACCTACCACTGGGCTACATTTCCACGATGTCAATAAATTACTCGATAGTTTTAACGCATTAATAGAAAAAGGCCATTCAGTTATTGTTATTGAACATAACATGGATCTAATAAAATGTGCAGATTATGTCATAGACCTAGGACCTGATGGTGGAATAGATGGTGGCTATCTCACAGCAGCTGGAACACCAGAAGAGGTCATTAAAATAAAAGATAGCATTACAGCTCCTTATATAGCTCAAAAACTATAATGATAATTTATATCAAAAAATATCATCTAATCAAAATCCACATCAGTAGTATCGATACCTTTTGCAGACATAATTTCCTTTACGGTTTTCTCGTCTATTTTCCCATCTTTACCTAAATCTATCCCCATATCTTTAAGAAGGTCCATAGCCATAGATTGATCCATATTAACGTTTTTAATGTCTTCTAGCATTTTCATAATCGCACCTAGATTCATGTCATCTCCTAGTACTCTGGCCACGCCCATTCCCATTTTTGGAGAGGAACCATAGATGATCATTTCATCTATACTATCGTCTGTACCGTCATATAAAAAACGCATTTGTACACCATCAGATTTATGAGTCATTAAAGTTTTAAAATCTCCATTCTTTAAAATGGTGTTTACTTGGGCATTTTCCTTTTCAAAAGCAGCGGTGTTTTGTTGATCTATAGGGTAATACAATACATTTAACTTATCTATAGAGTTATAAGCTTTTTGAGAAGTTGCACTCATATTAGAAACATCCAGTCCTAGAATACCTTTAGGAATAGTTGTGGTAATAAATCCTTCTTTTTCCTGACTGTCTACAAAATATTGTTGCAAACTAGGTTTAGAATTACATGAGGTAAAAAATAAAACCATCATAATTCCTATTGCTGCTAAACGTGCTAAAATCATATTCATAATGTTAAGTTTTTGGGTGTTAAAAAATTTAGATCAAGTGATAAGTAGGCACTCGCCTTTTTTGACTCCTAGTTAGTAGCGTTTTCTATTTGCTTCTGGCCAGGAACATTCATCATTTTAGTAAGCTTAGAGATTTGGTTTAAGTCTATATCTCCAGAAATGATTAAAAACACCGTATCCTTTTCATTACCATCGCCATTAATTAACATCACTAGGTTACTTACTTTTTTATCGTTACTACCTTTGCGCATGTGAAACGAGAACATCTGTCCATCTTCTTTAACATGCATTAATTTCACTAATTTATTAGTAGAAATGTATTTATTTGCAAACGAGTTGAGCCTTGCAGCACTAGTAAGGTTATCTGTTGCATATATACGTAGTTCTTTAAGGTTATCTATAATATCTTTAATTTCATTAAATTCCTTATCATCACTATCTATATCCACATTTGCAATTAGAGCAAACATCTCATCAGTTACCACTGTTTCTGAGGTGTTTTTAAGGTTATCCAGTGCACTGAAGTTTTGTGCCATGGCCATTCCAGTGGTCATTAAAAAGGCTGCTATGTAAATTATCTTTTTCATTTGTTTATTTTAAGAGATTCTAGTTTATTATTTTTCGTTAAGGGTTGTGACTTTTTCAGTTGGTTTTATATTTTGTTTTGTAGTTCTAAATACTTTATCCTTCTTATTGTTAATTTCTTCAAGTGGTCTTAAGTTCTCACGTCCATTATTAAGCTTAGTAGACACTAGCTGTAGTGCTTGCACTGTGGCATAATAAGCTTCTTTAGGATCATCATAAGTATCTACCGCTGGTGCTGCAGTAGTAGTCCCTAAATAGTTAGAACCTACAGCAAGTAATGCAGCAAAACCTGCGGCAATCGCTATTCCTTTGAGAACAGTTACTTTAGAGCGATCTGCTGGTGATTCTTCTGGAGAGAGCTTTGCAAAAGCATCAAAATCTGTATTCATTTCCATAGAATTTTCAGCCTTAAGGGTGATGAAAATACTGCGGTACATCTCATGTTCAGGGGCAACAGATCCATTATTAAAATAGTCTCTGAGCGCTCGTTCTTCTTCCAGACTGGTCTTTCCTTCCCAATATTTATTTAATAATTCATTCATGCCATATCTATTTGATACTGTTCTTCTATTTTTTCTTTAAGCATTTTACGTGCTCTGCTTAATGTTACTCTTACTGCGGTAGCTTTCATATCTAGAATACGTTCTATGGCTTCAAAGTCATAATGTTGTATATCTCGCAGTTCTAGCACCATTTTATATTGTTCTGGTAAACTATGGATCATATTCTGTACCATATTTACACTGGCCTCACGCTCCATCTCTTCTTGT
The DNA here is from genome assembly GCF_965660805.1 of Nonlabens sp. Taxonomy (GTDB): domain Bacteria; phylum Bacteroidota; class Bacteroidia; order Flavobacteriales; family Flavobacteriaceae; genus Nonlabens. The sequence continues at coordinate 23,018 of NZ_CBFIBE010000003.1, read as the reverse complement.
GCGTTGCGATGATCATATTCATAATTACTATGCACTATTCTTAAGTGCCCAGCCTGTTTGCTTTTTAAACGATCCAGAGAAAAATTCTTTACCATTTGCATGGCATAAGCCTCTTTATTCCTCACCTCTTCTAGTGTGTCTCGTTTCTCCCATAACTTTGCCATAACCTCTTGCACAGCATCGGCAGCCTCTTCATGTGAGGTGAGCAATCGTTTTGCTAGGAAATACATCTTTTGCTGTACTTCTTTAAAAACAGTTATGAATTGTTTTTGGTTCATTTAGTGGGTTATACTTCTATGACGAGTTCCTTTTTTTATTGTTACAAGATGTTCTTATTTTTTTTAATATGCTCATTTTTATAGAGTAATTGATAATTTAATACTGCTTTCGCGAAAGCGTGTCCTCAAAATCAAAACTAATAAGAGTAATATCGCTTGATATGAATATGAGAACTGCTGCTTATATTTGAAAGATACTCTAAGAAACAAAATCAATGAAAAACGGGATGATATTATTTTTATTCTTAAGCTGTGGTCTGGCAATGCAGGCACAATATCAGAAGGCTACTATTCTTTTTAAAAATAACAGCGTAAAAGAAGGTTATATAAAAGTAAGAGCTAATGAAGGTGTAAAGTTTAAAGAAACTGAAGAAGATCAACCTGTGGTTTATACTCATAAACATATTGTAGGATATGATGTAGATGGGTTAAAATATCGCTATGTACGATCTAACGGTTATGGTGATCCCTCATTATTTATAGAAATGGAAAAAGGTAAAATAATCCTTTACGGAACCTACTGGCAAGGTGGTAGCACAATGAGTTTTGGTCCTGGAACACAATCTAGACATGTAGATGGAGAGCCTTACTACACTTATCATATGTTAATAAACGGGAATTTTATACGCATAGGAACTAAATTAAAAAAGAGACATAGAAAAATGTTTAAAGACTGCCCAGCGCTGGTGAAACGTTTAGAAAATGGCAGGATAAGTAGTAAAAGCATTCCTCAAGCCATAGAGTTCTATAATGAAAACTGCGGATCTTGATATAATTGTGTTTCTCACTATAAATTCTATTACTTTTATACCAAATAATCAATTCTAATGATGAAGTCCTTTAAAACGATCCTTATTCTAGCGCTAGCTGTTCTTGCAACGACGAGCTGTTCTAAAGATAATGATGATAATTTTGCATCTTCCACCTCTATAAAGAATTTTATTTATCGAGGTATGAACGCTTTTTATCTCTATAAGCCAGACGTAGCAGATTTAGCTGATGATCGTTTCAATACTATAGATGAAATTGAAGAATTCCACAGTAATTATAACACTCCAGAAGAGTTTTTTGAATCACTCGTTTATGACCGACCATTTACAGACCGGTTTAGTGCGATAGTGAGTGACTATATCGCCTTAGAGGAACTTTTTGAAGGAAGAACATTAAATAACGGAATGGAATTCGGTTTAGTAGGTGAAAATGGAAGCGCTACAAATGTTTGGGGTTATGTGCGCTATGTATTACCTAATTCTAGTGCAAGCTCACAAGGTGTAGAACGCGGCATGATTTTTAACCAAATAGATGGAATACAACTCACTAGAGATAATTTTAGTGTTTTACTAGCTCCAGATTCTTATACCATAGGGCTAGCTGATCTTACTGCTGGTGTAGCTACTAATAATGGCATGACCATTACATTAGACAAAGCTACACTTACAGAAAACCCCGTTTTTAGAACTTCAATTATCGATCAAGGATCTCAAAAAATAGGCTATTTAATGTACAATAGTTTTACAGCAAACTTTGACGAAGAATTAAATGATGCCTTTGGAACCTTGCAGGCTGCTGGAGTTACTCATTTAGTGCTGGATTTAAGGTATAATGGTGGTGGCTCTGTAAATAGTTCCATTATTTTAGGAAGTTTGATCTCAGGACAGCCATCCACAGACATTTTTTCTACTGAAGAATGGAATCCAGATGTTCAAGAATTTTTTGTAAACAATCAACCAGATCGTTTAACTAATTTCTTTAAAACAACTACAAACGCTGGAACTCCTTTAAATAGTTTAGGATTATCCAAAGTACACGTGATCACTACTGGCAGCAGCGCCAGTGCTAGCGAACTTGTAATAGCCGCTCTAGAACCTTATGTAAATGTGATCCAAGTAGGTGATGATACCGCAGGGAAATTCCAGGCCAGTATAACCTTATATGACAGTTATGATTTTGGTCGTTCTGGAGCAAATCCCGCACATAGGTATGCCTTACAGCCACTGGTTCTTAAAAGTATTAACAGCGCTGGTTTTACAGATTATTTTAATGGACTGGTTCCAGATATCGCACTACAAGAAGATTTTGAAAACTTAGGAACCTTAGGCGATGTGAATGAGCCATTACTCGCTGCCTGTCTACAAGATATTATGACTAACGGTAGACCTAGCCCTTTAGGGAAATCTAGCTTAAGGTTTGAGGAAGTAAGTGGTAGTATGGAGTTAAGACCATTTAGCAAAGAAATGTATATAGATCCCATAGACTAAAATTAAAAATAGTTGAAATAGAAAATGTTTTATAACTTTTTATTTCAACTATTTATGATGTATTCCTCTTGAGTATGCGAGTAGTTTTTACGGAATATGTAATTATACTTAATACCAAATGGAATTTATAAAGTCTTAATAAAGTATTTCGTCTTTTGTCTTAGTCAGACACGACTAATAAATAATTATGGTTATTAGTTGGACACATTTGTCCCTCAAATAACATTTACCCTATTCAGAAACAACAAATGATTAATCTTTAATAATAAGCAATGGAATTTTTAATTCTCTATAAAATAAATCTTCTGTTACACTACCTATAGTTAGGTTTGAAAATGTGTTAGAACCTTTATCTGCTACTATAAGTAAGTCTGCGTCATTTTTATAAGCCTCCTTCTTTAGTGTACTAGCTATATTAGCTTCTCTTCCCAGTAATTTGAAACGTTGTGTTTTACCAGTATAATCTACTTTTTTCAAGAAATTATCAAACTTCTTATCCATAAAAGCATCCATTTTTGGTTCTATTTTTGAATTGTTCAAGTATGGCGAGAAGTGGAAAGGCAGACTGTAAACATGGACAGCTTCAACTTTAATATCTTTTTTAGTTTCTAAAAAGGAGGAAAATGAAAAACATTTTTTAGAAGCGTTAGAAAAGTCTGTACCTACCCATATTTTTTCCATTTTAATGTCAAAGTTTTCAGGAATCCATAAGAATTGACATCTAATAGTTCTAAGTAATTTAAAGGCTAGTATACCCGATCCACTTTGATTGTTTTTATTTCCTAAAAGTAGAAGATTAATACTATACTTGTTTACAATATAACTAATTAAGGACTCTGTGTATGGATCATCAGAGATTAATACTTCCCACTCTACATCAGCTGTAAAATGTTGTTTTATATTTTCTTGTATTTCATCTGATATTATTTCTTCTAAATCTATATCCTCTATTTCCTTTTCAAGAATTTCAGAAATCTCGTAGCGTTTTATATTATGTACAAAGTACACTTTCTCAACGCCTACCATTCCAGAAAAAAAAGAACTATACTGGATAAGTTGTTTATCAATGGAAGAGAGGTCTAGTCCTACTAAAATATTTTTTATAGGTTTCATATCTTTATTTTTTACTTCTTTTCTTAATAATATTACTTATGGTTTTTTCATAATCCTCTTTCTGTTCAGCCTCTTTTCTTATATCTCGTTTTGCAATCTCATCGCTTAGACCTTTGTAAAGAGAATAACACATAACTATGAGGATTAACGCAAAGGGCAAACCAGTAGCGATAGATGCCGTTTGAAGAGCACCTAAACCACCGCCCAGCAATAACACAGCAGCTACAACACCTTCAGTAACTGCCCAAAATATACGTTGCCCTACTGGTGCCTCAATTTTACCACCAGATGTTAAGCTATCTATTACTAATGATCCAGAATCTGAAGAAGTGACAAAGAAACCTATGATGAGTATAATTGATACAATATTAAGAAAGCCTGAAAATGGGAAGTCTTGTAAAAAAACAAAAAGAGCCGTTGCTACGTCATCATTAACAGCATTCACGATGGTATCATTACCTTGTATAATAGTATCAAGAGCAACACTTCCAAAAGTAGATATCCAGAAGAACGTTATTAAACTAGGAACAACTAGTACTCCTAAAATAAACTCTTTTACCGTTCTTCCTTTAGAAACACGGGCTATAAATGTACCTACAAAAGGAGACCATGCAATCCACCAACCCCAGTAGAATAGTGTATTACCATTTTGCCATGCACCGTCAGTATAGCTTTCATTCCACAAGGCAATTTCTGTAAGGCTACCAAAATAGTTCCCTAAGTTCTCTAAGTAACTTTCAAACACAAAAATTGTAGGTCCTAAAACTAATACTAATAGTAGTAAAAATACTGCGATCCTAACGTTCCATTCACTTAAGAACTTTACACCTTTATCTACTCCCAAAACAACCGATACCGTTGCTACTAAAGTTATACCAGCTATGAGCAATACCTGAGTAGTAACACCGCCATCCATGCCAAATACATGAGAAAGACCAGCTGCTACTTGCTGCACACCCATACCTAAAGAGGTAGCTAGACCAAAAAGAGTCGCCAGTACGGCAAAAATATCAATTATATCTCCTACGACACCATAAATTTTATCTCCAAGAAACGGATAAAAAACACTTCTAATGGTTAAAGGTAATCCACGTGAATATGTAAAAAAGGCCAGAGATAAGCCAACTAAAGCATAGATACCCCATGCATGAAAACCCCAATGTAAAAAAGTGAAATTCATCGCTTCTTTTGCCATTTCGGCATCTGTACCTGTACTTCCCGTTGGAGAAGAACCGAAGTGATTTACAGGCTCTGCAATACTCCAGAACAAAAGACCAATACCCATTCCAGCACTAAAGAGCATAGAAAACCAGGAAACAGTAGTAAACTCAGGCTCTGCATTTTTACCTCCTAAACGGATTTCGCCAAATTTGCTGAAAGCAAGGTAAAGCACAAATATTAAAAACACATTAACACTTAATACAAATAGCCAGCCTCCATATTCCGTAATTTGATGTTGAATATCATCAAAGACCTGTTTTGCAGATTCTCCAAAGAAAAGCGTTAATGCGATGCTTAGGACAATTAAAATAGTTGATGTAAAAAATACTGGACCGTTTATTTCCAGGCCAAAAATTGATTTTTTTTCGTCGCTTCTAGTGACTTTTTGAGACATAAAATTATGTTATTTAATATATTAAAAATTATCTAGACTTAATATCTGTCATGAAATAGTATCCAAAGTTTATATTGAATCTACTTTCCCATCCTAAACTCTTATTACCTGTACCGAACTCGTTAGTAAAATTCCCGCCAAACCAAGAGTGATTGTAACCTAAAGCATAATCCATATAAACATAGAGGTTACCTGCTGTTACCAGCACACCTGTCACATTCATAGCAGAGTTTTTAAAGTCATTTGCTTTTTTATCCATGTAACCAAAGTCGTTATAGAACTGTAAGTTACTTATAGGACCTATTTTTACTGGTAAATCATAAGAAACACCTGCTGTGTACATTTCATAATCTGAAGCCACATCATAAGGGAATCCATATGCTCCCATTTCTATAACATCTCTGCTTTCTCCAGGTGCATTAATAGGATTGTGGCGTGTGCTAATTATAGCTGTTTTTAAGTTCCATCGTTTATAAAAAGCCTCATAATGCAATGATAACGAGTGATGATCACCGACTTCTTTAGTGTCTATATTATAAAGTCCTCCATATTGTGCAGATACTCCAAATCTATTTTTAAAAACCTCACCTGATTTATATACAAACTTTCCATTAAATTGATTAACCTCTTTATTTCTTCCTACAACATCATATGCGTAGCGTTCTGAGTTAACCTCTCTAGAACCACCTAAACTATTAAGTTCAGAGCCTTTAAAAAAGGCAAGTTGGTATTCAAACTTATCGCCCATATTCATGTATTTCAAACCTAAATCGTGATCATCTTCTAAACCTACGTAGTATGTTAGATTAAAGAACCAGTTGTGTGAATTATAGGTTTGGATACCAAATGGCACTTGGGTAAGACCAAAATGAATATCTTCTTTATCATTAATCTTGTAACCTATCCAACCTTGCTTCATAAAACCGCCACCAAAACCTTCGGCATAGTGTCTATACTCTGCATTTAAGTATACACCTTTGTATTTAGCCTCAAAGTTCATTCTTATAAAATCATAGACTAAATCTCCTCCTATTTGTTTCTGATCATCATCCCAAGAGCTAACAAGGTAGTTGTAACGCAACGCACCTCCTATATTAACTTCAGGTTTCTCCTGACTGAAAGTAAGGAAAGGTAATAGTGCTACTATAAGTAGTAATTTTTTGTTCATTTGAATGTTTTTGGGTTTATTTTTTTTTTAAGGTGGGCGAAACTAAGGAACTAATAAAGTTCCACCCAAATGATTCCGTATAAATTTAAAAATCCCTTTATAGATAGCATCTCGTCTAACTTTTTAACAGATCATAGATAAAATAAAGATTTGAATACATTATTTTTACTTTTATATGACAGACACAATTAATACTATAACAGTTAAAGATCTAAACGGTAGATTAGTAGATCTCTTGAAATTATTTCCTAAAAAGATACAACTACTTATCATTTATAATAATGATTGTTTAGGCTGCACTGGTCGAGCTTTACCTCTTGCTTATGAGTTCCAGCAGCAGTTTCCTAGCATACAAGTTGCAGGCATTCACACTAACTTTACAAATCGCGAAGGAACTCCAGAGAATATAAAAAGTGTGTTTACCAGTGGTGAGCTGCCTTTTCCTATATTTATAGATGAACATCATACCGTTTATGACCAGTTTAAGGCTGAGGGAACACCACAATGGCTACTTATAACTGAAGAAGGTGTTCTTTTCCGCTCTATTTTCGGATCACAGAATAATGCAAAAAACCGGTTGTATTATGCACTAGAAAGTATAACCTAAGAAAAGATAAAAGAGTAACAGTCTCACTAATGATTATATAAAAGTGATCATAAACAGCAGCTCTATCTCTTGTAGCTATTACTATAAAACTCCCGTCAACCATTGTGAATATCTAACTAGAAAAAGGTCAAAATCACAACAAAATTCCCTTTACATTTGCCGTCCTAAAAAATTAAAAAGATGAGCGCAACCTGGTATGAGTGTAAAGTTAAATATAGAAAATTTGATGAAGCAAGCGGTACTCATAAAATTAAAACAGAACCTTTTCTAGTAGATGCAATATCTTATACTGAGGCCGAAAGTAGAATTACTCAAGAGATGGCAGCCTACTTGCCAGCAGATGAAGAAATTAAAATAACCAATATTAAAGTAGCTAATTTTGCTGAGATTCATCCTTTTGAAAACACAGATCGTTGGTTTAAATCTCGCGTGTCTTTAATCGCATTTGATGAGGAAAGTGGTAAGGAGCGTAAAACTAATTTATATATGCTCATACAAGCAAATGATGTTAAAGAGGCATATGACAACACGGTAAGCACCATGAAAGATACCATGGGAACATATACTATTCCTGCCATCTCAGAGTCTCCTATAGTTGACATTTTTCCTTACTTTACAGGAGAAGAAGATGACCTCGAGCGATTGAAGTCTTTTGTAGCCCTAAAAGATTCTGTTACTACCGGTAACGATATGAATGACGACCTAGAAATTAAAGATATTCTTGAACATTCTCAAGAAGAAGAATAGCTCATGTTGAAAAAGTTGAACTACACAGAAAAATAGCGTGTTATTCCTATAAATACTAAAAAACATTAGTAATGGCAGCATGGTTATAAATTATGTAAATTCTAACTAGATGTTTTCATATTTTATAAGAGCATGCGCGATATGTTATTACGCTTTCGCGAAAGCGAGATCCTTACATAAGTCTTTTTAAGAAACATGAGATCTATGTAACATTTCCCTCTCTGGATAGTTACTTTTGTGAATACAAAATTGCACTTAAAGAAATAGTTCTATAGACTTAGACTTTTAATAGAATTATGAGCCTGTTGAATGAATCCATTAAGTGCAAGAATATTTAAAAATTAATTATCTATGAAAATGGAACATATATTCTATGATTATTTAATTGAAACAGGAATCTCAAGTTCTACCGCTGGATACCTGAATGCCGCTACCCTACTCATGGGACTCATACTGCTGGCTTTATTACTAGACCTTATTATTAAAAAAATAATTATAGTAGTTTTTACACAATTTGCGGAGAAAACAAGAACCAACTTTGACGATTTACTGATTCAAAATAAAGTACCTCGTAATGTGGCTCATATCATTCCTTTAATACTTGTTTTGGAATTTATACCGCAAGTTTTAGTCGATTTCCCATATGTCGAAAATCTGGTGGAAAAAGGGTTACAAGTTTTTGGTATCATATTGTCTTTATGGATTGCTCGTAGTGTTTTAAATGCTTTAAAAGATTATTTTAAAACCTTATCGCGTTTTAAGGATAAACCTATAGATAGCTACATTCAAGTGTTTATGATTTTTGCTTGGATCTTAGGAACTTTATCAGCTTTTGCGATTATAACAGGTATCGAGTTCATAAAGTTTGTTACAACTATTGGAACAGCATCTGCCATTATAATTCTTGTTTTTAGAGATACTATTTTAGGGTTTGTAGCAAGTATACAAGTTTCAGTAAACGATATGGTGCGCATAGGTGATTGGGTCACTTTTGAGAAGTATGGCGCTGATGGCGATGTTACAGAAATTAATTTATCTACGGTAAAGGTTCAAAATTTTGACCTAACAATCACCACCATTCCTACCTATGCCCTAATCTCAGACTCGTTTAAAAACTGGCGAGGTATGCAAAACTCTGGTGGAAGACGTATTAAAAGATCCTTAAATATTAAATTAGACAGTGTAGCTTATTTAACACCATCTCAGGTAGATAAATTAAAAGAAATACAGCTCATCACCAGCTATTTAGATTCACGTCAAGAAGACATAAATACGTTTAACGAGAATAACAAAATCAATAAAGCAGCACTTATTAATGGTAGAAATTTAACTAATATAGGAGTGTTTAGAAAATACATGCAAACTTATGTAGAGCATCATTCTGGTATTAATAAAGATATGATGATTATGGTACGACAGCTGCCTGCAGGATCGCATGGAGTTCCTATAGAAATGTATGCTTTTAGTAGCGATAAGCGATGGAAAAACTACGAGTACATCATGGCAGATATTTTTGATCACCTGATCGCAGCAGTTTCCTTTTTCAATCTAGAACTATATGAAATGCCTAGTAATTCAAGCTTTAAAGGAATAGTAGCTCAAGGAAATTCATAAATCAAATGATCTTTTTTATTTCATAATCTCCTTAACAATAAAAAGCAACTAAGACTGTGATATTTTTTTAGCATGAACTAGGTAGAACTTCTTATTTAGGCTGCATTAGAAACACAACTTATTATCAAACCCTCACATAAGTTTATTCCATAAAAAAAGCCCATCTCTAAGATGGGCTTTCTTTTTAAACTTGAAGTATATGTCTTATAGAACTTTTACGTTCACTGCATTTAATCCTTTGTTACCTTCTTTAAGGTCAAATTCTACTTCGTCACCTTCACGGATTTCATCGATTAATCCTGAAATGTGTACAAAGTGATCTTTGTCTACTCCTTCTTCAGTGATAAAACCAAAACCTTTAGTCTCGTTGAAGAATTTTACTGTTCCTTTACTCATTTTAATGTAATTAAATTATATAATATAAGTTGCAAAGATGGAGCCATTTAATGGATATTAACCATTAATATCCATTTATCTTTGTTTATTGAGCATTAACAGCTAGTTCAAGACGGGTAAAAAAGGCCGCCAAAGCCAAAAAAAGTTGTTTTTCAATCATTTAGCGATTTTAGATCTCATAGATTCGCACCTTTTTCTTTTTTAACCTGGTATTATTAGTGCTAGAAATAACCTCATGAACTTTTTTCTTAGAAACCGCTACAAAAGCACAATCCTGTTTTAACTCTATAACTCCTAGTTCATTTTTTTCTAATCTACCTTGTTTGAAGAATAAGCCTGCGATATCTCCTTTAGATATCTTATCCTTACGACCACCAGAAATAAAAAGAGTTGTCCAGTCCGTTTCCAGGCTTGTAGTTTTAGGGTCCAGAACTAATAGGTCATCTGTAGTGATAAAATCTGGCACGATTTCTTTATTCCATTGCAACACATAAGCTGTTCCAGCAGCATTCATTCGGGCAGTTCTACCATTTCTATGTGTAAACTCTTCTGCTTTTAGTGGTAACTGGTAGTGAATAATATATTTCAACTCAGGAATATCGAGACCACGAGCTGCTAGATCAGTAGCAATAATAATTTGATAAGTTCCATTTCTGAATTTTATAAGAGCTCGTTCACGTTCTTGTTGTTCTAAGCCGCCATGAAATATTCCATGCTCTATATGATGTGTTGCTAAATGCTCACTTAAATAGTTGATAGAATCTTTATAATTACAAAATATAATACCAGGTTCATTACCTATATGAGATAACAATTCAACAAGGGTTTTCAATTTATCTTTATGTGTTGCTAGTACTCTTTTTACCGCAAGCTCTTTCACACCACTTGCTGTATAATCGATCACCTTAGGGTGATGCAGTTTTACAAAATCTGGAATTTTCATATTTTGAGTAGCACTAGTAAGTACACGTCTTTTTACATGCGCAAGATCATGCATGATATGAGCCATCTCATTTTCAAAACCTACCTCGAGAGATTTATCAAACTCATCCAGCACTACTGTTCTTATATATTCTAAATTAAAACTCTTGCGATCTAGATGGTCCAGCACTCTACCTGGCGTTCCTATAAGTATTGCTGGAGTATGTGAGAGCTCTATCTTATCTTTAGAAATAGGTCTACCGCCATAAACGGCATTTGCTTTAAATCCAGTTCCCATATCACGTATCACTTGTTCTATTTGAATGGCTAGTTCCCGTGACGGCACTAAAATAATCAATTGTACTTGTTGTAATTCTATTTTTAACTCGTTAAGAACTGGTAATAAAAAGGCTAGTGTTTTTCCAGTTCCTGTAGGTGATAATAAAATGGTGTTAGGATATGCAGGAATGGTTAACAGCGCTTGTTCTTGCATAGGATTAAGCGTTGTAATTCCTAGTTTAGCAAGGATTTGCTGTTGATTTTTAAAGGTTTCAGACATGCTGTAAAAGTAAAGGTTTTAATGTGGTATTAAATACGGTAAGTTTCAACTAAGATTTTTATCAAAAAATCTAGTAAATTGAAAAGCATTAACACCATAAAAGTGCCCTAACTGTTTTCAAAAGGTTTTAAATAAAAACTAGAACCAGCGCTAGAATAACACCACCAGCAACAAACCACATTCCTTTTTTAAAAATGGTAGTTCCAGGCATAAACATCCAGAAACTAGAGATGACAAAAAACAATAACCCTAAACCAAAAGTTATATTCAAGAAAAACAACGGCTGACTCGATTTTGCTTTATGCAAGTGCGTCATCTTATCCAGTATATATGGCAGCTCCATTTTCTTATATTCCACAGCTCCGGTAGCTAGATTATAAGTTCCATTTTTAAAAGTGACCACATTGTTAGATTCACTTTCTATTTTCAACCTTTTAATGCCTATAGCCTGGCCTAGCTCTTTTTCACTAAGTTGTGTTTCTATTACTTTAGAATAAGCCACTTCTCGCTTCATTACATCTCCATCACGGAAAATTAAAACAATACCGCTCACGGCATAAACTGCCATAATTCCTGCTAAGAAAAAGCCTAAATAGCGGTGAAAAACTCTCATTTTAAGCGATGTATTACTTGGTTTAGCCATAATTGATTTTAATTTAGAACTCCATCTACAGCTTTAATGATTTGGTCATAAGTTAAGTCTCCTGTAAAAAGAGAAAAACTATTACCATTAAATGGTTCATAAACATGTCTGTTAGTTTTAGAAAACAATCCCACTACTGGTGCGCCAGAGGCACTAGCTAGATGCATGATGCCGCAATCTGCGCCTATCCATACCTCTGTATGGGAAATAAATGCAGCAATCTCTCTGATATCTTTACTATAGTATGATGGCGCTGCAAAATCTATTTGAGAAACGTTTTCATAAGGTAAAACCTCTACGATATGATAGTCTGGATATTCTAAAAGTAATCTTTTGTAAAAAGGAATCCACCAGTCTGGTTTGTAACACTTTTTTCCTGTGGCAAAGGTAAATAAGGCTATAGTTTTCTTGCTATCATCTACTATTTCTCTAAGTTTAGCTAGGCCTTGTTGAGACTCTGCTGGAGTGAGATTTAAATTTAGATTCTTAACAGGTGCATGGTGGTCCTTGAAACCTAATTTTTCCATATAAGCTCTAAAGGCATATACCTGTTCCTTTGCAATATGCTGACCATCTTTATAATTTGCGCTAAAATCTTGTTCTTCTAGACCAAACACTTTAAACCTAGAACGTGCCATTTGTGTATAAAGACGTCCTGAAGAAGAAGATCTCACGGCGTTAATAGAGAAATCATACTTTCTTTTTCTTAAAGATAAAACTCCTTTAATATATCCTTTAAGGTTTTTAAAAGGTTTTTTAGGTAAACTGGTGATGTGTACCACCGGTTCATAGTTTTCAAAAATAATAGGACCTAGAAATCCTTGAACTATCAGATCTATCTTTGCATTAGGAAAGGTTTTAATAACTTCCTGAACTAGTGGTGTGATTAATAATAAATTACCTAGCCTGTGATTAGTACGCACGATAAGTACTCGTTTCACAGTATTCAAGTCTGTTAAGTCACCTGGTTTAGGTTCATGTCCATTACCGATCCCTTTGGTTAGGGATTTCATAATCTTTCTTCTGTAATTATTAATTTTAGGAAGTTTAGACATAACACTTATTATCAAGTTGCTAAAATAAGCAAGCTCAATTAATCTAAGGAATGATTAAGCATATTTAGTAGCTCAGGAACAGTTAAATAGACTATAATTTATCTTTAGTGTAATTAATCATTCCTTTTGCAATAATAATTTTGGTGATTGAGATATCGCTTTCGCGAAAGCGTAATTAAAAACCGTGTTCTGCACTCCATCAATCATTATAGTTCAACAGTCTTATCTTTCTATTCTCACTATAAGATTCATAGGGTTACAAGGACTTTAATGAATGCTGGTTTCTTTTTCATTACCAGCTTATAGGCCTATAATCTTTGAGGAACTTACCGCACCAGTGTTTACCAGTGTTAATTCCGTCAAATAATGGATCTAAAACTCGTGCTGCGCCATCTACAATGTCAAGCGGTGGCTGGAAATCGTGTAGTTCTTGTTTACGCTTAGAAAGTTCGGCAGGATCTTCATCTGTTACCCAACCAGTATCTACAGCATTCATAAAAATACCGTCCTTTGCCAGAGTTCCTGCGGCTGTATGTGTAAGCATATTTAAGGCAGCCTTAGCCATATTAGTATGTGGATGGCGGTCTTCTTTAAAAAAAGTATGAAACTTTCCTTCCATGGCACTCACATTGATGATGTGCTTTTTACCTGTATGCTCTTTCTTCATCATTTCAGAAAGTCTATTGCAGAGCACAAAAGGCGCTACTGAATTTACAAGCTGCACTTCTATCATTTCAGTAGTTTCTACTTCACCTAGTTTGAGACGCCAGCTATTAGTCTTTCTTAAATCTACTTGTTGTAGGTCTGCATCCAGTTGCCCTTCTGGGAATACTTCTGGTGCGCTAAGTGCTTTATCAAAACTATATGGGATTTGAGAGAGCTGTGCGCTAGCTCTCAAGCCTATTCCTGGTTCTGGTCCGTGCCATGTTACAGGCATATTTTTATTTGAAGAAGCTGCTGGAGAGAGTGCTTTAATTTCGGCTAGGCACTCTTGATGATCTTTAAGTAATTCTTGTGCAAAAGGAGGCAACTTACTGTATTCCAGATTTTCATTAGGCATTAAGTGTGCATAAAACCCTGATGGTCTACGCACCGTTTGTGCTGCATTATTAATAAGAATATCCAGCTTTTCATACCGTTGCTCAATAAAGTTACAGAAGATTTCTACACTAGGAATATGTCTTAAATCGAGTCCGTGAATCTTTAGGTTATGAGCCCAGTCGTTATAGTCTGGTTCTTTTGAGAAACGTATCGCACTATCTGCTGGAAAACGTGTGGTTGCAATCACGGTAGCGCCACCGCGTAATAACATCAAAGAGATATGATATCCTATTTTTAAACGTGAACCTGTAATTAATGCTACTTGTCCTTTAACATCGGCAGTTTGAAATCGTTTTGCATAATTAAAATCACCACAGTCTGTACACATCTGGTCATAAAAATGATGCAGTTTTGTGTACATGGTTTTACATACATAACAGTTTCTAGGTGTGCTTAGCTCGCCTGGATCTTTTTGCTCGAGTTCTTGCTGTAATAAAACTTGTGGAGCTACAAAAACGCTTGCTTCACGAGCGCTGCGTATTCCAGTTTCTTTGCGAGCGTGTTTATCTCTAGTGGCTTTTTTTCTTTTGGCCGCTTTTACGGCATCTTTTTTACGTCGTTTATATTCATCACGACTAGGCCTAGAAAGCAGTCCAGCTTGTTTTATAAGTTCTATACGTCGCTCTTTAGGAATTTCAAAAATTTCATCAGTATCTGTATTCAACCTGTTAAGAATATCGATGCATTTCTCGATTTCTTCTTGAGTTAACGGACTTTGAGATGAATTTGGATCTTTCATGATGCGATAGAAATACTAAAACGACTTAGACCTGTTCTACGTCTTTCTTAGATTTACGGTATAAGTAATTATTAAATATATTACGTTTTGCAAAACGATAACGGTTGTCTGCATTAATTAATTTCTTAAATATTTTTACATCTACGCCAAAATATTCATAAGTCGTCCCGTCAGTAAAAGTTATTTCCAGAACGCGTCCTTTGTGATCAAAGTCTTCAATTCCAGTATTAGTAATTGTTTCTTTGTAAGCTGGTAGGTTTGTTTCTTTAGTCTCTGGCGCAATACTTACCAGGAAATGATATCCATCAATTATCTCACGGCTCATTACCTCTGCCTCATCCTTCTTATCATCACCATCCTGAAATTTATCAGGATGCCATTCTTTTACAAGATTGCGGTAACTCTTTTTAAGTTCCTTAAGGTCAATGTCTTTCTCTACATTGAACATTTTCTTGTATTTATTGATTCGTTTCATGTTCTACTTTTTTATAGCGCGCAAAAGTAGTCTATTCTTTTGATGTGGTGATTTTTATTTTTTGGGCTGAACTCAGCTATTAAAGATTTAAATTGTTATACCAATTTATGGTTCTAATACCGTATTCTTAATTTGAATTATTTTTTGACTAGATGATAAAGAAAATTAAAGCATAAACTACGGTTTCATTTTATTTTGAAATATAAGCGAAAAAGAAACGAATTATATGCGTCGTTAGGAATGTAAATTGGTATTAGTTTGAAAATCTCGTTAGTAAACAAATCGTTGTTTTGTAATGAATACTAAAATCCTACTTCGCCAGTTTGCGCAGTGCTACCCATTGTTTGAGCATTTCACGAGATTCTACTGCTGGATACCCTAGAACGGTCTGGCCAGCTTTTACATGATTCATTACACCACTACCAGCACCTACTGTTGCTCCAGATTCTATAACCGTGTGATCTTTAATAGAAGCACTACCACCTATAACAACTCCATCTCCTAGCGTTACTGAACCTGCTAGACCACTATGACCAGCCATTATACAGCTCCTTCCCATCACGCAATTGTGTGCAATTTGAACGAGATTATCAATCTTACAACCATCTCCTATAATGGTAGAGTTAAACTTAGCGCGATCCACACAAGAGTTAGCTCCTATTTCCACACCATTCCCTATCACTACATTACCTATATGTGGTATCTTAACCAGGCCGCGACCATCATCTGCTGGTCTGTACCCAAAACCGTCAGCACCTATACTCACATTATTATGAAAAATACATTGAGCACCTATTTGCGAGCGCTCTCTGATTACTGTTCCTGACCAGGCTACCGTTTGCGGTCCAATCGTAGAATCATCAAAAACACTTACATTATGGTATAAAACGACTCCATCGCCTAATGTTACATTTTTACCTACATAACAATGTGCTCCTATCTGAACTCCATCACCTATGATAGCCGTTTCATGAACAACTGCCGTTGGGTGAATATCAGTTTCAAAAACAGGAGTCGGTGGTAAAAAAGCTTCTAGCATATTTGCCATAGCTAAATCTGCATTTTTCACTTGAATCAACACACGATTATCTCCAGGTTCTAGATCAATATTATCATTTACAATAGCAATTGAAGCCTTAGAATTTGCCCAAAGTTTTGCGTATTTGCGATTCCCTATAAATGTTAAATCATTAGGTTTAGCTTTGGTAATTTCTTCTATTCCCGTAATCTCTTGACTGGTTGAACCGAGCATGGTTCCGTTTAAGGCGTCACAAATTTGTTGTGCTGTAAATGAATTCATTATGGTCAATGGTTTAGACTGGTAAAACTAAACTATAGCCATTGATAATAAAAATGGATTCTAATTAAACCTTATGATCCCTATTTTTATTAGGTGTCATATTAATAAATTGGCATTACTTCTCACTTAGACAACTATTCTCCAGAAGTTTTCTTGATGTATTGAGTTAATAAAACCACTTGTGTAGGACCTACTCTACCTTCTATTTGGTTTGCATTATCATGCACTAGGGAAATATTGCGCACTGCTGTTCCTCGTTTTGCGGTAAAACCAGCACCTTTTACGTCCAGATCTTTAATAATAACTATGCTATCACCTCTTTTTAAAATATTACCATTTACATCTCTATGAATGATTTGAGGACCACGCTGTATTCCGTCTTCTGCCCATGCCCTAGTTTCATCTTCTAGATACATCATATCCAGTAAATCTTGCGGCCAGCCTTCTGCTTTTAGTTGATCTAACATCCTGTAGACGACCACTTGCACTGCTGGAACCGTACTCCACATAGAGTCATTAAGTGCACGCCAGTGGTTAGGATCCACTTTATCTGAGTCTGCAAGTTGTTCTTGACAGGTTGCACAAGCTAGTATTTCCGTCTCTTTTACATTTTTAGGAGAATCGGGAACTTCATAAACGGCCAAACCTACTTTTTGTTCTAAAGTATCTGTTGCGCCGCAAAGTTCACATAAATTCCCTGATCGATTCTCTAATTGTTTTTGTAAATCTGACATGTTTAAATATTTAAGGAGGCAAATGTAAATAACCTCAACAAGTTCTAAAGAACTAAATGATAAAAATTAGGGTCTATCACCTAGGTTAGGGCTCCAAGATTTAGGAGATGGATGATTTGAAAACATAGGGAACTGAATCAACTCAGAGAATGAGTTAAAATCAATAATACTCCAATCCTTATCTAGTTGTATAATTACTGGACCAACACCTATACTCAAATTCTCTAATAATTGGTTTGCCTTTTTGTGACTTGTGCTTAAATGTGAACCAGCCACTTGATTTTCTAAAAAATAATTTTTAAAAAGACTTTTAAACTGATCGGTTCCTAACCCTATAGTCATAAAACGAGCGTTTTCATTTTTGCGATCCAAAAAGAATTGATTCCATAGTAAGAAGTTAGCCTCTAAATTTTTATCATTCACTGGATATAATAAAACATAGGCAGCCTTACCTCTAGCTTTTTGTAGATCGATCTTTTTATCATAGAAGTCAGAAACACTTAATTCTGGAAAAGGATCACCTACTGATAATCTATTTCTACTATTATAGATAATTTTAACCTCTCGGTCATGAAAAGGAGAATATGAAAAACGTTTGATCAACTTGAAGAAATCATCGCTTTTCTCGTGACGTTTAAGAACAGCATATTTAAGCACTGTTACTAATTTCCATCTTAACACTTTAGAGTCTATAGCTTTCACAACATCTCTCATTTCCTTATAATCAGAAATAGATAATAATTTATGAAAATAGAAGGCTATACTAAGGTTAAGATATGTTCTATAATTAACATGATCTTCTTCAAAATCATAATCAAGTTGAGGAAAATCATCAAGAGATAAGGAGTTTATCCCTAGGTTGTAATTACGTAATACTTCATGAAATACATCTTGATAAGCTTCATAGTATTTCCAGTACTTTTTTTCATCCTTTAAAAATGTTTCAGTCAGGCTTAACGACTTTGCCATAGATAATAAACTATCCTTTCTCATCGCAATAAGTTTTAAAGACTTTAATCTATCAGCGTTTATAAACATCGTGTCCTGTTCAAGGTCTAATAACGCGCGATATCGATCCAGAACGTAATTATTCTTTACAGCAGCCTTATCACCGGTGTAATAGTAATTATACGAATCAAACTTTTCACCCAATACTACAGTAAAAAAATCATTTTCCTCTAAGTGAACAGGAGCTTTATAGTCGTACCAGCTTATGTATTGAAAACCACGATCAGGCCTATAACCTTCTTGCATCGCCTCTAATGTAGTTGTGCGATCTAAATCTGGATGTCCTATCCATATTTTTTCGAAATAAGTCAACTCATCATTATATTCAAATACTAGATCCACAGGAATCCTTTTTTGAGCTACTGCAAAAAAGGAACAGGAAAAAGACAGAACTAGAATAAAATAACGCATTTATTTGAGTTTCTTTTATGACAAGAGATCACCTAGCACATACAGTATCTAAGATATTAAGATAACTAAATAGTCCAACAACACAGTAAGTACTTCAATACATTATCTATTAAGAGCTAACCTCATCAAGGTTATCATCCCAATTTTCTACATGAGGTTGACCAAATTTGCCCAAAGACTTAGCAACTACAGAGGCTACGGTGGCATCACCAGTAACATTTACAGTAGTACGTAACATATCCAGCGGTCTGTCCACTGCAAAAATGAGAGCAAGAGCAACTGGAAGCAATTCACTAGGAAAATCGATGGACTCTAATACGATCACAAGCATAACCATTCCTGCTCCAGGAACAGCAGCACTTCCTATAGAAGCCAGTAATGCTGTAAGAACTATAGTTAATTGAGCACTTAAATCTAAAGGTATTCCTAGCGCTTGACAAACAAACACAGCTGCAACAGCCTGATACAAACTAGTTCCATCCATATTAATAGTAGCTCCTACTGGTAGTACAAAACTGGAAACTTCTTTTTCCACGCCCATGTGTTCTTCAACACGTTCCATAGTTACTGGTAAAGTCGCAGCGCTTGAGCTTGTAGAAAAAGCAAGTAATTGCGCCGGTGCAATTTTTTGTAAAAACCAGAACGGTGATTTTTTTACATATAAAGCAAAAATCAAACAATAAATCACGATCATAATTAACAATCCTGCTACTACCGTTAAGGCATAGAATAGTAATGCTAGTAATACTTCGGGATCATCGGCACTGACTACTACGTTTGCCAGTAATGCAAAAACAGCATAAGGTGCAAACAGCATAATCAAGTCTACCATCTTAAGAACTACATCATTCAAGCTATCAAAGAAATTCTTTAATGGCTCAGCCTTTTTCTCTCCTATTAATAACATAGATATTCCTAAGAAAATAGCAAAGAAAATCACTTGTAACATCAAGCTATTATTAGACATTGCAGCAACGGCATTACTAGGCACCATATCCACTAGCGCTTGTAAAGGTCCTGCATCTTTGGTTTGTGCAGCAGTAGCAAGTTTACCAGCAATATTTGAATTTCCCTCATAGGTAGAACTCAACTTAGTAATAGTTTCTTTAGAAATTCCGTCACCTGGTGCAAAAAGATTTACTAACCCTAATCCTACAGTAATAGCTATCACTGTAGTACATATATATATTATGATGGTGCGCAATCCCATGTTACGGAACTTAGCAATGTCCTTTAAATCTGAGATTCCTTTAATTAAGGAAGCGAGTATTAAAGGTACGGCAATAAGCTTTAGCAGGTTGACAAATATGGTTCCGAAAGGATTAATCCAATCTGCTACAAAATCTTTTCCCCATTGCATTTGAGTCATCACAAACCCAAAACCGATTCCGAGAATCATTCCTATTAATATTTGCCAGTGTAATGCTAGTTTTTTCATGTATTGATTTTAATAAGTATGCCAATATAATATTTTATAATCTTGTGGTGCGTGCTCTCAAGAAATGGTCTGCAAGAACCAGTGCTGCCATAGCCTCTACAATAGGAACTGCTCTGGGCACTACACATGGATCGTGTCTTCCTTTACCTTGCATGGTCACTTTTTCTCCAGCACTATTAATCGTTTCTTGATCTTGAATTAAGGTAGCCACAGGCTTAAAAGCTACTTTAAAGTAAATATCCATACCATTTGAAATGCCACCTTGAATCCCACCACTATGGTTAGTTTGTGTGGTTCCATCTTCATGGTAGAGATCGTTATGTTCACTACCTTTCATGCGTGCACCTTCAAAACCGCTGCCATACTCAAATCCTTTAACCGCGTTTATCGATAGCATTGCCTTAGCCAGATCTGCATGGAGTTTATCAAATACAGGTTCACCTAGTCCACTCGGTACATTTTGAATGACACAAGAGATCGTGCCACCTATGGTATCTCCTGCTTTTCTAATTTGTAGAATTTTTTCTTCACACGCTTTCGCGAAAGCGGAATCTGGACATCTTACTACATTATTTTCAATCTCATTGAAATCTAATTTTTGGTAAGGTTTATCTAAGGCTAAATCTCCAACACTACTTGTAAATGCCGTTATTTTTAAGTCTGAAAGGAGCTGTTTTGCAATCGCACCAGCTACTACTCTACACGCTGTTTCTCTCGCACTGCTGCGGCCACCGCCTCGATAATCACGTACTCCATATTTATCATCATAAACCTTATCTGCGTGACTAGGTCTATAAGTGTCTTTTATGTGCGAGTAATCTTTTGATTTTTGATTCTCATTAATGATTTGAAAGCCTATGGGAGTTCCTGTGGTAACTCCTTTAAAAATACCTGAAAGAAACTGAACCGTATCTGACTCTTTGCGCTGGGTAACGATCTTGCTTTGTCCTGGTTTACGTCTATCTAAATCTGCTTGAATAGCATCTAGATCAACTTTTAATCCCGCTGGACAGCCATCTATAATTCCACCGATCGCAATTCCATGCGACTCTCCATAAGTGGTGAGCTTAAATAAAGTACCTAATGTATTTCCTGCCATATCCACAAATATAGTTAGACAAATTCATAACTTTGACTTCAAATGGTAACAATGAAAAAAACATTACTTGTTATAGTTGTAACAACTATTATCGTGGCCTGCGGTTCACAAAAAACAGCACCTTCAAACAGTTCTAAAAAAATTAAAAAATCTGTTTATCAAAAGAAAGCAGATCTCTTTCAAAACGTTAAATATCTCATAGGAAGAGAACAATACAACAGTGCTATTTTAAATATAGACCGCATAGAAGAACTAGAACTTAGGGATAATGACTACGAGCCTTACCGTTATAAAGCGATGATTCTACAAGTAACTGGTAAAAAAGAAGAAGCAAATCAAGTTTATGAAACCATCATAAATGCACTTAACGCTAGTGCTGGTGAAAAGAAAAAGTCACGCCAGCTTATGGCTATTAATAACAACCCACCTATAGCAATGAGTCATAAAACAGCAACTAAAAAAGATTCCATATCTTCTAAAGAAGCCTTTAAAGTTATAGAAATGCCTCCTGTTTATCCTGGATGTGAGAACCTACCACGAGAGTCACAAACTAAATGCATGTCACAAAAAGTTGCAAAACATATAGTCAAAACTATAGATGTAAATATAGCTCAGGTAACAGATCATACAGGTTTTATAAGGTCATATGTTAATTATGAGATAGATACTACTGGTACTATCTCTAAAATCAGAACCTCTGGTAAAAATAAATTCCTAAATCTAGAGGCGCATCGCGTCATGGCACAATTACCGAAAGTGATACCAGGTATGCAACTCGGTAAAAAAGTTGCTGTGCCTTATACCATTCCCATTAGATTTGCGACTAATTAATACCACTTTATCGTTATTTTTAAAGCGTTTAACTTAAAAAGGGATAGACGGTTTATATGAACCTCACATTTATTTTCATTAATACTATATTTACCTATTAAAATTTAATCATGAAAAAAGCTTTTATAATTCTTACAGCAGCAATAAGTATAGTCGCATGTACTTCAAGTGATGATAACGGTTCTGGAAACAATACTAATTTTAGTTACTTACCTCTTACCATTAATAATTCATGGGATTATGATGTTGCTACTGGTCAGAATGTCCTTAATGATAATCTAGAAGTAACCGCAGTTACTGGAAATGATTACACTCTTACTGCAACTCCTGTTGCACCTGCAGGAATTATGACCGGTGTACTTTCCAGTGGTGAATTAACCGCATCAAACGGTCAACTTATAGGAAATGGTACCATAGGGTTTGATTTTCAAGGAGTAGGTGACTTTTCTATAGACATCACAAACGGTGTTTTATATGATCAAAACGCAAGTAATGGTTCTGAATTATTTACTACCAGCGGTGTTTTTACAGAAACGATCAATAACTATGATCTCGACATAAATTATAAAGCAACTACTAAGCAACTCGCAAATGAGCCTAGTATAACCGTAGCTGCTGGAACATTTACAGATGTATTGCATTCTCAATTAATCATAGAAGTGAGTATAAGTTCAGAAATAAGTATAGGACCTATTACCCAAACCATAACTCTTTTACAAGCTCAAGATGTGATCGTAGTAGATAATTACTGGGCACAAGATATCGGGTTAATTAAGTCAGATAATCAACTGGATTATGAACTAGAAGATTTTTCTGCCTTAGGTGTGAACCTTCCTGTACCTCAAAGTGCTAGTGTGCTTACTACACAAGATTTAACGGCTTATAACGTGAATTAAAAAAGAGTATTT
>NZ_CBFIBE010000002.1:0-119937 GCF_965660805.1 Nonlabens sp. | reverse complement strand
AATTTGAATTATTTTTTGACTAGATGATAAAGAAAATTAAAGCATAGCCTAAGCTACGGTTTCATTTTATTTTGAAAATATAGGCAAAAAAGAAACGAATTATATGCTACATTAGGAATGTAAATGGGTATTATTCAACTATAATTGATCCACATATTTTATAAGAATCTTGCTTTCGCGAAAGCGTAAACCACAACCCTTATCCCTTTCTATATCTCTTATAGATTTTAAAAAGAATCATCAACAGACCTGCTAAAGCAAATAATCCCACGAGACCATAAATCCAGTTGATAGCGCTGCGCAATATCACAAGGAAAATAACCGCAAATAAGATAAGAGTTGCTCCTTCATTATACAACCGCATGCCGTTTGAAGTCCATTTAATGACATCATTTTCTAATTCTTTAAAAATAAAATGTGTTTTTAAATGATAGATGATAAGGAGTACAACAAAGCCCAGTTTAACTTGCATCCACGTAGCAAGAACGATGTCTGGATTGATGTAAATGAGCAATAATGCAAATGCGGTCGCTAGCACAGCACTAGGCCACGAGATAATGTACCAAAGCCTGCGAGTCATTAATTTTAATTGCCTGAGTAAAATGGAACGAGCTGGTTCTTCTTCTTGATGCGCCTCTATTTGATACACAAACAGCCGCGGAATGTAAAATAATCCCGCAAACCAGGTGACTATAAATATGAGATGTAAGGCTTTTATATAGAGATAATAATCTTCCAAAAGATACGTAGCGTTAGAGTTTCAAAATTATTAAAAAGAAGGCATTTAATAAGCAATAGCTTGATTTCTTTTAAGTCTTCTTACTAACTGACAATTGTCATGTTTTAAAAGGCACATTCTAGATAGTTTTAGCCTTTCATAAAAAGCACACGTAGGACTCTTATATAGAGGTGTGCTCACATAAAGTCAGGTATGTCATCACTCGTTCAGAAATACAATGTGGCTGGTCCACGATACACCAGTTACCCTACAGTACCTTATTGGGAAGAAAGTAACTTTACTAAAGACTCCTGGGAAAGCTCAGTTATTAGGAGTTTTAAAGAATCTAATCATAAGGAAGGAATAAGTCTTTATATCCATTTACCATTTTGTGAGGCCATGTGCACCTTTTGCGGATGTAACAAGCGTATTACCGTAAATCACAAAGTAGAGTTGCCTTACATTACAAACTTGCTTAAGGAATGGTCACTTTACCTCACTCTTTTTGATGAAGTACCTGTGATTAGTGAATTGCATCTAGGCGGTGGAACACCTACTTTTTTCTCACCAGAACATCTTAAAAGACTTATAGATGGTATTTTTAAGTTTGCGATTAAAGGAAAAAATGCAGCGCTAAGTTTTGAAGGACATCCTAATAATACTACCAAAGACCATCTTAAAACCTTACATGAATTGGGTTTTAACCGTGTAAGTTATGGTGTGCAAGATTATAATCTAGAGGTTCAAAAAGCCATACATAGAGTTCAGCCTTTTGAAAATGTGCAAAGGGCGACTATTAATGCTAGAAAACTAGGTTATGAATCTATAGGACATGATTTAATTTATGGATTACCTTTTCAAAAGCAAGAACATGTCATTCATACTATCGAGCAAACTATTGCTTTAAAACCGGATCGTATCGCTTTTTACAGTTATGCTTTTGTGCCGTGGATTAAAGGAAACGGGCAGCGTGGTTTTTCTAAAGATAACCTTCCTAGTCCCGATGAAAAAAGAGCCCAATACGAGATCGGTAAACAAATGCTGGAAGATGCTGGCTATATAGAGATAGGTATGGATCACTTTGCGCTGGTAACAGATGAACTCAACATCGCTATGGAAAGTAAAAAATTACATCGCAACTTTATGGGTTATAGCGCTAGCAGTTCACAAGCCATGATAGGTCTAGGCGTTTCTTCTATAAGCGACAGCTGGTACGGTTTTGCGCAAAACGTAAAAAGTATCACTGAGTATAAAAAACTACTCGATCAAGATATCATTCCCGTTTACAGAGGTCATTTATTAAATGAAGAAGATCTCATTATCAGAAAACATATTCTCAACTTGATGTGCCATTTTGAAACCAGGTGGGAACCACATGGCACGTTATATTTTAAAGAATTACCAGATGTTCTGATAAGCCTTAAAGAAATGGAAGAAGATGGCATTCTCCTTATAGACAGCAATCGCATTACGGTACCAGAAAGCGGTCGTGGTTTTGTACGCAACATCTGTATGGCATTTGACCTAAGGTTAAAACGTAAAAAACCAGATACACAGTTGTTTTCTATGACTGTTTAAAAGGTAACATTTCCCTAAATGTTATTTTTAAACCTCTCATTTTGGAAAGTTTTTTAGTGGATTAACTGGTGAGTTTTGAAGCTTATTTGTGGACATCTATCCCATGAGCTGCGCTCGGTATCTTCTATGAAACTACTTAACTTGATTTGAATTTTACTCAGGAGGCTTTTAAAGTAATGGTTGCCTTCTAAATCAATCTCAAGAACTAAGAAAGAGGTACTTCTTAAGAAATACCTCTTTCAACCAATTAACCAAAATAAATCACGATGCACCTTAAGATGCCCCATGAAACATTCTCACTATAGACTTATTCAGTCTTAGTACTTTCATTCTTTTTCTTATCTGAGTTCATCATACTCATAACTATGGCAACAAGGGCTACACATACTAGGACAAAAACTCCTATAATTGCGGCTCCCATGGTCCAATCTACTAGAGGTAACATTTTCATATCTTTTAATTTTAGTTGTCAGTTAATATTATAGGTGTGTGACAGGACTCTTGTGCTGTCTGTTGATTACTCATATTTTTAGGAGACAGATAAGGTATACCTAGACCTAAACCTCTAACTATAAAAAGTACTCCTATTGCGATTACAAAAACTGGAACCGCTTTTTTCATCGCAGCTTTTACTTTTAAGGAAATCACGTTCCCTAGATATACCGCTGCGGTCATTAATGGAACCGTACCTAGCCCAAAGAACATCATATAAACAGCACCTTCTGCAGCATTCCCAGCTCCTATCGCTCCTATTACTGCCATGTAAACTAGTCCACATGGTAGCAATCCATTTAAAAATCCCATGGTAAAAAATGCATCAAATGTTTTTTTCTTGAGCTCCTTACCCATAGCACTTTTTAATTTCCCTACCAGTCTGTATAAAGGTTGAGTCACTGTAAAATTCATGCCTATGTAATAAGTAATAACCACCATAATAATCATGGCCGCTCCTACTATAATACTTAATTGCTGCTGCAGTCCAAAGAGATCAAAACTTTTCCCTACCAGACCCAACAACAGACCTATCAACCCATAAGCAAACAGTCTACCAGAATGGTAAACAGACACTTGCAGTGCTTTTTTAGCAGGTTTCTTATGCTCTACAGGTAGTAAAAAGGCTATGGGACCACACATTCCCATACAGTGGAAACTGCCCAATAATCCTAATATAAAACCAGACCACAGCATATTAATAAATTATAGATTCCTTATATTTAAATGGTTTTCCATCTACGGTAGCCGTTATAAGAATGTCCCATCGACCGTCTTTTAAGCGTTTGTCAGGTATGAGCAAATAATTACCAGATAAGACTATAGGCAGGTCAAAATCTAGTTGCTTATCTGACGGTCTATAAAGGGACACTGTTCCTTTAAAATCAGTTTCTTTTATACTTTCAGGAAATTCTAGCGCCCAACCAGTTGTGGTTCTTTGGCCTTTAATTTCACCCATGTTTGTTGCGTTTTGCTCTGCATCAATCTCTTGTTGAAAAAGCAATTCTTTTTTATAATACTCTGTAGTGACCATGTCGTGATCAAAACCTTTATCTGTAAGCATCGTTACTACCATCACCATTATAAAACCTATAAAAAGTGTAATCGCAATGGCTATGCTGGTTCCCCAATTGAGTTTCATAATTGTTCTATTTTGTTGCTATCAGGCTTTTGTAATCAATGAACTTATATTTATTACGCTTTGGCGAAAGCGAGATTAAAAAAAGCGTTTGTACAATACCATTTTTATTATTTATAACTTCTAGGCCCTAGAAAAGAGGTCGTAGTGGTTTCTATCAAATCGTCTCCACTATAAATCCCTATTTCTACACGTTCCTTATCACTTTTTATAGCTCCGGTTTCTAGTTCTATAAATAAAGTACCTTCTGCAAGGCCTTCTTTTTGAATATCAAAACCGTCATTTTTTACAAGAGAAATAGTTCCTTTATGCGACATTAATTTAAAACTAATATCCTCGATAGGAACCACCGTTTTATTTACCAGTTTATAAGTGTACACATTACTGATAATGGTTTCTCCTTTGTGCTCATAGAGAGAACCTGGTAGTCTCAATACTCGAGCCTCTACATCATTTCTCAGGAACATCATTCCTGCAAAAACGCCTAATAGAATCACTAAAACGGCAGTATAACCTTTTAAGCGAGCTGAGAATTCAAACTTTTTACCTTTGGTAATATTATCCTCACTGGCATAGCGTATCAATCCTTTAGGTAGATTCACCTTTTCCATCATGCTATCACAAGCATCTATACATGCCGTACAGTTCACACATTCTAGTTGTGTACCATTTCTAATATCTATTCCTGTAGGACATACATGAACACACTGGAAACAATCTATACAATCTCCTTTACCAGTAGCTGCTCTATCTTCATTCTTCTTAAAAAGGGCTCGACCTTCTTCTTTTTCTCCTCGTTTATGGTCATAAGCCACAATGATGGATTTATCATCTAGCAATACTCCTTGCAGTCTACCATAAGGACAGGCGATGATACATACTTGCTCTCTAAACCAAGCAAAAACAAAATAAAAGACTGAAGTAAAAATGATCAGCGATATCAAGGTGCTCAAGTGTGCCAGCGGTCCATCTTTAATATATTTTAATAATTGATCGCTACCTATTAAATAGGCTAGAAACACATTTGCAATAATGAATGAGATCAGGGCAAATAAGAACCATTTAGTTCCTTTTTTGCGTATTTTTTCGGCATCCCATTTTTGCTTATCTAGTCTTATTTGTTTTCCTCGATCTCCTTCTATCCAGTACTCTATTCTACGGAACACCATCTCCATAAAAATAGTTTGCGGACACATCCATCCACAAAATATTCTACCAAAAGCTACCGTAAAAAAGATGACAAATACCACACCTATGATCATCATAATGACAAAAAGGTGGAAATCTTGTGGCCAGAAAGGGAAACCTAGTATATTAAAACGACGCTCCAGTACATTAATCATAATGAACTGGTTGCCGTTTACTTTAATAAATGGAGCCGCCAGTAAAAATGCCAGTAAACCATAGCTTACCCATTTACGGTAATCATAAAATTTACCTGATGGTTTTTTAGGGTACAACCAGCTGCGCTTACCATCTTCATTAATGGTAGCGATACTGTCTCTAAAAACTTCATTTTCTGGTGTTTCCATTTTATTATTCTATTATTCCTAGTTATTCATTGTAACAGCTGTGGAGTCCACTGGGGTTTCCTCTACCTCAGGTTCAGAAGTTTTTTCTGGTGCATTAGGATCGACCCATATCTCTCCTTCAGCTTCTTTAGGTTTTGCTGGAGTTGTTCCTTCAAACATGACTACATAGCTGGCCACTTGTGCCATTTCACTAGGTGATAAATCTGCTTTCCAGGACACCATTCCTTTTCCATCACGTCCACCTTCACTTATGGTGTTGAATACATTTTTAATTCCACCACCTAAAATCCAGTGTTTATCTGTAAGGTTAGGTCCTATTCCACCTCCACCATCGGCTTTGTGACAGGCTATACAGTTTTCTTGAAAAATAGTTTTTCCTGCATTAAGGTCTGAGGCATCAGTAAGCAGCGTTACCGTGTTTACATCGATTAAGTCTTTTGCAGTTCTTTTATATTCTTCTATTTCCTTTTCGGCTATAGCGACCTCTTGAAGGTATTCTTCAGCCTGATCTGGAGCTGCATCAAATACGTGGTATTTTGTTAAATAAACCACACCAAAAAGTATAGTGGCATAAAATAAATAAACCCACCATGGTGGCAAATTGTTATCGAGCTCACGGATACCGTCATAATTATGGTCCATTTCTATCTCGCCTTCTTCCTCCATAGGTTTACCTCCTAAGAGTTTTGCATAAACTTTTTTGATTCCTGCAAATTCCTGTTCTTTACTAGCGAGAGCAGCTGCGTCATAACGCTCCTTTGCCTCTTCAGGCAGTGTGTTGTACAAGACTTTTTCTAAGGTTTTTACACTTGTTTCTAACAAGTATGCACATAAGAATAACACTCCTAGAATTAACCAGATTAATGGATATTCTTGAACAGCCCAAGTTCCCTCTTTACCAGCAACAAGTTCAAA
Organism: Nonlabens sp.; assembly: GCF_965660805.1. Taxonomy (GTDB): domain Bacteria; phylum Bacteroidota; class Bacteroidia; order Flavobacteriales; family Flavobacteriaceae; genus Nonlabens. The sequence continues at coordinate 113,564 of NZ_CBFIBE010000002.1, read as the reverse complement.
AAGAACTACTGCTATAATCATAAAGGTTATGATTCTAAATAATGATGATTTATTCATTTTCTTGGATTTTAGTTGGTTCGTTAATAGGCATCTCACTTAGAGATTTAATATGATCCTTTTTTGCAGTAAACACATATAGAAATAGTACTAAGAAAAAAGTAAAAAAGATCAGTAATGATATGATGGGATAGATGGATACACCATCAATAGCCTCTAGATTTCCTTTTATAAATTTGAGCATGGCTTAGTCGTTTTGATTAATGGTTAAATCGTCTCCGTTTTTCACCTTAATATCAGTTCCTAATCGTTGCAGGTATGCAATGATAGAAACCACTTCTCTATCTCTCATTTCTACAAATTCTTCCCCATTTTGCTCAGCAAATTTCTTATCAGCAGCATAGGTTTTTGCAAAATCTGGATCATTCATCAAGCTTTTTTCTATTTTAAGTGCTTGAGCCGCCATGTTTTCTTGTGCATTTTCAATATCAGCTGGTGAATATGGAACTCCTAAAGTTGCCATAACTTCTAGCTTATCTCCTGCATTACTGCGATCGTGCTTGTTTGCAATCAACCATTTATAGGATGGCATGATAGAACCAGAACTCGTCGTTTGTGGATCATAAAAGTGATTCAAGTGCCAGTTATCATTGTACTTACCACCTACTCTCATTAAATCTGGACCTGTTCTCTTAGAACCGAATAAGAATGGTCGATCATAAACATACTCTCCAGCTTTAGAGTACTCTCCATAACGCTCTACTTCACTACGGAAAGGTCTTATCATTTGCGAGTGACATCCCACACAACCTTCTCTGATATAAATATCTCTTCCTTCAAGTTCTAATGGAGTATAAGGTTTCACACTTGAAATTACAGGTATATAATCATCTACCATTAATGATGGAACAATCTGAACCAGTCCACCTATTAAGATAGCTACGGTTGAATAAAGCGTCAGTTTTAACGGTTTTCTTTCTAACCAGGTATGCCATCCTTCACTAGCAGTTCTACTTTTAGATACTCGGGTTAATGGAGCTGCTTCTACAAGGTCATCTGTTACCGTGCTACCTTGTCTTATAGTAATGATAACATTATAAACAAGCACCAGCATACCGGTTAAGTAGAATACTCCACCTATAGCACGCATCCAGTACATAGGCATAATTTCATTTACGGTTTCTAAGAAGTTACCATAAGCTAGTGTTCCATCAGGATTAAATTGTTTCCACATAAATGCTTGAACGAATCCTGCAACATACATAGGTAGTGCATATAAAATAATACCTAGCGTTCCTATCCAGAAATGGAAATTTGCCAGTTTAGTAGAGGCTAGTTTAGTCTTAAATAGAATAGGTACTAGATAATAAATAATACCAAAAGTCATAAACCCATTCCAAGCTAGTGCTCCTACGTGAACGTGAGCAATAATCCAGTCAGAGAAGTGAGCTATCGCGTTTACGTTTTTAAGAGACAGCATAGGACCTTCAAACGTAGCCATACCATAACCTGTAATCGCTACCACCATAAACTTTAAAACCGGATCAGTACGCACCTTATCCCAGGCACCACGTAGTGTTAACAATCCATTAATCATTCCACCCCATGATGGAGCGATAAGCATAACAGAGAAGGCAACTCCTAAATTTTGTGCCCAATCTGGTAACGCACTATATAATAAGTGGTGAGGTCCTGCCCAGATATAAATAAATATTAAGGACCAGAAGTGAATGATAGATAGTCTATAAGAATAAACAGGTCTGTTTGCGGCCTTAGGAACGAAATAGTACATTAATCCTAAGAATGGTGTCGTTAAGAAAAATGCTACCGCATTATGACCATACCACCATTGTACTAATGCATCTTGCACACCTGCATAAGCTGAATAACTTTTAAATGCAGTTACTGGTAATGCCATACTATTAAAGATATGCAGTACAGCTACGGTCACAAAGGTTGCGATGTAAAACCATATCGCTACATATAAATGGCGCTGTCTTCTCTTAACCATAGTCCCGATTAAGTTCAAACCAAAAGCCACCCAAATTAAAGCGATTGCAATATCAATAGGCCACTCTAGTTCAGCATATTCTTTAGAAGACGTAAACCCTAGCGGAAGTGTGATGGCCGCCGCGACAATTATTAATTGCCAGCCCCAAAAGTTAATATTAGAAAGTAAATCACTCCACATACGAGCTTTAAGTAAGCGCTGTGTAGAATAATAAACCCCAGCAAAAATAGCATTCCCGACAAAGGCAAAGATCACAGCATTAGTATGTAATGGTCTCAAACGACCAAAACTAAGCCACGAAATCCCATCTGTCAGGTTAGGAAACAAAAACATAAAGGCCAGTAAAAGACCTACTAACATTCCTACAACACCCCACAGGATGGTTGCGTAGAGGAACTTCTTAACGATTTTATTATCGTAATGGAATTGTTCTAATTGCATAATTATTTTGAATTAATTTGGTTGTTTTCTTTAGTCTTAGTGGGGTTCACCACCTCATCATCAAACAGCATGCGCACACTGGGCGTGTATGTGTCATCATATTGTCCATTTTTCACAGAAACTATGAAAAGGACAAAAAATACAAGTGCCACAACGACACTCACCGCTAATAACATATAAATGATACTCATACCTATTTGAATTATCGTCACAAAAGTATTTATCAAGTCTTCTTTAAAACATGACAATTGTCAGTTTTACAAAGTTTTTTTGTTCCATTTTCTACCTAAAAGATTAGTCATAATCGTAGTAAAAAACACTACACTTAAGGAACTTACTGGCATAAGAATAGCCGCCATTACTGGCATTAATTTACCGCTTAGTGCGATGGTAATCCCTATGAAGTTATAAAATAGAGACAGTACAAAACACCAGGTTATGATGTTTACCGCTTTTCGCGAAAGCGTAATCACATCATCCATCTGGTTCAAAATACCAGCATCCATAATACCATCACAGGCTGGCGTGAATACGTTCACATTTTCAGCAATAGAAACACCTACATCTGCTTGAGCCAAAGCTCCTGCATCATTAAGCCCATCTCCTACCATCATGACTTTGCAGCCTTGCGATTGTAGGTTTTTAATATATTCTAGTTTTTGCTCTGGTTGCTGGTTAAAGTTTAAGGATACTTGAGACGGTAATAACTTTTCTAAATGCGCTCGCTCTCCATCATTATCTCCAGAAATGACATGCAGCTGGTAATGATCTTCTAACCTTTTAAAAAGCTCTTCTATGCCTGTACGGTATTTATTTTTAAAGACATATTTCCCTTTATAGTGCTCATTATAATTTACGTGAACTGCTGTTTCTTCCTGTCCATCACACGCAGATTGTGCCGCAGTAAATGATGGCGAGCCCACTTTAATGACCTCTTTATCAAGTCTAGATATCAAGCCTTTTCCTGGGACTTCTTGAAAATCGTCCAGTGCTGGTAAGATATCATTCTTCTTTAATTCTTGATAGAGTGCTCTACTTAAGGGGTGATTTGAACCACGTAGTGTACTAGCAAGATTTACCTCTTGCTGCTGGTTAAGTGGTTCTCCTTGATACTCTATTTGAGCACTAGAACTTGTTGTAATCGTTCCTGTTTTATCAAATACAATCGTGTCTATTTGAGACATGCGTTCTATAATGACAGATTCTTTTAAGTAAAACCCCATATTACCATAAATGCGCAGCATATTTCCCATAGTAAAAGGTGTAGATAAAGCAATAGCACATGGACAGGCCACAATAAGAACTGCTGTAAACACATTTATAGCGGTTAATGGGTTTATAAATAACCAAGCTAGCGCACCTAATACTGCAATACTGATAATAGTGATGGTAAATCTTTTTGAAATACGATCTACAAGAGTTTGAAAACTAGAATGACGCTTTTTCTTAAACACATCATTACTCCATAAACTGGTTAAATAGCTTTGCTCTACATTTTTAATAGCCTCTACCTCTATCGCACCAGATTGCTGTCTTCCTCCAGCAAAAAGAACCTCTCCAAAACCCTTAGTAATATGATCAGACTCTCCTGTGACAAAACTGTAATCCATACTTGCCTTATCACTCCACAATACGGCGTCGACAGGTAAAATTTCGCCTGAACGTATTAATAATCGATCTCCTTTTTCTACCTTATAAATAGGCAGTTGTTCCTCTGTTATTTGAGCTCCATTTTTATTCAACTTAGTAACAGCAATCGGGAAATAGGATTTAAAATCCCTGTCAAACGATAAGTAAGCATAAGTACGTTGTTGAAAAAAACGACCTAGTAAAAGAAAGAATACTAAGCCCGTAAGACTGTCTAAAAATCCAGTTCCTAAGTCAAAAACAATTTCTATGGTACTGCGTACAAATAAGACTATAATCCCTAAAGCGATAGGAATATCTATATTCAAAATACCAGAGGTAATTCCTTTATAAGCAGACTTAATATAATCAAAACCAGCATAAAACACGACTGGCAATGAGAATAAAAACATCATCCAGCGGAATAGCCCTTTAAACTGCTCTAACCAAAATTCTTCTACTTCAAAATACTCTGGAAATGATAAAAACATTACATTTCCAAAGGCAAAACCAGCAACACCTAGCTTGTATATTAAAGAGCGATCTGGTTTTTTCTCCTTATCATCATAATCTTCTAGAGAAATGTATGGCTCGTACCCTATAGTTCCCAGAAGAACTGCCAGATCTTTCAAGTTGAGTTCATTAGAATTAAAAGTAACTCGCACCTGTTTTTTAGGAAAATCTACTTGAGAAGATTTTACACCTTTATGAATGCGTTGTAAATTTTCAAGTACCCATATACAAGAACTACAGTGTATAGAAGGGATCGATAATTGAACTACTTGAACATCGTTTTCATTAAACTCAAGTAGTTTTGCGACAATATCTTCATTTTCTAAGAAATTAAATTTATCGCGTGAGAATTTAGGCGAGATTCCTGGATTACTATCTAGGCTATAATAATTCCCTAAATCATTTTCATTTAAGATTTCATACACCAGTTGACAACCATTACAGCAAAACGATTTATCATCATGCTTAATGGTTTGATCCACACAAGGATCACCACAATGGAAACAATTATCCATAATACTATTATTTGCTCTTTATACCTAAGTACAAAAGTGCATCACGTAAACATTTTAAAATATGATAATTATCAGCTTTACACCTTATTTAGTTCAATAAAATTTAATTTATTTTGAACAAGATTTTGTGAAAATATGACTAAAAAACTAAACATACTTTTAACGCTAATTCTTAAATTTGTTAAGGCAGGTAAAGTTCTAAGAATGAGTAACAAATGTGAAAATTGTATTGTGAGACAGTATAATGCGCTTAAAGCGCTTAATACTGAGGAACTCACTGAAATAAACAGAGCAAAAGAAACCCGAATTATAAAAAAAGGAGCTACCATCTTTAAAGAAGGGCAGCGTCTTAGTGGTATATATTGTGTTAGAGAAGGCGCCTCAAAACTATCTAAAGTGACCTCATCAGGTCGTGATCAAATCGTTAAAATTGCTTCTAAAGGAGAAATCTTAGGACAGCGCTCTGTAGTATGTGATGAAAATGCAAATTTAAGCGCCACAGCACTAGAAGACATGGAAGTATGTTTTATTCCTAAATCCACCATAGAGCAACGTATTGCAGATAATCCAGCCTTTGTTAGAAAATTACTAGTCACCATGGCCACAGAACTGCGTACCGCAGATGATATGATTGTAGATCTTTCCCAAAAAACGGTAAAACAGCGACTAGCACAATCTATACTGTATTTAAAAGACCAGTTTGGTGAAGATGATGAAACTGGAAATCTAACTTTAATTCTTTCACGTGAAGATCTAGCAGCAGCGATAGGCACAGCTACAGAATCTTGTATAAGATTACTTTCTGATTTTAAGAAAAAAGGATATATCTCTACTCAAGGAAAGAATATTAAAATAGAAAATCTTCAAGAACTCGAACGACTAGCTAGTGATTTTTAAAGCTTGTAATGTTTCTTCAACATCTTTTCATATCTTTTTTCAGGTAAGATCTTTTTAAGAACGATAGAGAACTTCTGTAAAAAGCTACCTACTTTATAATGTATTCCTGGATTTTTTTCTTCTAGTATTTGATAAATCTTAATTGCCATCTCTTGTGGATCATTGCCATCATCTACATGCTCGTCAATAAGTTGTAAAGTCTTAGAATAACCAGCCGCATAATCACTTCCTTCTACCACTGGTGCATGAAATCTACCGGCAGCAATATTAGTTGCAAAATCACCTGGTGCTACGTTACTAAAATGAATATTCAAATGAGCACATTCCATGCGATATGCCTCAGTAATAATTTCTAGTGCGCCTTTACTAGCACTGTAAATCCCACGATACGGTAACCCCATGTAACCAGCAATACTGGTGATATTAATTACCCGACCACTTTTGCGTTCACGCATGTGCGGCATTACAGCCTGTAACACACGTAAAGGTCCATAAAAATTAGTATCCATTGCAGCGTGGATCGCATCCATAGGAGTTTCTTCTACAGGACCTGTGATTCCTACACCTGCATTATTTATGAGAATGTCAATTTGGGATTCCTGTTGAATGAGTTGATCAACGGCATTTTGAATAGATACCGCATCTTTAACATCCATAGCTAGTAATTTTACAGGACTATCTGCATAGCGATCTGGGTTACGACTCGTACCATAAACGGTATAATTTTTATCCTGTAAATAGATAGCGATGGACTTACCTATACCACTAGAACCACCTGTAACGAGAACTACTTTTTTCATAACAAACTAGAATTGAGAAACTTGCATTTCGCTTATAGCCATAAAAAAAGGCAAGCTACCTACATCACACTGCTACGACCGCTTACCTTTGCTGCGTTCCCGCCCTGGAGGAGTTCAACAGGAGCTAGTTGTGTAGGACTTGCCAGGTGCAAATATATAACCTTGTTTATAGTCTGCAAAGATTTTAAGCAAGCATTTTTATCATTATATTTCGGGTCATTAAAAACCATCTATGAACTGGAAATATGCCGCAACAAGCTTACTTGCAATCACCTTATTAACAGCATGTAAGAATGATATTGACACCTTTAAAGAAAATTACAGTGTAGAAATTTCTAACCCTAAAAGTTCTTACACTAACGCTGACACCATTAATTTATCAGTAATAGACGCTGCTGGAATGGGTATAGACTCTGTTTTATGGACCATAAATGATCATAAAGTGGAAGGAGAACATGGTATTACGCTTTCGCGAAAGCTAGAAAATCAACCCTTAGGGAAATTAACCTTTCAAGCGCATATTTTTAAAGATGGGAACATGGTTTCTAAGTCTGAGCATATTACAAGATATGCTTCTAAGCCTGCCAAGGTTTACCAAATGGAAGTGATTGCTACTTATCCTCATTTACAAGAGTCTTACACGCAAGGTTTAGAATTTTATGGAGACTCGCTTTATGAAAGCACTGGACAGTTTAGAGAGAGTGACTTGAGAATCACAAACGCAAAGACCGGCGAAACTTTAAAAAAGCTAGAATTACCGGACCATATTTTTGCAGAAGGTATGACTATTCTTAATGATAAAATCTACCAATTATCGTGGAAAGCTGGATATGGGTATGTTTATGATTTAGGACTAAATAGAATAGACGACTTTAGATACGGGAAAAGTAAAGATGGCTGGGGACTTTGTAATGACGGTACTTACCTTTATAAAAGTGATGGAACTGATAAAATATGGAAAATAGATCCTGTCACCTATGAAGAACTAGGTTACATTCAGGTCATTTCTACTAAAAACAGTATTTCCAAAATTAACGAACTGGAATGGATCGATGGTAAAATTTATGCAAATGTGTATCAAACTAATGGTATTACCATCATAAACCCTACAACAGGAGTAGTAGAAGGAGTCATAGATTTAAAAACCATAACCGCTCAAATCCCTAATGCTGATAAGGATGATAACGTTCTTAATGGAATAGCTTATAATTCTAAAACAGGAACCATTTTCATTACCGGAAAGCGATGGGATAAAATGTTTGAAATTAAAATTAAAAAATAGTGATTACCGCAGATTTACCGATATACACCGTTACCAGAAAAGTAACAAACGATGAGATAGATGACTTGAACCATGTGAATAATGTGGTTTATAATAAATGGGCAAATGACATTGCCGTAGAACACTGGCTTAATATAGGAACTGAAGCCCTTAAAAAACAGTTTGACTGGGTAATGATCAAGCATAACCTAGAGTATAAAGCGGCGGCTTTTCTAGGAGATACCATTGAGATTAAAACACAAGTAGGTCAAGCAACAAATGTAAAGTATGAACGTTTTATAGAAATCTATAACGCCACTACTAAACAGCTGCTTGTTAAAACAAAATCTGTGTGGTGCGCCATTAATAAAAAAGGTAAACCGGTAAAAATCTCTCAAGAGTTAAGAGATTTATTTGAAACACTCTCATGAAAAAATACGTCCTATTAATTACAGTACTTATTGTAACCATTATCTTCTCATCTTGTAGAGATGATTTTTCTTTTTCAAATAGTACAGGAGACTTAAGATTTTCACAAGACACGGTTTTCCTAGATACTGTATTTACTAATATAGGTTCTAGTACACGTACCTTTAAAGTTTACAATAACAGTAGTAATGATATAGTCATTCCTCGTGTGGCTCTAGCTCAAGGCGAAAACTCAAACTACAGACTTGCCGTAGATGGAGTTCCTGGACGTGTTTTTGAAAACGTAGAGCTACTGGCCAAAGATTCTCTTTTTGTTTTTGTAGAAACCACAATAGACATAAATGATTTTTCAAATGGAGATGAATTTTTATACACCGATGCTGTAGAGTTTGATAATGGTCCTAATCTTCAAAAAGTGGAACTCGTGACTCTAGTTCAAGATGCGATATTTCTTTTTCCAGCCCGAGACGCACAAGGTGTAGAAGAGACCTTATTACTGGGCACTAATGAAGATGGAGAAGAAATTAGAATAAACGGTTTTATACTCGACGATACAGAACTCACGCTTACTGCAGCAAAACCTTATGTGATCTATGGATTTGCAGCCGTTCCAGCAAATAAAACGTTAACTATAGATGCCGGAGCACGATTACACTTTCATAGTGGCAGTGGTATTATAGTAGGTAATGAAGGAAGTTTACAAGTTAATGGACTTCCATCTACTACCGATGATTTAGAAAATGAAGTCATATTTGAAGGTGATCGACTAGAGCCTATCTATGCTGATGTCGCTGGCCAGTGGGCAGCTATATGGCTCACAGATGGTAGTAAAGATAACATCATTAATCACACGACCATTAAAAATGCTAGTGTAGGTATTATAATGGATAATAGCAATCCTTCCTCAAATGGTGCTACCCTTAAAGTCAACAATACTCAAATATATAATAGTTCTAACTCTGGAATAATCGCTACTACTGGTCATATAGAGGCAGAAAATCTAGTCATTAACAATTCAGGCCAGTCCTCATTAGTTCTTAGATTAGGTGGCGAGTATCGTTTTAATAATTGTACTATAGCAAATTACTGGAACAGTAGTTTTAGACAGGATCCTACCCTATTCATTTCAAACCTTATCCCTAATACTGAATTTACCGCTGATTTAATACAAGCTCAGTTTACAAACTGTATTATCTATGGTGATCGAGATATAGAATTCATTCTAGCAGATGATGGTGTGTCTCAATTCAACTTTAGTTTTGAAAACTCACTTCTTAAATTCAATGATCGTTTTAATGATTTTACAGGGTTACCTCATTATGATTTTACAAATACTTCATTATATAATCTTAACGTGATTAATCAAGATCCTATCTTTAAAGATGAAGATAATAATGAGCTAGAAATAGATGATACAGGTGGCGCAAATGGCATTGCAAACCCTATGACAGGTGCAGCCAATGATATTTTAGGAAACCCTAGACCAGCCACCGCTCCCGATGCTGGTGCTTATGAATCTCAAGACTTAAGCGCTGGATCTTAAAGCACTTCGATAGTAATACCGAAATCATCAAATAAAAAATCCTCAAACTTTTAGTTTGAGGATTTTAATATCAGAAAATCTCTACTACGTATTTATAATGTCTTCATAAAGCGTTTCCTTCTCTCCTATTTTTAGTAAGAATCAAAAAACAAAGTGGTATGATTAATCAGTATAAACACCCATTTGCGCATATTTATCCATGCGCTGTTCTACAAGGTCTTTAGAATCTAAACTTTTCAGCTCATCATAGTGGCGCATGATACACGCGCTAACGGCCTTAAACGTATCTTCTCTATTAGTATGTGCACCACCTACTGGTTCTTTAAGAATTTCATCTACCAGTTTCATCTTTTTCATATCCTTTGCGGTAAGTTTTAACGCATCAGCAGCTTGTTCCTTAAATTCCCAACTGCGCCATAAAATAGACGAACAAGATTCTGGAGAAATCACAGAATACCAGGTATTTTCTAACATCACCACTCGATCTCCTACTCCTATACCTAAGGCTCCACCACTAGCTCCTTCACCTATAATCATTACGATAATAGGCACTTTTAAACGAGTCATTTCCAGAATATTGCGAGCAATAGCTTCACCTTGCCCACGTTCCTCTGCCTCCAGGCCAGGATATGCTCCAGGAGTATCGATCAAGCACACTACGGGAACACCAAATTTCTCTGCGCTTTTCATTAAACGCAGTGCTTTACGGTAGCCTTCAGGATTTGCCATACCAAAATTGCGGTACTGGCGTGTCTTTGTATTAAATCCTTTTTGCTGACCTATGAACATAAAGCTCTGGTCACCTATTTTACCTAATCCGCCTATCATCGCCTTATCATCCTTAACTCCTCGATCACCATGCAGCTCTAACCAGGTTTCCCCACAAATGGCCTTAATGTAATCTAAAGTATAAGGACGCGCAGGATGACGGGACATTTGCACACGCTGCCATGGTGTTAAATTACCATAAATCTCCTTACGAGTTGCCTTTAATTTCTTTTCTATTTGCTTGCAAGTGGCAGTAACATCTACCTCGCTATCGCTTCCTATAGCAAGTGTTTGCTGGTATTTTTCTTCTAGTTCCTTGATAGGTAATTCAAAATCAAGATATTCCATAAACTTCAGGTTATTCTGTTTGGTAAAGCAAATATAATAGAATCTTTTAAGCAGTAAGCCCTATAAAGACATAATACCTAATTGGAATAAAATGTCTTCATAAATCGTTTCATCTTCACTTGAGATTCTAAACACAAATTGGTATAAGATGTTAAGAACATGAACAGAAGTGACTTTTAAGTACCACGCTTACGCGAAAGCATGAATAAAAAACCATTGACACACCTTAACACAGCAATCTTTAAGTAGTACCTACTATTTGCGCTTAAACCTCGTTTTTATAAATCCGTTTAAAATAATGACACATAGAATTACTAAGGCACCTATGTAAAAATGAGGTGTCATTTGCTCTGCATCTCCTAGAATTAAAAAAGCGAGTAGAATACCATAAACAGGCTCTAAATTAGTGGTGAGCATGACCGTGTATGCACTTAAAAACTTCATCACTTTAACACTAGCAATAAAAGCATAAGCTGTACAAATACTAGCCAAAATAACTAGCCAAAGCCAATCATCACTAGACAGTTCTTGTGGAGTCACAAAATGAAACTGCGGCAACAAAAAGAAAAATGATAATAACACCACACCACTTAATAATTCATAAAAAGAAATCATAGATGGTGGATGATCCTTAGCAAATGTTACATTCATTATTGAAAACGTAGCACTAAGAAAAGCACTGATCAGTCCCAGTATCATGCCTAAAACATACTGAGTCTCTACTTGAAAAATATAATAGAGCGCACCTATGATAACCACACCAAAAACCAATTCATACCACACCAGTTTCTTAGGCGTAAAAAGCGGTTCTAACAATGCTGTAAAAAAAGCTCCTGTGCTCATCATCGCTAGAGTGACCGACACGTTTGACACTTTTATGGCACCAAAAAATGTAATCCAGTGTAATGCAATAACTGCACCAGCTAAGCATATAGATAAAAGTCTCTTGCGGGATAATTTGTGAACACCACTGAACTGAAAAGGAACTTTTTTAACCTTCATGTAAACCACTATCATTACTACAGCGATTAACATGCGATACCATACCAATGGCACTGAGTCTATACTGATTAACGCGCCTAGAACAGCCGTAAAACCCCAAATAAAAACTATAAAATGAAGGTGTAGATAATTAAGTAACCTATCGTCGCGCATGACGTATCAATAAAAGAGCAACAATACCGAAGAATATATTAGGAACCCATACGGCAATCCATGGCTCAAAAGAAGTACTTTTCTCTGCAATAGTCCCAAATACTTTATCTAAAAACATATAACTCATCGCTATAGCAAGCCCTATGGCTAGATTCACGCCCATACCACCACGCTTTTTAACTGATGACACAGCTACCGCAATAATGGTAAATATTAATGCACTTACAGGAATAGAGGTTCTTTTATGTTTCTCTACATAATAGACATTCATATTTCCATTTCCACGACTTTCTTCTTTTTCTATAAAATCTAGTAGCTCCTGGTAAGACTGTGTCTCTGCAATATAAGATGATGGTGTTAACTCATCTATATCAAAATTCATGACGGTATCTAATTTAATCTGAGTGGTAATAATTTCACCATTTTCTTTAAGGAGACGTTTTTTATAATTACTTAAGGTATAAAGACTATCCTTAAACGTAATGCGGTCTGCATAAATTTTATAAACTAGCTCATCATCTTCAAAATGTTCTAAGGTAAAGTTATAACCTCTTTTTGTCTTAGACTGGTAATTACTCACATAGACATAATCATTATCAGAAATACGTCTGAACACGTTTGAGGTTTGTTTCTCACGTTCAGACTTAAAGTACTTGTACTGGAATTCATTAAAACCAGCAGCAGCATCAGGCACAAATATGGTACTAAATGCAAGTGCCGTAACACAAACTATAACAGCTCCTATTAAATAAGGCCTTAAAAAGCGATTATAAGAAACTCCAGAACTTAAAAAAGCGACTACCTCAGTATTATTAGCCAGCTTAGAGGTAAAAAACATGGTAGATATAAACAGGAAAATAGGAAACAAGAAGTTAGAGAAGTATATGGTAAAGTCCAGTAAATACATCATCACTTCAGTAAACGGTATGTCCTGAGCTATGATTTTACCTATCTTCTCAGCTATATGAACCGTTATCATAATAGGAATGAAAAGACACAGCAGCAGCAAAAATGCTCCTAAGTACTGTTTAAGTATATATTTATCTAGAATTTTAAGCACTAGAGTCTATTATCCATTTGTTTTACCATCTTATCTTTCCATGTTCTAAAGTCACCGGCAAGAATATGTTTACGTGCCTCTCTCATTAACCATAAATAAAACGATAAATTGTGTATGGTACAAATTTGTCTTCCCAGCATTTCATTTACAGTAAATAGATGCCTTACATAAGCCTTAGAATAAGCAGTATCTACCCATGCATATGCTGCTGGATCAAGTGGAGAGAAGTCTGTTTCCCATTTCTTATTCTTCATGTTCATAGTACCATGAGCGGTAAATATCATACCATTGCGACCATTACGAGTAGGCATTACACAATCAAACATGTCCACACCTAGCGCTACATTTTCCAGTAAATTAATAGGTGTTCCTACACCCATAAGGTACCTAGGTTTATCTTTAGGTAATACCGCTGTAACTACATCAGTCATAGCATACATTTCTTCAGCCGGCTCACCTACTGAGAGACCACCTATAGCATTTGCAGGTAAATCACAATTTGCTATAAACTCTGCACTTTGCTGTCTTAAATCTGTATAAGTACTACCTTGTATAATAGGAAATAAGGTCTGTTTAAAACCATACTTATCAGGCGTATTATTAAAATGCTCTATACATCTCTTTAACCATCTATGGGTCATGTGCATACTGCGTCTTGCATAATTATACTCACATGGATAAGGTGTACACTCATCAAAAGCCATAATAATATCTGCACCTATACTGCGCTGTATATCCATAGCACGTTCTGGTGTAAAAAAGTGATAAGAACCATCTATATGTGATTTAAATTTCACTCCTTCTTCCTTAATCTTGCGGTTTGCACTTAAGGAATACACTTGATAACCACCAGAATCTGTTAAAATAGGACGATCCCAATTCATAAACTTGTGCAATCCACCAGCCTTTTCTAGCACATCTATTCCTGGTCGCAAGTATAAATGATAGGTGTTTGCCAGTATTATATCTGGATTCACCTCATCTTCTAACTCACGTTGATGAACACCTTTTACGGTACCTAGTGTACCTACAGGCATAAAAATAGGAGTCTCAATCGCTCCGTGATCTGTATGGACAACTCCAGCTCTCGCTTGGCTTTGTGAATCGGTTTGTAATAAATCAAATTTCATGAAGTGCAAAGATACTTGAATGAATTTGAACTTGAATTTAAAAGATTAAAAACGATAAGTGAAAAGGTGAGGATTTTGATAATAACGCTTTCGCGAAAGCGTCATAAAAATAACTAGTACTATTAAAAGGCTTAAGCTCCTTTTAAAACTGTTTTTTATTAATTTGTTTACAAAACAATGGTTTTCGTTAATAAGTGATGTACGTTTCATTCCTTATAAAAAGGGGAATGGTTCTAACTTTGAAACATCATCAAAAATACTTAAAATGGCTGATACACAGCACTTAAAAGATTTAGTATCTCAAGTACGTCGCGACATCGTGAGACAAGTACATGCGGTAAGTAGTGGACATCCTGGAGGATCTCTAGGTTGCACAGAATTTCTAGTGACTCTATATAACGAAGTGATGGATCACGATCCTAAGTTCGATATGGACGGAAAAAATGAAGATTTATTTTTCCTTTCTAATGGTCACATATCACCAGTTTTCTACAGCGTGCTCGCTCGTGCTGGATATTTTCCAGTAGCTGAGTTAAGTACTTTTAGAAAATTAAACACTAGGCTACAAGGGCACCCGACTACTCACGAAGGCTTACCTGGAGTACGTATAGCGAGCGGTTCTTTAGGTCAAGGAATGAGCGTAGCCATAGGAACTGCTCAGGTTAAAAAGTTAAACGGCGATTCTAAAATGGTTTACACACTGCATGGTGATGGAGAACTACAAGAAGGACAGATCTGGGAAGCTGCTATGTATGCTGCCGCAAATAAGGTAGATAATTTAATTTCTACTATAGATGTAAACGGCCAGCAAATAGATGGTAGTACTGAGCAAGTTCTAGCGCTAGGTGACTTGCGTAATAAGTTTGAAGCTTTTGGCTGGGATGTCATAACCGTAAATAAAGGAAATGATGTGGACGCTATTTTAAATGGCCTTCATGAAGCAAAAGAACGTTCAGGAAAAGGAAAGCCCGTTTGCATCCTTCTTCACACTGAAATGGGGAATGGTGTAGACTTTATGATGGGCTCTCATGCATGGCATGGTATCGCACCTAATGACGAGCAACTTGCTGAGGCCTTGAGCCAGAACCCAGAAACTTTAGGTGATTATTAATTAAAACACGCTGTGCAAACAGTATGAGTATATGAAAATTTACGAAAACACAGGAAATAAAGATACAAGATCAGGTTTTGGTGACGGACTCACAGAGCTAGGAAAAACTAATGAAAATGTAGTAGCTCTTTGTGCAGACTTAACCGGTTCTCTTAAAATGAATGCCTTTGCAGCAAATCATCCAGAGCGCTTTTTTCAAGTAGGTATAGCTGAGGCTAATATGATGGGAATAGCTGCTGGTATGACCATAGGTGGTAAAATTCCTTTTACGGGAACCTTTGCAAATTTCTCCACAGGTCGTGTTTATGATCAAATTAGACAAAGTATTGCCTATACAGATAAGAATGTAAAAATATGTGCATCGCACTCAGGTTTAACCCTAGGTGAAGATGGTGCTACGCATCAAATTCTAGAAGATATAGGATTGATGAAAATGCTCCCAGGAATGACAGTGATCAACACCTGTGATTACAATCAGACTAAAGCCGCAACACTGGCTATAGCAGCACATCATGGACCGGTTTATTTGAGATTTGGTCGTCCTAAAGTAGCTAACTTCACTCCAGAAAATGGAGTTTTTGAAATAGGAAAAGCCGTTACTCTTCAAGAAGGTACAGACGTAACCATTATTGCAACAGGACATTTAGTATGGGAAGCTCTAGAAGCTGCCAAAGTATTAAATGAAAAAGGAATCAGTGCAGAAATTATTAATATACACACCATTAAACCACTGGACGAGGCTGCTATTATAGCAAGCGCAAAGAAAACGGGTTGTGTGGTGACTGCCGAAGAGCATAACTTTTTAGGTGGATTAGGAGAAAGTGTAGCACGTACACTTGCTATGCACCACCCTACAGCACAAGAGTTTGTAGCAACACAAGACACCTTTGGAGAAAGTGGTACACCTGCTCAGTTATTAGAAAAGTATGGTTTAAATGCTGAGAACATCGCCTTAAAAGCTGAAAAAGTAATGGCTAGAAAATAGCCTGCTACTTCATAAAATTAAAAATCCTTAGAGCTATGAACTCTAAGGATTTTTTTTTGCTTGCTTTACCCATTAGTTGTTGAGATGCATGGTTAATACTTTCATAAAGCTATTAGAAACGATAAGAAAGTTTAGGTAACAGAGAAAAAGTATTCAAATCTTTGGTGGTTCCACGCTCCATTTTAAACGGTGTATAATGAGTATCTAGTGATAGTTGAACAATGGATTTATCTCTAAAGCTAAAAGTATAAGATATTCCAGGTGCAACTAAAAATGAGTTGATATTATCATAATCGAGAACCTCATCTCCAGCACTTGTGACCGGATCTAAAAAAATGGAAGATATTCCTAGTCCAAAATGAAGCTCTAATCGATTACGATCCTTTTCCCAAATGTACTTATTAAGTTTTACAAAAGCATTAAGTACCGTTGTAGCCTCAATCTCAAAATCTGAATTATCTTCTCTTAACAAAAAGTAATTCTCTTGTTGTGGAACCACTAACTGAATTCCTAACTCAAAACTCCTACTGTAGGACTCATCTGGGATTACAATAGATAGATCAAAGAATGGAGAGTTATTTAAAAATTTAGAAAGATTCCCTGTAGGCATCCAGTACCCTGCACCTATTTTAATATAAGGGATATTCTGGTTAAGCGTTACATCACCTGATGTAGTTCTTGATTCAGTCTGTGCTAAGCAACAAAGTGAAAGAAATAATGTAATAATAGAAACAGCAATAGTTTTCATAATCTTAAGTTTTAAATTCAAGACAATGATATTGTGTATTTCACATAAAATATAGCGACAATAATAATTTATGAAAAAATATTTTGTGATATTCACAAAATTAAGGGTATAAAAAAACCTCAATTAAATTGAGGTTTTATGAGTCATCGATATTGAGTCCTTAAGTCGTAGGCACAATCGCTGTGTCAGCATCGAGATAGTCTGGAATAGTGTCACCATCTGTATCTCTAGCGTCACTAGGATCACCATCGCCATTAGGATCAGGATCTTCATCTTTAGTAAGCACACCATCATTATCATCGTCAGCATCTAAATAATCAAAACGACCTACTAAATCTTCGTCAGTATTATCAGCATTATCTAGTGATCTAAGATTACGATCACCATTTAAATCTTCAAACTTTGAAAAAACACCATCACCATCATGGTCAGTAGTCTTAGCAGCACGTAATTGAAAAGTAAATATTAAGGGTGAATATGAAGGAATATTAGATCGAGCACTTGAAAAATACCCTACTCCTGATGGCATGAAAACAGCTCCTACTCCACTGTCATTATAAGACAGAGTTCCATCAGCTTGTGGTGTTATAGATGCGGCTCCATTAAATTGTGAAACACCTTCCATAAATCCACTTACTACACTAGGTAAATCAAACCATACAGCATTTACAGATGCATCAAAAACTACCTGATCATACACATCAGGATCTTCACTAACTAATTCTTTATCTAGCCTATAACCTTTATAACTCACTAGCGCACTGTCTGCAAATGTAGGAGATGTTGCGCCACCACCTTGTCTTACATTTAAGGTATATATGGTATAGTCTATTCCTTCACGAGTAAGAATTGAACTAGTCACTTGCTGGGAAAGTGGAGTCTTATTTGCATTTACACCTACTAGAGAATCTAATTTAATTTCAAAATCTGCTCCAGCTGGATGAGTGGCATACTCCTCATAATTCCAAAAATGAGAGTTTAGGTACTCCTGTAATTTAATTTGATCTTCTGCATCAACTTCAGAACGGTCTCTTTCAGAAATCCTAGTTGTATCATCATCGGGTCCACAAGCTACAACAACAGAAATAATGGCTGTAAGTATTAATAAATAATTTAACTTTTTCATCTACATTTTTTTAATCGTTCAAAGATAGTATTTTCTAGTACTTTTGTTGAGATTAACGCTTAATTAAAGCTTCTGTTATGCGAGTAGATAAATATTTATGGGCAACGCGATACTTTAAAACGAGAAGTAAAGCTACTGACGCTTCAAAAAAAGGCCGCATTAGAGTAAATGACGCTATCGTTAAACCAGCAAGAGATGTTTATCCTGGAGACATTATTAAACTGCGTAAAGACCAGATAGACTACGTTATTGAAGTAATTGATCTACCACCCAGCAGAGTAGGCAATAAATTAGTAGATCTTTATAGAGTAGATAGAACTCCCAAAGAGAATTTTGAAGCCAGAAAAATGATTGAACTCAACCAAGATTATTACAGACGTAAAGGAGAAGGAAGACCTACTAAAAAAGACCGCCGTGATTTAAGTGACCTTTTAAGGCAACAAGATGAAGAAGAATGAAGAGTCTAAATCAAGAATACTGGCAAAACCGATATAAAAACCACCAAACAGGCTGGGATCTAGGTATTATTTCAACTCCTATTAAGGAATATGTAGACCACATCAAGGATAAAAAAATAAAAATCCTTATTCCAGGAGCTGGTAATGCTCATGAGGCCTTATACCTTTATCAACAAGGATTTAAAGATTTGCACATATTAGACATTGCTTCAAACCCATTAAATAACGCAAAAAATAATATTCCAGATCTACCAGAACATTCTTTTATTCAGCAAGACTTTTTTCAGCATTCAGGCAGCTATGACCTTATTATAGAACAAACTTTTTTTTGTGCAGTAGAACCACGCTTTCGCGAAAGCTACGTGAAACAGGCCTACAGTTTATTAAATGAAAATGGTGTAATAGCGGGAGTTATGTTTAATTTTGAACAGCATCAAGAAGGACCTCCGTTTAGCGGAAGTAAAGAAGAATATAAAGAACTCTTTAAACCCTATTTTGAAATCCTTATTATGGAGACCTGTTATAACTCAGTTACTAGTAGGCCAAAAAAAGAACTTTTTATTAAACTCATAAAGAAGAAATAATGGAAACTAAAATCCTTAACCACGATCAAGTAAAAAATAAAATAAAACGCATCTCCTATCAAATCGCTGAGGTTTATTTTAATCATGATCAAATCGTACTGGCAGGAATTAGTGAAGGTGGTTATGTATTTGCAAAAAAGCTTAAAACTTCTTTATCTAAAATAGTGAGTAGTAAAATAATTCTATGCAAAGTAGAGATGGATAAATCAAACCCATTAAAAGGTGTAACCACATCCCTAAAACCAGAGGAATACACAAATAAAGGAGTAGTGTTATGTGATGATGTCTTAAATAGTGGTACTACCTTAATATATGGAGTAAAACATTTTCTAGAAGTACCTCTAGACCGCTTTAAAACTGCTGTACTAGTTAACAGGAATCACAAAAAATATCCCGTTAAGGCTGATTTTAAAGGAATCTCTCTTTCCACCACGATGCAAGAGCATATTGAAGTTAATATAAACGCAGAACCATACAGTGTTGTTTTAAAATAGACCACTAATTGCGTTTTGAGCAATTTGCTCTACCGTCTTATGATTTACATTTATCTTTTTAGTGGCACTCAAATAAAAAGGTCTTCTCTCA
Source organism: Nonlabens sp. (assembly GCF_965660805.1). Taxonomy (GTDB): domain Bacteria; phylum Bacteroidota; class Bacteroidia; order Flavobacteriales; family Flavobacteriaceae; genus Nonlabens. The sequence goes on along the minus strand of NZ_CBFIBE010000002.1, from coordinate 93,473 downwards.
AATAAATGTTTTGCGATAAACTCCTCTAAATCTTCCCTTTTCTTAATACCAGAAATAAGTGGGCGATTCATTCTGTTATCCCATAACCTTTCTACTAGTGAATCAATAGAAGCTTCTAAATAATAAGATTGAATAAAAGACTTCGTAGAGAGCAATTCCATATTATTATAATAACAAGGTGTCCCACCGCCTAAACTTAAAACTACTTTTTGGTCTCCTTCTATGATAGATTTCAGACACTCATTTTCCCTTTTTCTGAAATAAATGGGCCCTTTTTTAGAAAAAATTTCTGGAATAGACATTTTTTCTTCCTGCTCTATAAAATGATCCAAATCTATAAACCGATGCCCTAACAACTCACTAACTCTCTGTCCTACAACAGATTTACCACTCCCCATATAACCTATAAAAACTAACATTTAGAACTAAATTTACACTTGTAAAAAGCAATTATTAAATATTTCAAATTTATAACAATAAATAAGGTGAGATTTAAAATTAGGTTATATATTTGCACCCGCAATTAAGCAATACCGATCTGGTAGCTCAGTTGGCAGAGCATCTCCCTTTTAAGGAGAGGGTCCTGGGTTCGAGCCCCAGCCAGATCACAAGATTACAATTCTCAAAAAAGTCCTTAAATTATTAAGGGCTTTTTTAATACCCGAGTGCTGGAATTGGTAGACAGGCACGGTTGAGGGCCGTGTGTGCTAGTCACGTGTGGGTTCAAGTCCCATCTCGGGTACAAAATCAGGCATTAAGCCTGATTTTTTTTATACCTAAAACCATTACTTTTTCTACTGAGCACTATTTCTGTTAAATAAATGGCAAAATGTAGAACTTTAACTCAGAAACATCAAACACTTTCTAATTTTGTTTAACTTTACCACTCTAAAGATAAAACAGAAATATTTTGATAAAAAGTAAGTTTAGCATTAAAGATCTTGAAAATCTTAGCGGTATAAAAGCTCACACCATTAGAATATGGGAAAAGAGATATGGACTACTATCACCAGATCGTACAGACACTAACATAAGGAACTACGACTTAGAATCTCTTCAAAAGATTCTAAATATTTCTTATTTGCGTAATGTAGGTATAAAGATATCAGCAATAGCAGATTTAACAAAAGAGGAAATCGATTCTCAAGTACGCAGCTATGCTCAACGAAACAATAAAAACGATCACGCTATCCAAGAATTAAAATTGGCTATGGTTAATTTTGACCAGCAAATGTTCCAAAGAGTGTATAAAAGCTCTCTTGACGAGTTTGGCTTTTCAGGTGTTTTTTACAATCTTTTTGTACCATTTCTTGAGGAATTAGGGTACCTGTGGCAATCTAAAACTATTAATTTAGCGCACGAGCATTTTATAAGTCACTTGATTAAACAAAAACTACTTATCAATTTAGAACTCTTACAGTATCAACGACCACATGATCAAGAAGAGGTTTATATTTTATTCCTACCAGAAAATGAAATGCATGATTTAGGATTACTTTTCCTGAATTATGAATTATTAAAAAGAGGCTGTAACACCATTTACTTAGGAGCTAGCATGATGCTTGAATCACTTCCTTTCTTCAAAAACAAGGAAGCTAAGCCTACCTACATAACCTACATTACGGTACAACCTACAGAAAAACAATTACCATCATTTTTAAAGCAATTTGACCGTAAAGTAGCAAATGGAGATGATGTAGAGCTATGGGTTTTAGGGCAGCTCGCACAAAAAATAAAAGAAAAAGATTTAAAACATAATCAAAAAGTCTTCAAAGGTATCTCTGAAGTTATTGAAAGAATTCCTGATTTAATAAAAGCATGAGTAAAAAAATAGCAGTAATAGGATCCGGTTTTTCTTCGCTTTCCGCAGCATGTTATCTTGCACAAGCAGGAAATGACGTTACCATTTATGAAAAAAATGATACCGTAGGTGGTAGGGCTAGAAGACTCATAAAAGATGGTTTTACTTTTGACATAGGACCTTCTTGGTACTGGATGCCCGATATTTTTGAGCGATTTTTTGCAGATTTTGGTAAAAAGCCTTCAGACTATTATCAATTAGATAAATTAAGCCCTGCCTACACAGTAGTTTTTAAAGATGAAACTATTGAGATAGGTGATAATTTAGAAACTATAAAAAATACCTTTGAAAGAATTGAACCTGGAAGTTCTAAACCCTTACAGCAATTCATAGATAAAGCTGAAGAAAACTATGAAATCGCTATTAAAAACTTAGTCTACAGACCAGGTGAATCACCTTTAGAATTAGTAACGCCACAAACCGCAAAAAAGGTAGGCGCTTTTCTAAGTAACGTTTCTAGAGATGTGCGTAAAAAATTCACAAACCCTAAACTAGTTTCGATTTTAGAATTCCCTGTATTATTTTTAGGTGCTACTCCACAAAATACACCTAGCTTCTATAATTTTATGAACTATGCAGATTTTGGTCTAGGTACATGGCATCCTAAAGGTGGTATGTATGAAGTAATTGTAGCTATGGAAAAACTCGCAAAAGAATTAGGAGTTACTATAAATACTAACGCAGCAGTTTCTGAAATTCAAGTTGACGATAAAAATCAAACCACAGGTATCGTTGTAAATGGTAAGCAGCTGGATTACAAAACAGTACTCTCAGGTGCAGATTATCATCACTCTGAAACCTTATTACCTCAAAAAAACAGACAATACTCTGAGGAGTACTGGAAAAAGAAAACCTTTGCGCCTAGCTCGTTAATCTTCTATGTAGGCTTTGATAAAAAACTTAAAAACATACAACATCACAACCTGTTTTTTGATACAGATTTTGAAAAACATGCTCATGAAATCTATGAAGATGCTAAGTGGCCAGAAGACCCTTTATTTTATGCAAACTTCACCTCATTAACAGATGATAGCACAGCTCCAGAAGGTTGTGAAAATGGATTTTTCTTAATACCACTAGCACCAGGACTTGAAGATACTCCAGAGCTCAGGGAAAAGTACTTTGACATTATCATGAAAAGATTTGAAAAACGTACCGACCAAAACGTTACAAACCATATTTTATTTAAAGAATCCTTTTGTGTAAACGACTTTAAGTCAGAATACAATAGCTATAAAGGGAATGCATATGGTATGGCAAACACCCTATTACAAACCGCTTTTTTACGACCTAATTTAAAAAGTAAAAAAGTAAAAAATTTATATTTTACTGGTCAGCTTACCGTTCCAGGACCTGGAGTTCCTCCTTCTCTTATTTCTGGAAAACTGGTAGCAGATCTTATTAAAAAATACTCCTAATTATGAAAAGCTTATTCGACAAGGTTTCCAGACAGTGCAGCAAAGCTGTAACAAATAATTACAGTACTTCATTTTCTCTAGCAAGTAAAATGTTAGGACCATCTATAAGACAAGATATTCATAATATTTATGGGTTTGTAAGATTTGCAGACGAGATCGTAGACTCCTTCCATGATTATGATAAGAGAACCTTACTAGAGCGTTTTGAAGCAGACCTTAAAAATGCTATTGAAGATAAAATCAGTTTAAACCCTATTTTAAACTCTTTTCAAGAAACCGTAAACAAGTACGACATCACTCCAGACATGTATGAAGCATTTATTCACAGCATGAGACTGGACCTGGATAAGTCTGTTTATCTTACTGATGAGGAATATAAAAACTACATCTACGGTAGTGCAGATGTTGTAGGACTCATGTCTTTAAAAGTATTTGTAAAAGGTGATCAAGCAAAATATGATGATCTCAAAGAAGACGCTATGAGATTAGGTAGCGCTTTTCAAAAAGTTAACTTTTTACGTGACCTTAAAGCAGATCTGGACGTATTAGAAAGAAGTTACTTCCCTAATACTGATTTACAAGACCTTTCTGAAGAAGATAAAGCAAGACTTATTCAAGAGATAAAAGAAGATTTTGACGCAGGACTAAAAGGAATACAGCGATTACCCGTAGAAGCTAAACTAGGTGTTTACACCGCTTACGTTTATTACCGCAGGTTATTAACCAGACTAGAACGCACACCTTCTAAAGAAATAAGAAATGCCCGTATAAGAGTACCTAATTATGAAAAAATAGGTTTACTTGCAAAAGGATATGTAAGCTATCGTTTAAATTTGATTTAAATGGAAATACTTTATTGGATACTGATCTTTCTCGCTACTTTTTGTATTATGGAGTTTAATGCATGGTGGATGCATAAGTACGTCATGCACGGTTTTTTATGGAATCTTCATGAAGACCATCACCATAAAAAGCACGACAGCTGGTTTGAAAAAAACGATTTCTTTTTTGTCTTTTATGCCGTTATAAGTATAGGGCTTAAGGTGGCTCATAGCGAGTTAGACCTATGGTGGGCACTTCCCATGAGTGCAGGAATATTTGCTTATGGTGTCGCTTATTTTATAGTGCATGATATCTTTATTCATCAGCGATTTAAGTGGTTGCGCAAAGCAGATAATGTTTATGCAAGAGGTGTGCGCAGAGCTCACAAAATGCACCACAAACACATAGGAAAAGAAGACGGCGAGAACTTCGGGATGCTGGTCGTACCTTTCAAATATTTTAAATAAATGCCTACAGCCATAGTTATAGGTTCTGGTTTAGGTGGCCTAGCGACCGCATTAAGACTAGCCCATAAAGGGTATACTGTTACTGTTTTTGAACAAAACGATTATGCAGGCGGTAAGCTGCACGCTATAGAACAAGAAGGCTACCGTTTTGATTTAGGTCCTTCCCTATTTACCTTACCACATCTAGTAGATGAGTTGCACCAGCTTTTCCCACAGCACAAGATTAACTTTGACTATATAAAAAAAGAAATAGGCTGTCATTATTTCTGGGAAGATGGCACCGTTTTTCATGCTTATACTAACCAAGCAGATTTTATAGATCATGCAGGAGATGTATTTGTAGAACCTAGAAGTAAACTCATAAATTACCTCAAAAAAAGTAAGTCTAAATACGATCTGACCAAATCACTTTTTCTAGAAAAATCACTCCACAAATGGAGCACTTATCTATCAAAAGATACTTTTAAAGCAGTCCTTAACGCACCGTTTTTAGGATTAAACAATACCTTACATCAGGAAAACAGCAGTTTTACAAACCCTAAACTCACCCAACTTTTTAACCGCTACGCGACCTACAACGGCTCTTCACCATATAAAACTCCTGGAATTATGTCCATGATACCGCATCTGGAAATGGGAATCGGTACGTTTTATCCACATGGTGGCATGCACCGCATCTCACAATCGCTCTTTGAATTAGCACAAAAAGTAGGTGTGGAATTCCGCTTTCGCGAAAGCGTAACACAAATCAACCATGACCATAAAAAAGCAACTGGTGTAACTACTGAAAATGGAATTTTCCCATCAGATCTTGTAGTTTCTAATATGGATATTTATCCTACTTACAAAAAGTTGATCAAAGGTATCCATGAACCTAAAAAAACACTCGAGCAGGAACGTAGCAGTAGCGCTTTAATTTTCTATTGGGGTATAAATAGAGAGTTTCCAGAACTGGATTTGCACAACATACTGTTTAGCGAGGATTACCCTAGTGAGTTTGAGCATATTTTTGAGAAAAAATCCTTATCAAATGATCCTACAGTTTACATTAACATTACCAGTAAAGAAACCAAAACAGATGCACCTCAAGGCTGTGAGAACTGGTTTGTAATGATTAATGCTCCGGGAAATTATGACCAGAACTGGGAAGAACTGCTTAAAAATGCACGAGAAAATATAATTCTCAAAATTAATAAATGCCTTAAAACAGATATTTCTAAACACATCGCAACAGAGTACGTTCTAGACCCTAGAGGTATTGAAAAAAACACCAGCAGCTATCGTGGAGCGCTTTATGGAGCTGCAAGTAATGATAAATTTGCAGCCTTTTTAAGACATCCTAATTTTAATAAAAGACTTAAGAATTTGTACCACGTAGGTGGATCTGTTCATCCTGGTGGTGGGATTCCCTTATGTTTATTGAGCGCACAAATCACGGCAGATTTAATTCCACAAGCATGAATAAAACAGTAGCGATAATCATGTTATGGGTCATTCACGTGAGCGCCTTAATAGGTATCGCGATAGGAAATGCAGATTTTTTCTTCCCAAAATCTCCTTTCACCCTAATCTATCTCGCAGTACTAACCATTTGGTTTTTTCCTGTAAACAGTGTGAAAAAGATCGGGCTATTTCTCCTTTGTTTTAGCACTGGAATGGCTGTAGAATGGATAGGCGTTCATACGGGAACACTTTTTGGCGATTATCACTACGGCGTGAATATGGGATGGAAATTAGACGGTATTCCATATCTTATAGGTAGCAACTGGGCACTACTTACTTTCATCACGCATGAATTAAGTAGAAAATACATCTCTAACAAATGGTTCATCCCTATCGCTGGCGCATCGCTGATGGTCGCATTAGATTTTTTCCTAGAACAAATTTGTGATATTGCAGGATTTTGGCATTTTACCGGTGGCGCAGGCTGGTTCAATTACCTGTGCTGGTTCCTCATCGCAATGGTGCTGCACGCGATTTTACTGCGATTTAAACTTAAAGGTGATCTAAAAATATCACTTCATTTATATGTTGTTCAACTCATTTTTGCGATTGCCTTATGGATCATCATTACGATATAGCGATTATAGGAATGGGCTGTGCTGGCAGTCACGTTGTGCAAGAACTCATTGCCCAAAAGACAGAACTAAGCATCGTTATTATCGATGATTTTAAGGCTCAATCCCTAGAGAAAACATGGTCCTACTGGGAAAAAGGACCTGGCAAATGGGATCACCTCATCGCCCAAAGTTGGAATAAAGGTCTTTTTAAAATGCCCCATGAAACGATTGAACTGGATCTAGACTCTTATCTATATAAGACCCTAGAGAGTCGTGATTTTATCGCTTTCGCGAAAGCGGAATTAAAAAAAGCTTCTAATTTCACATTGATTGAAGAGCAAGTCCACCATGTTGAAAGTGATAAAGAAAAAGGCGCTTCAAAATGTGTTCATGTAGATTATACTACAGGAACATTAACCGCAAATCTAGTCCTAGATAGCCGTATAGACCCATCGTTTTTTAAAGATAGTGCTGCCGTTACTTTGCAACAGCATTTTAAAGGTTGGGTGATTAAAACAGAAAGTAAGGTTTTTAATCCAGAAGTTTTCACCATGATGGATTATAACCTTCAAGATACTGGAACCACTAGCTTTACTTATGTGTTACCTTATTCTACTAATGAGGCACTTGTTGAGTTTACTTATTTTTCCAAAGATATCGTAGCAAATGAAGTTTATGATGAGTTTTTAAAAACATACATTAAAGAAAAACTTCAAGTAGAACATTACGAGATTACTAAAACAGAGCAAGGCATTATTCCCATGTCCTCTTACAGATTTGAACAACATAACAAGGCTCGTGTTTATAAAATAGGAACTGCTGGTGGCTGGGTAAAACCTTCTACAGGCTATAGTTTTAAAATGAGTGAAAAAAAAGCCGCACAACTGGTCCACAATATCTTACATAAGAAGCCATTACATCATAAAATGAACTCAAAGAGATTTAGATTTTATGATGACATCATGCTGGATGTACTGCATAGTGATAATGCTCGTGGTGCTAACGTTTTTCATATTCTTTACAAGAAAAACAGTATTAAAAATATATTCAGCTTTCTAGACGAAGAAACCGTATTCAAACAAGAGTTAGGAATTATGTTCCCTATGACCTCTTATGCTTTTATAAAATCATTTTTTAAAAAGCTATTTTAAGTCTTCAGGTATTTTAAAATTCTCCCAGGAGCCAGTTATCTTATAAGGTTGAAACCTAGTAAATAATTCTTCTTTATACCATTGTAGCGCTTGGGTTTGCTGCACCGCATGCCTATGGTGCTCACTACGATAAGCAAACTTTTTAAGCGCTCTAGCGTCGTCCCAAAGGCTAAATGTAGCCATTTGTGTGAATGGCCGCTCTCCTACTCCAGCGGTAAATAACAAGTTAGGGTTATCAACTAAATCTAATTGGGAAGTAGGTACATAATCCCAAAATTTCTTGAGCATGTGCAGTTTAATAGTCGCTCTAGTAATTACAGATACATAAGCATTATTAGAATCTAGTGTATCGCTAGTTTCAAATGGATTCTTTTTAGACCACTGTCCATGAGCTTTAATACTTTTCATGTAAAAGGTAAGCTGCTGCTCACTATGGTTCTCATAACGTTTATAGATTTTTGAGTTTGTAAAAAAGTCTTTTGCTAGCTCTTCATGATCCCAGACTTGGAGCAATCCATAAACACTCCAGTCGGGTTTAGGATTGAAATTTTCCTTACCTGAACCTAGCAATTTATAAAACTGTAACCCTTTTACTTTTTTTAATGGGCCATGAGCAAATTGCATCATCCCAAAAGCCCATAGCTTATTTTTAAAGCTAGGATACTTAAAAAAGGTAAGTGTTGTAATTTGTTGAGACATATCATACAAAGATAGATGGCTACATTATTAAAATGGTTAATTTACTGTTGTAAATACGAGTTGAACTCCACGATTTTTTTAAGATATGATAAATCCAAAGTAATATTATACCTCTATACGTTTTATGAATCAGGTTAAAGCCCTAGTCTACTACAAGGATTTCGCCTATTGCAATTAGAAGGCTTAATCCCTACCTTTGCAATTATAGAAAAAGTGCTATGCAAACAGAAGGAATTCAAGATCAACAACTCGCTCAACCAGACTTTAAAGCAGAGGTTTTAAAGGATTATCGCATCGCTGTAACCAGCCGTGAATGTAGCCTTTTAGGACGTCGAGAAGTACTTACTGGAAAGGCTAAGTTTGGAATTTTTGGTGATGGTAAAGAAGTGCCACAGCTGGCATGGGCTAGAGCATTTGAAAACGGAGATTTCCGTAGTGGATATTATCGCGATCAAACTTTTATGATGGCGATAGGTGAATTATCTGTAGAACAGTTTTTTGCAGGATTATATGCAAATACAGATATTAAACAAGAACCTATGAGTGCTGGCCGCCAGATGGGTGGACACTTTGCCACGCACAGTTTAAATGAAGATGGTAGCTGGAAAAGACTCATAGACCAGAAAAATTCAAGCGCAGACATCTCTCCTACAGCTGGTCAAATGCCTCGTTTATTAGGACTAGCACAGGCTTCTAAAATCTATAGACACAATGACCTTATTCCAGTTGATAATGGATTCTCTAATAAAGGAAATGAAGTTGCATGGGGAACCATAGGAAATGCTAGTACCAGTGAAGGACATTTCTGGGAAACTTTTAATGCCGCTGGAGTTCTTCAAGTACCCATGGTCATAAGTGTATGGGATGATGATTATGGTATTTCAGTTCACGCTAGACATCAAACTACCAAAGAAAATATATCAAAAATACAAGCTGGTTTCCAGCGAGATGATCAAGATGCTGGTTATGAAATCATGACTGTAAAGGGATGGGATTATGTAACACTTGTAGAGACTTATGAAAAAGCAAGCCAACTAGCTCGTGAAGAACATGTCCCAGTAATGATTCATGTTCAAGAACTCACGCAGCCACAAGGGCATAGTACAAGTGGTTCTCATGAACGTTATAAAAGTGAAGATCGCCTAGAATGGGAACGCAATTATGATTGTAATGTACAGTTCCGCAAGTGGTTGATAGATAATAATTTTGCAACTGATGAAGAGTTATCTGAGCTTGAAAAAGAAATTAAAAAAGAGGTACGTGATGGTAAAAAAGCAGCGTGGTCTGCTTTTATAAATCCTATAGTTCAAGAACGTGATGCCGTTTTACCACTGCTCGATGCTGTTGCCGCACAATCTAATGATGGTGTGTTTATTAAACCGCTTATCGATAACTTAAGATCTACTAAGGAACCTATTAGAAAAGAAATTTTAGAAACGGTACGCAAAACATTAAGGTACACTTTAAAAGAAAGTAATAGCGCGATCACATCATTAAACGAGTGGCTCGATGGCTATCGCAAAGAAGTGCAAGATAAATACAGCAGCCACCTTCACAGCAGCTCAGATAAAGCTGCCGTGAACATTAAAGCTATTGCTCCTGTATATAACGACAGCTCAGAAGAAGTAGATGCTCGACTGGTTATGAGAGATAACTTTGACGCCATATTTGCTGCACGACCAGAGACCATGGTTTTTGGTGAAGATGCAGGAGAAATAGGTGATGTGAATCAAGGCCTAGAAGGAATGCAAGAGAAGTATGGTGAACTGCGCGTGTCTGACACAGGAATACGTGAAGCTACCATTTTAGGACAAGGAATAGGACTAGCCCTGCGTGGACTCAGACCTATTGCTGAGATTCAGTACCTGGATTACCTTCTCTACTGTTTACAAATAATGAGTGATGACCTTGCTACGGTTCAATATAGAACTGCTGGTAAACAAAAAGCTCCTGTGATTATAAGAACACGAGGTCACAGACTAGAAGGAATATGGCATAGTGGTTCTCCTATGGGTGGTATTATAAACATGGTCCGTGGAGTTCACGTACTCGTACCACGTAATATGACACAAGCTGCCGGTTTCTATAATACCATGTTAGAAAGTGATGAGCCAGCACTCATAGTAGAATGTTTAAATGGCTACAGACTAAAAGAAAAACTTCCGGAAAATCTAGGTGAGTTCAAAACTCCGGTAGGTAAAGTAGATGTCCTTAAAGAAGGTAAAGACATTACGGTTGTATCTTATGGCTCTACCTTAAGACTTATAGAAGAAGCAGCTGTAGAACTAGAACGCGCTGGAATAGATATAGAGATTATAGATATTCAATCTTTATTACCATTTGACTTAACTCAAGAGATTAAGGATAGTGTAGCAAAAACAAATCGTTTACTCGTGGTAGATGAAGATGTACCTGGTGGAGCTAGCGCATTTATTTTACAACAAATCGTAGATGAACAAGACGCCTGGAGATTTCTAGACAGTAAACCGCAAGCACTAGCTGCAAAAGCACACAGGCCAGCATATAGTACAGATGGAGATTACTTCTCTAAACCTAGTATAGATGATATCTTTGATAAAGTTTATGAGATTATGAATGAGGCTGATCCTACTAAATATCCTAAGAACTTTTAATGGAACCCATTAAAACAGCACCTGCATGGAAACGTAAAATTCATGAAGTTATTTATGAAGCAGACACACCTGCTGGGAAATTATTTGATTTAGTTTTACTAGTTATCATCATAGTAAGTTTGATTCTGGTAATGCTAGAGAGTGTACCTAGCCTAGGAAAAGAATATGCTGCTGAATTTATAATTGCAGAATGGGTCATCACTATCTTCTTTACTATAGAGTATTTCCTTAGGATTATTTCTATTAATAAACCTACTAAGTATATTTTCAGTTTTTATGGAATTATAGATTTACTTTCTACTATACCGTTATATCTAACATTTTTCTTTGGTGGTGTTAATGCCTTACTAGCAGTGCGCTCACTCAGACTTTTAAGAATTTTTAGAATTTTTAAAGTAACTAGATACATCGGTGCGGCAGATAAATTAAGTAAAGCTATTAAAGCCAGCGGACCTAAAATTGCTGTTTTTCTATTTGCCGTAATTGTCCTTTCTATCATCTTTGGCACCTTAATGTACCTTATAGAAGGTGAAGAACATGGATTTGACAGCATTCCTAAATCTATTTACTGGTGCATTGTAACTTTAACTACGGTAGGTTTTGGTGACATTGCTCCTGAAACACCATTAGGTCAGTTCATAGCGACCATAATTATGATTATGGGATATGGAATAATAGCAGTTCCTACTGGAATAGTAAGTGCAGAGTATGCCCAAGACCTCAAGGAGAAAGATACCACTCCAGCAGGAGACCTTAATTATAGACATGTAAACACGCAAGTTTGCCAGAACTGTTTATCAGACAAGCATCAGGACGCTGCTCAATTTTGTCACAATTGTGGCTATTCTTTAGATGACTAGCAAAACACTCATAGTAATCGTAGGGCCTACTGCTATAGGAAAAACTGCGTTGAGTATCGCTTTCGCGAAAGCGTATCAAACAGAAATATTATCATGTGACTCGAGACAGTTTTTTAAAGAAATGACTATAGGCACGGCAGTTCCTGAAACAGAAGAACTAGATGCAGCTCCACACCATTTTATTCAAAATTTAAGTATTCACGATTCTTATTCAGTAGGAGAATTTGAAAGAGACGCCATGTCTTTATTAGATCAATTATTTAATAAACAGGATATAGTAGTCATGGTAGGTGGCAGTGCTTTATATGAAAAAGCAGTGACTCATGGGTTAGATGACTTACCAGAAGTTCCAAAAGAAATTAACGAAAATGTCGAGCAGTTATTTGAAGAAAAAGGCATCAAAGCACTTCAAGAAGAATTAGAAAAATTAGATCCTCTGTATTACAAAAAGGTAGATTTACATAATCCACGCAGGCTCATGAGAGCTATCGCTATATGTAGAGCTACAGGTAAAACCTTTACTGAACTGCGGTCAGGCTCTAAGAAAAAGCGAAATTTCAAATTAATAAAAATAGGTTTAGAAGCTCCTAGAGAAGAACTCTATGAACGCATCAATAAAAGGGTGGATCTTATGATAAAAAGAGGCCTGATAGAAGAGGCGCAAGCCTTATTACCATTTCATGATTTAGTGAGTCTTAAAACGGTAGGCTATCAAGAGTTAATGCCTTACTTTAGAAAGGAATACGACCTTAATGAAGCGATTAGATTAATCAAAAGAAATTCTCGCCGCTTTGCCAAAAGACAGATGACATGGTACCGAAAAGATGATACGGTATTATGGTTTCCTTATAAAACTCGCCACACTGATATCGTGCAGCGAGTTCAGGAAAAACTTATGGATGGTAATTAAGATTTAGTAATCTACCTCATCCTTTACTAATAAACGGAAACCTTCTCCGTGTATGTTAACGATTTCTACATTCTCATCAGCCTTTAAGTATTTACGCAACTTTGCTATGTAAACATCCATACTACGTGATGTGAAGTAATTATCATCTCTCCATATCTTAGTTAATGCTAGTTCACGCGGCATTAAATCATTCAAGTGTAAGGCTAGTAAACGCAACAGTTCATTTTCTTTAGGTGATAATTTAATAGGTTCTGTATCTCCTAAGCTTAAGAATCTTAATTTAGAATTCAGGTGGAAGTTCCCTATCTTAAATTCAAATTCTTTAGAATCTGCAAGACTATCTGCTCCTTTACGCTGTATAATTGCCTTAATTTTCATGAGCAATACCTCGCTATCAAAAGGTTTGTTCAAATAGTCATCTGCTCCTACTTTATAACCTCTAAGAACATCTTCTTTCATAGCTTTGGCCGTTAAGAAAATGATAGGCACTTCTTCATTTTTTTCTCTAATTTCTTTGGCTAGGGTAAATCCGTCTTTATAAGGCATCATCACATCTAGGATACAAAGATCATAGTTGTCTTTTTTAAATTTTTCAAAACCTTCCATTCCGTTCTTTGCGTGCACTACGTCAAAGTCGTTCATCATTAGATAATCTTTTAATACAGTCCCAAAATTAGGGTCATCTTCTACGAGAAGAATTTTTTTGTTTACGGTTTCCATAAGTTTAAGTTATTAAGGGTAAATTAATTATAAATGTGCTTCCTAGGTCTTTTTCACTTTCTACATAAATTTCTCCATGATGGTCTTCAATAATTCGGTGCGCATAAGCGAGACCTAATCCATGTCCTTTTACATTGTGAATATTACCAGTGTGCTCTCTAAAAAATTTCTGGAATACTTTACGTTGAGCGGCTTTACTCATACCTATTCCTTGATCTTTTATTTTAATGACTATTTTATCTCTCACATTTTCAGTGTAGATATCTATAACCGGCGCTTGAGTTTCATCTGTGTATTTTATTGCGTTTTCTAGAACGTTTACAAAAACATTACTTAAATGGCTCTCATTTGCCAGGACTGTGGTACGCAAAGCACCAAAATGTCTGTGTAAAGAACCACCTCGCTGCTCTAAAATAAGAGCTATGTGAGAAATACTATCCTCTAAAACATCGTTAAGATCTAAATGTTCCTTCTCTATATCTAAGTCGTCCTTCTCGAGTTTAGAAATACGTAATACATTCTCCACTTGTGAGTGCATGCGTTTATTCTCCTCTCTAATCATTCTTAAATAGTTTGCAACCTTTTCTGGATCTGTACTTATTTTAGGGTGCTTTAATGAATCCAGTGCCAGATTAATGGTTGCAATAGGAGTTTTAAACTCATGCGTCATGTTATTAATGAAATCTGTTTTTATTTGAGAGATCTGTCGCTGCTTGAATAATTGAGATATTGCGCTAGAATAAGCGATAACTATAATTAAAGTAAATACTAAGGAAAGTCCTGCCATTCCCAGTATGGAAGATATTATAAACTTCTTGCGTCCCGGTAAATTAATATATAGATCATAGGACTGATCTAATTCATTATCAGTCTTAAAAACCGGATAGGTCCAGTTTGCATAAGCACTTAAATCAAAATTATCTGATTGAATCCTAGTAGGAAAACCATCTTGATAAATAGCATATTCAAAGGAAGAATTAATCTGTCGGTCTTTAAGTTCTTTTCTCAGTAATTCAGAAACTTGTTCTTTTGTAACTCTCTGTGTAATAGGCAAGCTGGCAGAGTAACCAGAGATGCGCTCCATAAACATTTTCCTTTCTAATTCATCCAGCTGACTGATACGCTCATAAGATTGTTCTAAACTTATAGAACTCCTATCTGGTGATTTACTGAGAGTGGTAGATTTAATACGTCTATTAATGAGTTTAGTAAAGGTGACACTATCCAGCTCCATATCTAGTAGCTGAGTATTGAGTTTATAATTCTCAATAACAGTACTACTGGAGTAAGAAGTATATTCATCTACATTTGCATCTCTTATTCTTAAAAGCAGTGATGTCATGTTCCTAGAGTCTGGTTTAAGTCCTAGACTATCCAGCGCTCTATCTACTTCTCGATAATAAAACTCTACCTCTTGATTTTCTATTTCTTTAGCGACGCTAGAAAGTGTTTGCTTTACTGCAAAAGAGAATTGTTCTTCTTTACTATTAATACTATCCACAATCCAGTAAATCTGAACCGCGATAATACCAGCTAAAGAAAGGCTCATTAAGCCTATTAGAATGTAAAGTAATCTTTGTTGCACATACAAATTTAACACTATCAAAAAGTGTTAAAAAGCGTTTAACCAAATGTTAACAACAATTATATTTTTACAAATAATTAATTTTTTAACATAAAACGATGTAAATTATTTACAATTAAAGGTAAAAAATCTATATTATCATTTAATATAACAAAATCTGCAAGTGCTAATTTGCGTTTATCAGACCATTGATGATCCATGCGACTTTTAACATCTTCTCGAGACACTTCATCTCTATGCATAACACGTTTTATCCTTTCTTCTAGAGCCGCCGTAACTAAGATCGTTGCATCACACTTATTATGACCGCCTGTTTCAAATAAAATAGCCGCCTCATAAAGCACATAAGCACACTCTAGGTTCTGTGAACAAAATTGCTCAAAATCTTTATGAACAGCAGGATGTAGAATAGCATTTAATTTACTCAACAACTCCTTATCCTCAAATACTTTACTAGCTATAAAAGTTCTATTTGCCTCTTCTCTATCGCCATTAACTTGATAAGCCTTATCTCCTAGCAACTCTTTCACCTTGCATTTCACAGAATCATCATGAGAAAGTAAAAACTTTGAGCGATCATCAGCAATAAAAACAGGTACATTTAATTTCATAAACTCCTTTGCGACTGTGGTCTTACCACTTCCTATACCACCTGTAATCCCTATAATTTTCATTGCATTAAAAGAATTTGAACTTGTTGAGGATTATGGCGTTTAGAAACCACCTTATCATTTAATACTTCTACATTAACATTTACAGCACTATAATCATTCTTTAAAGAGTTGTAATCTACATTAATCATAAAATCTGAAGCCTGAATAGCATCGTGGTCTTTTAATCGGTATGTAAACACTACTTCAACCTCTGAAGGAATAATTTTAATAGAGCTATTTCCCTTATTATTAATGATGTTTATCGGTACCATAAAAGAACCTTCAGTCATCACACCACTAGTTACTATAAATTCTACTATTGAAGGCTCTGTTTTAATCTCACTAAATAAACTTTTTAAATCAATCTCTTTTTTATACAAGGTATCTACTACCATTATATCCTCTAATTCTATTTGAAGTTTATCCATTTCATCTATGAGCGCATCATTACCCGTAATATTTACAGAATCTGGCTCAAAATATGGTTCATAAAGAGGCTGTAAATGATCACCATAGGAGACCTCAAAATCCTTAACTAGTGGAACTTTTTTAGAAACAAACCGCATCACATCTAGTGCGAAAGAGTCAGCATCTATATACTCTACCTTAAAATTTGAACTTAATTGCTCCTTTATCGCACCAGTTGCTCTTTGCGGACTGAATATATACAAAGAATCTACAGCAACATATTTATTAAAATCTAAAGCCACTTTAGGCGCAAAATACTTAGATTTCAAAAGACTAAAACCACTTCCTGTAAGCTCTACATCTATATAATAAGTGCTCTGATCTTTTATTTTAAGATCTTCTGGTACATTAATCCATTCTATCGCTACAGAGATATGCTGTGTGTAAATTTCTTTATACTTAAAAGCAAACCATAACAATCCAGTTACTATTACAAATGAAAAAAAAGTACCGTATTTTTTATACTCTAAACTCATACTTATAAAAAGAATAAATTAGGAAACTGCTTTTGCTCTTGTTTTTTAAGAATGTTTATGAAATAAAAGGCTCTTAAAAAGCCATAACCATAACCAGTAAACTGAATAAACACAGCAAGAACAGACATGACACCTATTTGAACACCATTTTTAATGGAACTATCGATAAAGATCCCTAATGAATAAGCGCTTATGAGTATTAAAAAAATACTCCAGCCTAATATAGCAAAAAGAACCGCCATAAAAACAGAACCTATGAATACCGTTGGGAACCAATAAACTAACCTCCTAGTTTGTGGATGCCATTTATTTAAAATAACTCGTACCATTCCAAATTTATGAACTTGATTATAAAAAAGGCGCCAGGAAATACGTCGCTCATGATAAACATAAGCCTCTTTAATCAGTCGGGTTTTAAATCCTGCATTCCACAACCTGATGCTCAAATCTGGATCTTCTCCAGGGTGAATTTTACCAAATCCATTAGTATGCTCAAAAGCAACTTTACTCAGTCCCATATTAAAACTACGAGGCTGGAATTTATCTAAGTGCTCTCCACCACCACGTATTCCTCCGGTCGTAAAAAAAGATGTCATAGAATAATTAATAGCCTTTTGTAATGAGGTAAAACTATTGTGAGCCGCATCTGGACCACCATAACAATCTACATAATCCTCTTGTAGTGCAGCACGAGCAGCTTTTAAATATTCTTGAGGCAGTATACAATCACTGTCTAAAATGATAAAGTAATTCCCCACAGCCTTACGCATACCATAATTACGAGAATCTCCTGGACCAGAATTAGGTTTAAAATGGTATGAAATATTTACGCTTTCGCGAAAGCGTAAACAAACATCTTTACAAGTAACTGAAGACCCATCTTCTATAATAACGACCTCAAAATTTGAATCATAATCTAAATTAGAAATACTCCATAACAACTTCTCCACTTCTTGTGGCCGATTATAAACGGGAATAATAAAGGAAAAATACAGTTCTTTCACGAGGTAAAAATAGACAATAAAAAAAGGCTGTTCAATGAAGAACAGCCTTTTTAAACAAGTTATATATGATACTTACTCCTTAACTACTCTAATCGTAGAAGAACGACCATTTGTAGAGACAGTAACTAGATAAACTCCTGAACTAAGAGAAGACATATCTACTTGTGCATCTACAACACCAGGCTCAACAGTCATTACTTGCTGACCTAACATATTCATTACCGCAGCACTATCTATATTTTGAAGACCTTTAATGCTCAACACATCTTTTACTGGGTTAGGATAGAATGTAAATCCTAGCTCCTCAACAGAATCTATACTAGCAGTAGCATCACAAGTTTCGATTCTCATTTGATCAAGAGCCACATCTCCCACATAACCAGTTTCGTTACCTACTTCTTCAGTTGCCGTAATTTGTATATATACGGTTTGACCTAAGAGCGAATTAGGTAAAGCCACACCAACTAGCTGGAATGGATCTGCCATGGCTGTTTGCAATTGACCTGTAAAGCTAAACACATTAGTAAATGGTCCTGTAGCTGATGTCCCGTAACCTATTTCTAATAGAGTTTGGTCACCTCCAAATGAATGAAGGAAGAAAGATAATTCTAACTCACTATTTGCATTTGTTAAATCTATAGCTGGTGAAACTACAGATCTAGGACCTATGTTAGTTCCAGAAGTCTCAAAGAACATATATCCTGTTCCTTCCTGTGGCCCAGTAGGACCTGTACCTATAGAACCTGTTGTTCCAGTTACACCAAATTCAAACTGTCCACTACCAGTTCCTACATCTCCTGTCCATGATGTTGCAGTAGAACTCGCATCAAAGGACTCCTCATATATAAAGAACGGATTACCTGGCGAGGAACAACTCACCCCTTGTGGTCCTACCGGTGGTGTTGTAAATAATGTAGAGAAGGACGGCGGGCTAAGCGTAGTAGCATTACAAACCGCAATTACTCTTACCTCATAAAGAGTATTAGCCACTAAACCAGTTAAGAGATAATTTGTATTACTAGTCACACCAGTAACCTGCTGTACGGTACCCGTAGCAAAGTCTGGAGTAGCATATTCTACGATCCATTCTGTCTCAGAATTACCGGCAACCCAACTTAGGTCTGCAGTTGTATCAGTAATCGCATTAGTGGTAAGAGACGATGGCTCAGCACAACTAGGTATAAACTCATAAATAAAATCATCAATATACATCGCATCAAATGCCGTTGCTGCATTATACTTAATAGCCACATGTCCTCCTGTAGTAGTTATACTAGTAAAGTTAACGGTTACTAACTGGTATTGATCATCTGCTAGATCTGCGTCTGTAAATGTCTGTACACTTGTAAATGTAGCAGCATCTGTAGGGTCTGTCATGACACCTACTTCAATCCCTCCATTATCTCTATCATAAGCAAAGAATCTAACTCGCTTATCATTACTCAAATCTGAAAATTCAGGAGAGATGTAGAATAAATCTGTAGCGTTTGGAGAACCACTATACATATAAATATGACGTGATCCAGAATTTGCAATTAAATCCTCAACCTCTACTGTTGTTGTTGTACCACCACCAGTAATTAAATTAGAATCACAGATGAATAAAGCATCTAGTGGATCTGAGTCAAAATTATTACTGTAAGGCGCTGTATATGGCACACAAGGTGTTGTAAATGTTACTGGACCTACCCAGTCACTAAAACCTAATGTTCCACAATTTGCACGTACATAAACTTCATAATCAGTGGCTGGTGTTAAACCACTTTCAGTAAACATAGTAGAAGTTATCGCTGTTCCTGCGGCTGTAGGAATACCAGTTCCTGGTGTTTGTACCACATACTCATAGTTCCCAGAAGGAGTCCCATTAGTATCATTAAATGAGATATCCACACTGGTAGCACTTAAGCTATCTACTGCTAGTGTATCTGGGTTAGAACAAATATCAGCACAAGATTCTATTCTCATAAGATCTAGAGCTACATCACCCACAAAACCAGTTTCATTACCTACCTCTTCTGTAGCTGTTAACTGAATATAAACTGTAGAGCTCCCTAATACTGAAGCTGGCAAACTTGCTCCTACTAAAGCAAAATCATCAGTTTGATTCGTCTGTAAAGGCCCTGAATAAGTAAATATGTTAGTAAAAGGCCCAGTAGCTGAAGTACCTACACCAACTTCAAAAGTTGTAAGATCACCTCCAAATGAATGGAAGAAGAATGATAATTCTGCATCAGCCACTGCTAGACTCAAGTCAATAGGTGGTGACACTGCAGAGTTAGGACCTACGTTAGTTCCAGAAGTATCAAAGAACACATATCCTGTTCCTTCCTGCGGACCCAATGGACCAGTACCTGTAGAACCTGTTCCAGCTGACTGACCAAATTCCCACTGACCAGTACTAGTTCCAACAGTACCTGTCCAACCGTTATTAGCATCAAATGAATCTTGCCATATGAATGCTGCATTGTTATTAGGACATACTACACCAGAAGGTCCTTCAGGATTTGTTCTAGCGGTTATAGGAAATGATCCAGGACTTAAATCAGTAGGAGAACATACAGCAACTACTCTTACCTCATAAGAAGTATTTGAAGTTAAACCAGGTAAGATATAATTAGTATTACTAGTTACACCTGTAACCTGTTGCAAGGTACCCGTAGCAAAGTCTGGAGTAGCATATTCTACAATCCATTCTGTCTCAGCATTACCGGCAACCCAAGATAAATCCATAGTTGAATCAGATACTGCATTAAGAGTTAAAGCAGATGGCTCTGGACAGTTAGGAATCATTTCATAAACAAAATCATCAATATACATCGCATCAAAAGTTCCTGGTGCATTATACTTAATAGCCACATGACCTCCAGTAGTAGTTATACTAGTAAAGTTAACGGTTACTAACTGGTATTGATCATCTGCTAGATCTGCGTCTGTAAATGTCTGTACACTTGTAAATGTAGCAGCATCTGTAGGATCTGTCATGACACCTACTTCAATTCCTCCATTATCTCTATCATAAGCAAAGAATCTAACTCGCTTATCATTACTCAAATCTGAAAATTCAGGAGAGATGTAGAAGAAATCTGTAGGAGCTGGAGAACCACTATACATATAAATATGACGTGATCCAGAATTTGCAATTAAATCCTCAACTTCTACTACGGTTGATGTACCACCACCAGTAATTAAATTAGAATCACAAACAAAAAGTGCATCAAGAGGATCACTATCAAAATTATTTGTGTATGGAGCAGTAAAAGGCACACAAGGCGTTGTAAACGTTACTGGACCTATCCAGTCACTAAAACCAAACGCACCACAATTTGTACGTACATAAACTTCATAATCAGTCGCTGGAGTTAAACCACTTTCAGTAAACAAAGTAGATGTTATCGCAGTTCCTGCGGCTGTAGGAATTCCAGTTCCTGGTGTTTGTATCACATACTCATAGTTCCCGGAAGGAGATCCATTAGTATCATTAAATGAGATATCTACACTGGTAGCATTTAAGTTATCTACTGCTAGTGTATCTGGGTTAGAACAAATATCAGCACAAGTCTCTATTCTCATAAGATCTAGAGCTACATCACCCACATAACCAGATTCATTTCCTGCCTCTTCTGTAGCTGTTAACTGAATATAAACTGTAGGGTTCCCTAATACTGAAGCTGGCAAAGCTGCTCCTAGAATAGCAAAATCGTCTGTTTGATTAGACTGTAAAGGACCTACATAAGTGAATACATTTGTAAAAGGTCCGGTAGCAGAGGTACCTACACCTATTTCAAAAGTTGTGAGATCACCTCCAAATGAATGGAAGAAGAAAGATATCTCTGCATCTGATGTGGCTAAAGTTAAATCAATAGCAGGAGACACTATCGAAACAGGGCCTATATTAGTTCCTGAAGTATCGAAGAACACATATCCTGATCCTTCCTGTGGACCCAATGGACCTGTACCTGTAGAACCTGTTCCAGCTGACTGACCAAATTCCCATTGGCCAGTACTAGTTCCAACAGTACCTGTCCAACCAGAAGCATTAGAATCAAATGTTTCCTCCCATATAAAAGCTGCATTATTATTAGGACAGGTTACACCTGTAGGACCATCAGGGTTAGTCCTTGTTATTACTGCAAATGTAGGAGGACTTAAATCTGAAGGCGCACAAACAGCAACCACTCTTACCTCATAAGGCGTATTTGATGTTAAACCAGATAGAATGTAATTTGTATTACTAGTCACATTTGTTACTTGTTGCACTGTTCCCACGGCAAAACTAGGAGTCGCATATTCTACGATCCATTCTGTTTCTGAACCGCCTTGAGTCCAACTTAAATCCATGCTCGTATCAGCAACACTGTTAACTTCTAGATCTAATGGCTCAGGGCAAGTAGGAATCGTTTCATAAATAAAGTCATCCAAATAAAATGCATCAAAGGTTCCTGGGGCATTATATTTAATTGCAATATGACCTCCAGTAGTAGTTATACTGGTAAAATCAACCCTTACCAGTTGATACTGGTCATCTGCAAGATCAGCATCGGTAAAGGTTTGAACACTTGTAAATGTAGTGGCGTCTGTAGGGTCTGTCATAACACCTACTTCAATCTCACCATTATCTCTATCATAAGCAAAGAATCTAACACGCTTATTAGAATCTAAATCTGAAAATTCTGGTGAAATATAATAGTAATCACCTGTGGCTCCAGTAGAACCACTGTATATATAGATATGCTGAGTTCCAGAATTAGAAGTAAGATCATCTACACGCACCCATGGTGCTGTACCCGTTCCAGAACCTACAACAATCGACTCATCACAAATACCTAATTCGTTCAAAGGATCAGATTCGAAATTTGTAAAATAAGGAGCTGTAAATGCTGTACAAGTAGTATTCTCTACATAAAGTGTAGGTGAACTAAAGTCAGGTAAAGCAGGATCACAAACAGATCTTATATATATTTCATAAGTTGTTGAGTCTGTAAGTCCAGATAATGTAAGCTCTGGAAGCCCAGATGCGGTATCAAGTAATCCTTGAGTGGTCGTAGCAAATGGAGTAGTAATCACTCCAGCAGGAGCATAATTAATCTCCCATTCTGTTTCAACACCACCAGCTACCCAGTCTAGCTCAATAGAATTTGCAGTCGTATTGACGGTTTGAACATTACCCATTGCAGGACAAGAAATAAGTGTATTATTTGTGTATGGACCAGACCATGAACTAAAATCTCCCATTCCACAATCCATACGCACATAAAAATCATACGTAGTATCTGACATAAGCCCAGTAACAATTGCAAAATTCCCTGTAAACTGTTGCACAGTTGTTCCTCCACTACCTTGTGTATAAGGAGACACCCCATACTCAATCTCAGAGTTTGGGCTTGGATTACCATTAGCATCCCATGCAAACTGTATGGAACTCGCACTATTCCCTGCAGGTGTGAACGCTCCAGGCGCAGGACAAGACACTGTTGTTGAAATAGAAACAGGACCTTGACAAGCACTTTGATCAGAAGGTCCACAAACGGCAATTACATAAATATCATAATCCGTTTCAGAATTTAAGCCTGTAATCGTTGCTGGGTTAGTAGTCACCGTAGTTTGAACACCACCGGAGCCACAAGTATAAGGAGCAACCCCATACTCGATAATCCACTCAGATTCAGAACCACCTGGAGTCCAAGCAATATCAGCACCATCAGAGACAACATTAGTAGCTGAAATATTAGATACAGCAGGACAAGTAGGACATGAGGCTGTTCCATTAAAATAATTTCCAGATGCTGGAGTAAATCCTGAATCTACTACAGTAATTCCTTCAGAATCAAAGAGAGTAAACTCATTATCTCCAGGGAACGTGGGATCAGCAATGTAATCCACTAATAAGGTATCACCATCATTAACGGTTATTGTATAAACTGTCTGGTTTCCAGGTGGATCTGGTAGCGTATAGCTCGTAGGAGTACCGTTAAGAGTAACAGTTACCTGAGAACCGCCTCCCCAACCATTGTTAAAATTATCTCGTAGTTCTAAGGTATAATTACACTGGGCAACCATAACAAAAACCGAGAATAACGCTAAAAGAGTAGCATAAAAATGTTTCATAGTTATTTGATTTTAATGATTTGATGAATTTAAGCATTAAGACTCTATTAACAATATCATACCTCCCCAAAATCGATAAAATTCTAAGAACATGGATAAAGAAACAACAACAGTAAATTAACTTTAGCTCAATAAAGATGGCTCTAAGTCTCTACACTAATAGGTGAACAGCTATATTAAAACCTCCTAACACACCCAACTATACACAAAAAAAAGAGCCGTTTTAAAAAACGGCTCTTTTAAAAATAAGATCTAAGTCTTAAACTAAATCTCCTAAAAAGTTAATCTTTAATAACTCTTAAGGCACTCTTAGAATCCCCAGATATAACTTGGAAAATATAAACTCCACTTGCGTAACTGGAAATATCTATTTGAGAAAAAGTATCATTTACTGAAACTGTTTTCAGGGTTTGCCCCATCAAGTTTAGTATTTCTACTTTATCGATAAGGATACCACCTTGAATATTCACAACTCCATTAGATGGGTTAGGATATAATCTTAAGTCCGCTTCCGCGAAAGCGTCACCATTACTAGCAGTTACATCTATAGTGAAATTATCTACAAAGAAATCTGTATCAGTTCCAGATGCTGTACCATTAGTTCCCCAGAAGGCAAATTGTACAATTCCCGTGTAAGTAGATAAATCAACCACCACATTTTCTCCTGTATTAGATACTGCAGTACTAGAATCCCAAGTTTGAAGAGCAGTCCAAGTAAGACCTCCATCAACAGTAATTAAGAATTGTACCTCATCATCAGCACCAAAGGTTGCTACATTAGAGTTTGCAAATTGCGTATGAGCAATATCAAAAATCGCACTAAAGTTCCCTGATGCGCCCAAGTCAAATTCAGGTGTTACTAGCCAGTCGTTAGTAGGTGTTGTTCCAAAAATATTAATTCTGGCAGCAGCTCCATTTGTACTTGCAGCATCGTTACCAAAATCATCTGTTAACCAAGCGCCGTTCACTCCATTAGGTCCCGATGCAACAGGTGTATTGTCACCTTCTTCCCAACAAGTTCCAGGGAATGCAGCAAAATCGTTTCCTGGTGCACCCGTAACTGCTCCATAAGGAGCTACAATAGGTGCGCATAAAGTTGCAAAATTAACAGGACCTACCCAAGCACTAAAATTCCCCATTCCACAGTCTGCTCTCACATATACTTCAAAGTTTGAAGAAGAAGCTAAACTTGAAAGACTCTCACTAGTATTCATAGTAGAAGTTCCTGCTCCGGTAGGAGTTCCAGAACCAGCAGGCAATACTGCATATTCCCATACAGTTTCTGATCCTCCTGCTCCCCAAGATATATCGGCTCCAGTAGCTGTAATATTTGTTACGGAGAGATTAACTGGTGTGAAACAACCCGCAAAGTCATCTACAATCACGTCATCTATTGAAATATCACCACCGTAAGAAGATCCTCTTGTACCTCTAAAACGTACTTGAATAGTAGCATTACTAAATGCAGCTAAATCGACCGTTGTTGTAAGCCAAGCATCGCCCTGAGCAGTTTGTTGCTGACCTACTAAAGTAGAAACATCCTGCGTCCATCCAGAACCATCATTTACATCTATATGTAACGTATCAAAGTCTGGACCCCACATGTGATAAGAAAAAGTAAGTGCAGGAGCGGTTAAAGCTGACAGATCAATTAATGGAGACACTAACTCAGCCTCATCACCAGTAGATCCACTAGAAGCCTCTGTAAAGAAGTAATTAGCTCCGGTTGCAGCACCTAATGGACCTGTATTTGTTGAACCTGTACCTCCAGTACTAACATCCCATGTATAACCCGTAGTTTGCGGTGTACTCCAGCAATTCTCCTCTACAAATGATGTTGAAACGGTAAACATTTCAAAACCTTCTTGATATGGTGCTACAAATGGATTACATAACGTAGTAAATGCTTGAACTGGAGAAGCAACACTAGAAGTTCCAGAACAATCAAATGTCACGTAAACATCATAACATGTATTATCAGTAAGTCCCGTTATAGTAAAAGGATTAGAACTTCCTACCACGCTAGTACCTGCTCCAGGAGTAAATCCACATGGACCATATTCAATATTTACAGTGGTAGCTAACGGTTCATCTGTCCAAGACACCGTTGCTTCGGCACTAGTAAAAGAATCTATGTTTACCATTAAAGGATCAGGGCAAGCTGGTTGATCTTCAATTACTACATCATCAATATACATTCTCCAACCATCTGTAGAAGAAGGCGGAATTCTAAAGGCAATATACACCGGCCCAGTATAAGCCGATAAATCTATAATCTGTTCCACATAGGTTACGTTACTAAGAAGAGTTACAGGCAATAAAGTATTAGTAAAGTCTGCAGCATTTGCTCCTGTTGTAGAAAGAAGCACTTCCATATTATTAGGTTCATTAGCACTTTGGACACGATATTGATATTTCAAACGCTGTCCACCTGTTAAATTAATTTGAGGAGAAATTAAATAATCATCATCTGCACCACCATTGAAATCTGTAGAAATAGCAGCAACTTGATCTCCTTCAAAAGGATTAAATGCATAGTCAGTGTTCCATTGATCACCATCTCCATTTGCATCTAACACAGTCCAGCATTGCTCTGAACTACTAGTAGCATTAAAACCTTCTTGAAAAGGAACATTAAAAGCCACACAAGCCGTACAGAAAGTACCAGCTGCTGACCAAGGACTAAATCCGCCAGTACCACAATCAGATCTTACATAATAGTCATAACATTCATTAGGAACTAATCCGGCTAAGGTATAAGGATTAGTTGCGACCGTAGATACTACAGTTCCTGCCCCAGTTCCAGGTAAGAAACCTACTGGTCCATATTCAATTTCCCAAGCTGTAGACGTACCTTGCTCTGTCCAAGAAATATCTGCCGTAGTAGTAGTTATACTTGTTGCATCTAGTGTTAATGGCTCATCACAATCTGGTATGGTTTCAAAACGAACGTTATCTATATACATAACCCAACCATCAGTACCTGTAGGAGGAATTCTCCAAGCTACATAAACGTCTCCAGTATATGCTGATAAATCTATGGTTTCTTCCATGTAGGTTACATTTGAATAACTCGCCACAGGAAGTAAGGTTGTTGTAAAATCAGCAATAGCATTTGTTGTAGTAGAAATAAGAACCTCCATATCATTAGGCTCTGAAGCACTATTTGCTCTATATTCATATCTAACTCGCTCGTTTCCTGTAAGAGTAATAGCAGGAGATATTAAATAATCGTCATCCACACCACCATTAAAGTCAGTATTAATACTTGCTGACTCGTTTCCTTCACTAGGATTAGCTCCATCCAGATTCCAAGCATCACCATCACCATTTGCATCTACTACCGTCCAACAATCTTGTGTAGAACTTGTAGAATTAAAACCTTCAAAGAATGGAATTGCAAAGGATAGGCATGTGGTTCTACCCACAATAGGACCTACTTGAGAGCTTACTTGTGTAGCAGTGCAATTTGCTGTAATATAAATATCATATTCTGTATTATCTGTTAATCCAGTTAAGGCATAAGGATTTGTTGTTACCGTAACAACTGTCCCTGAACCAGGTGTAAACCCTACAGGACCATATTCAATATCCCACTCCGTCTCTGTTGAACCAGCAGTCCATGACAAGTTCACTGTATCACTGGTAACAGAATCTACCATAAACGCACTAGGCACAGGACAAGCTGGTGGAACACCACAGGTTACCGCAGCTTCCCATCCATCTTCCTGTACAGAAGAGTCAGAGGTAAATACAAAAGTTATACAACCTGATGGTAAAGTCCCTATTAACATCACTTGAGTTAAATCACCTGTCCCTTGAAAGGCTGCAGTGCTATTAGGGTCCCAACACCATACATCACCTACTCCGTCTGGTGGGCTTAAAACAGGGAATGTATCATTAGGTCCAGCGTGGATCGTTAAACCATCATAACAATTGGTAGAAAAACTATTTTCTTCTGTATCAAACGCGGTAAAATCCACATAGACTACATCACCAGCATTATCTGGACATATAGTATAAGTAATATTTTCATTAGAATTATAAGTACCTGTGGCACCTCCTGCGTCTGTAAATGGATCACCTGCACAATAATCTGGAGTTGTAGCAGTAATTACTCCTTCAGGAAGAGACTCGTCACCAGGACCGCAAACTGCTGTGATCAGGAATTCATATTCTGTATCACTAGTTAAACCAGTAATAGACGCATTTGCTACGGTAGGGTTAGGCGTAAAAGCAGTCCCTGTTCCAGGTGTAAATCCTGGAGCACCATACTCAATACTCCACTCCGTTTCACTACCTCCCGGTGTCCAGGATAGATTCACTGAAGAGGAATTAACACTATCAACTGTTTCATCAAAAATTCTAGGACAAGTAGGTGGCGCAGCACAAGTTACCGACGCTTCAAATCCAGCTAAGTTTGTAAATCCATTAGACTGGAACACAAAAGTGATACAACCCGATGGTAATTTCCCTATTAATAACTCCTGAGTTAAATCTCCAGTTCCTGCACCATTTTCCCAACACCAAGCTGTTCCACCAGAAGTAGGGTTAATAGTTGGTGAATTTGTATCCGGACCATCATAAATAGTCAAACTATCTGAACAGGTTAAGTTGTTAAACGCTGGATCTACTTGAAATTGAGTAAAATCTACATAAACTACATCTCCAGGATTATCTGGACAGACCGTATAAGTAAAACTCTCACTAGCCCCATAATCTCCAGTTACTCCACCAGAGTCCACAAGTAAATCTCCTGCACAATAATCTGCTGGTGTTAAAACACTCGCACAAACTGGGGTAGATAAATCCATAGGACCGCAAACAGCTGTAACACATACATCATAATTTACTCCAGAGGAAAGACCTGTTAAAGTAAAAGGATTAGTTAGGGCTGAAACCGACGTACCTGTTCCTGGGGTAAAACCAGCAGGACCATACTCTAGACTCCATTCTGTCTCAGTTCCTCCGGCTGTCCAAGCTACATCAACAGATGTTTGTGTTACATTTGAAAATGAAACTCCAGAAATATCTGGACAAGACTGGCTTGTCACTGCTGTATAAGGACCTGCCCAATCACTCAAATCTCCCATACCACAATCAATCCTAACATAAAAATCATAGGACGTATTTGCAGCAAGACCTGAAACAATATGAAAAGGAGCTGTAAAAAAGGGCTCAACAGTACCTGCTCCTTGAACAAATCCAGAAGGACCATATTCCACCTCTCCTGCAGTACTAGGATTACCATTAGGATCCCATGCAAATGAAACAGATGTAGCAGTTACTCCTGCAGGTGTAAAGCTTGTAGGCGCAGGACAAGATTCAGTGGTCGTAAAAGTAGCTGGACCTTGTGAATTACTAATATCTGTACTAGAACATCTAGCACGTACATAAACATCATAATCAGTTTCAGCATTTAGTCCTGTTACTGGAGCTGGATTAGTAGTAACTATAGAAGTAACACCAGAACCTACTGTAAAACCAGAAGCACCTACTTCTATTTCCCATTCTGATTCTGTACCTACTTGAGTCCACCCTATTTCTGCTCCATCTGCAACAACATTACTAGTAGTAATATTAGTAACAGCAGGACATGTAGGACATGAGGCCGTACCATTAAAATAATTACCACTTGCCGGTGTAAAACCTGAGTCTACCACTAAAATCCCTTCTGAATCCACAAGAGTAAACTCATTATCTCCAGGAAACACAGGATCAGCGGTGTAATCTATTAATAAGGTATCACCATCATTAACAGCGATTGTATACACTACTATGTCTCCTGGTGGATCTGGTAGAGTATAGTTGGTAGCAGTACCATTAAGAGTCACAGTGACCTGCGAACCGCCTCCCCAACCATTGCTAAAATTATCTCGAAGCTCGAGAGTGTAATTACATTGAGCTGCAGCAACAACGGCAAACAGAAACAATGTGATTGAAAGTAATTTTTTCAACATGTTTATATTTTTTAGTTCATTTAATAGCACAAGATAGTATTTAACGCTGAATTAACAATAGGAATATGTAAAGCTGTTAATAACTTTTGTTAATTGTACTTATATGCGCTTATAAAGTCTTAATACCAATTCACATTCCTAATGTCGCATATTACTCGTTTCTTTTTCGCCTATATTTCAAAATAAAATGAAACCGTAGCTTAGGCTATGCTTTAATTTTCTTTATCATCGAGTCAAAAAATAATTCAAATTAAGAATACGGCATTAGAAACATAAATTAGTATAACTAATTCAATTCGGTATTAGATTCTTGCTTTCGCGAAAGCGTGCATAAAAAAAGCCCCTGTAAAAACAGAGGCTTTAAACTTATCAATAGATTATGATTAAAACTTTTCTATTACTTCTTGACTAACCCCAGTGTTTGAAAACCCACCATCATGGAAAAGGTTTTGCATGGTTACCTTCTTAGTATAATCTGAGAAGAGTGTAATAGAATACTCTGCACATTCTTGAGCCGTTGCATTTCCTAGTGGACTCATCTTTTCTGCATAGCTTATGAATCCATCAAAACCTTTAACTCCTTGACCAGCAGTGGTAGGTGTAGGCGATTGAGAAATGGTATTCACACGTACTTTTTTATCTTTCCCAAAGAAGTAACCAAAACTTCTGGCAATAGACTCAAGGTAGGCCTTATTATCTGCCATGTCATTATAATCCGGAAAGGTTCTTTGTGCAGCCATATATGTTAAGGCAAGTATGCTTCCCCATTCACTCATAGCGTCTTGCTTATAAAGTGTTTGCATCACTTTATGAAAAGATACCGCACTGACATCCCATCCTTTTTGTGTCCAGTCGTAATTCTGATCTGTATATGCTTTCCCTTTACGCACGTTTACAGACATCCCTATAGAGTGCAACACAAAGTCTAATTTCCCACCTAAAATCTCAACAGATTTAGACACTAAATTCTCTAAGTCTTCCAGACTTGTAGCATCTGCAGGGATGATTTGACTACCTGTTTTATCTGCAAGCTCATTAATCGTCCCCATGCGCATGGCTATAGGAGCGTTAGTAAGCACAAATGTTGCGCCTTCTGCGTGAGCAAGCTCTGCTGTTTTCCAGGCTATAGAATTCTCATCTAGTGCGCCAAATATGATTCCTCGTTTTCCTTTTAATAAATTGTATGACATATCTTAATTATAAGTGACAAATATAAAATTCTTATTGAAGTAATACACGTGCATTTTCTCTTGCTGCGTCAGATATTTTTCCACCACTCAACATTTGAGCTATTTCTTCTACCCTATCGCGCTCATTTAACCTGTATATATTAGAAATGGTAACCTCATTTTCTACAGCTTTTTTAACTACTAAATGATCATTTCCAACACTTGCTATTTGTGGTAAATGCGTTATGGTAATAACCTGTAAGGTAGCACTCATTCTTTTCATAATAAGCGCCATCTTCTCTGCTATAGCACCACTCACACCTGTATCTATTTCATCAAAGATAATTGTGGGCAGCTTTTTATAGTTAGAAAGCAAGGCTTTAATTGCAAGCATTAATCGAGATAACTCTCCACCTGATGCAGCTTTATTTAAGGATAATAATTCTGAGCCTTTATTTGCGGTAAATTTAAAATCTACCTCATCCATTCCGTAATTATTAAAATCTTGAGTTTTTTTAATCAACACCTTAAAAGAAGCCGCAGGCATGCCTAATTCTTTAATGGTAGTTAAAATCTCTTTCTCGAGTAGAGAAACATGACTTACTCGCTGTTGATGGATCTTATCACCTAACTGCTTTAAATTATTTTCAAACTGCTCTAATTGAACTTGAGCTTGTTTTATTTTTTTTGAAATAGTTTGAGTGGCAAAAACCTTATCTGCAAGCTCATCTCTCAAGGTTTTTAATTCTTCTACCTCTTCTTTGTGATGTTTTTTAAATAATTGCTCAACGAGGTTCAATCGTTGACTCACCATTTCTAATCGTTCTGGATCTGCTTCTATAGCGTCACCCTTACGACTTATATCTACAGATAAATCCTCGAGCTCTAGCAACATTGTTGTAATTCGTTCTTTAGCACTCTCAAACGTAGTATCGTAACGCGCTATTTGAGCAAACTTACTTTTAAGCAATCTCATCTGATCTAGCACACCATTCTCATCTTGTTGAGTTATAGACTCAAACTCTTGTAGCACGAGCTGAATTTCTTCTACATTACTAAGTTGCTCATTTTCTTGTTCTAAGGATGATATATCAAGGGTATCAAGCTCAGCTGCCTCTAACTCTTCAAGTAAAAAATTATTATAATCTGCCTCTTTTGCAAGTGCTACTTCTTCTTCCTGCCATTTTTTGAGTTGCAGCTGTAGTTTTTTAAAAGCAGCTCTTTCAGTTCTAAATAATTTTAATAAGTCTGCCGCTGGTTCTTTCTCTTTTACAGTAACCTTATCTATAAAGGCTTGAAACGTATCAATTTGAAACTCATCTGATGCGAGCTGTAAGGTCTGGTGTTGGGAATGAATATCTATAAGGTAATCACCTATCTGACTCATAATAGCCAGTGTCACAGGCGTGTCATTTATAAAGGCACGACTTTTACCAGATGGTAATATCTCACGTCTTAAATAGCAAATGGGCGCTGTATCTAGATCATGCTGCTCCAATAATCCATAAATAGATAACTCAGTGACATCTACCTGAGCCTCTACCACACATTTACGTGTTGTATCCCTAACTACGGTTAGATCTGCTCTTTTTCCTTGAACCAAAGCTAGCGCACCTAATAAAATAGACTTTCCTGCACCAGTCTCACCAGTAATCATGGTCAGTCCATTGTTTAAGTCTAAATCGAGACTATCGATTAAGGCAAAATTTGAAATATGAATATGTTTAAGCAATTGATTTTAAGATATTAACAAACACTCATAAAGTGTTTTTATTCCAAATTTAAATCTATATAAATTCCAACAGCTTACCAAAGCTCTAGACTTTAATATTACGCCATTTTGAAGATTGGTTAGGCGCTAGTTGCTGTAAGGCGTTTTTAAGCTCTCTGATATCAACAGGTGGACCACCAGAAAAGATACTCATGATCTCATCTGCCTTTGCGTCAAAAAACAAACGCTGTATCAAACTATTAGGTCTACGGCTATGTAAGGCTTTAAGTTTTAAAATCTCTTCACTTAAAATCTTTTTTGCTTTTTTTTGATCTTCGGCAAAGGTGTCCATACCTTTTTTATGATAATTATACATTACCTCTCTGTACTCTTTAAAAGTTTGAGAAAGCATATCATCATTTAATTGAAAACGAGTTCCCTGACCATCAGTTGCTTTCCAGCCTATGGAATTACTTTGTTGAGCAAGACTAACCACTCGTTGCGCCTCTACATGGAACTGATCACCACCATTGAGCTCAAAAGTATCACCATCTATACCTAGCATAGTATAGATATAAAATGATATGAGCGAAATAAGATTGTTCTCATATTGATTATCATTATAAAAAAATGGTGCATACTCGAGATATGTGAATTCCACATTTTGATCCTTAAAATTAAAAATAGGAGAATCATAAGTAGAATTAAAAACAGGTCTAGAGAGTGACACTTGAATATTTCCCTGAAAACGATCATTCTTATAATCCATGACTACCAGTACTAAAGAGAAATTCAACTTTTCCTCTTCCCTAAATTCCTGATCTGTCCATTTTGTATTATTGATAAACTCTTGCATGGAAGTTTCTAGAGTCTTAAATATAGGTTGATCTGGCTGAGCCACGTTTTGTGCATTAACCTGAACAACTGCATTAAACTCCTGTGCATTTACCACGCCTGCTATGAATACAAACAGTAATGGTAAAAATCTACAAAGTTCTTTTAATAATCTCATTTACAATATCTTTAGCTACTTCACTTTTAGGTTTTGTTTCAAATTCGGTTATGGAACGTTCCCTATCTATGATGGTTATTTTATTTGTGTCCTTGCCAAAACCTGCTCCTTTGTCTCGCATAGAGTTCAATATAAGCAAATCTGTGTTTTTTTTGTCCGCTTTCGCGAAAGCGTATTCCAGCTCATTCTCTGTCTCTAATGCAAATCCTACTAAAAAAGGTCTTTGTTCCATAGCTCCTACACTTGCAAGAATATCAGGATTTTTAGTCAACTCAATAGTTAACGTCTCAGACTTCTTTTTTATTTTCTGATCTGCGGTATGAACAGGCTTATAGTCTGCAACAGCAGCACTAAATATAGCATAATTTACTTTGTGAATATGAGTATGGACCGTGTCATACATCTCTTGAGCTGTTTGTACATCTATTCTATCTATGAGTGCATGGTCTGTAACTACATGAGATGGACCCATAATCAAGATCACTTGCGCTCCTAAATTTGCCATTTCAAGTGCTAGCGCCGCACCCATTTTACCACTACTATGATTCCCTATAAAACGTACTGGATCTATAGCTTCATAAGTAGGTCCAGCGGTAATAAGACATGTTTTCCCCATTAATGGTAGTTGCGATTGTATATCTTTTTCTATAAAAGAAAGGATATCTTCAGGCTCTGCCATGCGACCTTCACCGCTTAATCCACTTGCTAGTTCACCTGTTCCCGCAGGAATCATTTTATTACCGTAACTAGCAAGTTGAGCAAAATTATGTGCTGTAGATGGATGTTTAAACATATCTAAATCCATGGCTGGCGCATAATAAACAGGACACTTTGCACTACAGTAGACAGCCAGTAAAAAATTATCAATATTTCCTGCCACCATTTTACTCATAGTATTTGCAGTAGCAGGTGCTATGATCATATAATCTGCCCAGAGGCCAAGATCTACATGATTATTCCAGGTATCATTTTCATCTTCTTCATTAGTAAAAGATGAAAGGACGGGATTTTTAGAAAGTGTGGAAAGTGTAAGAGGTGTAACAAAGTCTCTAGAAGCTGGAGTCATTACCACCTTAACAGCTGCGCCCGCTTTTACAAGCAGGCGCACAAGGTAAGTTGTTTTATAAGCAGCAATACCACCAGTAACACCTAGTAATACATTTTTACCACTTAAAACCGACATCATAAAATTATTCTGCTGGTTTAGAAGTATCTCTAAAGTAAATTTTACCGTCTAACCATTCTTGAACCGCGATCTGGTGTGGTTTAGGTAAACGCTCATAAAACTTAGAAACTTCTATTTGCTCTTTATTTTCAAAGATTTCTTCAAGAGAGTCGTTATAGGTCGCAAATTCTTCTAACTTCTCAATCAGCTCTCCTTTAACGTCTGTATTAATTTGTTCAGCACGCTTAGCAATAATTGAAATCGCCTCGTACATATTACCCGTTGGGTTTGTTAAGTTATCTCTATTATAAGTAATAGTAGAAGATGGTGCCTGTATATTTTTAGTATCCATAACTTGAATTAGATGTTATTCTCTGATTTGTATTTGTTAATTTTTTCCATGATTTCCTCTGCATCATCACGATATTCACTCGTAGGAAAACGAGATACAAAGGTATTATAATATTTAATAGCAATATCCATACGACCTGCCACTAGTTCATCCCTACTTTTAATAGCATATAAATATTCAGATTCTAATAGGTAATACTGCGCGTCATCCATATATTCAGAACCTGGATGTTGAATAATAAAGTTTTCAAAACTCTTAATAGCTGCTATAAACCTACTTCTATGGTGATAGTTCTTTGCAATTTCATAAGCTTTTCGATCTAACTTAGACCTTAGTTCACTGACTAGAATATTTGCCTCATCAGTATAAACACCGTCGGGATAGGAGTTGATATAATCCTGCAATTTTGCAAGTGCACGGTCTGTATTTAATTGACTTTTTGAATACAAGGTAGACATTTCATAATGACTCTTAGCTGCCATGTAAGCTGCAAACTCTTTATCTTCACTCAGTGGATGAGACTGAACAAATCTTTCAAACTGATAAGAGCTGTTAGGAAAATCACCAGTTTCATAAAGTGCCTTAGCATATTTAATGGAAAGCGACTCTGCCTTTTCAGTACCTCGATAAGCTGGAATAATCTGATCAAATAAATTTACAGCTTTACTATACTTCTCTTTTTCAAGAAGCTGATCGATAACCGTTAATTTTAACTCATTATCAGTAGATTTTAAAGCCTTTTGATAAGGTCCACAGCTTATTAAGGTAACGGTTAGAAGTAGTAAAACAATATAGTTTTTCATGCTCATTTTTAAATGGTTTGCAAAAATACAATTTTTATACATATTTCTTAGACTCTATATGCAACTAACGTATGTAATGCTATTGTGGTATGCAGGGACAGCAACTTTATGGAGTTTATGCCTGGTATTGCTGCATAAAAACTTTAATTCTAGACCTTAAATCCTCATTTACAGCAACTAGTGGCAGCCTTAGATTTTCTTTTATAAGCCCTAAATGAGCAAGCATTGCTTTTATCCCACCTGGATTACCTTGCTCAAATATCATGTCTATACTAGCCGCAATCTCATAGTGTAATTCAAAAGCCTCTTCTACATCTCCATTTAATCCATAGCGTACCATATCGCTAAAACCTTGAGGTAAACCTTGCCCTATGACAGATATAACTCCAGCTCCACCTGCCAGCACCATAGGCAAAGTAATCATATCATCTCCAGATATTACTAGAAAATCCTTAGGAGTGTACTGTATCAACTTCATAGCTTGAACGATATCTCCGGCAGCTTCTTTAATCCCTATAATATTATCACAATCATGTGCTAATCGCACCACTGTTTCTACAGCCATATTTGACGCTGTTCTTCCAGGTACATTATATAAAATAATAGGTTTTTCTGTGGCACCAGCTACCGCTTTAAAATGTTGATATATCCCTTCTTGAGTAGGCTTGTTATATGCAGGAGACACAGATAAAACAGCAGTATAATTAGATAGGTCAGTTAATGTAATTTCATCTACAACCGCAGCAGTATTACTACCACCTATACCTAAAACCATAGGTAACCTTCCTGCATTTACATTGGTAATGGTAGCTTTTATCGCTTCCTTTTCTTCTTTAGTGAGTGTTGCGCTTTCTCCTGTAGTTCCTAAAACTACTAAATAGTCGACTCCATTACTAATTTGATATTCTACTACTTCTTTAAGCGCTGCATGATCCACACTTCCATCGTTTTTAAATGGAGTAATTAAAGCCACACCTGTACCTATTAATTCTTGCATGTTACTGAGTTAATATTTTTAAATATTTCTGTAATTCTTTAAAAAAAGCACTATAATCATTAAGCGGAACATCTATAGAAAGATCAAATAAAGATTCATCACTTAAAACCCTATAAGCAACCTTTAATCGAGATGGCAAAGCCAGACTTATAAAGTCAAGCAAATCATTCTGTGTATCATAATAATTAACCTGAAGGTCAAAAGGTCTTTTAATCAATTCTTTAATCTCATCATCAGTAATCCCGCCAGACCATTTAATAAGTTTACGATCTACTAAATGCGCGCCTTGCACGGTCGATTTATTTTTATCACGAACATAAGCAACAAGAACCACAGACTCTTTTTTAATTCCTAATTCCTTTGCCCATTTATAAAAAGGCTCAAAATCAACTGTTTGCTCACCATTAAAAATCACCACAAGCGATTCTGGCCATTTAATAAGCGGCCTATCTTGCAAATTTTGCAATTTCTTAATCTCCTTGCGCAGCCAGCGTCTCTTAATTCCGTTAAAAATCATGTACTTTTACTAACATTACAAATGTAGTACAAATAGGTTATGAAAACATCCATTTATAAACGGGCTGGAAAAGCTTTTTTCTATCTCGCTTTCGCGAAAGCGTTATTCATCACAACATCTTGCAAACCAGACCACCTACACCTGGTAAAGGTAGAAGCATCACAGACCTCTATAGACAGCACCCTGCAAAGCGTAACTGCCATTGAGGACTACATTGCTCCCTATAAAAAATCCCTAGATGCACAAATGGATGAGCAATTAAGCTACAACCCAGTTTCTATGCATAAAAATGATTTTGAACTCAACACTCCTATAGGGAACATGATGGCCGAAATTGTGATGAAGCAAGGAAACCCTATTTTTTTAAAACGATCTGGTGAACAAATAGACGTAGTACTCATTAACCACGGCGGTATAAGAGCTCCACTTCATAAAGGAGCAGTCACCATGCGCAGCGCTTATGAAATCATGCCTTTTGAAAATAGTATCGTAGTAGCGCAGCTCAATGCAGTACAAATGACATCTCTGATCAACTATCTAGTAAAAAGAAAAAGAGCTCACCCCATAAGTGGTTTAACAATTAAATTAGATAAAAACGGCAAGCTCCTAGAAGCCCTCATAAATGGAAAACCACTGAGTGATAATGAACATTATTATGTAGCAACAAATGACTATTTATATAATGGCGGTGATAACATGAGCTTTTTTAAAGACACACCTATCACCCAGTTAGATTACAAAATTAGAAACGCCATGATTGATTACTTTAAAGAAACTGACACCTTAAAGTTTAAACGAGACGATCGATTTACAATGGTTCACTAAAAGAGCAGACAACAAGAATAACATGGAAAGAAGAAAATTTATACGCAATACAAGTACAGGAATCGTGGCAGGTGCAGCGCTATGGTCTAATTATGCACTTGCAAACTCCATTTTTACAGGACCAGAACTAGAACCTGGAACTAAGAAAATCACAATACTTCACACTAACGACACACATTCCCACATAGAACCTATTCAAGGTGGTCGTAATGATGGTCGTGGCGGCGTGGCACGACGCGCGGCAATTATTAATAAAGTGCGAGAAGAAAACCCTAACACCTTACTACTAGATTGTGGCGATATTTTTCAGGGAACACCCTATTTTAATTTCTATGGTGGTGAGCTAGAAATTAAACTCATGAGCATGATGGGTTATGACGCAGCTACGATAGGAAATCACGATTTTGACAATGGAATAGATGGGTTATACAAGCAATTACCGCATGCCACTTTTGACTTTGTAATTTCTAATTATGACTTTTCAAATACCATCATGGATGGGAAAACATTGCCACATAAAGTGATTGAAAAAGATGGCGTGCGCATCGGTCTTTTTGGCGTTGGGATTCAATTAAGCGGTCTTGTAGATCCTAAAATGTTTAAAGAAACAGTATATCACGATCCTATAGAAGTAGCTAAAGATCAGGCACGTATTTTAAAAGTAGAAAAAAAATGTGATATCATTATTTGTATGTCGCATTTAGGATATGCTTATAAGCATGATAAAGTTTCTGATTTAAAACTGGCTGAAGCAACTTCTGATATCGACCTAATTATAGGAGGTCATACACATACCTTTCTAGATGCGCCTGAGATTGTAAAAAATGCCATGGATAAAGATGTTATGGTGAATCAAGTAGGTTGCTATGGAATTAATTTAGGTCGTATAGATTTTTACTTGAATGAAGGGAAACTCAACAACAATCAAAACACTATTTACAGTATTTAACACCCATTTATATTTTTAATGTCGCTCAAATAAATTGGTGTTTTTTGATTTTTTGAAATACAGAATTATTTAAGTAGCAGTATCTATGGGGAAGCTTTAAGCAAAAAGTGAATAAAAAAGAACAAACTCCTCAAAACACGATAAAAAATCAAATAAACCCCATCAAAAATAGGGTTGAAATACAAAAAAAATAAACCTAATTATGATTCAACCCTATATTTTCAAGGGTTAATAGATGATTTTTATAAATATTAAACTTTTCAACCCTATATTTGAATCAATAATTCAATACGTATAGTTATGGGTAAAAAACTTAATTTTATAGTTCTCACCTTTTTAGTTCTTATCAGTTTAATATATAGTACGCCCTATAAAGAGCTCGGCGATATGAGTGCCATAGATAGCGGTGATACGGCATGGATGCTTATCGCATCAGCATTTGTATTATTAATGACACCAGGACTTGCCTTTTTCTATGGTGGTATGGTTAATAAAAAATCTATGATATCTACTATGTTACAAAGTTTTGTAGCACTAGGAGTAGTTAGCGTTATTTGGGTTTTATTTGGATTTTCACTGGCATTTGGCGAGAGCTGGCACGGTATTATAGGAAACCCGATGACCTATTTCAATTTTAGAAATGTAGGTCTTGCGCCTCATCCAGATTTTGCTGGAACGGTACCATTTTTAGTTTTTGCTTTATTTCAATTGAAATTTGCCATCATCACACCAGCACTCATATCTGGAAGTTTTGCAGAACGCGTGCGTTTTAGAAGTTACATTCTTTTCATGGTTCTATTTACCATATTCATTTACACACCACTAGCACACATGACCTGGCATCCAGATGGATTACTACGCAATCTAGGTGTCCTCGATTTTGCTGGTGGAACTGTAGTCCACATGAGTGCCGGTTTTGCAGCACTTGCTGGAGCTGTTTATTTAGGAAAACGTAAAAAGATTACTCACGACCCAGCAAATGTCCCTTATATCATTTTAGGTACAGGACTGTTGTGGTTCGGTTGGTTCGGATTTAATGCTGGTAGTGCTCTAGCTGCCAATGCTGATGCAGCTATCGCCTTTGCAAACACAAATATCGCGAGTGCTACAGCCATGATTACCTGGATGTTTTATGAACGTTTTAGAAATCGTAAAATGAGTGCTGTAGGTGCCTGCATAGGCGCCATTGTAGGTTTAGTCGCTATTACACCAGCCGCAGGGTTTGTGACTATTTCTCAAAGTATTTTCATAGGTTTTGTAGCAGCTATAACAAGTAATCTCGCTATTTCTTGGTTTTCAAAAACTGGAATCGACGATACGCTAGATGTGTTCCCTAGTCATGGTGTAGGCGGTATAGTGGGCATGATCTTAACAGCCGTTTTTGCAAAAGATGTAGGACTCGTCGCTGGTGAAACAGAAACCTTTATATGGCATATCACAGCTTTGGTTGCTGTTGCTGTATTCACCTTTGGTGGAAGTCTCGCCTTTTATAAAATTGTAGATATCTTAATTCCTGTGCGCGTGAGACTGGATCAAGAAGAACGTGGTTTAGATGCTAGCCAACATGGTGAAGAAGTTAGTTAATGCGTTTAAACCCTTTTTCTGGAAAAGCAACATCATAGCTTACTGGCGACTCTTCCATATAATCAAAACAGCTTTGTATTTTCTCGCTGTCGCTGTAGATTAATTTATCTTCTTCATTTAATCGTAAATAGAGCATATATATTTCTTCTCCAGCGCCGCACATACCACGACCATTACCACCAGGTCTGCTAGGTACGGCTATTTCTATCAATAAATGGTTGACATCGTTAAATATCTTTTGCCCTACAACATCTACATGATAGGCATATTCAAATCCTAAAACTCCTATATCTAAAAGAACGCGATCATCTTTAGTTAAATAAACCTTTTGATCGCCCAGTTCCCAAAACTTCTTTTGTGGATCGCCTTGAAAGGTAACTTTTAATCCAGTAGTAGAATCTTGCTTTTGCCAGTTGAGATTATTAAATAATCCATTTTCTGTAGTTCCTGTAAAGACCTCATCAAAGGCTATGATATGACAATCAAATTCTTCTGTGATTTCAGTTTCAAAATCGCTATCATATTTGGCATAAATTTTAAAATTTTCATCCTCAGGATAGCTGGAATAATAGAATAAAATAGGAATAGAAACATTACTGCTATCGTATTTGTACCAGCCTGTATATTCATGCTCGTATTCACAAAAACCAGTATATTCTACATACATAGTGATAGGATACTCACCTATAAATCCATGAATAAGCATGGTGTCATTTGCAATAATTTTTGAGGAATAGGTTTGCGCTTGCGCGAAAGCGAAACATAACAACGTCCCTAATAATATTAACTTCTTCATGCTATTTAATCATAT
Organism: Nonlabens sp.; assembly: GCF_965660805.1. Lineage (GTDB taxonomy): Bacteria > Bacteroidota > Bacteroidia > Flavobacteriales > Flavobacteriaceae > Nonlabens. The sequence goes on along the minus strand of NZ_CBFIBE010000002.1, from coordinate 51,726 downwards.
TTAAAAAATCCTACTCACTAATCATAGTGATGCCTAGCTTTCCAATATCCTATCCTAAATCCTTTCTAAAGGAAAGGACTTTAAAAAATCCTCTTGCTCTATTTGAACAACATAAAAATATGGTGCAATAAATTTTCATAGGTGCGGACACGATCAAGATCATGTGAAATTTCATTTATAGGTGCGGACTTAAGTCCTCACCTATAAGTACGAAAATTATGTGTTTGACCTTTTATGATAAAACCGCACCTATGAATGAAATAATAAAACTAAATCTCTAAACCATCCCTAAAAACTCTTGCTCACTAATCATCTTTATCTCCAGTTTTTCAGCTTTGGCAAGTTTAGATGGCCCCATATTTTCTCCTCGTATGAGAAAATCTGTTTTACTGGAAAGCGAACTACTTACCTTACCACCATTATCTTCTATGAGTTTTTTAAGATCGTTTCTAGACATTTCAAATATTCCAGAAATGACAAAGCTTTTACCGACTAACTTATCTGTCTGACCTTGTAATTGTTCTTCACTTAAGGCAAATTGTAATCCAGCATCTTTTAATCGTTCCACCAGTCGCATGTCCTCTTCATTTTGAATAAACTCAACAATAGACTGTGCTATGCTCGTTCCTATTTCTGGAACTGCAGTAAGTTCTTCTATTTTTTTATCGGTAGCGCTGGTGAGGTCTGCAAATAGATCTAAGTTTTCTTTTTCTGGTGCTGCTGGCATGGCTAGTAAAGCGTCTATATTTTTATAATGCTTAGCCAGTTTTTTTGCCATAGTTTCTCCGACATACCGTATCCCTAGCGCAAACAACACACGCTCAAAAGGAACGGTTTTACTAGCTTCAATTCCTTGCACCATATTTTCAGCACTTTTTTGTGCCATACGCTCTAGCGGTAACACTTGCTCTGCGGTCAGTTCATATAAATCGGCATAGTTAGTGATTAAGCCTGCATCTACTAATTGACCTACGGTTTCTGCTCCTATCCCATCGATGTCCATCGCTTTGCGAGAGATAAAATGCTCAATCCTACCTTTTACTTGTGGTGGACAGCCCATTTCGTTAGGGCAATAATGCTTAGCATCGCCTTCTTTTCTAATTAGTTTGGTTTCACATTCTGGGCATTGTGTGGCATAAATAGTTGGTTGTGAATACTCCGATCGTTTAGCTAAATCCACCGCAACGATTTTAGGTATGATTTCGCCGCCTTTTTCTACGTAAACCTCATCACCTACTCTTATGTCTAGTTTTTCAATCTGGTCTGCGTTGTGCAAGCTCGCACGACGTACTGTTGTTCCTGAAATCTCAACAGGTTCTAGATTTGCGACTGGTGTTATGGCTCCTGTACGACCTACTTGATAGGTGATTTCTTCTAGTCGTGTAGCAACTTGCTCTGCGGCAAATTTATATGCCATGGCCCATTTAGGAGCTTTGGCGGTAAAACCTAATTCTTCTTGCTGGCGCAATGAGTTGACCTTTACTACTACTCCATCAGTTTCATAAGGTAACTCTTTGCGTGCTGTGTCCCAGTGCTTAATAAACTCAAAAACTTCTTCTATACTCGATGCTAGTTTTGATTCTGTTGGAGTTTTAAAACCCCATTTTCGCGAAAGCGTTAAACTATCAAACTGTGTTGTTATAGGTAAATTATCGCCAGCGAGCTGATATAACAAACAGTCCAGCGGTCTTTTTGCCACCTCTGCACTATCCTGTAGTTTTAAACTACCACTAGCCGTATTACGAGGATTGCGGTACAACTCCAGTCCTTGTGCAGCGCGTTCTTCATTCATTTTATGAAATCCATCCCAAGGCAATACGATCTCACCACGTATTTCAAACTTAGCAGGAATATCATCGCCTTTTAACTGTAACGGCACTGATTTTATGGTGCGCACATTTGCGGTCACGTCATCTCCTTGATTTCCATCACCACGAGTTACGGCTTGTGTAAACTTACCATTTTCATAGTGTAACGAAATACTAGCGCCGTCATATTTTAACTCACAAGTATACTGAATGTCGCCGTCCACGATTTTTTTAATGCGCGTTTCCCAATCCTTTAAGTCCTCGATGGAATAAGAATTATCCAGCGAGTACATACGGTTGATGTGCTTTATGGTATTGAAATTCTTAGTAATCTCTCCACCTACACGTACTGAAGGACTAGTCGCATCATAAAACTCAGGATGCGCAGCCTCTAGCCTTTTTAATTGCTCCAGTTTTTTATCAAATTCAAAATCTGATATCGTGGGATTATCGTTTACGTAGTAATTATAATTATGCTCACGCAATTCATCACGCAAGGATTCTATTTGAGTTTTAACGTCCATTAGTTGTTGAATGGGTTGATGATTTGAAGGCCTTCAATAGACTGACCGTTATTGAGGTCTTCTGAATATAATCGTGTACAGTTATTTTCTATTGCGGTAGCTACTATTAAAGAATCATAAAAAGACAATTGATATCTAAATTTAATTCTGATAGCTTCTTTAATTATATCCTCACTGATAACACCTACTTCTAGATTAGCCAAACGATTGACGTAATCTAACAATTCATTCTTATCTAAAAGACTCTTTTTAATTGCAACATTTGAAATTTCCTGAATTACCTGTGTTGATATTACTATTCTAGTCTCTTTCTCAAGTGATAAAAGTGTTTGTTTTGACTTTTCAGACCTTATATCTTCTGATTTGTTCAAAGTATAAATAAAGATATTTGAATCAATAAAACTTCTATCTTTCATTTGCTTCATCTCTATCAAAATCAAACTTACCTACATATTTACCATGCTCTTCAGCGAAATTAAGAAGCTTATCTACAGAAGACTCATATTTTTTAGGCTTCCTAACGTTGTTTTCAAGAAATTCTCTTATCACTTCATTCAAGGATTTCCCTTGCTTCTTTGCATATTCCTTACTCGCTTCTATCAGCTGATCTGATAATCGTATCGTTAAATTTTTTGTTGCCATGGTTCAGTTATTTGTTAACTGTTAATAGTTGCTCCGAAACCTTTTCCCCAGCCTTAAAGGGTGAGGTTTCTAATCAAAAAGTATATCAATTTATTTTTACTGATGTAACTCTTAATCACTCTTCTGTTTTCGCACCCTTAAGTGTTGAGGAAAGAAAAACAAATATACAATTTGCACAGCAGCTGTGCAATTCAAATTTAAAGGTAAGAATATATTGATAGTTCCGTAACCTTTTCCCTAACTACTTCCACAAGAACAGCGCATGATCTAAAGCGTGAGGTTTCTATACCTGCTGTAAGTTTTGATGTTCCTTAATCGATATTAAGGATTACAGTTTTTGAGTTTGATTTCAATTTCTTTCACACTTCATCATCCTATAATTACCGCTTAAATCTCTATAAACATGAGAGGTAAAACCTAGCTCAGTGGCTAGAGATTTCATTTCGGCAGCTAGATATTGATTGATTTCAAAATACAGAACTCCTTCTGGTTGCAGAGCTTTTTTAGCAAGTTCCATAATCTTACGGTAGAAAATTAAAGCATGATCATCATCTACAAAAAGAGCTAGATGCGGCTCGTTTTCTAATACATTTTTATGGATCTCTACCTTTTCTAATTCCCGCACATATGGCGGATTGCTAACAATGACATCATACTTCTCTGGTAGTTCTTCAAGTACTAGAACATCTTGTAACAGCATTTTTACAGGTGTTTTTAAACGGTCGGCATTTAATTGCGCCGTAGTAAGTGCTTCTTTTGAAACATCCATTACAGTCACGCTACAGTCTGGTTTTGAAGCTTTTATAGATAGTCCTATACAGCCAGTTCCTGTTCCTATATCTAGAATATTTAAATAAGATTCGGTTTTATGATTTTTAATAATCATGTGAACCAGTTCTTCTGTTTCTTGTCGAGGTATTAATGTATGTTCATTAACAGCAAACACATGCCCATAAAAATGAGCTTTACCCGTGATGTATTGCACCGGCTTAGAAGTACATAATTCTCTCAAAGATTTTTGTAATACTTCTACTTGTAAATGACTCAGCTCTAAGCTATCATTCATTAAAAAATAAGTGCGCGACCAGCTGAATAGATCTTCACAAAGGATTTGTAAAATGCTGTGAATCTCATTTTCTGGATAAAGAGGTGCCAGTTGTTCTTGGTAAAGAGATTTTAGTTGATTCAATGTCATTTGGTAAAGGTAAAATCATTTTTCAACCTTTCTGATCAAATTTCTGCAAACTACAATTTACCCACGTATATATTCCTTTTAATCCGTAAACTTCGATAGTCAGATACAGATTCTAAGAAAAGGAGTCTTTTCATTTTTAATTTAGGTTTAGAAAACGAAACCTTTTCCCCAACCCTGAAGGGTGAGGTTTATATAAAGTTCTTAAAAAAAACTTGATAAAACTGCACTCGAACTGATATTGAGACACATAAAAACAGGCTCTACATCAAGTGCGTAATGTCAGAATCTTAAAAGCATCTGAACTGGACATGAAAAATGACCAGTATCACCTAATGGTGCATCCAGTAATTTAAACCCAACATGTTCATATAAACGTTGAGCCATATACATATTATCCATAGTTTCAAGGTAAACACTTTCAAATTGTAATTCTTTGGCGCGTTCTAAACAGACTTGCATCATTTTCTTGCCATAACCCTTTCCACGCACTTCTGGTTTAAAGTACATTTTTTGTAGTTCGCTCACATTACCCTTATAATTATCTAGTGGTGCAATTCCTGCTCCACCTGCCACTACTCCATTGATTTCAAGAACGTAGTAGGCTCTGCGAGGTTTTTGGTATTGCTCATACATCGCTTGAGTAGCAGCATCGCTGTAAGCGGTTCCTATTTTAGGCGCTCCATGTTCCATGATAGAAGCTTGAATAATTTCTTTAACAGCTTGATTATCTCTAGGAAGAATTTTACGGATTTTCATAAAGCTAATTTAAAATTAAAATTCACTTCAATTATCAAAACGTTCTCAAACTCTTGCTCGAACTTATACCAATTTACATCTTGAATTGTTTTTGATTTTATTTTTGATGTTGCTTTAAATTTTAATTAGGTCTTACCTTTGCTCAAATGACTACTCACGAGAAATACATACAGCGTTGCCTACAACTGGCTCAAAACGGTTTGGGGACTACATATCCTAATCCGCTCGTGGGAAGTGTGATTGTTTCTGAAAATGATAAAATTCTTGGTGAAGGATGGCATCTCAAATCTGGAGAACCGCATGCTGAAGTAAACGCTGTGCGTGATGCAGAGCAAAAGAGTTGTGGTAGAGACGCTTTCGCGAAAGCGACATTATACGTCAATCTAGAACCATGTTCACATACAGGTAAAACACCGCCATGCGCCTCTATGATTGTACAAAAAGGATTTCAAAAAGTAGTGATAGGAACGCTGGATCCACATGATAAAGTTGCCGGAAAAGGAATTTCTATTTTAGAAAATGCAGGAATCGAAGTTGTGGTAGGTGTTTTAGAAAATGATTGTAACGAACTCAATAAACGATTTTTTACATTTCACAAAAAACGACGTCCTTATATCATCCTGAAATGGGCCGAAACTGCTGATGGTTTCATAGCTCCAAAACAGAAAAACGAGCAAAAACCTGTATGGATTACAAATTCCCACTCACGACAGCTAGCACACAAGCTAAGAGCTGAAGAACATGCAATTTTAGTAGGTGCTAAAACAGTGATCGATGATAATCCATCGCTTACCTGCCGGGACTGGTCAGGAATTAACCCTACCCGAATAGTGCTTGATTCTAAAAACAGTATTACTGATGATTATAAGGTAATGAATCATGACGCTGAAACCCTAAAACTTACTTACAGCTCCTCAAAGATTTATGAAATCGTTGAAGAACTCTATAAAAAGAATATACAATCTATTATTGTGGAAGGTGGATCAACGACTATTCAATCTTTTATAGACACTGGTTTATGGGATCAAGCCTATCAATTCATGGGAACTGAAGTCTTATTCTATCAAGGATTAAAAGCTCCTGTTTTAAATGGAAATTACCGACTGCAAGAGCGCAAACAGATGAATAATGATGTTTTAAAGATTTTCAGAAACGTATGATCTGGTTACTTTTAAGCATCGCTACCTCTAGTTTACTTTATGTCATATTTAAGTATTTTCAAGTCTTTAAAGTAAATACACTGCATGCGATAATTGTAAATTATCTGGTAGCTTTTATTACCGGATTTATAGCCTATGGAAGTGTTCCAGATGTAGAGGTAATTGTAAAGACTTCGTGGCTGTATTATGCACTTTTTCTGGGTGTGTTATTCATCACTATTTTTAATGTCGTGGCATTAACAAGTCAAAAAAACGGCTTATCTGTAGCTGCTGTGGCCAGCAAAATGTCTCTAGTTATCCCAGTAATAGCTGGTTTCTGGTTGTATAATGAATCAGTAGGATGGATTAAAATCCTGGGGATTTTACTTGCGTTAGTGTCAGTTTATTTAAGTTCGGTAAAATCTAAAAGTGGCTTAAAGCTGGATAAAGGCTTATTAATTTTACCGGTTTTATTATTTTTAGGAAGCGGTATTATTGACACCACTTTAAAATATGCTGAGAAAACTCATGTTCCTGATGGAGAGGAACCGCTTTTTAGCGCTGTTTGCTTTGCGATGGCGTTTGTCGTAGGGATCGCTGTTTTAATTTATGAAGTCTTTAAAGGACGTTTCTTGAAAATTAATTCTGTAATCGCAGGTATTGCCCTAGGAATTCCTAACTACTTTTCTATTTTCTTTATTATTAAAGCACTCAAAAGTGGTATGGAGAGTAGCATCTTGTTCCCTATTAATCACGTGGGCACTGTTCTTTTAACGACTCTATTTGGATTGCTTATATTTAAGGAACGACTTATTTTTAAAAACTATTTAGGTATTGTACTCGCGATTATTGCTATTCTAGTGATTGCTTTCGCGAAAGCGTAACCATTATGAAAGATTCTTATAAAACCATTATCACGCCTACTGAAGAAATTCTATACAAAGATCGCGGAAGCAAATTTTATGGTAATGCATTTCCTTTAACTAACGATTATCAAGTAAATGACCTCATCGCTCCATTGCGCAATAAACACCCTAAAGCAGGACATCATTGTTATGCATGGAAATTAGGTCCCGATGATAATAATTATAGAGCAAACGATGACGGCGAGCCTAGTCACAGTGCTGGAGATCCTATACTAGGACAGATCAACTCTCATGAATTAAGTGATATTCTGGTGGTAGTTTCAAGAATATTTGGAGGAACTAAACTAGGAGTAGGCGGCCTGATAAGCGCATACCGAGAGACCGCAAGAATTACTTTAGAAACTGCTGAGATCAAGTTACGCACTATAACTGCCGAAGTAAAAATAAATTTTGAATATGCTCAAATGAGTCAAGTAATGCGTTTTATAGATGAGCATGATTGTAAAATAAAAAAGCAAGAGCTAACCGAGCACTGTATAATAACTATTGCAGTTCCAAAATCTCAACAAGAAAAAACAGTGGCACAAATCAATAAATTATACCCTATAAGAGCACAAGCAGTTGAGTAAAAGATAATTTTATTTTAAAATAATCTTTTACAAGCAGCTAGAAAATCTGGAAGTGGTTTAGTAGGTCTAAAAGTATTACCATCAGTAAACACCAAAGTCAGATCTGCTGTAGCGCAAATATCTCCTTTAAAATTAATAATTTCATACTCAAACAACACTCTTGTTGTAGGTATGTCTTTAAGAATTGTTTTTACCGTAATCTCTTCACCAAACTTGATCGGTTTTTTGTACTTGATATCGATTTGATAGACCGGAAGCAATACTTTTTGACTCTCCATTTTTGCATAGGAAAACCCTAAAACATCTAACCAGTCTAACCTAGCTTGCTCCATATAAATCAAATAGTTAGAATGATGAATAATCCCCATTTGATCTGATTCTACGTATCTGGTTTTAATTTTTGTAAGTGTACTCCTCATTATTTTTGTAATATTATTTTCACATCAAAGGAAATCAGTTTCCTTGCAACAAAATTTTCAATAATTCAAACCCTTTTATAGTTTTTTTTAAGGTTTTTTATGCACATATTTGTAGGTCGATTAAAAAGAAGTGATTTCACATTATTTTCATTTTTAAACGATCTTTTTTTAATCACTAATGTAACTTATTTTATGACAACTACGGCAGCATCGGTATGGGGAAATTGCCTACTATTTATAAAAGATAATATTAATCCACAAGCTTATAAAACATGGTTTGAACCAATAAACCCTGTAAAGCTCACAGAGACGGCTTTAAGTATTCAAGTTCCAAGTCGTTTTTTTTATGAATGGTTAGAAGAACATTATATAAAGTTACTAAAAACAGCCCTAACTCGCGAGCTAGGTGAAGGAGCAAAGTTAATTTATGCCATTAAAATGGAAAATACTTTAAAAGGTATGGAGCCATTTACTGAAAAAATACCTAGTAGCAATCGCTCTATACAATCCTCACAATCTGTAGATGCGCCAGTGAGAAGTAAGAGTCCAGAATTAAAAAACCCGTTTATTATTCCTGGAATAAGAAACGTAAAGATCGAGTCCCAATTAAATCCATCTTATAACTTTGACAGCTTTCTTGAAGGAGATTCTAACAGACTAGCGCGTAGTGCTGGTATGGCGGTCTCTAACAAACCTGGAGGAACTTCTTTTAACCCATTATTGATTTTTGGTGGTGTAGGGTTAGGTAAAACTCACTTAGCACACGCTATAGGTGTAGGTATTAAAGAAAATTATCCAGATAAGACTGTTCTATATATAAGTGCTGAGAAATTTACACAACAATATATAGAGTCTGTCAGAAAAAATAATAGAAATGATTTCATTCACTTCTATCAAATTGTTGATGTTCTTATCGTAGATGACATTCAGTTCTTTGCTGGTAAAGCGAGTACTCAAGATGTATTCTTCCATATTTTTAATCACTTACACCAGAACGGTAAGCAAGTGATTCTTACCAGTGATAAGAAGCCAGTAGATATGCAAGATATTGAACAGCGCTTACTTTCTCGTTTCAAATGGGGACTTAGTGCAGAACTTAATCACCCAGATTATGAAACTCGTGTTTCCATCATTCAAAATAAACTGTATCGAGATGGTGTAGAAATGGATGAAGATATCATTAACTACCTGGCTGATAATATTAAAACTAACATACGTGAATTAGAAGGTGCTATCATTTCTTTAATAGCGCACTCCTCTTTTAACCGCAAGGATATTACTATAGATCTGGCTCGCAAGATTGTAGAAAACTACGTTAAGAATACTAAACGTGAAATCTCTATTGATCAAATACAGCAAGTAGTAAGTGATTATTTCCAAATGGATGTAGAAACCTTACAGTCTAAGACCCGTAAACGTCATATAGTACAAGCTAGACAACTAGCGATGTACTTCTCTAAGAAAATGACTAAAGCCTCTCTAGCAAGTATAGGTTCTCAAATAGGAAAACGTGATCACGCCACCGTACTTCACGCTTGTAAAACAGTTGATAATCTAGCCTCTACAGATAAGCAGTTCAACAAATATGTTGAAGACTTGAGTAAAAAGCTGACTAATTAAGAATTATTGATGAGCAATAAGACATCTATTTTAATGGTGTGCTTAGGTAATATTTGCAGGTCTCCACTTGCCGAGGGAATTCTGCGTTCTAAACTTAATTTTACTAAGTTTAATATAGACAGCGCTGGAACTAGCGGTAGCCATCGTGGTCAAGCTCCAGATAGACGATCTATAGCTGTAGCCCAAAAGAATGGCATAGATATATCAAGTCAGGCGAGTCGTAAACTAACAACTGCTGACTTAGAGACCTATGATTACATTTTTGTGATGGATAATTCTAATTATAGAGACACCATTGCACTTGCACAAAACGAAACGCAAAAAGCCAAGGTTCACAAAATTCTAGATTGGGCTTTTCCTAATGAAGACCTAGATGTTCCCGATCCTTATTATGGTGGCGATTCTGGCTTTGATAACGTTTATCGCATGCTAGATCATGTTACTGATGTCATAACAAGTAATTTACAAGGTAAGTAACAGGTCATCATTTAACCCGAGTACTCCTAAGAAAACAAGAATAGGAACTTGAAGTCTATGCACTCCAAATTATTATGTTCCATGTTATTTTCTAAACAACCTTTCTAAGGTAGAGCGCTTATCTACTTTTTTAGTATGCGTTTCTTCAAAAACATCTACAAAATAAACCTCTCTAGGCACTTCATAGGTATCTAAATGATTAAAAGAATCATTATACTTAGACTCTTTTCCTTCCACAATAAGCACTACTTTTTCTCCTAAATCTTCATCATTCATTCCCGTTATAAAGAAACGCTGCGTGATATGTGCTGCTAGTTTCTGCTCCACTTGATCAGGATGAATTTTAATTCCACCACTATTGATCACATCATCGATACGTCCTAAAATTCTAAACTGTCGTTCATTAACGAGATCTACGATATCATTAGTGACTAAGTTTTCTTTCCCTAAAGATGCTGCATTAATAACTAAACAATCTCTATCATCTTTATGAAAAGTCACATCACCTATAGCTGTATACTGGCCTTCTAAATCGGGATATAACTCTTTAATAGCCACATGAGAAGCCGTTTCAGTCATTCCATAAGAATGATATGCTCTGGTATGTTTGTGCTGTAAATCATTAATCAATTGTTCTCGTACCGCTGCTCCACCTATGAGAACAGTTCTCGTTTTATGAATATTTTTTAAAGACTTAGTAACTTGTAAAGGAGTCATGGCCGTAAAGTCATAACGTTTATCAGCTTTTTTCAACGGTTTAGAGCTGGGTTTTACTAAATCTATTTCCCAACCGAGCATGAGGGCGCGCACCATCATCATTTTACCTGCGATATAGCTTAATGGTAAACAGCAAAGCGCCTCAGTTCCTGGACCTAATTCAAAATGCTGTCCAGTCATTTGAGCACTATGAATCATGTGCTGTTTATTAAGTTTATACTGTCTAGGAGAACCTGTAGAACCACTAGTAAAAACGGTCATGACCTCAAAATCGTCGAGCCAGTTTAATAAAAAGTCACCTACTTCTTTTTCCCATTCTTCACCTTCTTTTACATAAGAATAAGCAACAGTCATCACTCCATTATAGTCTAGTTTGCGACCATTAAGTTTAAAACTTGGGTGTATTTTGGGAATCATATTTTTCTAATCTTGAAATTCATTTACCTCAACCTTATTTTCTTTCAGCGCAAAAAATTCTTCTTTACTCATTACTCGACCAAATAGCTTTTCCTTCCAGTTAGACCATTTGTATATTTTGCCCAGAATAATCAGTATTACTGGATAACCTATGAGAATGGGTAACATATCTATGAGTCCAAAACTAGGTGCAGAAACATCTAGGAAAACAGAATCAGTCTGAATAGCTGTCCAGGTAGAGGTCACCATAAGAGCTGCAGTAATATTATTTGCAGCATGAAAACCTAGCGCTAGTTCTAAACCTTCATCCATTAAGGTCATAGCTCCTAGTAAAAAACCTGTACCTATGTAAAAAATCATCACTTCCATACCTAGTTTTTCTACCTCAGGATTTGCTGCGTGCATCACACCAAAAAGAATAGAAGTAAGCATAAAAGGAACCCATCTATTTTTAGTAAGAATACCTAATCCCTGAAGCAATTGCCCACGAAACAAATATTCTTCAAAACTAGTCTGAAAAGGAAACAATAAAAAAGAAACTATAACTAGTGGAATAAATTGAGACCAATTCAAATTATACTGAAAATTCTCTGGTGCGCTATACACACTTAACAATATCATAGCAATAGAGACAACAGACCAAAAAATAAACATCATAAAAATGCGTTTCCAATCTATTTTCTTACGACTTGTTGTTAAAGCTGTTAACGACTGCTGGTGAACAAATTTCACCCATATAAATATGGCTACAATTCCCGCAACAAATATTAAAAGGTTCAGAATTAAAAATGGCATTTTACCCATCATTTCAATCATTTGAGCCATCATTTGTTCTACAGACTGCCCTTGATTTTCTACTAACATTAAAGTAGAAAAGTAATTAAATACCATAAAAAGCATAAAGCCTACCGGTATGAGAAAAAAATTCCAAACTCCTAATTTGCCTTTATAACCTTGTTCTATATACATTTCTTAAAAATTTAGTGCATTAGTATCCCATTGAGAGATATTGTTACATCTCAACGTTCCGTTTTTAATTTCTAGTGGTGCCGTAATATTATTAGTATACAAACCACCAGTTCCTAGTCCTTGCGGCATATCATTTCCTAATGTGTAAGTAAATTGAGCAATCGCATTTAGTCCTACATTTGATTCCAGCGCACTGGTCATCCACCAGCCCACATTCTTTTCACCTGCGATATTAATCCACTCTCTACAACTTTGAAAACCACCTACCAGAGCCGGTTTTAAAATAATATATTGTGGTTTTATAGTTTCAACACATCGCTCCTTTATAGCCATATCATACAGTCCTATTAATTCTTCATCCAGAGCAATGTCTACAGGAGACTGCTCACACAGCATTGCCATTTCTTGCCATTGTCCTTGTGCAATAGGTTGTTCTATGCTATGTACTTGATATTTATGAAGCAATTCTAGCTTGCTCATAGCATTTTGAGGAGTAAAAGCTCCGTTTGCATCTACTCTTATGGTGACTTCGCTTTCGCGAAAGCGTGATCTTACAGCCTCAAGCATCTCTAATTCTTTATCAAAATCTATAGCACCTATCTTAAATTTAATACAATTAAAACCGCTTTTCAATTTCTCCTCCAATTGTTGAAGCATGAAATCCTGGTTACCCATCCATACTAAACCGTTAATATTGATCACATCCTCACCAGCCGTAAACATAGATGGGAATAACGTGAACATGTCTTGAGACTGTAGGGATTTTAAAGCCATTTCATAGCCAAATAATATAGAAGGCCACTCTTTTAATTCTTGAAATAAATCAGCTGGTTTTTGAGAAATGTTATCGCACAACCACTGTAATTTTTGCTCATAGTCTGGGCGATCATCTATGGAAAGCCCCTTGAACAGATTGCACTCGCCTATTCCTTTTTTAACTCCATTATCTAGATATAAAAAATAAGTTTCCTTCACTTTTAAAACACCTCTAGAGGTGCCAGCTGGCTGTTTAAATTTAAGTATGTATTTTTTAAAGTATGCTTGCATAGACGCAATATAATCATGATTCTACAGGGAATACTTAATCACTTCTTAAAAACTAAGTTGTATTTTTATAAAAATCTACGCAACCTTTTGCATTTTAATGCATCTTACTGGTAACCAACTTAAAAGCTATGAAAAGATTTTTACTTATCCTATTAATAGGGTGTTTTTCAAACCTTACAACTGCACAGTGCCCTACAGGTTTAATCACATTACTTAATCAAGCCGAGGTAGATAGTTTTCAAACCACTTATCCTAACTGCACACAAATTTTAGACGGCTTGCAAATAGGCCCTGATAATGGCAGTTCTAATATTACCAACTTAAATGCTCTAACTGGAATCACCCAGCTCGATGGTGGATTAAATATATTAAACAACCCATCACTTCAAGATTTAACGGCTTTTTCCACTTTAACTCAATTAGAGGACATTTACCTGTTCAATAACCCACAAATTACTAGCTTTAATGGATTGCAAGGAATCACTTCAATTAATGATATTAAACTAGAACAATCTTTTGTCACAGATTTTAGTGCGTTATCAAATATAGATGACGTACATAAATTATGGATTGTTGATGATACCGCTATTACAGATCTATCAGGTTTGAGTCAGTTGCTTATTCTTAATTTTCTAGAGTTAGATAACACTCGCATTACAAGCATTAACTCATTTGATTTAGTCGGCTACTCAGAGTGGATCACTATTAAGGATAATGACTTTTTAACTTCCATAAATGGTTTCGGCAGTGTGGATCTAGTAGATAACTTAACCATTTTAAGAAACACCCAATTAACGACATTAAGTCAGTCATTTCAATCCTTAGAAAACATTCAAGATAATCTTATTATTAAAGGAAATACTAATTTAATGGACTTTGGTGCTTTTAGCTCCTTAGAAAGTGTAGATACTATTCAACTGGATCAAATGCCTGGAGAGCAAGATTTATCTGTGTTTAGCTCGTTAACTTATTTGAGAGTATTAAGAGTTACACGTGTGAATAACATCACAAGCCTCAACGGACTTCAAGGAGTGCCTAGACTTACATTTATAAGTATAGAAAATAATCCTTTACTAAATTCTATAAATGCAATAGGTGGCAGTGATGCTATATGGTTAACAGGTTTGCGCATTATAGGAAATCCTCTTCTCGCTGTTTGTGATATTCCAGTAGTCTGTAATTATTTAGGAAGTTCTAATTCAAATGCTACTATAAATGGTAATGCCACTGGTTGCGCTAGTGAACAAGAAATAGCTGCAGCATGTGACCTCAATATTATAAGTGGTGTGGTTTATTATGACACAAATGGAAGTGGTGATTACTCACCAGCGACTGATGCCATTGTGCCGTTTTATAAAGTGTTCAGCACATCATCAAACGGGAACAGCACCACATTTACAAAAACAGATGGTACTTATAATAACTTTGTAGGTACTGGAGCCATAAATACAGATGTAGAAGACTTACCCATGTTTGCATTTACTCCAGGTAGCGGTTATAATGAGAACTTTACAGGTTACGGTAACCTGGGAACTGGGAACTTTGAAGCACAAACCACTACAACGGTTCAAGACGTAGCTATAGATTTTATAGCAAGTATAGAAACACGACCAGGATTTACCGCAGGCTATAAAATTATAGCAGTTAATAAAGGTTCTGTTCCTGTAAGTGGAACCATAGACTTACCCTATAACAGCAACCTGTTCACTTATCAAACTAGTGTTCCCGCGGCTACTACAGTATCACCTGGATTGCTTAACTGGTCTTATACCTTAGGACCGTTTGAACGACTGCGCATAGATGTAGAATTCTTAGTAGCTCAACCACCAGCGCTTATGGGTGGAGAATTTATTCCTTGGACTGTAACTATTAATCCTATCGCTGGAGATGCACTTCCAGAAGATAATACTTTTATCTATGAAAATGCAATTGTTAACTCCTATGACCCTAATGATAAAACTGTTTTTGAAGGCTCTGAAATTCTACCTACTGAATTAGATGACTATTTACATTATAGAATCCGTTTTCAAAACACAGGAACAGCAAGCGCTATTAACGTAAAAGTAACTGATACACTTTCTTCTAATTTAGACTGGGACACGTTTGAACCTATAGATATGAGCCATGACGTGGGCGAAATACACATTAAAAATAAACGTTTTGTGGACTTTGACTTTCCTAATATTAACCTGCCGGACAGTACAAGTAATGAGCCGTTAAGCCATGGATATATCTATTACCGCATCAAGCCTAAACAAAATTTAGTAGTAGGTGATTATATAGATAATAGAGCTCATATTTTCTTTGACTTTAATGAGGCGATTATAACTAACACTACTGTAACCACAGTGGTTCAAACACTTTCTGGAACAGATGAGGAATCACTAGCTATTAGTATATACCCTAATCCTACTCAAGACCAGTTGCATATTCAAACATTGAACACTATTGATATGGTTCATATTTACAACCTTCAAGGTCAAGAATTATTATCCTCAAAGAGTAAAGATATTAATGTAAGTGAATTATCTTCTGGCGTTTACTTTGCTCGAGTAAACTCTGGAAATCAATCTCAAGTATTGAAGTTTGTTAAGGAATAAAAGTTGTACTTAAATTTAAACTTTTAAAGTTATACCTAAAACACCCATCCTATCTTTCCCTCCAGGGAAGGAACTTTTTAAATTAAGAAAGTCTTTCATGAAAAATCAAAATTTCACGTGTTGAGAAGAAAATAGGCGATTTAGAACTTGAATTTTGGGATTTTAGTTTTTCCTCTTAACGGTCCATTCAAATTTAAAATGGCTCACTTCTACTCCTTCTTCATTCACACCACGAGATTCCATCCACACGGTTTGTCCTTCTCCAGTAGCTACGGTTTTTTCAATGGCTTGTTGAATGGCGTGTCCATCATTACAGGTAAATGTGATTTTTCCTGTTGCTTTTTTTGTAAAAACAGCTTCATTTCTGGCTACGAGCATGGAAACTCGCGCATCACTTTTCTTTATAAATGACATAACTAAGGCGCCAGTAGATAACTCTGCCGCCATGGCTTGTGTAGCAAAATACATGCTCTTAAACGGGTTCTGGTTAAACCATTTGTGACGCACTTTTACAGTACAAGACTCTTCATTTATAGTCTTACATCGCACACCTGACCACCATGCACTCGGTAGTTTTAAGAAGGTAAAAGCATTAATCTTTTGCGGTGTTATCATTTTTAACGTTTTGTGTAAATGTAATGAAAAGGCTTGTTATGATTACGCTTTCGCGAAAGCGAAATACAAAAAAACACTCTGTCATGAAAAATATATGGTACTTTGTATTGCATAATACTATCTTTTAGATATATATTTGCATAACTAAATAATAGGTCATGGAACATAGTATTCAAAATAATCATAGAAACCTGTCGACATGTATGCACTTGTTGAGTTTCGGTAAGTGGTTGTTTCCACTCGGGAATTTTATCCTGCCCATTTTACTCTGGATGGTAAACTCTAAGAAATCTAATTATATAGATCATCACGGGAAACAGGTGATCAACTTCCAGTTGAGCATGACACTCTACTCTATTGTACTGGCTATTATCGCAGCGATCATTTTAGTGGTTGCCCTTTCCTCTGGCGGGATAGATTTGATACAGCGCATGGATGGTAATGAATTTCCATTCAGTGAGGACATGGAGATTTTTGCGACCATGATAGGTGTGGGAATTCTTTTTGGCGGCGCACTACTTCTTCTGGGAATTATAGATTTAGTGTACACTATAAAAGGTGCAATGCAAGCAAATGATGGGGTGCTTTTTAAATACCCGTTAACGATTCCGTTTTTAAGCACAACAGCAGAATCTCATAAAACAACAACATGAAGATAGAAAACACAAAAGCGCAAATGCGCAAAGGCGTACTGGAGTACTGCATTCTATCCATACTTAAGGAAGAAGATGCTTATGTGGCAGAAATTCTAGACACGCTCAAAGACGCAAAGTTACTGGTTGTGGAAGGAACCATATACCCGTTACTGACTCGATTAAAAAATGCAGGGTTACTTAATTATAGATGGGAAGAAAGTACCAGTGGTCCACCACGTAAATATTACGGACTAACTGAAACTGGAAAAATTTTCCTTAAAGAACTTTCCAGCACTTGGGATGACCTTAAAAATGCTGTTAACCTGGTAACCACTACAAAAACTAAAAAATCATGAACAAGACCATAAATATAAACCTCGCAGGGCTGTTCTTCCACATCGATGAAGATGCCTATAATAAATTACAAAAATACTTAAGTGCTGTGCGTCGCTCTTTTAGCAGTATGCAAGGCTCAGAAGAAATTATGAGCGACATAGAATCTCGTGTGGCAGAGCTATTTCTAGAAAAAAGAGCCAATGATCAGCAAGTCATCTCCATTACTCATGTAGAGGAAGTGATCTCCATCATGGGACAACCTGAAGATTATGAGGTAGATGAAGAAATCTTTGAAGGTGAACGTAAATCTACGGCTCAAGAAATGAAAAGCAGACTGAGTAAACCTCTATTTAGAGATACACTTAATGGATATATAGGTGGAGTTTGTTCAGGACTAGGTCATTTTCTAGGTATAGATGCGATATGGGTAAGAATCTTTTTTGTATTGATTTCTTTTATCTCTTTCCCTTTTAATGTCCTTGCTTATATCGTCTTCTGGATCATTGTTAAAGATGCAGTAACTACTAACCAGCGTCTTGCGATGATGGGTAAAGAAGTAAACATTTCTAACATAGGAGAAAACTTTAAGTCGGGTTTTGATGATGTAGTCGATGGGCAGACCGACGCCGACTACAATATCGTAGGTCAAAAAGGAAAAAGAGGAACAGTAAAGTTCTTTAGCTTTTTAGGAAGGTTTATAATGGGAGTTTTTACCGCTATAAGTAAAATTATAGGGCTAATTATGTTCCTACTAGGAGCTACTGGGTTAATTGCTCTATTCTTTAGTCTTATAGGGATAGGAACGGCACAGCTGCAAAGCGATGATTTTATGATGCTTATGAATATGAGTATTCCTTCAAGTATGTCTACCTGGTGGATTTACCTCACGGCATTCTTTTTAGTAGGAATACCGTTTCTAGTCCTATCCATTTTAGGACTCAGATTATTAGTGTCTAACATGGCTTCTATAGGTCGTACTGCAAAGGTTGTGATCGGGTTACTTTGGGTAGCCTCAGTCATAGGGTTGTGTGTAATTATAGCCAGTATAGGAACTTCACAAGCTTTTGAAGGAAATGTGAATACCCTAGATAAATTTAGCGTGAATAAAGAGAAAGTATTCCAGTTAAATATGAAAAACAGCACCCATGAAGGATACGATAACATATATATCAACGGTTCTCACTTTAATATAGGTGACTATGATGGTGTAAAACAAATACGTTTAATGGGTATAAAAACTGCTATAGCAGCGACCACTGATAGTGTTGCCTCTATAAATGTAAGATATAAGGCAAAAGGCTCTTCTATTCTTGAAGCCAAAGATGCGGCTTCTCAAATAGTCTACGACTATCAAGTAACCGACTCTAGTCTAACACTTAATGATTACTTCCTATTAAGTGGTGGGAACTTAAACAATCATAAAATCGAAATCATCGTGAATTTACCAGAAGGGACAAAAGCCCGTATGAATAATGAGTTTGCAAGTCATTATAGAGAATATATAAGTAACGATGCATTCTCTCTAGGAAGTAATGATTCATACACATATCAAATTAAAAATGGGAAAGCGGTTTGTTTAGATTGTCCTATCATAGATAAAAATGAAGAAAGTAACAATGATTCAAGTGATGATAGCAACTGGAAATATGAAGAAGATAATGATACAGATGAAAGAAGCACTCTTAAAACGACGGTCAATTTAGAAGCTATAAAAATAGAGACTGAGGAGAGTTATTAATTTATAGAATCATTTGATCATCAACTTAATTTTAAGATATTATTGTTGACTAGAAAACCGTTCCATTCATTTGGAGCGGTTTTTGTTTTACCTTTGTTAAACAAATTAAGTTAACATGAAAAAATTATTACTCTTAGTGCTGATCATAACTGGTGCAATTTCTCAAGCACAAGAAAAAGTAAAAGGGAATCGGGAACCTAGTACTGTTATTACAGATCTAAAATCTTTCAACACTATTGAAATAGGTGGTGATTTTGAAGTTGCCATCGTGGAAGGTCCTCAGGCCCAGATAGAAATAACAACAGATTCTAACCTGCATGAATTTATAGAAGTAAACGTGGCTAATGGCACCTTTAACATCTCGACAACTGCCATCATACGCTCTAAGAAAGAAATGAGCATAAGGTTAATTTACCCTGCTGGATTAACTAAAATCATAGCAAAAGAAAAAGCAGAAATAAGTGCTATTACTGAGCTTAAAGCAGATCAACTTGAAATAAATATTCAGAATAATGCCAAATTATTTTTAACCGCTAGCATAGGACAACTGACCTTAAACCTTAAAGGTGACACAAAATCTGAGTTGAACCTAAGAGGAAATGAAGCAATCATAAATTTAACTGATAAAGCCGAAATTAAAGCATTACTTACATATCAAAACTTAAACTTGAGCATGAGCGGTCGCTCAGATGCAAAACTAGAAGGTGATATTAAAACAGGTACTTTATTACTAGAAGATAAATCAGATTATCATGGAGATAATTTAGTCTTCAATAATCTTAATATGAAGGCCACACATAACACTAATTCTGAAATTAATGTAAAAGACGAGTTATCTCTTGCTGCAAGTGACGATGCCAAAGTTGAACTATTCAATACACCTAAGATCATCCTCGAGAAGTTTATAGGTAAAACACAGCTGATTAAGAAGTAAATAAAATACAGCAAAGTCATTAAGAGTAGCGCAAGCGAGGAAGTTATCTGATTTAGTAGATACGATAAGCAGATTAGCACGCTACACTCACAATGACGATAATATAAAATAAACCCATAAAAAAACCTCGCGATGCGAGGTTTTTTATGGGGTAGAAAGGGATTAGTAACTACCTCCTATCACCTCTTCTACGATTCCTACTTCAGCAAGATAGCGCTCAGCATCTAGTGCTGCCATACAACCGGTTCCTGCAGCAGTAATGGCTTGCCTATACATTTTATCTTGTACATCTCCACTAGCATAAACTCCTGGTAAGTTTGTAAATGTAGTACCAGGCTTAGTAATTAAATAGCCAGCATCATCCATATCTAGCTGACCTTTGAAGATATCAGTATTAGGCTTGTGCCCTATCGCAATAAATAAACCTGTGATTTCTATATCGTGTTTTTCTTTAGTTTGATTATTTACGATACGTAAACCTTCAACCACCTGTTCACCTAGAACCTCATCTACCTCAGAATTGAACAGTACTTCTATATTAGGTGTATTTGCAACTCTGTGTTGCATCGCCTTTGAAGCACGCATTTCGCCTTTACGAACAAGCATGGTTACTTTAGTACATATGTTAGATAGATAAGTAGCTTCTTCAGCAGCGGTATCTCCTGCACCTACTATGGCTACATCCTGTCCTTTATAAAAGAACCCATCACAAACAGCACAAGCACTTACTCCACCACCACGTAACCGTTGTTCACTAGGTAAACCTAAATATTTGGCCGTTGCACCTGTAGAAATAATTACTGTATGCGCTTCAATTTTAGTTTTACCGTCTACAATAGCGGTATGGATTCCGCCCTTTTCAGTGGAAAAATTCACCTCAGTCACCATTCCTATGCGCACCTCAGTGCCAAAACGCTCTGCTTGTTTCTGTAAATCTACCATCATGGCTGGCCCATCGATACCGTCTGGATAACCTGGGAAATTATCCACCTCAGTAGTAGTTGTTAACTGTCCACCTGGCTCCATTCCTGTGTATAGTAATGGTTTCATATCTGCGCGTGCAGCATAAATGGCTGCTGTATATCCTGCTGGTCCTGAACCTATAATCAGGCACTTTACTCTTTCTATTTGTTCTGACATGTTGTAAACTTTGATTGGTAAAAATAATGATTCTATAACCTTTATAGTTCAGCTAGTGATCACTATTTATTATCAGTTTATTAAAGTTTTAAATTGTTGGGCTTTTGAGACGTGAGCTGTGAGCTCTGAGCTCTGAGCTTTGAGTTGTTGGGTTTTGAGATTTGGAATTTAGATTGAATTAAAACCATACCTCTACTTTCTCATGAGATCACCTTATAATTCTTAGCCTGATTTTTATAGTACCAGTTCGAGCGAAAGTCAAGAACGTTTTTTGAATTTATAAAGTCTTAATAAATAGTTTCTTTTTCACTTAAAATTATTTCTGTAGTTACGGCTATGCAAAGAACTTTAAGCTTCAACTAAACAAAAAATGAATCAATTTATTTTAACGACATTATAAACACAAACTTGGTATTAGTTATATTTTTGCTCTTTAACTATGAGTAAAACCTACATCAATCCTGTCACAAAAGAACGTGCCACTATCCTGGAAACCAGTGCTCAAACTCATGGTTCTTATACTTACATAGAAGTAGAATTACAACCAGGTGGTAGTAATCCAGTACATTACCATCAGTTTTTTACAGAGCAGTTTGAGCCTGTAAGCGGTGCTCTAGGTGTTCACTATCTGGGTAAAGAGATGTTATTAGAACCTGGATCTATTTTTAAAGTTCCTATCATGGATCACCATCGATTCTATAATCCTGGAGATGAACCTATCATTTTCAGAGCAAAATTAGAACCTGGACAGCCTGGATTTGAAAATTTTATGGCAGCACTTTTTGGACTCGTGAGTGATGGGAAAACCTTTGGCAAGAACCAGATTCCGTTCAATCCTTTTTATGCCATTATTTTACTCAAATGGGGAGACACACAGGTAGATAACATTCTATTTAGACTATTTAAACCCTTGTTAGAGCTGTTATATACGCTTTCGCGAAAGCTAGGATACGAGAAAAAATTGCTCCATAAATACATTCACAGATAAACAAGAACTTGCAAAGGCGTTTTCAAAATCGTAACATTACAAACCGATAAAAAATTACATGGAAAGCCAAAATATCAACCAAGAGGACGAAAAAATTATTATAAATTATAAGCTTAGCATCTGGGAAGCGCTTATTCCTGTGGTGGCTTTAATAGCTATGCTGGCTTATAATGTATTTGTTTTTGGAGATAGCGCGCTAGGTGGAACTAATCAGTTTATTCTTATTCTAGGTGGTGCAGTGGCTGCTATAGTAGGTTTTAAAAATAAAGTATCTTATAAATCCATGATCGAGGAAGTGGCTCAAAATTTAAAGTCCACCACTGGTGCTATTCTTATATTATTAATGGTAGGCGCGCTCGCAGGAACCTGGCTTGTGAGCGGTATTATCCCTACAATGATTTATTATGGACTGGACATATTAAACCCGACTATTTTTCTGGCAGCTTGTGTGGTTATTTGTGCTGTTATATCAGTAGCTACAGGTAGTAGCTGGACCACTAGTGCTACCGTAGGTATAGCATTAATAGGAATCGCTGGAGCGCTGGGAATAAGTCCAGGAATGACTGCTGGTGCTGTGCTGAGTGGCGCTTATTTTGGTGATAAATTAAGTCCGCTTAGTGATACTACTAACCTTGCTCCGGCTATGGCTGGAACAGATTTATTCACTCACATTAAATACATGACTTACACCACGGTTCCTACCATTATAGTAACACTCATCTTTTTCATTATTCTAGGTTTTACAAACGACACCACTGGTGTTGCTGATGTCTCAGAATATCAAGCTGCGATAGACGCTACTTTTAATACTACACCATGGTTGTTTTTAGTTCCGATTGCAGTTATTGCTATGATCGTAAAGAAGATTTCTCCTTTAATTGCATTATTAATCGGGACCTTGTTAGCAGCAGTATTTGCATTAATTTTTCAACCCGATTTAGTTTTAAGTGTTTCAGGACTTAAAGAATGGAGCTTTGAGGCTGCCTATAAAGGGATCATGAATTCTATCACCGTAAAAACAGCAGTAGCACCAGTTTCTGATAATCAGCAGATTGTTGAGGAACTCGCTGGGCTTTTTGAAGGGAAAGGAATGGAATCTATGCTAGGAACGATATGGCTCATTATTTGCGCCATGGTTTTTGGTGGTGTGATGGATGCGATAGGTGCATTGAGTAGAATTTCAAAAAGTTTGTTAAACATGTTTAGCAGTACTTTTGGGTTGTTCTTTAGTACGGTAGCTAGTTGTCTAGCGATTAACGTTACTGCAAGTGATCAGTATCTTGCCCTGGTTGTACCTGGTAAGATGTATGAGAAAGCTTATCGCGAAAAAGGACTAGCACCAGAGAATCTTTCTAGAACACTAGAAGATTCTGGGACTGTTACGTCTGTTTTAATACCGTGGAATACTTGTGGAGCTTATCATAGTGGTACTCTAGGAGTAAGTGTGGCAGATTATTTTGTTTATGCCATTTTTAGTTGGTTATCTCCCATAACCACCTTAATTTTTGCTGCGTTGAGTATTAAAATAAGACAGCTGGTTGTAAAAGAACCGTCTCTTGCTACGGTAGGAGAAGATTAATATCAGAGCAGTTTTTCATGATCGGTTTATGTTTATAAAACCAGTAATCAACATTTTATAATTAGTAATGTCCTTGTAAAAAGAAGACTGTTACAAAAATTTAAGTGTTACCATCTATCTTAATTTTATAATAATTACAGAGTTACTAACTCGCTCATTTTTAATAAGTCTAAAATGACAGAATGGTGGAACAGCGGTTTTAACTATGCGGCTACTACCACAGAAAAAACAAGCGAGATCAAACCTGCTGAGGAATAGGTGTTCAAAATAAGAAAATACTATTCTATTGAATACACTTTATAAGAAACCTCTATAACATCATTAAGTTATAAGATTGTGAAACCTTCTCAAAAATAGCCATTGTAATGTATTTTTGTAATCTGAAAAACAATACAATTTAAAACAAATTACAATGGCAATAGTAGGAAGAAAATTTCCAAGTATCCAAGTAGATGCAATGAATGAAATGGGAGATACGTTCAAGCTGAACGTTCTTGAAGAGGCAAAAAACAACAACAAGAAGGTACTTCTTTTCTGGTATCCTAAGGATTTTACATTTGTTTGTCCTACAGAGCTGCATGCATTTCAAGCTGCTCTAGGAGAATTTGAAAAAAGAAACACCATGGTAATAGGTGCTTCTTGTGATACTCCAGAGGTACACTTTGCATGGTTAAACACTCCTAAAGATGATGGTGGTATTGAAGGTGTGACTTATCCTATCCTTGCAGATTCTAACCGCAATCTTGCAAACATGCTCGATATATTAGATATAGAAGAAGAATACAACGATGACTTAGAAGGTTACCTTCTTAAAGGTGATAATGTAACTTACCGTGCTACATACCTTATTGATGAAGAAGGTACTGTATTCCATGAAGGTGTAAACCACATGCCTGTAGGTCGTAACGTAAACGAATTCTTAAGATTAATAGACGCTTATGCTCACGTTCAAAAGAATGGTGAAGTATGTCCAGCAAACTGGGAAGAAGGTAAAGACGCTATGAGCGCAGACCGCAAAGGAACTGCTGCTTACCTTTCTCAGAACTAATTATTATTAATCCATAGAAACACAACCTTGAGGTTTCACGTAAACCCTATGGTTGTGTTTCTTCTTTAAAATAGTATCACATGCAAACTTTAGATCAAGATAACCTGCAGGAAATCGTTGCAAATAACGATACCGTAGTAGTTCAATATATGGCTAGCTGGTGTGGAAACTGCCGCTTAATGAAGCCTAAATTCAAAAAACTTGCTGCCGAAAACGAAAACGCAACGTTTTTACTAGTAGATGCTGAGAAGTTCCCTGAGTCACGCAAAATGGCGACGGTAGATAATTTACCAACTTTTGCAACCTTTAAAAATGGTGCTTTTGTAAATCAAGTACAAACTAACAAATTTGAGAACCTTAAAGAACTAGTTCATGAAGTTACCAATAATTAGACACCTTCAAAAAGGCACTACTCCAGAACAACTAGAAGCAACTCTTGAAGTTCTAGAACACTTCTCTGAACATAGAGCCGTTACTGAAGAAGAAATGGACGTAGTCGGAGAGTTGATTACAAATATTTGTGGAGCACTAGAAGTACATGCAAATGTAAATCAAGGAATGAGTGGCGTAGAAGCTGCCAATGCTTTTGCCCAAAAAGTAATGGGTTCTATAGACCAGTAGCATACCTCCTATTTTTAATAAACACCTTACATCACCGCATGATAAGGTGTTTTTTTATGCCTAAAAAAGATATCAAAAAGGTAATAGTGCCAAAAGAAATAATTAAATAGTCTAAAGATTTTTAATTTAAATTTTAGAGTACGAGGCAAAAAACACAGGCATAGCCATAACTACAGAAATAATGTTAAGTAAAAAGTAGGTAAAAAAGAAACTATTTATTAAGACTTTATAAATTCAATTTGGTATAATTGTATGAACATGAATTTTTATGACCTATTATTGTGGTTTATTTAATATTTTTACTTTTCAATGACATATCCTTAATTATGAAAAACAATATACTCTTAGTACTTTTAGTTTGCGGTTTAAGCATTACATCTGCCCAGAACTATTTAGACATCGCTCGTTTGAATGTATCTAACACTACTCTAGAAGATTTAGAACAAACTCACGAAACTAATATTACCAATGTAAATTTAGAATTTCTACTTCCTACTCCTATTAACGATAAAACGATTCTAATTACAGGTCTAACTGCTGAAAATACCAGTATGGTTCTGAGCAATGGCTTGAATAGAGAGAACCTTATCATGACTCGCTTAAACCTAGGAGCAAAAGTTTACCATTCTAGAAAATGGACAGGAACTTATTTATTATTACCTAAGATAGCCTCAAACTTAGGCGCAGAAGTTGCAAACGCCGATTTTCAAATAGGTGCTATAGCCCTACTAGAATACAGACATAAAAACAGATTTAGAACTAAATATGGTATTTACAGCTCCTCAGAAGAGTTTGGTACCATAATCACTCCTTTATTAGGTGTATATTACAGAACACCTAACAATAAATTCTACATAGACGCTGCCTTCCCTATACGTATGGAAGCAAATTACAACATCACTAAAAAATTCAGCCTAGGAGCTGACCTACGTACTTCTATAAAATCTTATAATTTAGGATTAACTAATCGTTACGTTCAAGAAGAGTCTATACGTGGTGGTTTATATGCCTCATATTCATTAATGGATGACAAACTTATATTAAGAGCCAAAGCTGGTCTAGACACTACAGACTATGGTCTTTATAACTCAGGTGATCGTGTGGGCGCACAAATACTCACTATCCAGGTTAATGGTGATGATCGCGCGCGATTAAATAATGAATTTGACAGTAGTCTTTACTTTGGTTTTGACGCGATATACAGATTGAACTTATAATTAAAGTCAACCTTTTATACCTATTTGTATTTTAGATGTTGTCTTAATAAACGATGAATTGAGATCAATTAAGAACACCTGATTCTATAAAAGAATCAGGTGTTCTTTTTTTGTGTAAAAAATAAGGGATCTAGTTTGACGCTTTTAAAGTACCGCGCTGCGGTCTCGTATCGCCTCTTCTCATATAAACACCTGTAATCACCTCATCATCATTATCTACCTCATCTTCTAGGAACATAGTACTATGAGAAATCCCTTGCGCAATAAGTAGGTCTGCATTTGCGTCATTACCTATAATGGTCTTTTTAGTTTGAATAGAAGTAATAAACACCAAGGTAAAAAAGTGACTTCCTTTTCTAATCACAAAAAACTTTTCCTTTGGTTTCCCTTTTAAGACCATGGTATCGAGTAACACATTATCTTGATAAAGTTCTGCCATAATAGAACGCTCCTCAGTATAAGAAATAAAGACCTGATTGCCCTGCGCTATATTTTGCTTTTTATCAGGATTATGAATACATAAGTCGTTCCATAAACTATTCTCCTCGTCTCCTAGAATTCTGTTTTCATATAATCCCGTTAATGTCGTTGCATTTAAACTCATAGGGTTTTGAGAAATCTTATTACTGAGCCCTTTAGTGGTATAACAACTTGTGAGCAAAAGAGAAAAGACTATTAACTTAATAATTAGCTTCATTACGATCAGTTTTAAGTTTTAAGATGATCAAAATTTATACCATACCTGAAGTATTTCAACACTGCTATTTGCCATATCTTTGTAAAAAAATTCAACATGAAAAAAGTAATATTTCTATTCACCCTAGTATTCATCTTTAACAGCTGTGGTAGTCTCAACGAGATCGTTAATAACTTACCTCAAAGTAGCAGTGGCGTTCTTTCTCAAGCAGACATAGGTATGGGATTAAAGCAAGCACTAGATCAAGGAATCAATAAAGAGGTATCTAAACTCATGGCCAAAGACGGATTCTATAAAAATGAACTCGTTAAGATAGTACTACCAGAAGAACTTCAAAAAGTAGATAACGGTCTACGCAAAATAGGATTATCTGGTGTTGCTGACGAAGGCTTAAAACTACTGAACAGAGCTGCCGAAGATGCTACCAAAGAAGCCTTACCTATTTTTGTAGATGCAGTTAAAGGCATTTCTTTTAATGATGCAAAACAAATTTTACTAGGTGACCAGCGCGCTGCAACGACTTATCTCGAGAACTCAACTCAGCAAGCACTGTATGCTAAATTCAGCCCTATTATTAATAACAAGCTGGGTGAAGTAGGCGCAACAAAGCTATGGTCTGGTGCTATAACTAAATATAACGCTCTACCATTAACCAGTGATGTAAATCCAGATTTAACAGACTACGTGACACAAAAAGCACTTGAAGGTGTTTTTAAAATGATAGCTCAAGAAGAAACTCAAATACGTAGTAAAGTTTCTTCTCGTGGAACAGATTTATTACAACGTGTATTTGCGCTCCAAGACTAATTTTAGCACTTATGCTTTATACCCGATTGAATTTATAAAGTCTTAAAATATTCAGGCGCGTCTTTGAGCCTGCTTCCATACCAGGAGAAGTAAGATCCATCTACATTTAAATAAATAGGCTGTTTTAATTCCGCTTTCGCGAAAGCGTGTTCCAGCTCCACCCTATCTGCTTCACTAAAAGCATAAGGCTCTGAGGAAAACAGAATCACCTCTGGTTCCAGGTTCACGATGTTATCTAATGTAAGCTCTGGATAACGAGTAAATGGCTGCATAATATTCATAAAGCCTGCATGCTGCATCATATCATGAATAAAAGTATCATTACCTATGGTCATGTAAGGCTCTTTCCATATCAGGTATAAGGCATTTTGAGAAACCACTTTTTGTTTTTCAAAATGATTAAAATTTATTTTGATCGTATTTATCAATGATTTTGCCTTAAAAGAAGTTCCTGTGAGTTTCCCTAGATCGGCTATCATTTCTAGAGAATCTTCTAGGCTTGCAATATCAGAGACATAAGTAGGAGCGATTTCCTGACAGGCCAGCACGATTTCTTTAGTATTCTCCTCTTTATTACAAATAATTAAATCAGGCTGTGCCTCTAGCAATCTAGACATGACTACCTTTTTAGTGCCGCCCATAATTGCTATACGATCTTTTAAACCTACCGGAAAATCACAAAATCTAGTAATTCCCACCAGATGTTCCTCCAGTCCTAAATCTACTAATAGCTCTGTTTGGGATGGAACCAAAGATATGATGCGCAATGGACGCTCATTTAACGCTACCGTACGGTAACACTGGTCTGTGATAGAAATAAACATTAATCTAGTGCGTTTTTAGTGACCCATAACCTATAACCGAAGATCATCATTTGCCATTTACTGGCTTTACTGAGATCTAATCTACGTTTTGTAAAGCTGGGCATAATAGCTTTATTAACCTGGGCTAGTATTTTAAAGAGCTTTTTTCTCATGTTGCAAAGGTATTTTATACCCATTTAGTTTTCAAAAGTAGTTATAAATGGCTTTAAATAATGGTGATTACCTATTATAAATATTATAGTATGTGTACGCCTAGCGATTACTGTATGATACAGACCGTTTTTTAGTTCCTTGAAGGTTTGAAATCTTTTACTTTTAAAGGTGTTTGTGATGTATTACCATATTTGATCACATGGATTTAGTTCGGGATTATAGGATGTTATCCTTAACAAATAGTTCTGTACAACTGGCAAGAACATCATATAAAGCAAATCAAACATTTTAAAAGCTTATTGCGAGGCTGTGATGTAAGAAAATATCTGTATTTTTACTCAGACAATGTAATAACCAAAGATATAGCGGGTAGCTGCTAAAAGGTTTCAATCGCCTGGTATCTTTGGCGTTGTAAAACATACAACCCAAAATTACGCTTAAAATGAAGGTTTACGGAAAATGTAAAAGTTGCAAAAACGAAATTGGATACCGAACTAATGCACATACGCGAGTTGAATTTGCAATGCAAGACGGAGAAACGAAAAAAATGAATTGCAAAAACTGCGGAACAAATACCGAATTTCACGTTGATGAATTATTTGCCAAACGTTCTAATATGCCATATTTGATTGTTGCATTAGGAGTTTTATTGTTAGTAATAATAACTTTATATTTCCTGTTTTTTAGTGATAGCGAATATGTAATTTTAGCTTTTGGACTTCCATTTGTGGTATATTTTATATTAACTAAACAAGACCAAACAAGAGTTTCTGATTTTAATAATCGAAAACTAAAAGGTAGAACTCACAACATAGGATAAAGTACGTTTTACAGCAAAGAACTGAGGTAAAAAACAAAACTTTTCTTCATTAATTTGAGACACTATAATTCTAGGCTCGTAGATTCATTCATTAGATTCTAGAGCCTTTTTTATTACTATAATCTTCTAGTTATCGAGGCAACACTGAAACGTGAGTTTCATCATAAGGCCTTCCCGATGTTGCGATAGCAAAACATTGTTTAAGGAGACTAATGGTCCACATGTGCCACTATTGCTTTTTAATTTATTATCTTGATAGCCCAAAAGCAGGGTTCATTAAATCCCTTAATGATCAAGTAAATAGCAAACAATCTTAACAGTAATAGAAGAATGGAAGAAAGCATATTAATTAAGAATTCAACAATTGTAAATGAAGGAAAATTATTTATCGCTGACGTACTTTTAAAAGACGGGCTCATTGAAAAAATCGGGAATATTAATATTCAACCAGATTATAAACTAGTGGATGGAACAGGAAAACACCTTTTCCCAGGTATTATAGATGGTCAGGTTCATTTTAGAGATCCAGGACTTACTCATAAGGGTGATTTATACACTGAAAGTAAGGCTGCTATAGCTGGTGGCGTTACTTCTTTTATCGATATGCCTAATACAGTTCCAAATATTTTAACCGTAGAAAGTCTAGAAGAAAAATATGAGATTGCATCAAAGAAATCCTTAGCAAATTACTCCTTTTTTCTTGGCGTAAACGGCGATAATATAGACGAGGTAATAAAAATAAATACCCAGCAATTTATAGGTGTATCAGATGACGGTTTATATTTCACAAAAAAGGGCAACTTACTAGCTGATAGTCCTGAGAAAATGGAAAAATTATTTTCAAACTGTAAATCCATCATAGCCATTCATTCAGAGAAAGAAGAAATTGTAGAAGAAAATGAAAGAATTTTTAGAGAAAAATATGGTGAAGATATTCCTGCAAAACTACATCCTGTTATTAGAAACACCAGAGGTTGCTATGAAGCTACAGAACGAGCTATACACCTAGCCCAAAAACATAATGCACGATTGCATATTTTACACCTAACAACTGAAGCGGAAACGCATCTATTTAGAAATGATATTCCTTTAGAACAGAAAAAAATAACCACAGAAGTATCTGTGCATCACCTTTGGTTTTCAGATAAAGATTATGATCGATTAGGCATGCTTATCAAGTGGAATCCTGCAATAAAAAGTGAAAAAGATAAACAGGGCTTAATGAAAGCACTACTTGACGATAGAATCGACATTATTACCACAGACCATGCTCCACATACAATAGATGAAAAACAACAGACCTATTTTAAATCCATGTCAGGAGCACCTATGGTACAGCATACATTAAATTGTATGTTAGAGTTTTATAAACAAGACCTCATTTCCCTAGAAAAAATAGTAGAAAAAATGTGCCATAACCCAGCTATTCTTTATAATATGACTAAAAGAGGTTTTATAAGAGAAGGCTATTATGCAGATTTAACCCTAGTGGATTTAAACAGTAAATGGATCGTATCTAAAGAGAATCTTTATTATAAATGTGGATGGTCACCATTAGAAGGAACAACTTTTCAAACTAAAATTTATCAAACATTTGTTAATGGTAATTTAGTTTATGATAATGGTCACTGGGATGAGAAAACAAATGGATTAGCCATCGAGTTTAGCAATAACTAAACTACTGCAAACATGCACAACATATGTTTCAAGGCAGAAACCTAGTAATAGCGACTAAACACAAAAAGGAAAAAGTAATTGCACCTATATTAGAACTTGAATTAGGTGTAAAATGTTTCCTTCCAGAGTCTTTTGATACAGATTCACTGGGTACTTTTACGGGAGAAGTAGACAGAAAAAAAGATCCTATAGCCACAGTAAGGGAAAAATGCTTAAAAGCGATGGAGTTAAGCAACTGCGATTTAGGAGTTGCAAGTGAAGGATCTTTTGGTCCTCATCCTTCTATCTATTTTGCAAATGCTGATGATGAGTTTTTAATTCTTATCGACAAAGCAAACGACTTAGAAATTATTGTAAGAGAAATAAGTTTAGAGACTAATTTTAATGGTGGGGAAATTAATAATGAACATGAGCTACTCGAGTTTGCTAAATTGACAAAATTTCCAACACACGGGCTCATACTTCGTAAATCAAAAAACGACATCAAAGGAATAGTTAAAGGACTTAAAAATGAAGAAGAATTAAAAACAGCATTTCATAAAACCTTTAAAGAATGCGGCAGCACCTATATTGAAACAGATATGCGAGCAATGCACAACCCTAGCCGTATGAAGGTCATTAAGCAGGCTGCTATAAAGCTTGTAAAAAAGATAAATTCCTTATGTCCTCAGTGTGAAACGCCAGGTTTTGCGGTTACAGATGCAAAAAAAGGGCTCAAATGCAATTTATGTGGTCTACCCACAAATTCCATATTAAGTTATATATATACCTGTAATAAATGTAAATTTATTACAGAAGAAATGTATCCTAATGAAAAAACAAAAGAGGAACCCATGTATTGTGATTACTGCAATCCATAGGTGAAAAACACATCTTTATATATTCTTTGAAAACGATATCACCTTAAATTTTAAGAGTGGTAATTAAGAAATTATGGTATATAACGATCTGTTCCCCAGTTAGGTTTACGTTTTTCTAGGAATGCTTCTCTACCTTCACGCGCCTCATCAGTCATATAGATCAAGCGTGTCATTTCTCCAGCAAACACTTGCTGTCCTACCATACCATCATCTGTGGCGTTCATGGCAAATTTGGCCATTTTTATGGCAATAGGTGATTTTTTAAGAATTTCCTGTCCCCAATCATAAGCTGTTTGATCCAGTTCCTCATGTGGTACTACAGCGTTTACCATTCCCATATCCATAGCCTCTTGAGCACTGTAGGTTCTACCTAGAAAGAAAATCTCACGAGCTTTTTTCTGACCTACCATTTTAGCTAGATAAGCACTTCCGTAACCAGCATCTACACTTGCTACATCAGTATCTGTTTGTTTAAAAACACCATGCTCTTTACTGGCTATAGTCATATCACATACGACATGTAAACTGTGTCCACCACCTACTGCCCATCCTGGAACGGCACAAATTACAACTTTGGGCATGAAACGGATCATGCGTTGCACTTCTAAAATATTCAACCTACCTGTTCCAGAATCATCTTTATACCCATCATTTCCACGCGCATTTTGATCACCACCGCTGCAAAACGCCCAGCCACCATCTTTTTGTGATGGTCCTTCTCCAGTAAGAATCACAACACCTATCGATAGGTCTTCTTGAGCATCATAAAAAGCTTTAATAAGTTCGGCCACTGTTTTAGGTCTGAATGCATTGCGCACTTCTGGCCTATTAAAAGCGATACGGGCTATACCATTGCACTTCTTATAAGTAATATCTTCAAATTCTATGGCAGTTTTCCAGTCTATGGACATAATTCTAATTTTTAAACAAATATAAGCCCTATCCTATTTATACCATACTCTCACGACCTCAATCATATAAACATAACCACCGCTCATATTGATTGTTTTGGTATTTGAATTCTTTTTATTGTACCTCATATTAGGCATGAGCATGGTCTCTACATTAATTATTTTAGAGTTATAATTCTTACGGATCCATTCATTAACCCGTTCAAGAACCTCTTTAGTAGATTCATATTCATTTCCCTTCCAGAAACTTTTGGTAATTACCTCAGGTTCAAAGTCTATATAGTTGATTTCATTTATCATATTCTATTAGTAGTCCAGCGGTTTGTTTTGTTACGCTTTCGCGAAAGCGGTTTCAAAAACCATTCATCTACTCAGACAGACCATTGATGAATTCAGAACTACGTTAAAGCAAATGCATGTGATGGAAAAAGGCAGTATAGTATATATTTATCATGTAATTCAAAGATTGTAGGGAATTGATGTATTACTTAAATCGAGATAGGCGCATCTATCTCGATTTTTTGTTTAAGAAAATGATGTTAATGTTGTACAAAACAAATTTGCAAGTTGTAAATTTGTCACATGAGCGAGAATAAAAAACCAGATTATGTAGTTTATGATGAAGAAAGCGGTACCTATAATGCCTCTTTACTTCCTTATTCTAGTGGTGTTGCTGCTCCTAAAATTACCACTCCAGATATCACCTCATGGAAACAGACTAATATTAATAAAGTCAACCATGAGATCAAATCACAATTTGACCAACTGAAAGCTGAATATGATGCCATGGTTAAAAAATATGAGGATAATCAACTGGTTTATGGTGCAAAATTCTCCTTTGAACCTATAGTAGGTGAAACTTATCATCTCTATTTAGGAAAAGACCGTAACCATTTCTTATCGGTCATCGCTCCAGCAGAATGTAACTGGGAATTTGTAGGTACTTATAGACTGTCTAGTGAGAAATTATGGGAGCAAATTGATGCCTCATAGGTTTTCAATAAAGTGAACAGCTATCATTACCTTAAAAGGCTAACTAGTCACTTTTCTATAGGACATTTAAAATACAAATCGTTATAAGATAGATGCGATAAAGAACTTATAAGCCATTAACGGCAAGCCCAGAACATTATAAATAACACAAAAGCTATTTAGTATTCAAAACTCCTTCGTATTTTTAAATCTCATAAAACTATAAAATGAGACCATTACTCCTATTTATCATTGCTATCGTAGTTACCAGCTGTGGAGAATCTAAAAAAGAAACCGTTACCACATCTAAACCTGTAAAAGAGGTTCAAAAAACACCACTGCAAATAAGCGTTGCTCGCGGAAAAGAAATTTATAGTGATAACTGCGTGAGCTGCCACATGACTAGTGGTAAAGGAGTCGCAGGTGCTTTTCCACCTCTTAATCCATCTAACTGGTTAACTGATAAACGCACAAAAAGTATTCACGCTATTAAATATGGTTTAAAAGGACCGATTAAAGTAAATGGTAAACCTTATGATAACATCATGCTCTCACTAGGTCTAGATGATCAAGAAATAGCCGATGTGATGAACTACACCATTCAAACCTGGAATAGCGGCGATATGGTTACTGTTGAAGAAGTAGCAGCTGTGGAGAAGTAAAACTTTAAAACATAATTTATACTAAATTGAATTTATAAAGTCTTAATGAACATAAACTGGTATTATTCCTTAGTGGAAATAAGTCACAAAAAAATCCCAATGCTCTCACATTGGGATTTCTAGTATATATAAAAGATTCTAGTTATAAACGGCCTCTTTACCGTGATGTACACAAAGCATGTAATAGATACAAGCGCGATACTTAGCGCGTTCACTCTTACCATACTTTTCCATAACAGCCTCTACTGATTCCATTAAGTTATCTCCAGATAGACCTAACTTCTTTACCAGGTAGTTATCTACCACACGTTGCATTTCTGAAGCTTCAGCACTTACAGTCTCTGCATCTTTATTATAAATAGATGGACCTAAACCTTTTGTTACTTTTCTTAGTAACTCTTCATCTAACTTTCCTCCTACTTTTTCCTTGTAAGCTGTAATGTACTTTTCTACTCTTTCTTCTAATTTACTCATTATATGATTTTTTACAGTTATAATTCTAAAAGTAAGAATTAAAAGAAAAGGCTAAAATTCTATTTTAAGAATTTAAAGTAGTCTAGAAGAACGGTATCATTTTCCAGTCTAGGTGTAAAAACTTCTAATAATTGGGGTTTTGAATTATCTTCTATAAAGGTTTTATACGCTTTCGCGAAAGCGTGTTCCTCATCTACCCTATGGTAATCTACACCATGCATGGCACATAAATGACTGGCATCTAGCTGGTGAGTGGTTTCAAAATAAGTCTGGAAATTATGATTCTCTTTATCACCTGGTAGGATTCTAAAAATACCACCACCGCTATTATTGATGACTATGATCTTAAAGCTTGATGGTATATAATTGTTCCACAAAGCATTACTATCATAGAAAAAACTCAAATCTCCTGTAATGAACACAGTAGGTTTTGAGCCTGCCACTGCGGCTCCTATTGCGGTGCTGGTACATCCATCTATACCACTGGTTCCACGATTAGAAAAAATAGCATGCGTTGCATTCATAGGGAATAACTGCGCATACCTTATCGTACTGCTATTTCCCAGTTGTAAAACGATATTGTTAGGCAATTGCTCAAATAAGAGTTTAAAGGCCTTAAAATCACTCCAAGGCATATTATGTAAATAAGAGACGCGTTTTTCTACGTAGGTTTTAAAAAACGCCAACCAGTATGCGCCATAATCACTATTTCCTGTAGATGGCTCTAACTGTGCTACCCAAGTTGAAGGGTTCATTTTAATATGACCAGATAATTTAAAAAAGGTATCATAAGCTCTACGATGTCCTATGTGATAATGGTGTTGCGGTTCAAATTTGCGTAAGAACTGCTTGATCTTTTTAGAAACAATCATACCGCCTATGGTTATAACCATGTCAGGCTGTAAGTATGCGATGGTTTCAGGATCCTTTTCTATGGGAGCGATTAAGGTATCTATTCCCCATATCACATTATCATGATTAATATTACAGCTTACCTCACTCATGATTAAAACTGCTGGATCTGCAGTTAATAAATCGAGATCTTCTTTTGAAAGTACGTTAGGATTTAAGGTAGATAAAATAATGAGTTTGCGACCAGCTTTACCCCATTGTTCTTGAAATTTTTGAGGGATAGAAGCTACTTCATTTTCTTTAATTGAAGTTTGAGAAGGTTGTATAATAGCCTTTTCTATAATGTTATAAAGTGGTTCTTCAAAAGGAACATTTATATGAACAGGTCCATTTTGTGAAACACTAGCTGTTATGGCTTTATGAATAAGTCGCTCATTAGTTGTGATAGCTTCTAGATCATCTAGCTTTTCTATCATTTCTAATTGGGTATCATAAATAATATGATTAGCATAGACGTGTTGCTGTTTTATAGTCTGTCCATCACCTATATCTATTTTATGTGGTGGCCGGTCAGCACTGAGCACGATAAGCGGTATCTCACTATAATATGCCTCAGTCACTGCTGGGTAATAATTTAAAAGTGCACTACCACTGGTGCAAACCACTGCTACTGGCTCTTTTAATTGTTGAGCTATACCGAGTGCAAAATGTGCCGCACAGCGCTCATCTACAATACTATAACAGGTAAAAAAGGGATCTTCTGAAAAGCTTAAGGTTAAAGGCGCATTTCTAGATCCAGGAGAAATTACAATATGTTGCACAGCTCTTTGCTTAAAGAGAAGTACGACTTGCTGCGCTTGTATAATATCTGAAATCATCACAACAAAGGTAACTTAGCCCTAAGCAATCATCAAATAAGAATTGCTAAATGAATGACAAAAAAACAGTTTGTAAATACTTTTTCCACTACTCCTTTTAAAAGCACAATTTTATAAGTTGCTATTTCTTTATAAAATTATACCAAAAAGAACAATGAAATAGCCCAACATTTCTGTGCATAGAAGTGAGCCATCGACCTATTTAAAGTGAAAAAGAAAGAATGTATTTGTCGTATTTTAAAAATAAATCAGCATGAAAAGGACAAAGGAATATGCTAAGTAATATAAGAGACATCATCAAGTTAAGAAAGATTTTTTATGTCTAAAAATGTTTTATAACAGCCTGTACATGGTATTTAACTTTGCCATGGTTTCTTGATACTCTAACTCACCATCACTTTTTGCAGTAACGCCACCACCTACATAGATAATTGCTTTTTCTTTGAACAGTTGCATGCACCTGAGGTTAACGTAGTAATTACGTTGAGCTCCATGCACCATTCCTATAAAACCAGTGTAATAACTGCGATCATAGTTTTCATTATCTAATATGAACTGCATCGCTTTATCACGCGGTAAGCCACAAACTGCTGGTGTAGGATGTAGTTGGGTTAATACAGCGTCTACATCTTTTGTACTTGATGTACCCTTAATAATAGTTTGCAAATGCAGTAAATGACCTGCTTTAACGGTTTCTAAATCGCTCTCTTGAATTGAAATCACTCCTGCAGATCGGAATTTATTTATAATATCATCTGTAACAAGTCGTTGTTCTTCCTTTTCTTTTTCTCCCCAGTTGTAAGTACTACTACCATCATCAATAGCCGTTCCAGCCAGTGACATGGTAAAAACTTGTACCGGAATAGAATTTGTACCTGACTGGAATGTTGTTAAACCTTCTTTTTCAACTTCAAGTAACAGCTCTGGTGTGGCACCAGTCCATGTTCCTACTTGTGGATGATAAAAGAAATAACCATTTGCAGTAGGATAAGTATCTAGTAATCTTTCAAAGATATTTAAGTCTGTATCCTTCTTAAGGAATTCCTGTTTTCTAGACAGTACAACCTTTTTTAAATTTCCTTTTTGAAGTTCTTTCATTCCATTTTCAAAAAGCTGGAGATACTCCTCTTTGCCATTCTCTGGCACTATTAATTCTTTACTAGACTTATCTATAACTCTAGCATTCCATTTGAAGTTCAACTCTTTATGATTAATGATATAAACCGCATTATTATCATTATGAAATTTTGAAAAAACACCATAAGACAAATTCTTATACGGCGATTTGTGCAAGATTTGATCCTTTTGAGAGATTACCTGCACTTGGTGTTGACCAGCTTTTTTAAGAGCTAGAAATGGCAACTCTTTATCTAATAACGACTGTAAATGTGATAATAATTTATGACGCAAGCTGAAGTGGTTTTAAGAAATTAAGATTCTTTTTGAATCGCTATCGTGGTTAATTTACAGATAGAAATCAATCGCTGCTGCTCATCAGTAATTTTTATTTCCCATAGTTGAGTAGTTCTACCCTTATGTAGAAAACGAGCTGTAGCAAACACATGACCATCTTTTTTAGATCGTGTATGGTTAGCACTAATCTCTATACCACGTATAGCAAACTCAGCTGTATTTAAAAACATATAGCTTGCAGCACTACCTACTGATTCTGCAAGAGCAACACTAGCTCCACCATGCAAGACTCCATCAGGTTGATGCACACGTGGAGTTACAGGCATGCGAGCTGTTAAAAAATCATCTCCTACATCTATAAAATCTATCTCAAGGGTTTCCATGAGTGTATTACGACATATCTCGTTACATCGCAATAGTATCTGTTCTTTGTCCATATCTTTACCAAAAATAAGCCACACAGACCACATTATGGTAAAAACAGTCTCTTATCAACACACAAATTCATACGAGATCCTACATCCAGTTACAGCAAATACTGAAAATATCTGGATTTGCTTTCACGGTCTGGGCTATCTAGCCACCTATTTTAAACGTTATTTTCAAAATATGGATGCTGCAAAAATGCTGTTATCGTTTTACAAGCTCCATCTAAATTTTATCAAGGAACTAACTTTAAACACGTAGGCGCTAGCTGGCTCACTCGAGTAGATACTACTCAAGAAATGAAAAACAACCTCAACTACATAGACGCTGTTCTAGAAAACGAGCAACTTCATAATGACCCTAGACTAGTCTTAATGGGATATTCTCAAGGCGTTTCTATTGCAACTCGTTACTTGAAACATTACAGTAAAGAAGTTAAAGCCTTAATTTTACATAGTGGTTCTATTCCTAACGAATTAAACCCTACAGACGGAAGCATTTTTAAAGAAAAAGCAAAGAGAATTATTCATATTTCTGGAACTCGTGATGAGTACGTTACTGCTCAACTTATTCAAAATGAAAATGAAAAAATAGAAAAGCTTTTCGGCACGAAATGTGAACTGCATAGACCAGACATTAAACATGAAGTCGCAACCGATTTATTAATTGAGATTTCAAAAACACTCTAATATGGATATCATATTTGCTACACATAATAAGAATAAACTTAAAGAAGTTCAAATTATGATGCCGCCACACATTAAATTGTTAAGCCTAGAAGATATAGGAATGAATGAAGATATTCCTGAAACATCACCTACCATATCAGGAAATGCGATTCAAAAAGTACAATTCATAAGAACTCGTTATAACTTACCCGTCTTTGCCGATGATACAGGATTAGAAGTACCTTCTTTAAATAACGCACCTGGTGTTTATAGCGCTCGTTATGCTGGAGAACAAAAGAACAGTCAGGATAACATGAACTTATTACTTCAGAATCTAGAAAATAAAAAAGACCGCAGTGCACGATTTATCACAGTGTTTGCGTTAGACATGGAACACAGCCAAACTATTTTTGAAGGAGTTTGTAAAGGCATGATTACTGAGCAGCGCATGGGTGAAGACGGTTTTGGCTACGACCCTATTTTTATGCCTCATGGTTTTGATAAAACTTTTGCACAAATGAGCTTAACAGAAAAAGGTGAGATAAGCCATCGTGGAATCGCACTTAAAAAATTAATAACTTATTTAAGTGAATGAAGTTAATTAATTAATAAAGCCATTTAAAAACCAATTCGTTAGATTATTTTAGCTCTTAGAATGAAAAAAATTACTTACCTACTTTTAACTTTACTATGCACCGCTTCATGGAGCCTACAGGCTCAGGATAGCGGCAACAAAGATGTTATACAAAAGATAACCTCAGT
This sequence comes from Nonlabens sp., assembly GCF_965660805.1. Lineage (GTDB taxonomy): Bacteria > Bacteroidota > Bacteroidia > Flavobacteriales > Flavobacteriaceae > Nonlabens. Next base: position 11,194 of record NZ_CBFIBE010000002.1, on the reverse strand, counting down.
TTATGGTAAAGTACTCAACGCAAAAAACGATAGTATTATAAGCAATGTAAACATCGTTAACCTCAATCAAGTTAAAGGAACGATAACTAATAAAACAGGAGCATTTAAAATTCCTGCGCGTGTAAATGATACGCTGTTCTTTTCCTATTTAGGTTTTGAAACCATCACCATTAAAGTGACTGAGGACTGGCTCAAATTTGGTGATGTAACCATTTCAATGACAGAGAAAGGAATAGCCCTAGAGCAAGTGGACTTAAAAGCAGTAGCACTTACCGGATTTCTAGAAATAGATGCTCGTAAGGCTCCTATTTATAACAATCGTCGTTATAGTATAAGCGGCCTACCTAAAGCTTATGAAGCTGGTGGTGATGAGCCAGGTGCGGTAACTAAAGTTCTAGGTTCCATCTTTAATCCTGCAGACTTCCTCTATAATGTTTTTGGAAAAAAAGGAACTTCCATGCGCAAGTTAAGGCAGATCAAGGAACAAGATGAAATTAGAAACCTATTACAAAGTAAATACGATCGTGAGACTCTTATGAACCTGCTGCAAATGGATAAAGTAAGTATAGATAACATACTACGTAACTGTCAGTACTCTAAATCATTTATTGCAACAGCCAATGATCTTCAAATACTAGATGCAATCAGCGAGTGTTATGAAGAATATAAAATTTTAAAACGCAACTAAACTCAAACCCACATTGACCATTTTGAACATGAAACACACCTTTCTAGCGCTGTGCAGCGTTGCCCTTTTTATTTCTTGCTCTAGCAAAAAGAAAAATAATAGTGATAAAGGAAAAAGCGAGTTAACTATTTCAAACGATTATGCAAACATAGACGCTATGAAATATGCTAAAACGATCACCCTAGAAGAATTAAAAGAACAATTATACTTCTATGCTAGTGATGAAATGGAAGGCCGCAATACCGGTTCTCCAGGCCAGAAAAAAGCAGTAAAATACATTAGATCTAAGTATGAAACTATGAATGTTCCTGGCGGTAACACAGACGGCACTTACTTCCAGTCCGTTCCTGGGACATATTTCAATAAACCAGAGCTAAGTTCTGAAAACGTTTTAGCCTTCATAAAAGGAACTGAAAAACCTGAAGAAGTCCTTGTTATATCAGCTCATCTAGATCATGTAGGAATGGAAGATGATGAGGTATTTAATGGTGCTGATGATGATGGTAGTGGAACCATTGCACTCATAGAAATCGCCGAAGCTTTTAAACATGCTGCAGATGAAGGTTATGGCCCTAAACGTTCTATACTTTTCTTGCACGTTACCGGTGAAGAAATAGGTTTATACGGCAGTAAATACTATTCAGAAAACCCAGTTTATGCTATGGAGAATACCATTGCAAATCTTAATATAGATATGATAGGCCGCATAGATCCAGAACGTGAATCTAAATCTGATTACATTTACCTTATAGGTAGTGATATGTTAAGCCAGGATCTTCATGATATATCTGAAATGGCAAATGAGAAGTATATCAAACTGGATTTAGATTATAAATACAATGGTAAGGATGATCCTAATAGATTTTATTACCGCTCTGACCATTATAATTTTGCAAAAAACGACGTTCCAGTCATTTTCTATTTTAACGGCACGCATGAAGATTATCATAAAGCCAGTGATACTGCAGATAAAATTGAGTATAAACTGTATCAGAAAAGAACACAACTCGTTTTTGTTACCGCATGGGAACTAGCTAACGGAATAAACAGGCCTCAGTTAAATTAACGAATCGTTTTATAGTATTTGATAAAAAAAGCAGCTTTTGAGAAAAAGCTGCTTTTTTTATAAGTTAAATGGTAAGGTTTATACGCTTTCGCGAAAGCGTAATTCTAAGAATCTACACCGGCAAACTCTTGCTGTAAAGCTACACGTAATCTACGGTAGTAGTCCTCTTCTAACCAGTCCTTATAGTTATTTGTGTTATTTATGATACAGTAAGAATAACGACGTATTCTATCCTTAATATCATCTTTAAGTAATTTTGCCAGGATACGAGCGTCAAAAACATCTTCACTATTCTCTACACACCACTGAACGTGCTGCGCGATAGACTCATCGAGAACATACTTAGACTTGCGATTCTCTTTAGTGATGCGATTGTAAGCTTCTTTAACATCAAATGTAAAATCCTTGGTATTAGGAAACTCTGCTTTTACATGGGCAGGCATTCTGTAAACGAAATTGCGTTCTATCTCTTCATCAGACACAATGTTTTCTACATAAAAATCTGGTGATCTAAATACTTGCTGCCAGTCCACAGGCTCATTCCAAAGCCCAAAACGTGCCACATTATTTCCTAAATCTACTATATGGAACTCTTTTTTATCTTTAAAAATACGGGAACCACGACCTATCATCTGATAGTACAGTGTAAGTGATTTAGTCGCACGGTTTAAAATAATACAGTCTACACTAGGTTCATCAAATCCTGTGGTTAGAATACTTACTGAGGTGAGAATAGCATCTGGTTTATTTTTAAACCATTTTAAAATCTCTTTACGTTCTTCTTTAGTATTTGTATTATCTAAGTGTCTTATTTCTAGTCCAGCTCTTTTAAAGGTCTCTTCTACTTCTATGGAAGTACGTATACCATTATTAAAGATCAGTGTCTTTTTCCCTTTACAAACTTCATTATAAGATTGCAGCAGCTTTTCTTGCATGCTGGTATCTATATAAAGTTTCTCACTGGATTTAACCGTATAGTCTCCATTCATACCTATGGTAAGACCACTTAAACCTACATCATAAGTATGTGTAACAGCTTGAGCTAGAAAACCTTGTTCAACAAGTGAGGTAATGCTATCTCCTACGATAAGTTCTTTATAGTTATCTTTCATAGGTAACTTAAAGTTAGAACTTAAAGGAGTAGCTGTAACTCCTAAGATAAAACAGTGCTCAAAATACTTAAATAACTTCCTAAAACTATTATAGTGTGCCTCATCTATAATCACTAGACCTATATCTTCTAGTTCTAGCTTATCTTCCTGTAGCCTATTATTAAGTGTCTCTACCATTGCAACAAAACACTGGTATTCATTCTGGTCGTGGAGCTCTTTTACCTTAGAATTAATCATCTTATTCTTAACGTTAAAGCCGTTAAGCATCTTAGATGTTTGTTTACATAATTCAATACGGTGCGTGAGAATAACTACCTTCTTATTTTTCTCCTTTAAATACTTTCTTACGATCTCAGAAAAGATCACCGTTTTTCCTCCACCAGTAGGTAACTGGTATAGCAAATTATAATCGTCTGATTTATTATTAATTCGGTCAAAAATCTCTGTTAAATCACGTTTTTGGTAATCGTAGAGCGATTTAACTTTAACTTCAGGCATAGAGTTCATCAAGGGCTTTTTATTTTGAGGTGTGCAAAAGTAGGGCTTTTTAATACTTTTGAAAGCTCATTTTTCTGGCTTTAACTATTAATTTTTTCTTCCCATTTTATTAACAACACTTCAAACTTAAAAGTTTAATTTTGTAGTCTTGATTTAAGTGCAATGTCACATACCACAAAAAGACATAGAAGCAAGTTCCCTTTTACCAGAGCCCATCGTTATTATAAGCTCACTGGTTTCTATTCTTTTGTAACAGAAAGTATTAAAAAATCCATGCCACCAGTGCTGGCTGTAGTAGCGTTACTAGCCATAGTTCATTTTTTAGTGATGCCCGTTCCTGAGATGCTTGAAATGGCAGTACAAGAGTTACCTGACTATGGTGTTTTGGCATTTTTCTATGTTTCTGAAACTTTCTTAGGGCTTATCCCGCCAGAGTTGTTTATTGCCTGGTCTGGAAAAACAGCTGCTCCTATTTTAAATTTATCTTTACTTGCTTTATTCTCTTATCTAGGTGGAATGACTGCTTATTTTATAGGTCGTAAAGCGCTACAAATCCCTAGTGTTCATTATTATCTCGAAGTTAAAATGGCTAAACAGCTGGTCATGGCTAGAAAATGGGGTGGTATTTTAATCGCTGTAGGAGCTTTACTACCACTACCCTTTTCTATATCAAGCCTGGTTGCTGGTATGTTAAAATATGACTTTAAGTGGTGGTGCATTATAGGACTATTGCGTTTTATACGCTTTGTCATTTATGGTGCTGCTATCTTTCAGGTGGTTTAATCATTCTTTATTGCTTATTATTAATGACGAAGCAATATATTATTGCTGTTTCTTAACCTTTGCAGAGTTCTTATTCACAAGTTAGTTGTCTTAAACGTCATTGCGAGGAGTGATAACGATTTGGCAATCTGATGTGATACTTATGAAATGTAGGTAGCACTTATTTCCATCAACAGCAGTTGATGAAACGAATTCAGCATGACAGGTCGCATTATCAATTTTCAAAATATCATTGCGAGTGAGGTAAGAGCGTGGCAATCTGCTGGTCGTGTTCCTTAATTGTAGATTACTTCGTCGCTATCGCTTCTCGTAATGACGGGTTAAAAAATCACTTCCACAAAAAAACGCCTCAGTTTCCTGAGACGTTTTTGATATACTAATAAAACTTAATTCTAGAAACTAGTTCTTCTTTTGAGCATCTAGTTTAGCTTGTTCCATTCCTGACTCGATCATATCAAAAAACTGATCCAGTTTAGGTAATATAATAATTCTAGTTCTACGGTTTTTTGCGCGACCTTCGGCAGTGTCGTTGCTGGCGATAGGGACATAAAAAGAACGTCCTGCTGCGGTCATTCTCGCTGGATCTATGTCTTGATTTTCTTGTAAATAACGGGTTATAGATGCTGCACGCGCGGTACTTAATTCCCAGTTATCCTTAAATTTACCTGATGCGATAGGCTGGCTGTCTGTATGACCTTCTATCATTACATCCATGTTTACCTTATCTCTTAAAATAGTTCCTACTTTACCTAAAACATTAGAAGCATTACTGCTGATCTGGTCGCTACCGCTGGAAAATAATAATTTATCACTTATAGAAATAAAGACTACACCTTTTTCCACATTAACGTTAATATCCTCATCATTTACGTTACCTAGCGAGCTCTTAATGCTAGTTACTAGAGCTATGGTGACACTATCCTTTTTAGTAAGTGCATCATTAAGAGTCTTTATTTGTAAATCTTTTTCTTTAATGCGTTCTAGAGAAGTTTCTAGAATCTCTGCGTCTTTTTTAGAAAGTGTAGCAAGATCACCTACATTATTAAGTAAGGATGCGTTACTTTGTCTTAAATTTTGAATTTCGCTTTGTAAAGCACTTAATTTAGCCTGAGCAACTTTCTCATCAGACAGGCAAGCGTTTAACTTGACCGATGCGGTATCTAATAGTTCTTGAGTAGACTGCTGTTTAGCCAGTGCTGCTTCTAAATCTTTTTTTGAGGCGCAGGAAAAAAGTGTTCCTGCACACAACATCACTACGATTAATTTTTTCATGTCTTGTTTTAATTTTAGATTCAAAAATAGGGATTTGACATCTTTATACTTAACGGCTTAACAGTTATTTATTATGTAATCTAAAAAACTTGTGAATAGTAAATCATTATTTCTAATAAATTAACAATTAGTCGTGTGCGACTAAGACAAAAGATCGCTGTCGCCGATAGACTAAAGACTTTATTAACGTCAATTCAACCTGAGAATTTCATCAAAAAAATATAGCAGATTGAAAAACACCTATTTAGTAAAATCACTTTTATTTATATGAAATGATTTGGTAGCTGTGATAATCATCCATTTTTCAAACCTTTCCGACCAATATTTGCTTTGCTCATATTGCCCACCTTTCCTTATCCAAGGAAAGGAGCTTTTACTTTTAAATCAACTCAAGCACAATTCAACCTTTACACTCCCAGAAAATTATGAGAAGAAATTATCAGGAATCTGGAAAGGAGCTTTTTATTCTCATTAAGAAGATTTGAGTGATAAAAATTGCTTTTTATTTTCAACAAAATATTGATAAACAATAGAGTACACCTTAGACTTAGGCACGATAATTTTAGAGAATCGTTGTACTTCGGCTCTTTGCTTCCATACATTACCTAAGCCTAAATAAAACGAAATATGCGCTTTAAAAACAGCCATAAAATGAGCTGCTTTTCCTGAGAGCAAAAATTTCCATGCTGCAATGCCATCCAGCACCATGCGCAAGAAAATAATTCCTATCCACGATGAGCTATGATCATTCTTAACGATGTTAAAAAGACTGTTTCTAAAATTGTAATAAGTCTTTTTAGGATTCAAGGTGTCAAGTGTGCCACCGCCTAAGTGATAGACTTGAGAATCTACCGCAATGGCTATGCGATATCCAGCGTGTCGCAATCTCCAGCACAGATCTATTTCTTCTTGATGGGCAAAGTAAGACTCATCAAAAGCGCCTACTGCTCCAAAAGCTTTTTTCTTTACAAAAAAAGCAGCACCACTCGCCCAGTCCAGGTCTGTAGTAACGGCATACTGATTCTTATGTTCTTCTATACTATTAAAAATACGACCGCGACAGTAAGGATAAGCCAGTCTATCGAGATAACCACCAGCGGCTCCAGCATATTCAAAATGGCTGCGCTTTTTATCATCCAGTAATAAAGGTTGTGCAGCAGCAATTTCTGGATCTTGTTTAAATAACTGAATCACAGGTAACAGCCAGTCCTCTGTGACTTCTATATCATTATTTAATAAACAAACCAGTTCTTCTTCTACACTTTTTAGGGCAAGGTTATAACCACCGGCATAACCTCTATTCTCTGCCATCGCAATGATGTGCACGCTAGGATAGTTTTCTTGAACCCAGGCTATGGAGGAGTCTGTTGAGGCATTATCTGCCAGATAAAGGCTGTGGTTACCGCTGTATTTTACGACGCTAGGCAAGTAACGTTTTAATAACGCAAGCCCATTCCAGTTTAATATAACGATCCCTATTTTCATACCTGCTCTGGTAAATCTTCTATAAACGCATAGCGCTGTTGCTCATAATCCATAGTGCAAAAGTAATGCTCCATTCCATTAGTCACCATTAAATACTCAGATTCTAGTGCTAGATTGTAACGTGCGATTTGATCAAAAACGGTTTGATCTATCTTTATATGCGGTGCTTTACACTCTACCAGACAGTAAATAGAACCATCTTTATTAAAAACTATAATGTCATACCGCTTCTTAGTTCCTGCCACAACGAGCTGTTTTTCAACATTAATGAGACTGTGCGGTACACGCTTTCGCGAAAGCAAAAAAAACACCACATGCTGCCTTACCCATTCCTCTGGTGTGAGATGGACAAATTTTTTACGGATCTGGTCAAAAATCACTCGACCTTTTTCAGTACTTTTAACCCTGAATTTTCCAGCCGGTAGTCTTAATGGCGTCATACCGCAATATTACAAAAACCACCACGGCTCTTTATGAGTGATACCAGAAAAATTATAGAAGATATAAAGAATAGGAAACTAGCTCCTATCTACTTTTTATATGGCGATGAGCCTTATTTTATAGACGAGATAAGTGATTATATAGCAGATCATGTGCTGGATGAAGGCGAGAAGGGTTTTAATCAAATGGTGCTTTATGGCCGCGATATAGACATGGGCGAGCTGGTAGAAAATGCTAAGCGTTTCCCTATGATGGCAGAGTATCAAGTGATCATAGTTAAAGAGGCTCAAGATGTATCGCGCCACTGGGATAAGTTTGAGTCTTATGCTATGCAACCGCAACCTAGCACGATTCTCGTTTTTAATTATAAATACAAATCTCCTGATAAGCGCAAAAAAGTCTTTAAAGAAATGGCCAAAAATGCCGTATTCTTTGAAAGTAAACCGCTGTATGAGAATAAAGTATTGCCCTGGATTAACGGCCATTTAAAAAGTCGTGGCTACAGCATAGAGCCCAAAGCTGGTCAAATGCTGATAGAATTTCTAGGAACTGAGATTGCTAAAATTAAAAACGAACTCGATAAACTGATGATCATCGTTCCCGCAGGAACTACCATCACGCCACAACTGATTGAAGAAAACATAGGGATCTCTAAAGATTATAATAATTTTGAACTGCGCAAGGCGCTAGGAATGCGCGATGCAGTTAAGGTAAATCGTATTATCAATTATTTTGCTGAGAATCCTAAGGATAATCCGCTGGTGGTGACGGTAGGACAGTTGCACAGCTTTTTTATACAGTTACTCAAGCTGCATGCTATGAAGGATCGTAATCCTCAAAATGTGGCGCGAGCGATAGGTGTGAGTCCGTTTTTTGTACAGGAATATTTTACAGCGGCAAAGCACTACTCCATGAAACACTGCAGTCATGCGATCAAGATCATACGCGATATAGATATGAAGTCTAAAGGTGTAGGAACTAATAAAGCACAACAGCACGACTTGCTGCAAGAACTCACCGTTAACATCATGTATCCCTAATGAGCACTAAATTTAAAGCCTGGATCAGTGCTGCACGATTGCGCACGCTGCCGTTGAGTATTAGTGGAATTCTAGTGGGAAGTGCTTATGCTTATTATAGCAGTTTGGTAAATTTGAGAGATGTCGTTTTTGAAGGAGCAGAATCTCGAGAAATAATGGGTTATTTAATAGCTCACGATACTCTTATCATTACATTACTCGCACTCATCACCACATTAGGTTTTCAAGTGCTGTCTAATTTTGCAAACGACTATGGAGATGGCGTTAAAGGAACCGATAATGAAGATCGTGTAGGTCCTATGCGAGCGCTGCAAAGCGGACTGATCCAAGCACACGAGATGAAACGTGCGATGATTATCACTGCTGTACTTACCTTCATAAGTGCGATAGCTTTAATTTATGTGAGTCTTGGACTTGATCGTTTATTGATTTCGTTATTCTTTCTAGTATTAGGTATTGCAGCGATATGGGCAGCGATTAAATATACTGTAGGAGATAATGCTTATGGCTACCGTGGACTAGGTGATGTGTTTGTGTTTATCTTTTTTGGTCCTGTGAGTGTGATGGGTATTTTTTACTTGATTACTAAGTCACTGGACTGGAGCATGATCTTACCATCTATGACTATAGGATTATTAAGCGTGGCGGTTCTCAACCTTAATAACATGCGTGACATACAGAGCGATGCTAAAGCTGGTAAAAATACAATCGTGGTAAAAATGGGACTGGATACGGCTAAACGATTCCATTATGGATTGATTTATGCGGCTTTTTTAAGTGCTTTAATTTTTATAGCAGTGCTATATACAAATGAATTAGCTCATGCCGATAATTTAGAACGTGACGGCTTCATGTTATTTCTACTATTGCCACTACTTGCCTTTATTTTATTATTTGCTCATTTAACAACTGTTAGAAAAACAACTACTCCAGCACTACTCGATCCAGAGTTAAAAAAAGTAGCGCTTTCTACTTTTGCTTTTGCCCTTTTATGCCTTCTTTCTGTATGCATCGCAAGCTAAATTTATTATGCACTGCATAACATTTTGAGATTCAGCTGTTTAATTTTAACAGCATTAATTATAACTTTTGATTAACACTGGTCATTAACATATGTTAACATTAAATTCTAATTAATGACTTAAATTTAGACTGAAATTTAAAAAAATCGCTTTTGATAAAACATTACTTCAACTAATACCAGAATTGTTATGGCTAGAGCTATGTTTGAGTACACGAAGACTGTACTAGAGAAAGTTAGTTTTGATTCTAACCTTTTTTGTAAAGAATTACAAAAAGCGCTAGAACGTTTATTACCCTTTGAAATTGAGGAGTTAAAAATATGGATGAAACCTATGTTATTGCAAAACCCAGCACTGGCGACTTGCGTACCACTACTCCATAAATAATAATTCTTTAATTCCATTAAGAAATCCCATTCAAGCATGGCTTGAGTGGGATTTTTTTTGTGACCTGAAGTTTATACCAAAGGAATAATTAATACCAATTTACATTCCTAATGTCGCATATAATTCGTTTCTATTTCGCCTATAATTCAAATTAGTGAAACAATCATCTGAGTCAACTAAAAGCTTTTTACTTTAAAGGATTTTTACTTAACCCTTCACTCATTTCATTTTTTACGTAAACTTCTCTTAGTTAATTTCAATCCAGAAAAATTTTCAATACTCAGCTACAGAGATACATCTCAACATGGAAGTAACTTATATGAGGTATTACAAGAAATCTATAGGGCTTGGGATTTTATCTAGATTACGTGTAGTGACATGAGTATAAATCATGGTGGTTTTAAGGTTGCTATGTCCTAATAATTCTTTAATCACACGTACATCTGTGCCAGCATCCATAAGGTGAGTTGCATAAGCATGTCGCAGGCTGTGTAAGGTTACTTTCTTTTTAATTCTGGCTGTTTTGCAGGCTTTATGAAACACTTTTCTTAGGCTTTGTGCGTGGTATTGTGGTTTATTCTGGCCTTCAAAAAGATATACTTTAGGCAGGTATGCTTTATAATAATCCCGCAACATAGGTTTAAGAGAATCAGGAAAAGGTACATAACGGTCTTTATTATTTTTACCATCACGTATGTGAATGTGATTGCGGTGCTTATCTAGGTCTGTAATTTTAAGGTTAATAAGCTCACCGCTGCGCAACCCTAGTGCATACACTAGTGTGAGCATGGCGCGGTGTTTTAAATTATTACTAGCGTTAAGGATTTTTTTTACATCTTCTAGTGCTAGTACTACAGGCAGTGGTTTAGGTTTTGCACGAGGATAGACATTATTAAAATCCCAGGTAACGCGATGCATTTCTTTAAAATAAAGATTTAATGCAGCAATGAGCTGTTTATGCGTACTGATAGAGAGTTTTTTTTCTTTTACAACTTTACTAATAGCTTCTACCAGTTCATGATTTTCCATAAGGTCTATCGGGCTATTGATGCCTACAAATTTTTGAAATGCTATGAGCAACCCTATATAGGTTTTTATAGTATTAGGTGCATATTTTTTTATTTCTAAAAGTTTTTCAAAATCTCCAAAGGTTTGCATAAAGTCCTGAATTAAGATTATATGCAAAAGTACATAAAGGTTTGTATATACAGCACATTTAAGTTTGTAAAGAGTAAGAAAAGTATTAGATTTGTATATATAACCGTTGTGTGTAAGCTGAAAAAAAATGAAAATACTAACAATACTATTTGGAATTATACTTTTTGGATGTGCTTGGACACCCAAAACGGAAAAGGAATTGAAATTCTCCCAAAATGAGCTTTCAGCAGATTCTGAGGAAT
>NZ_CBFIBE010000001.1:0-179921 GCF_965660805.1 Nonlabens sp. | reverse complement strand
TATGTCTATATTAAGCTCATAACCACCAGCTGATAAATCGTATAATGGGGAGATTACCCAGTCAGATGTTCCTGAATCGTATAAGTTAACATTTACAGCTCCACCACCAGATGTGGTAGCATGTGCAAACTCTTCAGCAAGCCAATCTCCAGAACCTAGACCTGTAGGTCCAGTAGTTAGATCACCACCTGTAGCTTCTTCCCAACAATTAGGAACAAACGTATCAAATGTTTCAATAGCGTCTGGAACTATTACGGCACACGCTGTTCTAAAATTAACAGGTGTACTCCATGCACTAGTTGATGTAACACACACAGATTGAATATAAAAATCATATGCAGTATCTGGTGTTAAACCTGGCACGTTGAGAGCAACAGCGTCAACAGCAGTTGTACCACTAGCAACCACTCCTGTTCCTTGTGCACTTCCTGCTGGCACCACTTCCCAGTTGTATCCTCCAACTTCCGTTGCAGAATCTGTCCATGATAAATCTACGGTAGTTGCATCAAAACCTTGTACCGCTATAGCTGCGGGTTCTAAACAGGAAATTGCTGTAACAGAAAAGTTAGTAACATCAAAATCAAGGTCATTAGGAGTTCCCCATTGACCTACTGCAATATAAACAGTGTTGTTGGGTTGTAGTCTAGCCGAAACCGTTCTAGGACCAGATGTTGTAGAACCTACGGCATCAAGCTCTGTAGACAAATCCATACCAGAACAGTCATCAAAAATAGCTATACCATTCCAACTATTATTAGACTGTATGCTCATGGTAATATCTTCCACAGTAGCACCTGAGGTATATTCAAATAAATAGACATCATCATCAAAATATGAAGCGGTAATACTAGTTCCCGTAGGATTGTTGTTCCAGTCTTCTGGACCACCAGTTCCTGGCGTAGTAATACCTGTAGCAGTATACCCATCAGTCAAGACGACGGCACTACCACATCCGAATTGAGCGCTCAACTGCCAGGAGGCAATTAAAAACACTGTACTTAGAAGTAATTTTAATTTCATGTGTAAAATATTTAGGTTAATGTATTTCTTGATTAGTTTTTAAAAATAGAATAATTTTAAAATGTAACTAAGAACTTTAATGGATTATTAGACGAATAACACATTTAAACGCTTATAAGGTTTAACATTTGTTACTATTGTATAGAAATACTTATAACAAACTCGCCTTTTGGCTTCTTTTTATCAAAAAAAAGTAGAGCTTCATCCACGGTTCCTCTTACATGCTCTTCAAACATTTTAGTAATTTCTCTTGAAATAGAAACCTGAGTATCACCACCATAATGGTTTTTAAAATCTGTGAGGGTTTTTAAAAGTTTGTGAGGTGATTCATAGAAAATAATCGTTCGTTTTTCATCTTTTAAAAATTCTAAGCGCTTCTGGCGTCCCTTTTTCACGGGTAAAAAACCTTCAAAAACAAACTTATCACAAGGTAAACCACTAACTACCAGTGCTGGAACAAACGCTGTAGCGCCAGGTAACGCTTCAACATCGAGTCCGTTTTCTAACAGTTTACGGGTGATGAGAAAACCTGGATCACTTATCCCTGGTGAGCCAGCATCTGTAATAAGTGCCATGGACTCACCGTTTTTGATTCGGTTTACTACATTTTCTACGATCTTATGCTCATTATGCATGTGATAGGACAGCATAGGTGTTCTTATCTCATAATGTTGTAACAGTTTACCGCTCGTGCGTGTGTCTTCGGCTAGAATAAGATCAACCTCATTGAGTACATTAACAGCCCGATAGGTCATGTCTGCTAGATTTCCTATAGGTGTAGGGACTAAATAAAGTTTCATAAAAGTATTTTAATTATTTAAAAAGTAAAGTTTGTTTCAGTACGCTTTCGCGAAAGCATAAACCACAGATCACCATCCTTTTTAATAGTATTTTCTAACCAGTAAATCTACAATAATGATTTATTTTAAAGCAACACCATTTAAAGTGAGAAAAGTCTCTGTATATTTATAACTTCAACTCACTTATGAAATTATTCTATTCTCTAATTATTGCGGTTCTTTGTTTTGGGAACCTTTTTGCGCAAACTACAGATTTATCTATAACGGTTGAAGCGCAAGACTTAAACGGTAACTCTATATCTCAAGCACATATTTATGAACGGTATAATTACTTAATTACCATAAGTAATACTGGAGCTCCTGTATCAAATGCTGATTTCAATTTAACACTCAGCTCTGTAAATGAAATAGAAAGTGCTGTGGCTCAAAATCTATTAGGAGGCGCGGCAAGCCCTACTGGAATAACTACCGTAGGAACTATGGTTAATGGATCGTTACCTAGTATGCCTAACTCTGCTAGTTTAGAACTATTAGTAACGGTTAGAGCTTCTCCCACATTTCTAGGTGGTGCTACGGCTACAGCTGCAGTAAATGCGCCTGCAGGAACTACAGATACTAATCCTTCTACAAACAGCTCTGTGATTAGTATCATTATGACCGAAAGGCCTATCGATTTCCAAATCTCGCAAACTCAAATAATACCTGCTGGTAATGGAAGTCTTGGGAGCTGGGGCGATTCTATTACTTATGAAATGACCATAACTAATAATTCTAGTATAGCATATCCATTACAGAATTTTCAAATTTCTGCTCAAAATGTAAATGTTGCTGGTAGTGCGATAGTCACACTAGAAAATCTGACTTGTGTGAGTGGTAATGGAATGAGTTGCCCTACTCTTACTGGAACTAGCCCTACTGCAATGGTGAACCTCACAGGTTCATTTGAATTTTATAATCATGCTCAAGAAGTGATTTTTCCTGCTGGTGCATCATTTACCATGCTAGTAACTTATAAAATAGAAGAAGGAGACTGTAGTCGCAAGTCGCCTAATGCGCCTTTAATAGTAGGTAACAGCTTGAATATACAGTCATTTATTAATAACACTGGTTTCTCCACCACTGACCTGATTCAGACCACGACACTTCTTATAAACCCTTGTCCTTGTGCTGATCTTTCTTCACAAGTAGATAAAATAAGTCCTGCTGCGGGAACATTAAACACCTGGAATGATATTGTGACTTTTGATTTCACTTTTACTAATAACGGTCCAGTAGCTATCATAAGTGGCGCATATCTTATTAATACTAGTAATCTCAATACAGGTATAGAAATTTTAACAGCCACTTGCACAGGAACTACTGGAGCCTTAAACTGTTCTGACATTAATATTACTATAACTCCTAACTTTAGATGGCTCACTGACGACTTTTTATTTCCTGCAAATTCAAGTGCTACTTTTAGAACTACGGTGCGCTTCATACCACCAGAATGCACTCCAGATGGAGTTGCCCCTATATGCAGTGTGCGCGGTATAGTGTTTGAGAATGATCCTAATTTAATAGATTGTGATTTCTCTAATGATTTTAATGGAGATTCTATTACAGGTCTTCCTGTAACACCATGTATAAACCAGCCACCAGACGATCCTATTATTTCACTTACAGAAATTCAAACTATTCCTGCTCCTGGTGCTGGTCCATACCCTTATGGCGACATCACTTATGAAATCGTGATGAGCAATCTGGACAGTATACCTCACCAAATAAAATATATTGACGAACAGTTTTCTAATGGAACTGGTATTTTACAATCTATTATCTGTACAGGAACTACAGGTGGCGCAACTTGCCCTACGGTTTTTAATGAAAACATAGGTGTAGCCAGCAATCCTGGAGATACTTTTTGGGAAATTTTAGATACTGATGGCTTTATAATGCCAGCAAACAGCTCTATTACTTATGAAAAAGTAATTAACTGGACTCCAGAGTGTTCTACAGCGGTTACTAATGTTCAAGATCTTCTAACACTTACCGCAATAGATACAAGCCTAGCAGATATAGTAAGTGCAACAGCTGGTGTTTCTACTCCTATGGTTCCATGTGTAGATATTGTGGTACAAACCTATCCATCTATAACCTCAGCCCCTATAAATAGTCCTTTAGAATGGGTAGTAGATATTACTAATTCTAATATCAGTGTAGACGCCAGTAACATCACTTTTACAGATGTATTGCACCCAGATTTTACCATTACAGGGACGCCTTTATGCTCGCTTATAACAGGAAACGCCACTTGTATTCCTAGCTTTACTGTTACAGGAAATCAAGTAGATGGTATCATCCCTTTTATGGAATCTGGATCCACGATTCAAGTGCGCATTCCTATCACCTCACCTACCTATGGCGGTAGTTTTGAAAACCGAGCCGAAGCACAACCAGATTTTACTCAACAAGGTGAAAACACTCCAGACTCTAACATCTCTATTTCCAGTCTTTTTGTACTGACTACACAAACTTCTAAAAGTTTTGAACCTAGTGTAATCAATACTGGTGAGACTTCTATTTTAACCTTTACACTCACTAACTCAGTAGGGTTACCTGCGCAGAGTAATATTTCATTTATAGATAATTTAGCTCCACAAATTACGCTTTCAGGAAATGCTTACTGGATTAATCAAAACGGTGCTACTGGGTCCTTTATAAACACTATAGGCACTTCCATAATAGGGATTCAAAACCTAAGTTTTCCAGCAGGAACACAAGAAATAAGTTTTGCAGTAGAGGTCACCAGTAATGACGCCGGTTTCTATACAAATGATTTTCAAAACTTTTCTGGACTTAATAATATAGACGTTTCTACAGCATTTGCCACATTAGAAGTAAGACCTATCTTAGATCTAGCTGTCAGTAAAGCAGTAAACGAGCTTCATCCTGATGTAAATGATTATGTAACCTTCACGATTCTAGTAGAAAATCTGGGAAGTGCGGCAGCAACTGGTGTGGTCGTAGAAGAGTTTTTACCTAGTGGTTACAACTACATCTCTCACACTACAGCTACGGGAACTTTTGATAACGCTAGTGGTTTATGGCTGTTAGGTGATATGGCACCTGGAAGCACTGCTATGCTAGAAATAACCGTAGATTTTAATATTCCTGGAGACTTTATAAATGTGGTAAATGTGTACAGTAATAACTTGTTACCTGATGTAGATTTAGAAAACAACACCGCACAAGCTTTTACAAGACCTGACTGTCTCAACATACCTGAAGGCTTCTCGCCTAATAATGATGGAATCAATGACACCTTTGTCATCGAGTGTATCGAGTTGTATCCAGACAGCAAACTCAAAATATTCAATCGTTACGGCAGCATCGTGCATGAAGTGACTGGATATTTAAATGATTGGGATGGTAAGCCTACTCAAGGAATCTTACATGATAGTGGACAGTTACTACCTATTGGAACATATTTCTGGCAACTTAATCTTAAAGATGGAACTGCCGCAAGAGTAGGTTGGGTGTATATTAATTATTAAAATTCCGCTTTCGCGAAAGCGGAATTCCATCAGTATTTACTCTTTTAACTACCAAGTTGTGTTTGTACTATCATAAAAGAATTGCATTATTTTTTATCTCGTTGAAGCTAAAAATTCTTTATATACAGTAGTAGCCATCCATACCAATAAAATTGCGTACGTCATATTTTGTACATATAATTATACTTTATTATATGCGGCATTAGGAATGTAAATTGGTATAAAACATACTTGGACAGAGTTGTAAAGAACTATGAGACTTTAATTATAAATAGCAGAAAAGACTCAGAAATTGTAGTAATGTCTTTGCAGGAATATAATTCGCTAATGGCTACAAATCACGAATGATCTTCTCGAAAAAATGAATTACGATTAGATTCCGCAATTGAAAAGCTAATAAGCGGAACGACTATGAATAAGACCTTATAAATGTAAAATAGGATCAACCTAACCTTCAGGAAGCGATTTCCATTTGAGGGCTGCTTTTGATAAGAACCACAGGGCAATAATAGCGATCCCTATAAAAACAGGACTCCAGTAAATACCTAAACTTTCTATAAGAATAAAACACTGATCGTTACGCTCCTCATATCGAGGATACTTAACCTCACAGTAATCATCTTGATGAGCACTTATTATGGCTATGACCAGCAATATATAAGGTAAAATGACGGCTGTAGTTAAATTAAGAAAAATAGATGCTACCATTTTATTCATTTGTGGCATGTAAAAAATAGTCCCCAGTAGGATTGCCGTTCCTAAGAAAAATATAAAGTACATCACAAAAAACTCTTCGCTGGAACCGCTCAACATGTTCACTAATACTAACACCGATACTAATCCAACGATAATACTTAAAACTCCAGCTGTGATGATAGTAAACAGCACAGATTTTAACCCAGTAAGTCTAAAAGAAAAAATCACTAATGCAATACAAAACGATATCCAGAAAACGACATGAATACTGTCATGAACCATATCATCGTTTTTAATATCTTCTATGTTAGTTAAAGTTCTTTTTAAATGTTCAGTATTTATATAATAACTTGTGTTAATGCGCTCTGCATACTCCTGAAGAGGAGATAACTCTTCATTTTCATTATAAATTCTATCATAATATTGATCAGTTTCTCTAGATTTAATGAGGTTTTTAACCTCAAAATTTGTCGGGTGATACACCAGGTTAAACCAGAGATCAGTGTTTAAATTATGCTTAATTCTATAACTACGAGCAATAGTTAAAAAATCTTGAAGTAGTTTTTTAATCTCTGCCGGGTTATTATTTTCAAGAAGCTGATTATTTTGAGTGGCTAGTCTTATTTCTAAATCAGACAGACGGATTTTAGTCTTATCATAACTATAATCATGTTCATACTTATAATAGCTAGGTCTTCCTTTTTGAAAAAACACATCAGAAAAATGATGGTAACTAGGTTGAGCCGTTACAATATGATCACTTACATCTACTACCTTATCTTTAAAATAGTAGTTTTTATAACCATCTTCTAAATTCTCAATAAACAGACTGGAATCATAAAGTGAATCTATATATTCTTCTACGTATTCATTACGCTTAACGGTTTTAAGTGAATAAAACTGGTAATATGAATCAAAGGTAGATTTAAGGTATGGCTGGTTCTCCTGGATGAGCATTCTATCAGTCTCACAGAAATAATCTTGAAAAGCTACTGGATAACTTTTACTGTTGAGTTTATAATCATAAATATTATGAGTAAAAAACAACGATGCCCTATTTATGGTTTCTATATCTTGTTCAAATCGTTCATCATTATAAGTTGTGTCTATATATATTTTAAGTCCTGCTTGATAAGAATAATAAAAACTAATAGAGGCAAAAATTATAATAAGATAAGCCCCAAATTGCTTCATTAAACCTAAAACTGTAGTAGGGTAAAAACTCTTAAATGCATTATTCTTAAACATCATAATAAGCCAAAAAACGATCAGTAAAATGGATAAAATGAAAGAAATAAGAATCCCACCATTCTCAAAAAATATTTCTGAAACGTTATAGTCCTGTAGGGATTGTGGATTAGATAATGTCAAGTAGCCCATAACAAAAAACAAAAAATGTATAACAGCTGCGATTAAGAGCAGCCACACAATTTTTGTATTCCATATAATAGGATAACGCTCGAGTAAATATTGATTAGTTTTATTTATAAAATTATTCATGAGAACCTTATTATGAGATGAAGAAACGTCTTGTAGAGTTAGAGATATTACGCAGGTAAGTAACAGGAACTTGATGACTACCTAGTGCAGTCATCACACTGTAAAAAGCTACAGTAGGTTTAAAATAAACCATAAACACACCACCATTATAAATCAGTTTTTCTAAATCCATAGGTTTAAAAACAGCCAGTAATTCTTCTCTAGTTGCTGTAGTGTCTATTTCTATAATTAATTGATGATTCACAGCAACCTCACTATCACTATTATCAGTGTACTGACCGTTCTTTAAGAAAATTACCTTATCAGACACTTTTTCAACTTCATAAAGTTGTTGTGAACTTAATATTAACGCAATAGGGTTATTAATAGAATTACATATAGACTTTAAATCCTCAAGAATAACTTGTTGAGCGTTTACATCTAGGTTTGCTAGAGGTTCATCCAGTAATAGCAACTCTGGCTGTCTCAATAGGGTTCTTGCGAGTTCAAATCTCATTTTATAACCAGAAGAGAGCTCACTCCACTTTAAGTGCTTGTAATTCCATAATCCCAGTCGAGCTATCATCATTAAAACACGCGTCTCATTTTCATCTGCTGGAACACCATAACTGGAAAGGACAAATTTTAAATTGTCTTTTAAACTGCCATACCAGGTCGCTGTGCGTTGCGGTATATACACCAGTTGCGTGCGTAGTTTAAAATCACCTTTCACTTGATTATCCAGTCTATAAGTCATGCTACCGCTAGATGGTTCTAATTCTTTAGCGAGTATTCTTAATAACGTAGTTTTTCCATTTCCATTCTCACCTACGAGTCCATATACATTTCCTTTTTTAATAGAAAGAGAAACTGGCCCTAGTTTAAAACCGTTATTATTATAGGTTTTTGTGATTTCAGTTGCCTCAATAACCGCATCTTGCGAGCTATTTTCTTGAACACTTATACGTTTAAGGTTTTCAATAATGGATTGTGCTTTTTCCACGAGTCCATCCACATCTTCAGGATGGTTTTCTTTCCAGTCCGTCAGGTGAATCATTTGATTATAAATAGCCATGTCCTGAGTATCCATAGCACAATCCATGAGTTTCCTGTAACCTAAAACGATATCCTTATTGCTCAAAAAACTTTGAACCTCTTTTATTCTAGCTTGAAATAATGACATATAATGGTGGTAAGTGTAGTTTTAGTATTGATTCAATACGCTTTTGCAAAAGCGTATTACTACACCTTCACTGTTCTAACTCAAGCCCATTTGAGTTTAACGTTAAATCAATTTATAATAGTTCCTGAGACCGGTATGAAACAATAATGGTTCAAACACAACCTAACAGGCAGGCACTACCTAACGATAAAGATTAGAAAATATTACTGTGATAATACCCAAAAAAATTACTTAAAACTTTATGTAGATAGATGTTTAGTTATTCAAATCGTGCCTGTACTATTTGCATGAAGCGCTCCTCATAAGCCTCTTTCCCTGCCCAGTTATTATAGTCTGGTTTTACCATAGAAATGATAAAATTTTGAGCAGCGTTTTTATCTTCCATAGTATTAAGTTGAGATAGCACGCGATTGTAATCCTGATCACTACCATTAAAAAGATGCTTGATAAAACCTATACGATCATTCATACCTATTTTTAATCCAGCCTTCATACGGTCGTTTAAGGATTTTGGTTTTTCAGCCTGGTTATTTACTTTACGCTCAAATTCAGGAAGGTTGCCATATCCAGCAGTAAGATCTTCCATGTCATTTTTCTCATAAGTAGGTTTAGGAAAATCTATTTCTATTTCCTCTTCTGGAAACTCATCTACCATTTTATGAATAGTAGAGATTCCAGGCAGGTCCATTTCCTCGCGCATATCCTCATCTACTGGGACAAATAAATCACTAAGATCTGGATTAGAAAAGGCTTCTTGGGCATTTGATTTTGCGTGTTCCATAGCTTGCTCCACCTCTTGAGTTATATGTTCTACATCTTCATGTGCCGCGCTATATGCTTCTTCTATTTTTTCCTGTACTTCTGCAACTCCTGCAGTAGGCTGTATATCGCTAAAATGTTTCTCTGTAAAGGAGAGAATGGTTAATTTTTCATAGACTTCCTTTGCCACAGACTGTAATTCATGGATATCTTCTTTATTCTTCATTTGTAGAATACGGTGTGCTAGACTAGTAAGATCTGCTGCTATTTTCTTTTTCATAATGATTTAATATGCCGCTTGTTTTATTGTATTTTTGATACCGATTTTAAAAAATCAGTAACTGAACTTTAAACGCTGTAAATTACAAAATGTTTCTAGAAAACACGGTAAATCATGAAGAGCAATTCGGCTGGATCGAAGTGATCTGTGGCTCCATGTTCTCAGGGAAGACAGAAGAGTTAATCAGGCGCTTAAAAAGAGCACAGTTTGCACAGCAAAAAGTAGAGATATTTAAACCTGCTATAGACGTGCGTTATGATGAAGAAATGGTGGTTTCTCATGATTCAAATGAGATTCAAAGCACGCCAGTTCCCGCTGCTGCAAACATTCCATTACTCGCTGCAGACTGTCAGGTAGTAGGAATAGATGAGGCACAATTCTTTGATGATGAGATCGTAACCGTGTGTAACGACCTTGCAAATCGCGGCATAAGAGTTATCGTCGCAGGACTAGACATGGATTTTAAAGGAAACCCCTTTGGACCCATGCCAGCACTTATGGCAACCGCTGAGTATGTGACTAAAGTACATGCCGTGTGCACTAGAACAGGAAATCTAGCACAGTTCAGTTATCGCAAGAATAAAAATGATAATGTGGTCATGCTAGGCGAGCAACAAGAGTACGAACCACTAAGCCGCGGTGCATACTTTAAAGCCATGCAGCTTCATAAAATGAAGACGGAAAATGTTGAAAAAACAGAACAGCCGTCTCCTAAAAAAGAATCCTAATGTCTTTACAAGGAACACGACTAGAAGTAAACCTTGATGCGCTAGAACATAATTTTCATTACCTGAAAAGCAAACTCGAGCCGGAGGTAAAGTTCATGGCTGTAGTTAAAGCAAATGCTTATGGACATGGTGCTGTTCCCGTAGCGCAAAAATTACAAGAATTAAACGTGGACTATTTTGCCGTAGCTTATGTGGCCGAGGCTGTAGAACTACGGGACCATGGCATCCTTAAACCCATTTTAGTACTTCATGCTCAGTCGTTTATGCTAGAAACTTGTATAGATCGCTGTATAGAGCCTGTGATTTATAGTATGGAGATGCTGGATACATTTATCGCTTTCGCGAAAGCGAAACAACAACAATCCTACCCTATTCATTTAGAATTTAATACCGGTTTAAACCGTATAGGTATAGATATAACAGATCTTGAAGAAGTTATTGAAAAAGTACTATCAAATCCATGTATCCAAGTGCGTGGTTTACAATCGCATCTAGCCGCTAGTGAAGATCTAACCGAAAAGGACTTTACAGCGTCACAAATACAATCTTTTAAGAAAGTAAACCAGCGGTTAGAAGAAGTGCTGCCGTATCCTTTTTTAAAACATGAATCTAATACCAGCGGTATTCTTAATTATAAAAACGCACATTTCTCTATGGTGCGCTCTGGAATAGGTCTATATGGCTATGGTAATGATGTAGCGTTTGATAAGGAATTAAAACCTATCGCCACTTTAAAATCAGTTATTTCACAAACCCGATGGATCGATGCTGGAGAAAGCGTGAGTTACAACCGTAAATTTGTGGCCCAACATAAGACCAGGTATGCTGTTATAGCCTTAGGTCACGGTGACGGTATTAACCGTATTTATGGTTATGGAAAAGCAAGTGTATTAATCCATGGTGAGCACGCTCCTACTTTAGGTATTATATGTATGGATATGTTTATGGTAGATATCACTCACATAGATTGTAAAGCTGGCGATGAAGTCATTATTTTTAATCCACAACATACTGCCGGACACATGGCCGAAAAAGCCGGGACCATTTCCTATGAAATCCTTACTGGTATTCAAAAACGAGTACCGCGTATGTATGTTTAATACCTGTTTGAGTTTATAATGTCTTATGAATACCAAAAGGGATAATAGATTCTTTCTCACTTATTTTCCAGTTAAAATCATTTGGGATAGTTTAATAAACTTCAATTACTATTATTAACTTGCAATTAATTAACCATAAATATTTTTATAATGTTAAAAGAATTTAGAAACTTTATAATGACGGGAAACGTCATAGATCTAGCAGTAGCAGTAATACTCGCAGGAGCTGTAGGAGCCGTAGTAAAAGGGTTTGTAACCTTAGTGATGATGCCTATTATAGGTGAGTTTACAGGTGGTGTAAACTTTGCAGATTTAAAATACGTGCTTTCTGAAGCCGTAGTTGGAGCAGATGGTGTCGTTACTAAACCAGAAAATGCTATCATGTATGGAGCATGGATAAATACTATTATTTCTTTAGTAATGATAGGTTTTGTTCTTTTCATAATTGTAAAAGCTTACAATAAAACTAAAAAACCGGTTGAAGAAGCTCCAGCGGCACCAGCAGGTCCTACTCAAGAAGAACTTCTTGCAGAGATACGTGATGCTATTAAAGCTCAAAAGTAAATAGAACCCTTTTTAATAATTAATGAAACCGCTCTGTAAAAAGAGCGGTTTTTTTGTGCCTCACTTTTTGAAATATTTAATACTCAAATCATTTTTAGAGCCTACTTTTGAGACTTAATAGTTTATGATCATGAAAATAGCAGTAGTAGGCGTTACCGGTATGGTAGGTCAGGTTATGTTACAAGTTCTAGAAGAACGCAACCTTAATGTTTCCACTCTTATTCCAGTAGCTTCAGAGAAATCTGTGGGAACTGAAATCACTTTTAAAGGTAAACCATATAAGGTGGTAAGCATAAAACAGGCTATAGAAATGAAACCAGACATCGCATTATTCTCTGCTGGTGGTTCTGTGAGTCTAGAATTTGCACCACAATTTGCTGCTGTAGGAACTACAGTCATAGATAATTCAAGCGCCTTCCGTATGGATCCCCATAAGAAACTGGTGGTTCCAGAAATTAATGCTAGCTCCTTAACTAAAGAAGATAAAATCATCGCAAACCCTAACTGTTCTACCATTCAAATGGTATTAGCCCTAGCACCGCTGCATGATAAATATCGCATTAAAAGATTAATAGTTTCTACTTACCAGTCTATTACAGGTACTGGTGTAAAAGCAGTAGAACAATTAGAAAATGAATTTGAAGGTAAAAAAGGCCCTATGGCTTATCCTTATCAAATCCATAAAAATGCTATTCCACACTGTGACGTTTTTGAAGAAAATGGATATACTAAAGAAGAGCTCAAACTTATAAGAGAAACTCAAAAGATTCTAGACGATCGCACCATTGCCGTAACGGCAACAGCAGTGCGTATTCCTGTAGTAGGTGGCCACTCAGAGTCTGTTAACCTAGAGTTTGAAAAAGAGTTTGATGAAACTGAGGTGCGCCAGTTACTCGCAAACACAGATGGTGTTACCGTTCAAGATAATATAGACGTAAATTTATATCCCATGCCGCTTATGGCTCACGGAAAAGATGACGTTTTTGTAGGTCGCATAAGACGTGATCACTCTAGGGAAAATGCTTTAAATATGTGGATTGTGTCTGATAATTTAAGAAAAGGTGCTGCGACAAATGCGGTACAAATCGCAGATTATTTGATCAAAAACAACCTCATAAACTCTTAAAAAGAATTGAAGCAAACACTACTGATCCTAAAACACTTATAACTATTATTTTAAAAGGTAATTCCCATTTAAGTACCTTTACGATTAGATATATATCATTTTGTGTTTGATAATACTAATTTGTGTTTCTAATGTCGTTAAAATAAATTGAATTGGGTATTAGATTACCCTAAATAATTAAAAAGTATCATTATGAAAAAAATCATTCTTGCAGCCGCTGCCCTTGCGGCACTGGCCTCTTGCCAAGATAAAAAACAGGCAACCCAACAAATGACTATAACATATCCTACCACAGCAACTGTAGATCATATAGATACCTATCACGGCACAGATGTTCCAGATCCATACCGCTGGCTGGAAGACGATCGTAGTGAAGAAACTGGAGAATGGGTAAAAGCTCAAAATAAAGTTACTAACGGGTATTTGGGTCAAATACGCTTTCGCGAAAGCGTAAAAAACCGCCTTACCGAATTATGGAATTATGAGAAGGTAGGAGCACCATTCATAGAAGGTGATTACACTTATTTCTATAAAAATGATGGACTGCAAAATCAATATGTGATCTATCGTTTTCCTAATGATGGTAACATGGAAGATGCTACTGTCTTTCTAGACCCTAATTCCTTTTCTAAAGATGGAACGACCTCTCTAGGTGGAACTTCTTTTACTAAAGATGGTTCTTTATTTGCTTATGCCATATCAGAAGGTGGAAGCGACTGGAGAAAAATAATAGTCTTAGATACCAAAGATCTATCTCAAGTAGGTGACACCATTAAAGATGTAAAATTCTCTGGAATGTCCTGGAAAGGAAATGATGGTTTTTACTATTCCAGTTATGATAAGCCTGATGGTAGTGAGCTCAGTGCTATGACTGATCGACACAAGTTGTACTACCACAAATTAGGAACGCCGCAAAGTGAGGATCGCGTCATATTTGGTGAAACGCCAGAACAAAAATACCGTTACGTAGGTGGTGGCGTGACAGATGATCAAAAATACTTAGTCATAAGCGCCAGTACTTCTACAAATGGTGGTAAGATGTTTATGAAAGAACTTGACAATCCTAATGCGCAGCTGGTAACGGTTCTAGATAACTTTGACACTAATAGTTACTTATTGCATAATGAAGGTTCTAAATTATGGATCGTTACAGACTATAACGCACCTAATCAACGTATAGTGGTTACTGATTTTTCTAATCCTACACAGGAAAATTGGGTGGATGTGATTCCAGAAACAGAAAATGTACTCTCGCCATCTACTGGTGGTGGATATATCTTTGCAGAATATATGGTAGATGCTGTTTCTCAAGTAAAGCAATACCATTATGACGGTACACTAGTGCGTGAGGTGGAGCTGCCAGGAATAGGAAACGTAGGCGGTTTTGGAGCTAAAAAAGAAGATAAAACGCTCTACTACAGTTTCACAAATTACACAACTCCAGGAAGTACCTACTTATATGATATTGAAAAAGGTACTTCTCAATTATACCGCAAACCAGAGATTAAATTCAATAGCGATGAGTATGAGTCTACACAAGTGTTTTACACTTCTAAAGATGGTACCAAAATACCTATGATTATCTCGCATAAAAAGGGATTGCCACTAGATGGTAAAAACCCGACGATACTTTATGGTTATGGTGGTTTTAATATCTCTTTAAATCCTAGTTTTTCTGTTTCTCGCGCAGCGTGGATGGAAATGGGTGGTATTTATGCCGTCGCAAACCTGCGTGGTGGTGGTGAGTATGGTAAAAAATGGCACGACGCTGGTACTAAACTAGATAAACAAAATGTATTTGACGATTTTATCGCTGCTGGTGAGTGGTTAAAAGATAATAACTATACCTCAACACAATATCTAGCTATTCAAGGTGGTTCTAATGGTGGATTATTAGTAGGTGCCACCATGACTCAGCGTCCAGATCTTGCTAGTGTAGCTTTCCCTGCCGTAGGAGTTCTAGATATGCTGCGTTATAATAAGTTTACTGCTGGTGCTGGATGGGCTTATGATTATGGAACAGCAGAGGACAGTCCAGAAATGTTTAAATACTTAAAAGGCTATTCCCCATTACATAATATTAAAGAAGGTGTTTCTTATCCAGCGACTATGGTAACTACTGGTGATCATGATGATCGTGTGGTGCCAGCACACTCGTTCAAGTTTGCAGCAGAGTTGCAGTCTAAACAAGCTGGTGACGCTCCTACCCTAATACGCATCGAGACAGATGCTGGTCACGGCGCAGGAAAATCTACAGCACAAGTGATTCAAGAACAAACTGATATTTACAGTTTTGCCTTGTTCAACATAGGTTTTGAAGAACTTCCTGAAGTTAGTGAGCGTGTGAAGATGTAGTTTTTTGCTTCCGCGAAAAGTTGATACTTAAAACCTATGCCACTCGCATGGGTTTTTTAAGTTCTAGGCTATTACCTTTGTGACATGCTCCAGTTAAAAGACATCCAGTTTTCTTATGATCAAGGTAAAGCCTTGCATGACATCAACCTCAATATTCCTCAAGGTACTCCTGTAGCACTTATAGGAGAAAGTGGTTGTGGTAAAAGCACCTTACTCAATTTGATTTACGGTCTTTTACAAGAAGATAGCGGTACGATTTCTTTTAATAACCTCATCTTAGATGGCGCAGATCATCATCTCGTTCCAGGTCATCCTATGATGAAATATGTTCCACAGGAATTTGACTTAATGCCATTTACTACTGTTTTTGAAAACGTAGGAGAACATCTCTCTATTCAAATGGATAACCGTGCGGATCGCATTATAGAATTACTCGCTGTAGTAGATATGAGCGACTTTAAAGATCGTAAGGTAAAAACACTCAGTGGCGGACAAAAACAACGCGTTGCCATCGCAAAATCACTGGCACAGCAACCTAATGTATTATTACTCGATGAGCCCTTTTCTAATATTGATAATTTTAGAAAAAATGACTTGAGACGCAGTTTATTCTCCTACCTTAAAAAGAAAAACATCACCTGTCTCATTGCCACTCACGATAAAGATGACGTACTGCCTTTCACTGAGGAGACCATTATCATGCGTGGTGGCAAGATTATAGACCACAGAAAAACGGTAGACTGTTATAAAAAGCCGCTAGAAGTGTATAGCGCCTCTCTTTTTAATGAAGTAAATGTAATTCGTGCTGGATGGTTTGATAATAAAGAAGAACTCTTATGCTATCCTGAACAACTTCAAATCTCTAAAAAAGGTATAGAGGTAACCATTACCAACTGCTATTTTAAAGGAACTGACTACTTAATAGAAGTTACTTTTCAAGAGCAAACCTTATTTTTTAGTTCTCTTCAATCTCTTGAAATAGGAAAGAACGTACTACTAGGATTGATAAAAAAGTAAACGGCACCAACCACTTTATACCAAAAGAAATAACTAAATAGGCAGCCCTAAAAAAGACTGCCTACTGTAAACTTAATGGCTGAAGACTAAAAAATTATTCTTCCAGTTGCCACTTATTATTTTCTTTATCCACATCGGCCATTTGATTATTAGGATCTATTTCTACAGATCTTATGGAGCGCATGTTAATTCCTTCTAACTCTAACTCATAAGTAGGATATGCCCAAGCCCAATCTTTTAATGTGGTCCAGTTATTAGGTACTGCTTTTTCTCCACGCATTTCTTCTAGCGGAATGTAAAACCATTTCTCAGACCCATCATTCATAGTGACTTTTATGTCTAGAGGCATAGGCATGAGGCCTTTTCGCGAAAGCGATATCATCGTTCTACCGTCTAAACTACTCATATCCTCAACTGCATAGTCGATCACATTTGTAGTCATGGTCCAGTCACGTAAATACCACTCTAAGTCAAAACCGCTTACGCGTTCAGCAACTCGTTTAAAATCGTTAGGTTCAGGATGCTTAAATTTCCAAGTGTTATAGTACTCTTTAATGACTTCATCACGTTTCTCTTCTCCTATCACATAACCTAATTGTGCGATAAAAGTGGCTCCTTTATTATAAGCACTTGCGCCATAAGCACCGTTATATTCATAACGATCTGCATGTGTGGATTGTGGTTGTTCTTTTCCAGATGCGGCTAGTCCTAAATAACCTCTATAAGAATTATTATTTGCCGTGGACTCGTCTTTCCCTGCGATGTAAGCCATAAATTTATTAGAGATAAAAGTGGTAAAACCTTCATCCATCCACTCATGTTTAGCCTCATTTGTAGCGAGAACATGGTTGAACCATGAATGGGCAAATTCATGTGCTGTCACGCCCATTAAACTACCGAAGTTGCGCTCTCCAGTAATTAACGTACACATCGCATATTCCATACCGCCGTCACCACCTTGAATCACACTGTACTGCTTATATGGATACTCGCCTATGTGCTTGTTAAAATACTTCAACATCTCATTAGTCTTAGGCTGTAAATTTTTCCAATTTTCTTTTATAGCAGCGTTATCCTTATAGAGAAAGTGTAAGTCTACTCCATTTTCACCTTTATAGATATCATGGATAAAATCTGGATCTGCGCCCCATGCAAAATCGTGAACCATAGGTGCGTTAAAGTGCCAGGTTAGTTTTCCATCTTTTCCTTTTGCAGGACCAGAGTTAGGCTTATCATAGCCGTGACCTATTTCTTTAGGGTTTTGTAAATATCCCGTTCCGCCTACGGTGTAATCTTTATCTAAGGTCAACTTTACATCAAAGTTACCCCATACACCATGAAACTCACGACCTATGTATGGACTGGTATTCCATCCTGTAATGTCAAATTCAGCCATTTTAGGAAACCATTGTGTCATAGAAAGTGCCACACCTTCTTTATTATTGCGACCACTTCTACGTACTTGAACCGGAACCTGACCGTTAAAATCTAATTTTAAAGTGGTGGACTGTCCTGGAGCAAGAGCCTGAGCTAGTTTTACAACTAGCACGGTTCCTTCTTCTTGTGGTTGAAGAGCTGTTCCATCTTGTGTCATGTTAGACACGTGTAAATATCCTATTTCATTAGGCTCTAGTGCTGCGATGCGAGAACCTACACGAGGATCAGGATCTGCAATGGTGCGGGAACGTACATCCATTTCACTACCTGGCTGAAAAGCATTAAAGAATAAATGGTAGTACACTCGATCTAGAGTTTCTGGAGAATTATTTGTGTAAACTAAGGTCTGTTTTCCCGTGTACTGGTAGCGGTCCACATCCATATCTACATCCATTTTATAATCTACGGCTTGTTGCCAGTATCCAGTTGCACTGGTGTTTTGAGTTGCAACAGCATCTTTAGTAGATCCACAACTTGCTATAATGACTGCTGTGGTAAGTAATAAGATGATTTTTTTCATTTTTAATAGGTATTGAGTAATTAGGTGTTAAATATACCGCTTTCGCGAAAGCGAATTATTAAATCCACCCTAAAAAGAAAAGCCTGCTCTAGAAAGAACAGGCTTTAAAAATACTATTTAAATAAGGCTTACATCTTTGAAGCCATGATTAATGCATTGTACAAATTAGCCATTTTTCCAGAAGTAGTAATTTCTTGAAATGGTTTAGTAACTGCATTTTCTCCACGACCTAAATTTACTCTTGCTTGCGTAGTTAAACCGCTATCCATAATGATTTGTTTCACCTGTCCAGCTTTTAATTTAGGGAATTGTGAACGTATCACAGCTGCTACACCAGCTACTGCTGGAGACGCCATAGAAGTTCCACTTGCATTGCGGTATTCATTTAATGGTGCTGTGGAGTAAATCTGTGCTCCTGGACCGAAAACGTCTACCGTTGCTTTACCATAGTTAGAGAAACTTGCTGGCAGGTCTGCTCCATAAGAAGAAGTTAATGCACCTACCGTAAGGAAGTTATCAGAGATCTCTGCACCAGCAAGAACTTGATCTTGTGGATATACTTGAATAAAATCTGTATCGATTCCTTCATTACCTGCTGCGTTTACAAAAAGTACATCTTTACTTGCTGCATATTTAAGAGCGTCCCATACAAATTCTGGGTTTGAAGAATGGTATTTCCCGAAGCTACCGTTGATCACTTTTGCTCCATTATCTGCAGCATAACGTATCGCAGCAGCGATGTCTTTATCATACTCGTCACCCATACTTACGGCTCTTAGAACCATGATTTTTGCATTATTTGCAACACCATTTACACCTAAACCATTATCACGCTCTGCAGCGATGATTCCTGCTACGTGAGTTCCGTGAAAAGCATCGGCTTTTTCTGGATCTGGACCGCTGTATTGATTATCTCCCCAAACATCTCCTACCGTATAGCTGTAAGGACTGTTTCCAGGCATAGCGTCTTCACGGTAGTTAGTTTTTAATTTATCTCCATTTAAAAGGTTTGCAGCATTTGTAATCAAGCCTGTAATAGTTTCTTTTGCCTCTTTAGTGCTCGGTAAACCTCTTACAAAGAAAAAGTTTAAATCAGATTGTGCTTTTAAAACAGCCTCATCTTCAGATTTTATAGCGGCTACTTCCTCAGCAGTGTAGTCTGATTTTCCTAAATGAGCAGTTATAACCTTATCTGCACTTACGATTTGTTGCAACAGTTCTTCATAGCGTTGCTTAGCTTGAGTAGCTTGAGCAAGTTCACCATCATATTCTTTTTGAGCCTTTGCAACGATATCTGCTGGTAACATAGCTTTATCACGCAGGATGCGCTCATACTCTAGGTTCTCATCTACGATGTTACCCATAAAGTTCCATCCGTGGATGTCATCTATGTATCCATTTTTATCATCATCAATTCCATTTCCTGGGATTTCATCTTCATTAGTCCAGATCACACCATCTAGATCTTCATGTTCTATATCTATTCCAGAATCTATAACGGCTACCACAACAGTTTCTCCCATGCGACCTTTAAGAATCTCATTATAAGCCTTATTCACACTCATTCCTGGGATAGTGTCTGTTAGCATGTCCAGATCTTTCCAGTTCTTTGCTTCTTCTTCAGAGAGCTCAGTGGTTTTAATAGGTGTGGAGTCTATATTTTCAATAGGTGGAGACACAATGGTGAAACCACTACCACAGCTAGCAAGCATACCTGCCGCAGCTACTGTTAAAAATGTGTTTTTAATAAAAGTGTACTTCATGATTTTTAATTAAATAAGTCGTTAAATTTAAGGGATTTATCGAGACGCACACCTTTTTCTGTGTGTTTCACGGTGATTATTTCATTATTTGGGTCGTGTTCTAGGATGAGGTAATAACCTTTAGTGGCTGCTAGATCTAAAAATTTTGCTTTTTCATCCAGTGTTAAAAGTGGTCTGGTATCATATCCCATAACATAAGGAATAGGAATATGTCCAGCGGTAGGTAACAGATCTGCCATGTAAACAAATGTTTTGTCTCCTATGGTGATATGTGGAATCATCATTTTTTCTGTGTGCCCATCTACAAAAAGAATGTCAAAATCCATCTCGTTTTTAGTTTCAAAAGAGCTGGACTGATTTATAAAGTTCAACTGGCCACTTTCTTCTATAGGCTTTATATTTTCAGTAAGGAAAGAAGCTTTTTCTCTGGCATTAGGTTCTACGGCCCATTTCCAGTGATTAGAATTAGTCCAGAATTTTGCTTTTGCAAAAGCAGGTTCATAAATATCCTTCTTACTTTTTTCAATCACGCCACCGCAATGATCAAAGTGTAAGTGCGTTAAAAACACATCAGTAATATCATCACGTGAGAAGCCAGCTTTTTTAAGTGAGCTGTCTAGATTGTGTACATGATCCATAAAATAATAGCCAAAGAACTTCTCTGACTGCTTATTCCCCATTCCTGTATCTATTAAGGTCAATCGATCACCGTTTTCAACCAGTAAACAACGAGCCGCCATATCGATCATGTTATTAGAGTCGGCTGGATTAGTGCGTTGCCAGAGTGACTTAGGAACGACACCAAACATGGCGCCACCATCTAACTTAAAATTTCCAGCTTCTATAGGATGTATTTTCATAAATCAAATCTGTTCAATAAGTAGTGCAATTTAAAATAATGTTATTTGTTTTTTCTAGAAATTGAGTTAAACCGTTTAAGGCATTTACTTGAAATGTTGATAATGAGTGGTTTTAAAAGGTTTTTTTAAATTTTACTACTTAAATTCTTGCTTAAATACGCTTTCGCGAAAGCGTAAACTAGGACATCATTTAATAAAAGGTTGTAATTTTCATCCAAAATTGAAAAAATGCTAGAACTAGCCGGAATTATAATTTTAGGAATACTTGCACAATGGGTAGCGTGGAAATTTAAAATACCTGCAATTTTACCGTTAATTTTAATCGGACTTTTAGTAGGACCGATTGCCGCAGAGTTTCTAAGTGAAGATGGAACAAAATGGATAGAACCTATATGGAATGGTGAGAAAGGTCTGTTTCCTGGAGAAGGGCTGTATTACTTTGTCTCACTAGCGATTAGTATCATACTTTTTGAAGGTGGATTAACCTTGAAACGTGCCGAAATTAAAAATGTAGGGCCTGTTATCACTAAATTAATAACAATAGGGTCTGCGGTTACGTTTTTCGGTGCTGGAATCGTAGCTCATTTTACGTTTGAGTTGAGCTGGGAACTTTCTTTTCTTTTTGCTGGATTAATCATAGTTACTGGACCTACCGTGATTACTCCTATTTTAAGAAATATACCGTTGAAGAAAGACGTCTCTGCGGTTTTAAAATGGGAAGGGATCTTAATAGATCCTATTGGGGCACTGGTAGCTGTATTAGTTTTTGAATTTATAAGTGTAGGTGGAGAAGGTGGTTTTACTAAAACTGCTTTAATGGAGTTTGGTAAAATTATACTTTTTGGGACTACGTTTGGGTTCACATTTGCTCATGCGCTGGCTTTTGCTATTAATCGCAAATTAATTCCTCACTATTTGTTAAACGTGGTCTCTCTTTCCACAGTGTTACTTGTTTTTGTGGAGTCTGAACTATTTGCACACGAGTCTGGATTACTGGCTGTGGTTGTGATGGGAATGGTCCTAGGTAATGGGAAACTTAAAAACTTAAAAGAGTTGCTTTATTTTAAAGAATCGCTGAGCGTACTTTTAATTTCTATTCTTTTTATTCTTCTTGCTGCAAATATAAATATGGATGATTTATTACTGCTTTATAACTGGCAAACGGCGATTCTTTTTGCGATTGTAGTTTTTGTAATAAGACCACTTGCGGTATTTATCAGTACTAGTGGATCAAAATTAAAACTCAATGAAAAACTATTCATTTCTTGGGTAGGGCCACGTGGTATAGTAGCGGCTGGTATTGCTTCTCTTTTTGGTTCTAAACTGGTGTATTTATATGAGCAAAAAATTGAAGAGCATCAATTACTAGAGGTTTCTACCAGTGAATTACAGAACTATCTATTAACCCTTGAGCATTATCAAAACATGCTAGAAGGATCAAAACTTATAACGCCTTTAGTATTTATGATTGTACTAGGAACGGTTCTTTTTAATGCTACTACAGCACGTTTATTTGCAAAAATAGTAGGAGTGTTCTTGAAACAGTCAGACGGTATTATGATCGTAGGAGCTTCTAAGTTCTCAAGACTTATAGCTGGTTATCTCAAAAAGCATGGCCGCAGTGTTGTACTTGTAGACACGAATTCAAACAATATTAAAATAGCTAAAGAAAAAGGACTTGATGCCGTAAGTGCCGATATTTATAGTGATGAAATAACTGACGACATAGAGTTTAATAATATAGGTTTTTTAATGGCTCTTACAGGTAATTCACAAATAAACGATTATGCTTTGGAACGTTTTGGAGATCGTTTTGGTGAACATGGAGCTTATCGATTAGTCCATTCGAGAGAAATAAAAAATCCTAACCAGAATCCACCTAAAGGTCTTTTCTCTTCTACAGACGATTATGTAAACATGATGGAAGTAGCAAGATATTATGGAGAGATACACGAGATAGGTATTAAGTCTCAAGAACATTATGAAGAGCTGATTGAAATTACTAAGACTGATGAAAATATTATTCCTCTATTTATAAGGAAAAAAGGTGAAATAGATATTATTCCATCTACTTCTCTAGAAGTGAATGTAGAAGAACACAGCCAGCTGGCTTACCTAGGTAAAAAGATCACAGAGCGCTTAAGTGGCGAGGTGGTGATGGACTAGGTGAGTGAAAGGGTTAGAGTTTAAATATGTAAAAGTGGTTTATGTATGGATGGAAGTTTTTAAATAGATCATACCAATTCATCATTTAAATACCGTATTTATAACCAAAAATAACAATTAAACAGTCCAATATTTCTGTTTAAACTCCAGATTGCTTCGTTAAAAATAATTCAATTTATGAACCTTAGCAGCGACTCAAACGACATGCGAATAAACTTAAGAAGTTATTCCAAAAAAAAAGAGGTCTTTAGTAAAGACCTCTTTTTTATTTAATCATTTAGCTTTAAAACTGCCATAAATGCCTGTTGAGGAATCTCTACGTTTCCTACCTGGCGCATGCGCTTTTTACCTTTCTTTTGTTTTTCAAGAAGTTTACGTTTACGAGAGATATCACCACCATAACATTTTGCTGTCACGTCTTTACGTAAGGCTTTAATAGTTTCTCGAGCGATTATTTTTGCACCTATCGCCGCTTGTACTGGGATATCAAACTGCTGTCTAGGGATCAACTCACGTAATTTTTCCACCATCTTTTTACCTATGGTGTAAGCGTTATCAAAGTGAATTAAAGCACTTAACGCATCTACCGTTTGAGCATTAAGAAGTACATCTAAACGTACTAATTTTGAAACTCGCATTCCTATAGGTGCGTAGTCAAATGATGCATAACCTTTAGAAACGGTTTTTAATCTATCGTAGAAATCAAAAACGATCTCTGCCAGTGGCATATCAAAGGTTAACTCTACGCGCTCAGTAGTTAAATAGGTTTGATTAGTAACGATACCTCGTTTCTCTATACATAGCGACATTACATTACCTACAAATTCAGATTTTGTGATAATAGTTGCTTTAATATAAGGTTCTTCAACACGATTAAGCGTGGAAGGTTCTGGTAAATCACTAGGGTTATTTACAATAATGCGCTCGTCTGGCTCCTTATTTGTATAAGCATAATATGAAACGTTAGGAACGGTAGTAATCACAGTCATGTCAAACTCGCGCTCGAGACGTTCCTGAATAATTTCTAAGTGCAACATTCCTAAGAATCCACAACGGAATCCAAAACCAAGTGCCGCACTACTTTCTGCCTGAAAAACTAGAGATGCGTCGTTCAACTGGAGCTTTTCCATACTAGCACGTAGATCTTCATAGTCTTCAGTATCTACTGGATAAATACCAGCAAATACCATAGGTTTTACGTCCTCAAATCCACCTATTGGGTTGGTCGTAGGGTTTGCGTAATCTGTTATGGTATCACCTACTTTAACCTCTTTAGCCTCCTTAATACCTGTGATAAGGTAACCTACATCACCTGCTTTTATTTCTTTTTTAGGAACCTGGTTCAGTTTAAGAGTTCCTATCTCATCTGCATAATAACTTTCACCAGTAGCGACAAATTTGATATGCTGCCCTTTTTTAATGGAACCATTAATGACTCTAAATATAGTCTCCACACCCCGGAACTGGTTATAATGTGAGTCAAAAACAAGTGCTTGTAATGGCTCATCTACATTACCTTTAGGAGCAGGAACGCGTTCTACAATAGCATCTAGTATTTCTTGAATTCCTAGACCCGTTTTTGCACTAGCAGGAATTACTTCACTAGGGTCACAACCTAGAAGATCCACGATATCATCTGTTACTTCTTCTGGGTTTGCGCTAGGTAAATCTACTTTATTCAAAACAGGAATGATTTCTAAATCATTTTCTAAGGCTAGGTATAAATTAGAAATAGTCTGTGCTTGTATACTTTGTGCTGCATCTACGATGAGAAGTGCTCCTTCACAAGCAGCAATAGAACGAGAAACCTCATAAGAGAAATCTACGTGACCAGGAGTATCTATTAAGTTTAAAATATATTGCTCACCATCTGGAGCAGTGTAATCCATTTGAATCGCATGAGACTTTATAGTGATTCCACGCTCGCGCTCCAGATCCATATTATCTAGTAACTGAGCTTGAGATTCACGTTTAGTAACCGTGTGTGTAGCGTCTAACAGCCTGTCTGCCAGCGTGCTTTTTCCATGGTCTATGTGTGCGATGATACAAAAATTACGTATGTTCTTCATAGTTTTTTAATACTGCTGCAAATATAATCTAATTCCTTTCCCAATTTTTGAGAGAGCTTTCCTAAATTGATAAGACACTTACTATCATTAAGTAGGCCAGCACCCGTTATTCTTACAGCATACTTGTATATTAGGGTATTCCCAGTTTTCTTTACTATGGGGTTATTTTTTTGCTGTAAGAGTCACTATCAAACCTTCTGATATAGCAACATTGTTTTATATAAGAGATTGCATAATCAAAAAGCCATAATAACAAGGTAATATTATGGTATCCATTTGAATGTATACCTTAATAAATCGTTTGTTTTTTACATAAACTTATTAATGAAGTTACTATGGTAATACAATAAACTTTAACCTCAACTCAGTAAAAAATAATTCAATTTGTTATGGCGACATTACAAACATAAAATAGCATAAATAAGGAAAAGACTTTTAATATTTTGCGGTTCTACATTTTGAAAATATAATATACCTTATTTTTGTCCCATGCCTAAAATAGGAGATATACAATTACCTGATTTCCCACTACTACTCGCACCCATGGAAGATGTGAGTGATCCACCATTCCGAGCACTGTGCAAAGAAAATGGTGCCGATGTAGTTTATACTGAATTCATTTCTAGTGAAGGGCTCATACGTGATGCAGCAAAAAGCACCATGAAACTTGATATTTATGAGGCTGAGCGCCCTGTGGGAATACAAATATTTGGGGCAAACTTAGATTCCATGCTACAATCTGTAGAAATCGTGGAACGCACTAAACCTGATATTATAGATATCAACTTTGGTTGTCCCGTAAAAAAAGTTGTTTCTCGTGGTGCTGGTGCTGGAATATTGAAAGATATAGACCTCATGGTGTCCCTTACCGAAGCAATGGTTAAACACACAAACTTGCCTATTACAGTAAAAACCAGACTGGGCTGGGATGATGATTCTATAAAAATAGTAGAAGTAGCAGAGCGCTTACAAGATGTAGGAATTAAAGCGATTTCTATACACGGCCGTACACGTGCTCAAATGTATAAAGGTAACGCAGACTGGAAACCTATTGCAGCGGTTAAAAATAATCCACGCATGCACATTCCTGTTTTCGGTAATGGAGATGTAAACACACCAGAACGCGCTCTAGAAATGCGTGATGAATATGGACTAGATGGTGCGATGATAGGTCGTGCCAGTATAGGATACCCATGGTTTTTTAGAGAAGTGAAACACTTTTTTGAAACAGGTAAACACATGGCAAAACCCACCATGCAAGAACGTGTAGAAGTAGCGAGACGCCATTTAGAAATGTCTATCGCCTGGAAAGGAGAAACACTAGGTGTTTTTGAAACCAGACGCCATTATACTAACTATTTCAAAGGTATTCCTAACTTTAAAGAATACCGCATGAAAATGGTAACTAGTGATGAAGCGCAAGGAGTTTTTGACGCCTTTGATGAAGTGCTCGATAAATTTGGTGATTATAACTTTGCCTGAGAAAGCAAATCCTCATTAATACGTCTAGAGGCAACGTAACTCGCCAGTGTCCCTAAAGCTCCTATAGTTCCTACAGCTAGAAATACATTCTTAATATCCATAGCAAAAGGATAAGCTAGTCCTTCTTGTATATAAATAAGTTTAAATTCTATTTGAGCATATACAAATACAACTCCTATAAACAGACCTATAAATCCACCAGCTGTAGTCATTAAACTTCCTTGAATAAAGAAAATTTTACGTAGCGATGGTAAACTAGCGCCTAAATCTTTTAAAGTTTTAAGGTTTTGCTTCTTATCTAATATCATCATCATAATAGAACCTACAACATTAAATAGAGCAATGATGAGCACTAATGTAAAAATCAGGTAGACCGCTAGATTCTCTGAATTCAGCATTTTATAAAGGCCATCATTCATTTGAAGTCTATTTTTAATAACCACAGGAACATCAAAAAGGGATTGTATTTCTTCTCGTAACCGATCCTCATCAGCACCTGCGTTAAGTTTAATCTCTACACTGCTGGCCATATCTACACTATAATCAAGTAGCTTGCGTGCAGCGGTAATAGTGGTAAAAATATATTTACTATCTAGGTTTTCATTAACACTAAAAATACCTGTGGCCACGACATCTAGCTGGCTAAAGGAATCGTGATAATTCATAGTGTTTATGGCATTTTTCCCAGGTTTAGGAACCATAATCTGTAAAAACCTTCCATAATTATCTACTTGTAAGGACATTTCATCAGATATGGCTGCACCTGCAACTACCTGCATGTCACTATTTCCTAACCAGCTTCCATATAATAATATAGTATCTGTTTTTATGACCTGTTCATAGCTAGGTTCCACACCTTTGATATAAGCGATATCGTTTTTACCATCGTAATGTAAAAAGGCTTTTTCTTCTATAGTAGCGCTTATGACCTCTATGCCTGAGAGGTTTTCTAGATCACGCTTTCGCGAAAGCGGAATCTCTAATACTTTACCGTTTAAAGGAGTTACTTTAAGATCAGGATCAAAATAACTGCTAAACTCTGTACTGAAGTCCTTTAATCCTGAAAAACCAGATAATACTATAAATAGGGCTGCTGTTCCTACTACGGTAATAATAAAACTAAGAATATTAATGATGTTAATGGCGTTTTTACCATTTTTAGAAACTAGATACCGCTTTGCGATGTAAAACGAAAAATTCACTACGATTTTTTTCTACGTGGTAGGATATCTGGATTTTCAATAGGGTTATTAAACCCTTTTAATTCTCGATCAATTTGATCCATATATTCCAAAGAATCATCATTAAAGAATTGCAACTCTGGCATGCGGCGCAATTGATGGCGCACTTTTGCAGCAACTTGATGTCTTAATTGAGGACCTACCTCTACTATTTCTTTTACCACAGCCACAGCTTTATCTGCTGGAAAAACAGATAGGTAAGCTTTAGCATAACCTAAATCTGGTGTAACCGTAACCTTAGTGACTGATATCAATAAATTTTTAACGGTATTCTTTCTTAAATAATCCTGTATAACAGATGAGATATCCTCTTGAAGGATACCGCTTATTTTTTTCTGTCTATTACTTTCTTCCATAGTACAAAGGTAAGCAAATGGATTTGTGATATTTTTGAAAATTAAATTAAAGAATTATGTTAGGTAAGATTGAGCATCTAGGAATCGCAGTAAAAGATTTAGAAAAGGCAAATGAGACTTATGAAAAACTATTAGGTAGAAAACCTTATAAAAATGAAGAAGTAGCAAGCGAGCACGTTATAACCTCTTTTTTTAAAAGTGGAGAAAATAAAATAGAACTACTAGCGGCCACTCATAAGGATAGTGCTATCGCAAAATATATAGAAAAGCGAGGTGAAGGAATCCATCATGTAGCTTTTCAAGTAGATAATATTAAAGAAGAACTCAATAGATTAGAAAAAGAAGGTTTTTCTATTCTGAATAAAGAACCTAAAAAAGGTGCTGATAATAAGCTGGTTGCCTTTATTCATCCTAAAACTACTAATGGTGTTCTGGTAGAGTTATGTCAGGAAATTGAAGAATAGTTTGTACAAGCGGAATTATAGTTTAAATTTGCACACTTTTTAAGACTTCTTTTTCTTAGAAATAGACGTCGGGCCTATAACTCAGTTGGTTAGAGTATCTGACTCATAATCAGAAAGTCCCTGGTTCGAGCCCAGGTGGGCCCACAAAAGCTTCAGTTAACGCTGGAGCTTTTTTTATTTAGTGTTTTTTAAAACTATTTAGCTTTACCAGATTTCCGAGAAGTATTTGCTGTTTTTGACACGGTAAGCTTCATTTATGAATGTCACTTTTTTATGGGGTTCTTGTAAAAGTTATGAATCGGCTTTTAAAGCCAGTATAAGAAATACGTTTTTGCGAGTTGCATTTATTAGTTGTTAACCAGGCATCAACAACAAAACAGTTGAAAAAGCTGTTTTTATCGATGTAAAGCAATGTGATGAGAATTCACTACAACTTTACTTTACTTTTTTGTAACAATTCATTTAAAGTTCTACCTTTGCAGCCGCTATTTTAAACTATGATTAACATTCTTTCACTTTCCCTAACAGTGTTAGTAGCT
Organism: Nonlabens sp.; assembly: GCF_965660805.1. Lineage (GTDB taxonomy): Bacteria > Bacteroidota > Bacteroidia > Flavobacteriales > Flavobacteriaceae > Nonlabens. The sequence goes on along the minus strand of NZ_CBFIBE010000001.1, from coordinate 150,381 downwards.
CAAACTCCGCCTCCGCCTCCGCCGCCTCCAGTAGGTGATGTCGTGCCGTTAGATAGTGATTTATGGATATTACTAGCTACTGCCTTGATTATAGGAGCGATAGTAGTTTACAAGAGGTTTAAAACATCTTTATAGCCTCATTAATCTTTTTACATATTTACCTATAACATCAAATTCTAGGTTTATTTGATCTCCCTTTTGCATGGTTTTAAACCCAGTATGCTCATAAGTATATGGTATAATCGCTACTGAAAACCTATTTTCTTTTGAGTTTACAACCGTAAGACTCACGCCATTAACACAAATACTTCCTTTTTCAATAGTCACGTTTTGTAAAGTGGTATCATATTCAAAAGTGAATACCCATGAACCATCCTTATTAATGACATCTATACAGGTGGCTGTTTGATCTACATGTCCTTGTACAATATGCCCATCTAGACGAGCATTCATCATCATAGCACGTTCTATGTTTACGATATCATTAATTTTAAGTTGACCTATATTTGTTTTTTGCAAGGTCTCCTCTATTGCTGTAACCACATATTCACTTCCCTCAATAGCAACCACGGTTAAGCACACTCCATTATGTGCTACACTTTGATCTATTTTAAGCTCATTAGTAATACTACTCTCCAGAGTTATGTGAAGATTTGTATTCTCTTTTTTGAGTTCAATAACTCTTGCGGCAGACTCTATAATTCCTGTAAACATAAGTGACGAAAAACCTTTACTTTTATATTTTCAAAAATACGGCTAAAAACATAGCACCGCATGAACAAAAAGCAAAACATTAAAGTAGGAATATCATTAGGTGACCCTAACGGTATAGGAGGAGAGATTATATTAAAAGCGTTTGAAGATAACCAGATGCTGGAGCTTTACACACCTGTCATTTTTGCAAGCACTAAACTCTTATCTTATTATATAAAAACCTTTAATCTCAATATTAAAATACATGGAATCAATTCTTTAGATGATATTGTTGACGGTAAAATAAATGTAGTTAGATTAATTAAAGAACCTTTTATAGTAAACTGGGGAACTGTAGATGCTGAGGCTGGAGAACTTGCTATAAAAAGTTTGAAGGCCGCAACCGCTGCGTTAAAAGAAAACCAAATAGACGTTCTAGTTACAGCACCTATTCATAAGGAATCCATACAGTCAGAAGATTTTAAATTCCCAGGACATACAGATTACTTGAATCAAGAACTAGAAGGCGAGAGCCTAATGTTTATGGTTTCTGAAGATATTAGGGTAGGTTTACTTACTGACCATGTTCCTATTAAAGAAGTTGCAAATCAAATTACTGAAAAATTAATTAAAACTAAAATAGGTACGATTAAAGAATCTTTGAAAAAAGACTTTGGTATTATAAAGCCTAAAATAGCTGTTTTAGGAATCAATCCCCATGTGGGAGATAATGGCGTTATAGGTACAGAAGATCAAGAAAAACTTATTCCAGCACTAGAAGAATTAAGAAAAGATGGCACTTTAATTTTTGGTCCTTATCCAGCAGACAGCTTTTTTGGAAATAAAAAACACTTACAATTTGACGCCATACTTGCCTCATATCATGATCAAGGTCTTGTACCATTTAAAACCATAGCTTTTGGGGCTGGCGTTAATTATACCGCAGGATTAAGTCATGTACGCACTAGTCCAGATCACGGTACAGGCTTTGACATAGCTGGTAAAGGAGAGGCAAGTCCATCTTCATTTATAGCAGCTATACATACGGCTTGTGCAGTTTTTAAACATAGAAACATGTTTGAAGAGTTAACCGTAAACCCATTAAAAAATCTTTCTAAAAAACGTAGATAATATTAACAATGTATTTTTAATAACTTTTATTATCTTTGCCCGCTCGTTTAACGAGGAAGATTATGGAACTCAAAGCTTATAACATATCCTTTGTAGGATTAAAGCAAGGGAAACACAAGTTTCAATATGAGGTCGATAATGCGTTTTTTGAAAATTATGGTTTTGAGGATTTCAATAGTTCTCAATTAAAAGTAGAAGCCACGCTAGATAAAAAGTCCACAATCATGGAATTGCAACTAGAAGCTTCAGGTTCTGTAAACGTTAACTGTGACCTTACTAATGAACCTTTTGATTTACCTATTGAAACTAAAATGGATATCATTATTAAATTTGGTCAAGAATTTAATAATGATAACGAAGAATTGCTCATACTACCGCATGGATCTTATGAATTTAACATAGGTCAGTTCATGTATGAGATGATCGTTTTAAGTATTCCATTAAAAAGGGTTCACCCAGGTGTAGAAGACGGATCATTAGATTCTGAAATACTTGAAAAACTAGAAGAACTCAGTCCTAAGAACCTAGATATAATAAAAGATAATAAAGAAAGTACCGATCCCAGATGGGACGCATTAAAAAAATTAAAAACGGATAATAATAAATAGCCATGGCGCATCCTAAGAGAAAAATCTCCAAAACAAGAAGAGATAAAAGAAGAACTCACTACAAAGCTAGTGTCCCACAAATTGCTACAGATAGCACAACTGGTGAAGCACACCTTTACCACAGAGCTCACTGGCATGAAGGTAAATTATATTACCGTGGTAATGTATTAATAGATAAAACCGAAGAAGTAGAAGCTTAATTCACTGAATTATCAAATCAGTAGAAAACAAAGTTTTTCTTCGCAGAAATAAATAAAAATGACACGTTTTAATTAAAAGCGTGTCATTTTTATTTATTTCTGCGAGTTTTTCAGTAGCTTTCACAACTCTAATAATTACAAGAATCACCTGTATGAGTAACATCAAAGCGGCGATTACTGCAGTAGGCGGCTACGTGCCAGACTATAAGCTTACTAACGCTATCCTAGCAACCATGGTTGACACTAACGATGAGTGGATTTCCACTCGTACTGGTATCAAAGAACGTAGGTTATTAAAGGATAAAGATAAAGGAACCTCTTACCTAGCTATTGAGGCAGCAAAAGACCTAATCGCAAAAAAGGACTTAGACCCACAAACTATAGATTTAGTCATAGTAGGAACTGTTACACCAGATATGCCTGTAGCATCTACCGCAGCATATGTAGCCAGTGAAATAGGAGCTATTAACGCCTTTTCTTATGACTTACAGGCAGCATGCTCTAGCTTTTTATATGGAATGAGCACCGCGAGTAGCTATATAGAATCTGGAAGATATAAAAAAGTACTTCTCATAGGTGCTGATAAGATGTCTAGTATCATAGATTATAAAGACCGCACTACCTGTATCATCTTTGGAGATGGTGCCGGCGCAGCTCTATTTGAACCTACTACAGATCCTGAAGTAGGCTATGAAGATGAAATACTACGATCAGACGGTATAGGTAGAAACTTCTTAAAAGTAGAAGCTGGTGGCTCATTATTACCACCATCACGTGAAACGGTAGATAATAACCAGCACTACGTTTTTCAAGACGGTAAAAACGTTTTCAAATATGCTGTTTCTAATATGGCAGATGTGGCTGAAAAAATTGTTAAACGTAACAACTTAACAAATGAAGATGTGGACTGGCTAGTACCACATCAAGCAAATAAACGCATTATAGATGCAACAGCGCGCAGGGTAGATTTACCAGAAGAAAAAGTAATGATGAATATAGATCGTTATGGAAACACTACCAGCGCAACATTACCACTATTATTAAATGAATACGAATCTCAATTAAAAAAGGGTGACAAGTTAGTCTTTGCAGCATTTGGCGGCGGATTTACTTGGGGCTCCATATTATTAACATGGGCTTATAATAGCTAATCATAACCACCTAAATTATGGATATAAAAGAAATTCAAAACTTAATTAAGTTTGTAGCAAAATCTGGAGCTAGCGAGGTAAAGCTAGAAATGGATGACGTAAAAATCACTATTAGAACTGGATCAGATTCTAATGAAGTAACTTATGTACAACAGGCTATGCCTATGCAAGCAGCACCAGCACCGCAAGTTGCAGCTGCTCCTGCACCAGCCGCAGTCGCACCAGCACCAGCAGAGGCTGCTGCACCAGCACCAGCTGTAGAAGATAACAGTAAATACGTAACTGTAAAATCACCTATAATAGGTACATTCTATAGAAAACCAGCTCCAGATAAACCATTATTCTGTGAGGTAGGAGACAGCATTAAAGAAGGTGACACACTTTGTATTATTGAAGCTATGAAATTGTTCAACGAGATTGAAAGTGAAGTTTCTGGTACTATTGTAAAAGTATTAGTGGACGACTCTTCTCCAGTTGAATTTGATCAACCATTATTTTTAGTAGATCCTTCTTAATAATTAATAAGAGGGATTTTTTGTGGACACGCTTTCGCGAAAGCGGAATTACCACAACCATAACTAACTAAAAAAACATATCATGTTTAAAAAAATATTGATAGCAAATCGCGGTGAAATCGCTCTGAGAGTGATTAGAACCTGTAAAGAAATGGGAATCAAGACTGTAGCCGTTTACTCTACAGCTGATGCTGATAGCCTACACGTAAAATTTGCTGATGAGGCAGTTTGTATAGGGCCAGCACCTAGTAACCTGTCTTACTTAAAAGTCTCAAACATCATTAGCGCCGCAGAAATAACAAATGCTGATGCTATTCATCCAGGATATGGATTCCTTTCTGAAAATGCAGATTTTTCTCGTATTTGTGGTGAGCACGACATTAAATTTATAGGGGCAAGTCCAGAAATGATTGCTAAAATGGGAGATAAGGCTACAGCCAAAGAAACCATGAAAGCTGCTGGTGTACCTTGTGTTCCAGGATCTGACGGAATTATAGCAGATTTTGATCAGTGTAAAAATATCGCAAAGGAAACTGGATATCCTGTAATGCTTAAAGCTACTGCCGGTGGTGGTGGTAAAGGTATGCGCGCCGTTTGGAAAGAAGAAGATTTACTAGCGGCATGGGAAAGTGCCCGTCAAGAAAGTAAAGCAGCCTTTGGAAATGATGACATGTACATGGAAAAACTCATCGAAGAGCCACGTCACATAGAAATCCAGATTGTAGGTGATTCATATGGAAAAGCATGTCACTTAAGTGAACGTGATTGCTCTGTACAGCGCCGTCACCAAAAGCTTACTGAAGAGGTTCCTTCTCCTTTCATGACTAAGAAATTACGTAAGGACATGGGTGAGGCTGCCGTAAAAGCCGCTGAATATATCAAGTATGAAGGCGCAGGAACGGTAGAGTTTTTAGTAGATAAACACCGTAATTTCTACTTTATGGAAATGAATACTCGTATCCAGGTAGAGCACCCTATTACTGAACAAGTAATTGATTTTGACCTTATTAGAGAGCAAATTCTTGTAGCTGCTGGTGTGAAAATATCAGGTAAAAACTATGAGCCTACACTACATTCTATTGAATGTCGTATTAATGCAGAGGATCCTTATCACGATTTCCGCCCGTCACCAGGTAAAATCACGGTACTACATGCGCCAGGTGGTCATGGAGTGCGCTTAGATACTCATGTATATGCAGGATACTCGATACCGCCTAACTATGACTCTATGATTGCTAAATTAATTACTACTGCGCGCACAAGGCAGGAAGCCATTGATAAAATGAAACGCGCTCTAGATGAATTTGTGATTGAAGGAATTAAAACTACCATACCTTTCCATAGAGAATTAATGGATGATCCAGATTATGTTGCTGGTAATTACACTACAGCCTTCATGAATGATTTTGAAATGAAGCCTTTAAAATAAAAAGGACCATAAACCACTTAAAAATCCCTTATTACTCATTGTAATAAGGGATTTTTTAACAGATACCTATTTGTGTCTAGTTGAAGCTAAAAACTCATTGCATAGCCGTAGCTACGGAAATAATTTTAAGACTTTATAAATTCCATTTGGTATGAAGATAGCTAAACATTAGTAATTAAAACTACCAACTTAATAATTTAAGTACTCGCATACTAATCCTATCTTTGCTACATGCGGTTTACGTTAGGAAAGGATACAAAGCTTAAAAGCAAAAAAGCTATAGAGCAATTATTTACCGATGGGAAATCCATCCGTAAAGGGCCTGTGCGTTGTGTTTTTAACCTAGTAGAAGGCGACACAGCTCATAAAATAGGTGTCAGTGTTTCTAAACGTTTTTTTAAAAAAGCTCCAGACCGCAATCGTATAAAAAGACTTTTACGGGAAGCTTATAGACTCAACCAGCACCATTTAATAATAGATAAAGAAGGGAAACATCTAGAAATAATGTTTCTTTTTCAATCTCCTAAAATGCCTGAATACGCATTTGTAGAAAACCAGGTAAAAAAGCTCATTTCAGACCTTAATAAACACTATCAAAAATCTTTAGATTAAAGGCTTTTGAATGGTAATTCACCATGAATAGGTACTGATTTAATAAGAAATAGTCCTATTTATCGTTTTTATCATATATTTAATCATAACTTGTAGTAACAGAAATCACAAATGAAAGGAGCTATCCATATTAAAAGGCAAATTTTACTTCCTATTCTAGGCGCCACTATTTTCTTCACTACCGCCAGCTTTCAAAACGACTTTTTTGAAATCGCTAAGCAAATTGAGATTTTTACAGAGATGTATAAACAGCTCAATATGAATTATGTAGATGAGACTAACCCGGCAGACTTGATGGACAAGGCTATAGACGGTATGCTATCTGAATTAGATCCTTACACTAAATACTGGACCGAGCAAGAAGTAGAAAAGTCTAGGATTAATAGACGTGGAGCATACACAGGAATAGGCGCAGTGGTAAGTAGCCGTGGAGATAAAGTTATCATTATAGAACCATGGAAAGATTACCCAGCAGATAAGGCTGGCCTTAAGGCTGGTGATGAAATCATAGAAATAGACGGTATTAATATAGCCGATTATGAAGAAAACGCTGGCGAGTTATTGAGCGGTAGTGCCGGTTCAAACCTAAACGTAGTTTATAAGAGACAAGGGAAAGAAAATACCGCAACCATTACTCGTATGGCTGTTAAAGTAAATGCAGTGCCATTCTATGCAATGGCAACTCCAGAAATAGGATACATAGTGCTTTCTAAATTTAATGAAAAAGCATCAAGAGAAACTAAAGCAGCGATTGTGGCACTTAAAGAAAAAGGTGCTCAAAAAATTATCTTAGACCTAAGAGGAAACCCTGGTGGGCTTTTAAGAGAAGCCGTTGCTGTGTCCAATCTTTTTATAGAAAAAGGGAAGCTAATTACCAGCACAAAATCAGTAGTTGAGCAGTATAATAAAACCTACTTAACTAAAAGACCTGCCTACGATCCTGATATACCTGTGGCGGTCCTAATTAACGGTCGCAGTGCGAGTGCAAGCGAAATTGTAAGTGGTAGTATTCAAGACTATGATCGTGGAGTGGTTATAGGAGCACGTAGTTTTGGTAAAGGACTTGTACAAAGACCTAAACCACTATCTTATGGAACTCAAGTAAAGATTACCATTTCTAGATATTACACACCTAGCGGTCGTTGCATACAGGCCCTTGATTACTGGAATAGGGATGAAGCTGGAAATGCTGTAAGAACTAAAAAAGAAGATTATAAGGCTTTTAAAACCGTTAATAGCGGTCGTACCGTTTATGATGGCGGCGGCGTGCAGCCAGATATAGAACTAGCAAGCGCAGCGTTTTCTCCTATCACCACGGCGCTACTTAAAGAAAATGCAATTTTTGATTATGCTACAGAGTATTACTATAATCATCAAGTAACAGATATGGATGGTTTTAGATTTACAGATAGTGATTTTAACGACTTTGTAAGTTGGATTGAAAAAAAAGGATTTGATTTTAATACTAAAACTGAAGTTGCCTTTAAAGAAGCTTTTAAAACAGCCGAAAAAGAAGATCTTGACGATGATATAAAAGCTAGTTTTAAAGCCATGCAAGAGGATATTAATAAAGCTAAGAAGAAGGATGTTCTTGATAAAAAAGTAGAAATTACTAGCTTATTAACAGACGAAATCGTGAAGAGGTATTTCTATCGTGATGGTTTATATCATTACCAGCTTAAATATAATCCAGAAATTCTAGAAGCAATTCATATTTTAGAAGACACTAAGAAATACAATAGAATCCTTAAATAAATCATGAAACAACTGCTATACATAAGTGCTTTTTTACTCACTATTTGCTCAAGCGCGCAAATTACCGTCACACACTCTGTATACTTTGATTTAGATCAAGATAAATTCTCTTTTAGTGAAGGAAAACAATTGAATTCATTCTTTGATGACCTTATTTATAAACCTATTTTAACAGTAAAAATTTTAGGTTACTGCGATGATAGAGGTAGCATAGATTACAACCTCGATTTATCAAACAGACGTGTAGAAACAGTTGCAGAGTGGTTAGGAAAACACGATATAGAATTAGAAAATATTTCAAAAAAAATAGAAGGATTAGGTGAAGTAGCGCTAGAGCAAGAATTAGACGAAAAAGAAACCGAAGAAATAAGGGCCCAAAACAGACGAGTTGATATAGAATTTACTCTAAGTTCAGAAAAAGTAAATCGCATAGCAATTAAAAAACTACGCAAAAAAGATCTTACTGAAAAAGAAGCAGTAGAAATATCCCATTACGAAAAGAAAGTAATCGCAGCCATTCAAGGAAAACCAAAGAGCAAAGAAATCATCGCTACCACTACAACCATTGAAGAAAAAAAAGAAACTCTTGAAGAAGAAGATGAATTCTTAGACATTCCTACTCAACTGGATCCACCTATAGATAATACTCAAGAACCTTTTAAATCTTTACTCAGTAAAAAACTAAAAAAAGGACAAGTAATTAGGTTAGAAAATATACTTTTCTATAAAGGTAGATCAACCGTTTTAGAAGAATCACAATCACTACTTGACCGTGTAGCAGAAATTCTAGTAGCCCGCAAGGATATTCATTTTGAAATACATGGTCACGTTTGTTGTATCAATCCAGCATATCCTGATGCTTATAATCGAGATACTAAAAAATCAAACCTCTCACACGATAGAGCTAAGTCAATTTATAAAATCCTACGTAGTCGCGGTGTGAAATATACACGCATGAGATTTAAAGGATACGGTAGAACAAGACCTCTAGGTGGTCACGATAAACTAGACCGTAGAGTAGAGCTATATATTACTAAAATAGATCCTCCTAAGAATTAATACTCCGTTGAATGTATAAGACCTTGATAAGCCGTTTCTTTTTTACTTAAAATAAGTCCCGTAGTATAAGGCTATGTATAGATTTTTTAACTTGAACTAAGTAAAAAAATAATTCCATTTATTTGATTGAGACTACAAGTACAAAAATGAAATAACATCCAAAGTTCTTTTTTTAAAAAACAATTCATCGTAATATTGCGATGAACATGGGAACTACTAAAACAGATATCTATACCGACCAGCAAAACCTTATGGCTCAAATGGCCAAAGCGCTAGGTCATCCAGCACGCATAGCAATTATTCAGTATCTACTGGAACAAGACTCCTGTTTTTGTGGAGACCTAGTACTAGAAATAGGACTGGCACAACCTACCATCTCACAGCACTTAAAAGCACTTAAAACCGCCGGCTTAATTAAAGGTAATGTAGAAGGTACAAGTGTTTGTTATTGTATAGATTTTGAAAAATGGGACCTTATGAAAAACCTGCTTTCTCCTTTATTAAATCGCACAACAACCCAATTAAAAAATTGCTGTTAATTATGAAACTATCAGAATTTAAAAGTCAGTTAGCGCAGCTAGAAACTATAGCTTTTCAATTACCAGATGGCACTTTAGTTCCGTCACATTTTCACGTTACAGAGGTAGGAAAAGTGGTTAAGCACTTTATAGATTGTGGTGGTACAGAGCGTTTAGAAACCGTAGTGAATTTTCAACTTTGGGAAGCAACCGACTATGATCACCGCTTGCATCCAGAAAAATTACTAAAAATCATTGAGCTTTCTCAACATAAATTAGGGCTACCTGATGTTGAAATTGAGGTAGAATATCAATCGGCTACCATAGGAAAATATGGTATCGATTTTAACGGCACACATTTCTTATTAACCTCAAAGATGACCGACTGTCTTGCCAAGGATAATTGTGGTATTCCACAAGAAAAACCACAAGTGAAATTATCTCAAATTAAAAATTCATGCGTTCCAGGTTCTGGTTGCTGTTAGAATAATACTTATGTTTTCAATTATTAAAAACCTTATAGATCATCTAGATGTTGAAGGTATTCCGCTTTCGCGAAAGCGAGATCTCAACAACCTCACAGATTATATCAATCACAGTCTTGCAACCTATAAAAAAGCGCAACTCAATTTTATTTGTACGCACAATTCCAGGCGTAGTCATTTATGCCAAATCTGGGCGCAAACCATGGCAAATTATTATAAACTCCCAAATGTGACGAGTTTTTCTGGAGGAACTGAGACTACTGCCTTATTCCCTAAAATAGCCCAAACCATAGAAAAACAAGGGTTTCAAGTCGCAATTATAGACCAGAGTGAAAACCCATTATATGCGATCCAGTTTGATGAAGAAAGTGATCCTATTTTATGTTTTTCAAAGGTTTATGACCATTATGAAAACCCAAAAGAAAATTTTGCGGCCATAATGACTTGTGATCACGCCTCTGAGAATTGCCCTGTAGTTCTAGGTGCAGACCAGCGTATCGCGATTACATATAAAGATCCTAAATCTAGTGATGGAACACCTGAGCAAGAACAGGTTTATCTAGAACGCAGCATTCAAATTGCTACAGAAATGAAATACGTGTTTTCACAGATAACAACCGCATGAAAAAATTAAGCTTCTTAAACCAGTATTTAACGTTGTGGATATTCCTAGCCATGGCTATAGGTGTAGGATTAGGGTATTTCATTCCAGAAATCGCTGTACAAATCAATGAATTAAATAGTGGAACCACTAATATTCCCATAGCCATAGGACTGATTTTAATGATGTATCCACCACTGGCCAAAGCTGATTATAAACTACTACCTGTAGTTTTTAAAAACACAAAAATCTTAAGTATATCGCTATTGCTTAACTGGATTATAGGGCCGGTTCTCATGTTTGTACTAGCGTTATTGTTTCTACAAGATCATCCAGAATATATGGTTGGTTTAATTCTAATAGGCCTAGCACGTTGTATTGCTATGGTACTGGTCTGGAATGACCTGGCCGATGGTTCTCCAGAATATGGCGCAGGATTAGTAGCGCTGAACAGCATTTTTCAAGTATTTGCTTATTCGTTTTACGCTTGGTTATTTATTACGGTGCTTCCGCCCTATTTTGGTTTTGAAGGCGCAATTGTAGATATATCCATTACTATCATTGCGCAAAGTGTTGCTATTTATTTAGGAATTCCATTTTTACTAGGAATTTTAAGTCGCTATATTCTCGTAAAAACCAAAGGCAAAGAATGGTATGAACAGGTTTTTATTCCTGCCATTTCTCCCATGACCTTGATCGCTTTGTTACTGACGATCGTGCTGATGTTTTCGCTAAAAGGAGAACTGATTGTAGCCATTCCCTTTGATGTACTATTAATCGCTGTTCCATTGTTGATCTACTTTATCGTCATGTTTCTAATAGGATTTTTTATCAGTAAATATCGCGGTGCAACCTACAGCGAGAATGCGGCAATCGCTTTTACGGCCGCTGGTAATAATTTTGAACTTGCTATCGCCGTTGCGATAGCGGTTTTTGGACTGAATTCTGGACAAGCGTTTACTGGAGTTATTGGTCCTTTAGTGGAAGTTCCAGTATTAATTTTATTGGTACGCGTGAGTTTTTGGTTGAAGAAGAAGTATTATTAGCTCTATTCATAGGTGCGAACTTAAGTCCGCACCTATGAATAAATTGCGTGTTTAAAAATTAATGATTAATTAAATGCAGAGAATAAGTCTTCTATTCACCGCAAATTTGCGGTGAATAGTTCATATCTATTGCTTTTTAATTGAGTAAGGCGATATTTGCACCACAAAACAGATGCAATGATCCAATGACCCAAATCTCAAAAAACATCTCAAAAGCAGTCGCGCTTCTTAATGAAGAGCAGAATGTTGCTATTCCTACAGAGACTGTTTATGGGCTGGCAGGAAATATCTATAGTGAAAAAGCGATTCATGGGATTTTTGAAATGAAAAAACGCCCGTTAGTGAATCCGCTGATTGTGCATATTCATGATATAGCACACGTAGCTGATTTAACAACAACCTTTCCAGAAAAGGCACAACAACTAGCAGCGGCGTTTTGGCCAGGTTCATTAACCTTAGTGTTACCTAAAAGTGATCAAGTTCCTAACCTAATCACCGCAGGAAAAGATACGGTAGGAATACGCATTCCTAATCATTCGTTGACAATAGAATTGTTACGCCAACTAGATTTTCCTATTGCGGCGCCTAGTGCAAATCCATTCACTAAAATCAGTCCTACCACTGCACAACACGTAGCTGATTATTTTAAAAACGAACTCCATTTAGTACTAGATGGTGGCGCCTGTAAAAACGGTATAGAATCCACGATTGTAGGTTTTGAAGATGAAAAACCTGTGGTATATCGCTTAGGCTCAATTTCTATGGAGGCGATCGAAAAAGTGATAGGTACGGTTACCTTAAAAAACAAAAAAGAAACCGCACCACAAGCACCTGGAATGATGGCACGTCATTATGCACCACGTACTCAACTTATTCTTGTGGATGATATTCACAATGCTATTGCACAGCATCCTGATAAGAATATTGGCTTGTTACTTCATGAAGAATTGGAAACTATTCCTGAGGTAAAACACATTACATATTTATCTAAAAACACCAACTTTAAAGAAGCTGCATCACGACTCTATGATGCCATGCATTCCCTAGATCAACTAGACTTAAACCTCATCATTGCACAACGTTTCCCAGACCATGATTTGGGCACATCGATCAATGACCGTTTGACTAGAGCAACACAATAATATGAAACACTTAGACTTACTTTTAATCGTATTTGTGGTTGTGAATTCCGCTTTCGCGAAAGCGCAATCAACCTCAACCTCTCAAGACATTACCATCACCATCGTTTCTGAAAAAAATCAGGAATTATTACTAGGTGCAACCGCATATATCAAAGCGCTCGAACTAGGCGCCATGGCAGATGTGAACGGAAAAGCGGTCTTAAAAAATGTACCTACTGGAACGCACCAAGTGTCGATTAGCTTTTTAGGATATGCTAGTGAGACGCTAGAAATCACCGTTCCTGGTGCATCAACATATACCATAGCCTTAAAACAAGATAGCAGTAAACTCAAAGAAATCGTGATCCAGTCCACACGATCCACACGTAGTTTTAAACGCATGCCTACACGCATCGAATTTATAGGTGGCGAGGAACTCGTAGAGAAAAACGCAATGAACAGTACTAATATTTCTATGGTATTGCGAGAAAGTACGGGAATTCAAATGCAACAAACCTCACAAAGTAGTGCTAACCAAAGCATACGTATTCAAGGTCTGGATGGTCGTTATACACAGCTGTTGAAAGATGGTTTTCCGCTTTATGGTGGTTTTTCTGGTGGACTAAGTATCATGCAAATTCCGCCACTGGATATCAAGCAATTTGAGATCATAAAAGGAAGCTCGTCCACGCTTTATGGTGGTGGCGCTATTGCTGGACTGGTGAATATGCAAACTAAAACACCTGAAGAAGAAAAAGAACTGGACCTCATGCTGGTAGGAACACAAGCGCTAGGAACTACTTTTAATACGTTTTACAGCGGTCGTGGTGAAAAATGGGGAACGACACTATTTGCTAATGCAAATTTCCAGCAAGCCTATGATCCAGATGGTGATGAGTTTTCTAACCTACCAGAAACCACATCAGTAACCGTTAATCCTAGAGTATTTTATTATCCTAGTGAAAAAGCGACGCTTTGGCTAGGTCTTAATGCAACTTATGATGATCGTACTGGTGGTTTTCTAGATGTTATAGATGGCAGCCGCACTGGTTATACAGAAACAAATGAGTCTAGTAGGTTGAACTCGCAATTCAGCTATGACCAGCAACTCACGAGTAATTCTAGCTTACAGGTAAAGAATAGTTTATCCTATTTTAATAGAGATTTAATCTTACCTAATAGCATCTTTTCTGGAGAACAAACCAACTCTTTTACTGAGGTGAATTATAAAACTCAACGAGAGAAAACAGACTGGATTCTAGGAGCTAATTTATATACATCTAGCTTTAATGAAACCTCTGAATTCAATAGAAATCAGGATGATACTACGGTAGGTGTTTTTGCAAATAATATTTATGATATCTCAGATCGCTGGATTCTAGAAACCGGATTGCGTACAGATGTTACCGCAGATTGGGGAACTTTTGTGCTACCTAGAGTATCCTTATTATTCAATGGTTCTGGTGGATTTACCAGCCGTTTAGGTGGTGGATTAGGTTATAAAATCCCAGATCTTTTTACTGAAGAAGCAGAGTTTGTCCGTTTTCAAAACGTTCTAGCTATCGATAAAGATCGCTTAAGTGCCGAAACTTCTTACGGTATGAATCTAGATTTTAATTACGTGACTAGATTAAGTGATGACGTAAAGTTCTCTATCAACCAGCTGTTTTATTTAACGGCGATTGAGAACGGATTGCTGTTGCAAGAAAGTCCACTAGGAAATAGTTCATTAGAATATTTTAATGCTCCAGATATTACTTTGAGTCGTGGAGCTGAGACGAATATGAAATTCTCTTATAAGGATTTTAAATTATTTCTCAACTATGCCTTTATTGATACTCGATTGAACTTTCTAGAGGGAAATCCGCAGAAACCTTTAACAGCACGTCACAATGCTGGTGCGGTATTGATGTATGAGACAGAAGACTGGCGCATAGGTTATGAATCATATTACACTGGTGAGCAACTGCTTTTTAACGGTACAGAAACGACAGATTTTATTACCATGGGATTACTAGTGATGAAAAACTTTGAATGGGGACATTTGTATGCTAATTTTGAGAACTTTACAGACCGCAGACAGAGCCGCTTCTCTCCTACTCTAGCCGTTTATAACGGCGTTCCCACTTTTAATGAAATCTATGCACCTACTGATGGGTTTATCTTGAGTTTAGGAGTGATATGGAAACCTTTTGGTAATCACGAGGAACATCATGATGATGATTAATCCTGCTGCTTAGGATAATAGATCGCTGTGCTGATGGAGTATGGAATTTATACCAACTAGGGTTACAAAAAATCTTTTAAAAGACACCAACCTCACAGGTTTTGCTCAAAGAATGACAGTTGTGATAACATCTAAGAAGGTTATAACAACTAAAACCTTTGAGGTTTGGTTGCCAGTATTTTAAAACTCCAGCACCATCGCCTGATGTGGTATTCCATCTTCTAGATATTTCTCGCCTGTAGAAATAAAACCTAAATCGGTATAAAATTTATCGAGATAACATTGTGCTGATATTTTAATAGTAGTAAAGCCTTGTTCTTTACAATATTTAACGCTGGCTTTCATAATCTCTTGGCCGTAGGCCTCGCCGCGATTTTTAAGACTCACCACTACTCTACCTATGCTCGCCTGATCAAAATAATCTCCTGGTTGAAATATTCTTGTATATGCAACTAAATGATCATTTACATAACCTAAAATATGAATTGCTTTTTGATCTTTTCCATCTAGATCTTGATACACACAATCTTGCTCTACTACAAAAACTTCAGACCGTAACTGCAGCACCTCATAAAGCTCATGGATATCAAACTGATCAAAGGTTTTAATAGAAACTTCCATGATTTAAAAACGTTTAGGAACCACTTTAGGCTGTGGTGGCTTCACGCCTATTCTTATATCAGTAATAATTTTCTCGAGCATATTGCCAAATTCCTCATCACCAGCAGCCATTAATTCCTGACGTCGCGCATCTAGATCATCTAGTGTTTCCTCTTTATCGTGATCACTAAATTCTTCTAGATCACGCCATATTTCTAGCAACTTTTTTTGCGGATGAACTGCGGTGCGTAATTGATGAATAATAATGGATGCTTCTTTTCTCATAGAGTGCCCGGCTTGACTGGGTATCTTTTTGTGGTTACTCTTAAACCTTGTTCTACGCAGGCAGGAATCCCTAAGAATCCATCACCTACATTTAATTAATTACTAAGTTTAAACGATTAGTCAAAAATAACACTAAATCTTACCACGATAGATTAATGAAATACGATTATGCTCCAGTAACAGTTGTTCATCTTTCTGATAACTTTTCAATAAATGAATGGTATAATCCAGCTGGTCCTCACTAATATTTCTATAAGCTGGAGCTGGCACGACATCACTCCATTTTGCAAATAAAGTATTATCAAGTGCGATGCGCCAGTAACAATGGTTATCAAATTTTAGATGATAATACTGATTAGGTAAAGCGTTTCCTAAATCGAGATATTGCTGGCGTTTATTGAGGTTCATTTTTTTCTTTAGAAACTAGATGTTAGAATATAGATTATAGACTTTATGAGAACTGACTATAGATTTATTGTTAACTTGAAAATCTGAATTAATCAGTGCTATTCATTTTATTTCGCTTTCGCGAAAGCGTTAATGAGTAAATCAAAAATCCTTTAATGGTATTTTTATACTTGCATTATGAATTTCTCCATCTATTTCAAACCTAAAGAAAACGGATAATGAATCTGTTTTTATATATTGTTTTTGTGGAGTGAAAGTAGTAATCATAGTTTCATCTTTTGAACCAACAAGTTTAATACCAGATCCAGTGACAGCTGATTTAGACCTATCAATATTTTTCCATTCAATTAAAACAGGAACTGTTTCATCATAGATCAGATAGTTCCTATAATCTGGTAGTTGAAGATTAATTTCCTGAGCTCCATTTTTAAATACTTTATAAGTAAAATCAGTCTGCTTAGAGCAAGAAAGTAAAAGGATAAGAAATAAAAAAAAGGCTAATGATTTAACTAATAACTGCATTATGAACAAGCTATCTTATCCACACGACGTTCATGACGACCACCGGCAAAATCTGTATCTAGAAATGTTTCTACCATTCCTATTGCTTGTTGTAAAGAAGTAAAACGTGCTGGAATACAGATGATATTTGCATTATTATGTTCTCTGGCAAGTCCAGCGATTTCTTTAGACCAGCATACTGCGCCACGCACATTTTGATACTTATTAACCGTCATAGAAACTCCTTGTGCACTACCACAAATAACTACTCCTAGATCTACAGTACTATTTTGAACATCTTGCCCTACCTTGTGAGCAAAATCTGGGTAATCTACACTATCAAAAGTATCTGTACCATGATTAGTAACCTGATGTCCTCTTTTTTCCAGCATTTCAACAATCGCTTGTTTATAGTCTGGTGCAGCGTGATCGTTTCCTATGGAAATCTTCATAATAGTGGGGTTTTATAATACAAATTTAGGGTTAGTTATTCATTATTTAGGGTTATTAACATAGCAGCTTTTACACTATTCATAAACATTAAATAACATGTTAATAGAAAAGGAAACTTTACATTAGGAATTAAAGCTTAAATAGTTCATCTATATTTTTAATTTACATAACCAAAATATAACTAAGCTTTTTAAAAGTGAGTTTTAAGCACTAAAAACCGTTTCATAAACAGTAATTCACCTTTCTATTTATGTACAATTTTATGTAAATAAGGGTTATAAACAAGTGTGGATAACTACGATTCTTATAGACTACCTTTTTACTTTACAATATGTTAGAAATAATATAACATGTGTATAACTGAGTATAAGTTCATAAGTTATTATTATCCTAATTATTCATAGAAAAGATATACCGCTATTCACATTACATCATCACCATCATTTTTATTTAAAATTTTTAAAAAGAAAAAATCATATTGTTTATAATGTGAATAACATTGAAAAAATAAAAATGAGCTTAAAATTTTTAGAAATAGAATGAAGATAGATAGCTTAATTAAAAAAGGTAAGAAGCACTTACTCGATTCTCTATTTTACTATCGGGAATATGTTGATTAAACTGAGTTTCCATAGGATCTATTTCTAGTGCTTTATGAATTAAGAAGGTAACTAGAAGTATACCTGCAATAAAAATTGCTATAAATAGAAAAATAGATTTAAGTGGCCTTTTAGTTTGCATTTGTTCAAGTATAGTTAACCTATAGACGACTAACTTCATACAAAGTTACTGTATTTTCTTAATTTTATGTTAACAAGATGTGATTAAATCATTAATAACCAAACTATAAAGTAGTTATCATCTATCAGAGTTTTAAAAGACTAACTTTGTAGAAGTATAAAACGAATATGAAGAAGAAGAAAAAAAGAAACTCAAAAACTAAGTTTCAGAACCTTACCCAATCCATTCTTAATGTCCTTAAACAGGAACCCAATAAGAATTTTAATTATAAACAAGTTTGTGCAAAACTCTCTATAACTGATGCGAGTACACGCAACCAGGTCATTAAAAAATTACACCAGTTAAAGTCTAAAGGTCAAATAGAAGAACTAGACCGTGGCAAGTTCAAGATTATTAAAGCGATCGATTATTACACAGGAAGAATAGATATCAGTACTCGAGGAACTGGTTATGTGATTACTGAAGAGCTGCAAGAAGATATTATGATTCCACGTCGTTCACTAGGTCAGGCCTTAAACGGTGATCAAGTAGAAGTATATGTCTACCATAGACGCCGTGGACAACAACCTGAAGGTGAAATTACTAAAGTTATAGAACGCAAGAAAACAGAGTTTGTAGGAACTATAGAAGTACTAGAAAAATTTGCTTTTGTAAATGTTACCGATCCTAAAATTCAGACCGATTTCTTTATTCCTGGTCGCGAGATCAATGGTGCAAAAGATGGTCAGGTAGTTCTAGTAGAATTTGTGGAATGGAATGATAAACAAGATTCACCTAATGGTCGTGTAAAAGCGATTCTAGGAGAACCTGGTGAACATGATACAGAGATCCATGCCATACTCGCCCAGTACGGTTTACCTTATGAATTCCCAGCACAGGTAGAAGAGTTTACAGCACAACTAGATAAAACTATATCTACACAAGAGATTAGTAAACGTCGCGATATGCGAGAAACACTTACCTATACCATAGATCCGGCAGATGCTAAGGATTTTGATGATGCACTTTCTTTTGAAAAGCTAGAAAATGGTCATTATGAGATAGGAATTCACATTGCAGATGTTTCACACTATGTAAAAGAAGGAACACCGCTAGATGATGAGGCTTATGAACGTGCCACATCAGTTTATCTTGTGGATCGAGTGGTTCCTATGTTACCAGAGGTCCTTTCAAATGGTGTCTGTTCACTGAACCCGCATGAGGATAAATTATGTTTCTCTGCTGTTTTTGAAATGGATGATAGCGGTAAAGTTTATAAACAATGGTTCGGTCGTACCGTGATTCACTCAGACCAGCGATTTGCTTATGAAGAGGCGCAACATATCATAGAGACAGGAAAAGGAGAAATACCTGAGGAAATATCGCTTTTGCGAAAGCGTACTACCATAAATCCTGCTATAGTAGAAGCTACCTTAACACTGGACAGCATCGCAAAAAAGATGCGTAATGAACGTATGGTTCAAGGTGCGTTAAGTTTTGATAAAACTGAGGTAAAATTTAACTTAAATGAAAAGGCAGAACCTGTAGGTGTTTATTTTAAAACTTCTAAAGATGCTAATAAACTCATAGAAGAATTCATGTTACTAGCTAATAGGAAAGTAGCTGCATTTATAGGAAAACGTGATCCTAAACAGACCTTTGTCTATCGTACTCATGATGAACCTAATGATGAGAAACTAGGTGCACTAGCAAAGATTGTTACCCGTTTTGGTCACAAACTAGATTTAAGAGATCGCAAACATGTCACGCAATCCTTAAATAAATTATTGAGTGATGTAAAAGGTAATAAAGAACAAAACATGGTAGACACACTAGCGATCAGAACCATGTCTAAGGCTGAGTATTCTACCCATAACATAGGTCATTATGGATTAGCCTTTGATTATTATTCACATTTTACATCACCTATACGTCGTTATCCAGACGTGATGGTACACAGATTATTACAGCACTATCTAGATAAAGGTAAAAGTGTAAGTGAAGAGCTTTATGAAGAAAAGTGCCATCATTCTACAAACATGGAGATTCTAGCGACCAAAGCTGAGCGCGATTCTATCAAGTACATGCAAGTGAAATTCATGAAAGATCATGAAGATGAGCAGTTCCTTGGAGTCATTTCAGGAGTTACAGATTGGGGAATTTATGTAGAAATTATCGCCAATAAATGTGAAGGAATGATACGACTGGGCGATCTAGATGATGATAGTTATGAGTTTGTAGAAGAAGAATTTGCGGTGATAGGTCGCAAGACTAAAAATGCTTATCGTCTAGGTGATGAAGTCTATGTAAAAGTAAAAAATGCAGACCTTGTCAAGAAGCACCTCGATTTCTGGATGGTAGGAAGTAAAGAAGCAGTTGAAAACTAAAATTTGTCATACTTGTAAAAAGGAAGATACGATCATGTATCGAGTACAAATAAAGACTGGTAAGGAATGGATTTTTTGCTGTAAGACTTGTACAGAAAAGCATCAATCTTTACCAGCTTATAAATATGGTGGAACCTGGAAAGGAAAAAGGCATTAAATCTACCATAAATAACTACTTTGAATGTTTTTAGAATTTTAAGTTTATAAATAAACTATGTATTTCACCGATTAATTATATTATTTAGTAGATAAATAGTTAATTATCAAAACCCTTTTAATCAATTTCTTTTCGGTATAAGACTTTTGTTGTTGATTTAGAATTAGCGCAATAAATTTTTGTGTTTACGTTTTTCTCTAGAAAGATGTATTTCATATAGATGTCTCTAATATTTTAAAAAAATATTTTCACATCATGCTAAAAAGTAAGTTTGTTTTGTTTATTTAAAAGGTAGTTAATCGCAAGATGGGCTACCTTTTTTTTATGAACTGTAACATTTTGTAAAAAAAAACATCTTTATAAAAACACATGACATGAAAAATATTTTACTTCTAGTAACTCTTCTATTAACAGGTATAGTAGTTGCTCAAAATCCTCGAGAAATAGAACTAGGACAGTTTAATACTATTAAAGTGTATGATTTAATTACCGTAAATCTGGTAAAATCACATGAGAATAAAGTTATTATTTCTGGAGAAGATGCTAGTGAGGTGGAATATGTTAATAAAAACGGAACTCTTAAATTACGTATGGCTTTTAACAGGCAGTTTGACGGCACAGAAACCTTTATACATGTTCATTATACAGACTTAAAAACTATAGATGGGAATGAAGGTGCTTTTATTACTTCAAACGAGCTTATAGAACAACCACAATTAGAAATTAAAGTACAAGAAGGAGCACGAGTAAAAGCAGGAGTTATAGTGGAATTACTAGAAATTAAAGCCGTTTCTGGTGGAATTACTGAAGTAAGCGGCACTGTAGATCAACAAATTATTTCTGTAAACACCGGCGGAATTGTAGAAAATAGTCAACTTAAAACCAAACGTACTAAAGTAAAAGTAAGAGCAGGCGGCGAGGTAGAAGTACATGCTATGAATGCGGTAGATGTTAATATTCAAGCTGGTGGTGACGTGATCGTTTATGGAAACCCTAAAAAAGTAAATAAAAAAACTTTTGCAGGCGGTCGTGTTAAGATTATGGATTAATAATTTAGAAGATTTTCTGTTTATAACGCTTTCGCGAAAGCGTTTTAATAATCCCATTATATAAATAAAAAAAAGCCGACATTAATTTTTACCTTTGAGCAATAACCATAAATGATTATGCTCGAAGATGTTCTTAGTGCGATTCCGCTAGGATTTTTTATGGCCTTTCTTATAGGGCCAGTGTTTTTTGCATTATTAGAAACCAGTGCTATAAAGGGTTTTAGAGCTGCTCTAGCTTTAGACCTAGGAGTTATTCTGGCTGATATTATTTTTCTTCTTGCCGCTTATTTCATGACCTCATCCATACTTAATAAATTAAAGGATGATCCTGGTTTATACATTTTTGGTGGTTCTATTTTAGCTATTTATGGGATTGTATCATTTGTACAAACTAGGAAAACTTACTTAAAAGAGATAGATCCTAAAGTAATGATCGTTCAAAAAAATAATTATCCAGCACTGTTTATTAAAGGGTTTTTACTAAACTTTATAAATATAGGAGTATTGGGATTTTGGTTAGGTTTAATCGTGGTTTTCAGTCCACAATTAGAAAATGATACTAATAGAATTATAACTTTTTTCAGTACTGTTTTAATCACTTATTTCATTATTGATCTGTGTAAAATAGTTCTCGCAAAAAGCTTGAATCGTTACCTTACACCACATCGCATCTTTCTTTTAAAAAGATGGATTGCCGTTATAATGATTATTTGTGGAGCCGTACTTATTTTTAAAGGTGCTTTTCCAGAAGTTACACATCAGGTAGAAGAACAACTACACATCATGCCAGAACTTAAAGATGTAGATGCTATACCTATTATAGAAGATAGTTTATAAAAAAATCCCCAATCAATTAAGATTGAGGATTCCAGAGGCGTCTAGCGGATTCGAACCGCTGTACTAGATTTTGCAGACCCATGCCTAGCCGCTCGGCCAAGACGCCTTTTGAGCACGCAAAAATAACAAAAAAGTTGACTTCTTTATCTTTTATCTCATAAAAGTCTAAACTCCATTCTCTATATTACATAGTCCATCATCTAGCGGCTTTGCTGCATACAGATTACCACACTAGCCACATCACCACCTATAGGTGGATTAATCTTAGCAACCTTAACCTCAGCAGTTTCTACAAGTGATTCTTCTTTAAAAATTCGGTTGAGAATACGTTGTGCGACTTGTTCCAGTAATTTAGAACGTATAGCCATTTCTTCAACAATGATGCGATTTAAAGAAACGTAATCTACGGTATCATTGAGATTATCAGTTTGAGCACTTTTTGAGAGATCAGCTGTTACTTCTAGGTCTACTCGGTAAGCACTTCCTATAGCAGCTTCTTCATCGAGGCAACCATGGTTAGTATAAACTTTTACGTTTTCAAGTATTATTTTATGCATGAAACAAAGATATGAGTTTTACGTCGTTAGGTCGAGCGTTTTTATAAAGCGTACTGTTCTTATCAAGTAGTCGTAATACTTAAGTAAAATTATATCTGTTAAGTATTACAAATACGCTACTCACTAAAATGCATCTCATATGCGCTCGACATAATAAATATTCGTCATTTATCAGCAAGTAAAAGAGCGCAACGATTTACGAGCCAGTCTAGGGTTAATAAGCAGATTCTTTTATGTTTTCTATTCTCTATAAGCAGTAAAATAAACCCTAAATTTGTGGTTGCTAAAGAGTAAACCATGAGTGAAGAAAAAAGACCCAATAATTTTATAGAAGATATCATTGAAGAAGATCTTAATAATGGACTATCACAAGACTACTTAAGATTTCGTTTTCCACCAGAACCTAATGGTTTTTTACACATAGGACATGCCAGTGCGATATGCTTGAACTTTGGGCTAGGAGAGAAGTACAACAAGCCTGTAAACCTGCGTTTTGATGATACTAATCCTGCTAAGGAAGAAGCAAAATATGTTGCTGCTATACAGAAAGATGTAGAATGGTTAGGTTACAAATGGGATAATCTTTGTTATGCATCTGACTATTTTCAAGAGCTGTACGACTGGGCAGTTCAAATGATTAAAGATGGAAAAGCCTACGTAGATTCTCAATCTAGCGAAGAAATGGCTACTCAAAAAGGAACACCTACACAACCTGGAGTAGATGGACCTTACCGCAATAGAAGTGTAGAAGAAAATCTAGCACTGTTTGAAGGAATGAAAAATGGCGAGTATGGTGAAGGCGAGCATATCCTACGTGCCAAAATAGACATGCAGTCTAATAATATGCTCATGCGTGATCCTATCATGTATCGAGTAGTGAATAAAGCACATCATAGAACAGGTACCGATTGGAAAATCTATCCTATGTATGACTGGACCCATGGTGAAAGTGATTATTTAGAACAGGTTTCTCACTCATTCTGTACACTTGAATTTAAGCCTCATAGAGAACTTTATGACTGGTTCTTAGATCAAGTAGTAGATCCTGCAAAAATACGTCCTAAACAACGTGAGTTTGCCCGTAGAAATGTATCACATACTGTTACAAGTAAACGTAAATTACAAAAACTCGTAGAAGCAGGAATCGTAAATGGGTGGGATGATCCACGCATGACTACTATTTCTGGTTTGAGACGCCGTGGTTATACACCAGAATCGTTAAAGAACTTTGCGGCATCTATAGGAATTGCAAAACGTGACAACCTGGTAGATATGAACCATCTAGAGTTTCACTTAAGAGATCATTTAAATAAAGCTGCAGATCGTGTAATGTGTGTGCTCGATCCTATAAAACTGGTGATTACTAATTATCCAGAAGATCAAGTAGAAATGTTACAGGCAGAAAATAGTCAGGAAGATGAATCTCGTGGATATCGAGAAGTTCCTTTTTCTAGAGAATTATACATAGAACGAGAAGATTACCGAGAAGAGGCAAACAAGAAATTTTTCCGTTTAAAGAACGGTAAAGAAGTACGTCTTAAAAACGGCTACATCATTAAAGGTGAAGGCTGCCTTAAAGACGCCGATGGTAATATTACAGAAATTCACGCCACCTACGATCCAGATTCTAGAAGTGGAAGTGGTACAGAAGCAAGTATGCGTAAAGTAAAAGGAACACTGCACTGGGTAAGTGCTGCACATGCTGTTCCTGTAGAAGTACGTTTGTACGATCGCTTATTTATCGTACCATCACCAGATACTGATAAGGAGAAGGATTTTATGGAATTTGTAAATCCTAATTCGCTAGAAGTGATAACTGCTATGGCTGAGCCAGCTATGAAGAACCTTCAAATAGGTGAGGTAGTGCAGTTCCAGCGCATGGGTTATTTCTGTGTAGATCCAGATACTACAGATGAGAAAATGGTATTTAACCGCACCGTAACTTTACGTGACACATGGGCAAAAGTAGAAGAGTAATCTAATACCAATTTATTATAAATACTTATGATTTTTTAAGGTGATTATTATTGGAGATAATTACGCTTTCGCGAAAGCTACAACCTCATAGTTATACCAATTTATGTTTCTAATGACGTATTCTTAATTTGAAATATAGGCGAAAAAGAAACGAATTATATGCGAGATTAGGAATGTAAATTGGTTTGGTACAAATAACTTCAAAAAGAAAAGCACCGCTCATAAGGCGGTGCTTTTTTGTGATAAGATTTAAAGTGATTAATCTTCATCTTGTAGACCGTCGGCATCATTATTCTTTTTAGCCTCGATTTCTTTATTAGTCTTTTTCATTTGTTCTCCTATCTGAGCACTTGCAGTAAAACTAGCAATCATGTTATTTAACATATCACTACCAGCTTGTGGTGAGTTAGGTAAAAGAATCAAGTTAGATTGCGTAGCTTCTCCTATAGATTGTAAAGTATCATAATGTTGAGTAACTACGATTAAAGCACTTGCCTCTTGAGAATTAATCCCTACGTTATTTAATACATCTACACTTTCTTCTAGACCACGTGCAATTTCACGTCGCTGGTCTGCAATACCTTGACCTTGTAAACGCTTAGATTCAGCTTCAGCACGTGCCTTAGCAACTATTTTAATACGTTCAGCTTCAGCTTCATACTCAGCAGCGGTTTTTTCACGCTCTGATGCGTTGATACGATTCATGGCTGCTTTTACCTGTACATCTGGATCGATGTCTGTTACGAGTGTTTTAATGATATCATAACCATAATCCATCATGGCATCGTTTAATTCACCTTTTACAGCGATGGCGATATTATCTTTTTTCTCAAATACATAATCCAGTTTCATTTTAGGAACTTCGGCACGTACTACGTCAAATACGTAAGCGGTAATCTGATCATGCGGATTTTGTAAACGGTAAAAAGCATCATATACTTTTTCTCTACGTACTTGGAATTGTACTGATATTTTAAGTCTTACAAATACGTCATCTTTAGTCTTCGTCTCAACAATTACATCTAGTTGCTGTATTTTTAGGTTGATACGTCCAGCGATACGGTCTATAACTGGTATTTTTAATTGTAATCCAGAGTGGCGCATGCTGGTGAATTTTCCAAATCGCTCAATGATTGCAGCGGTTTGTTGTTTTACAGTAAAGAAAGTTCCAGTCAGTACAAAGAAGGCTATTATAACCAGTACGACTATAAAAATAATTTGTCCCATAGTTAGTGTTTTTTAGGTTTGTTTAAAGATACACTAGAATTAGTCTATCAAATATCTGGTTTGTTACAATAAGGTTATTTGCAATGTTGTTCATAGAGCTCAGGTAGCATAAAAACTTATTTTTACTTTTAAAGATTTATATAACCATTAATAATACTACCGTCAGTTTTCACAGCTTTTCCTGGATAATACTTTTCAGCTATAGAAATAAACGGGATGAGAAGAAGTAGAATAAGGAGTATATTTTTCACGGTACTTATTTGAAAGAATTTACAGCTAAGTTAAACAATTGTTTAATTTTTATAGAGTCTAGGAGTACTTTTATTATTATGTTTAGGTTTTAATTTATTTATTTATGAGGAATCTATTTTTTATAACTTTCATTTTTATTTTCACTATTACTGTTCATGCTCAAAGATCTCATTCCTATAACAATAGACTAGGAGCAGGAATAGACGCTACTTTTTTTAATCTACAAACAGATGACGTTGCTGTAGAAAGTAGGGTAGGATGGAGTGCAGGTTTAGAAACTAGAGGAGACTGGAGACCTTTTTGGGATATGGTTTTTGGAATTCATTTATTTAATAATAAATTCTCAGTTCAAGAAGCTGTAACACTTGATGATATAGAAATGAATGTTATAGGAGCAGAGGTTAAAGTGCTATGGGCTTACAAGATTAATAATAAGGATTATTTATCATTAGAAATAGGACCAGCTGTTGCTTTAAATGGTGAATTTAAAGTGGCTGACAGGCGTTATGAAGATAGTATTATTACAGGTTCTAGTGCTGTAGCGGTTTCTTCTTTTCAAAAAACCAGCCCTATTAACGTAAATGGAATCATAGGTTTAAGTGGTGGATTAGAGAAAATACGTTTTACAGCTCATTTCCACTATGCTTTTTTAGACGTATTAAACGGTAAAAATGCTAATAGCGAAGAACTCAACGGTAATATGAGTTATATCACCGCTGGAGTACGTTTCTATTTTTAAGATAATTTATTAATCGCGTTTTCAATACGCGCTATCGTTTCATTTTTACCTATCAAACTTGCTATTTCAAAAACATCTGGACCCATAAGACTACCTACTAGGGCTAGTCTTAACGGCATCATTACTTTACCAAAACCCATTTCCTGACTGGTAATCCATCCTTTTATAGCCGTACTTAGTCCAGTAGCGCTATCATCGTCACCGTCTTTGATAACTGTTATTACATCACTCATGATTTCGTTGGTTCCATCTTTCCAGGCTTTTTTAGCGGCCTTTTCATCATAGGAATCTGGTGCGATAAAGAAAAATCCAGCTAGTTCAAATAAATCTTTGGTAAAAACAGCGCGTTCTTTTACGAGACCACAAACTATGTTTACATAATCCTGTGATCCGTACTCGATATCTTTTTCTTGTAACGCTTTTGCGAAAGCGGCACCTATAACAGCATCATCTTGCTCAACGTACCATTGTTGCTGGAACCATTTTGCTTTTTCTGGGTCAAACTTTGCTCCTGAACTGTTCACTTTTTCCAGACTAAATGCCTGAATCAACTCCTTTAAGTTGAATAATTCTTGCTCTGTTCCTGGATTCCAACCTAGAAAAGCGAGCATATTTACCACAGCTTCTGGTAGATAACCATCTTCTTTATAACCAGCAAAAGTTTCATTTTCTTTAGTATCAAACCATTCCATAGGGAAGACTGGAAAACCAAATTTTGCTCCATCGCGCTTGCTTAATTTTCCTTTACCGGTAGGTTTAAGAATTAAGGGTAAGTGAGCAAACTTAGGCCTTTCCCAACCGAAGCTTTCATATAATAATACGTGCAACGCCATGCTAGGTAACCATTCTTCACCACGAATCACATGGGTTATTTTCATTTCGTGATCGTCCACTACGTTAGCAAGGTGATAAGTAGGCATACCATCACTTTTAAATAAAACCTTATCATCTATAAGAGCCGTGTCTATTTCAATCCCTTTACGGATCTCATCAAACATGGAAAGCGTTTTTAATTCTGGTTTGAAACGTATCACATAATCATCGCCACGATTGATTCGTTCCTGTACTTGATTTTCTGGTAAGGTGAGCGAGTTGGTAAACTGGTCACGATTTTTATGGTTATATATAAAAGTTTCTTTTTGAGACTCGGCCTTAGTGCGAGCATCGGCAAGTTCTTGTGAGGTGTCAAAAGCATAATATGCAGCACCTTTTTCTATGAGTTCAAGGGCAAATTGTTTATACATTTTTTTGCGCTCGCTCTGGCGGTAAGGTCCACATTTACCTTCTTTTCCTGGTCCTTCATCATATGGAATGTTGCACCAGTTCAGTGCATTAATAATATAATCTTCGGCACCTTCTACGTATCTATTCTGATCTGTATCTTCTATACGTAATATAAAATCGCCTCCATGTTTTTTAGCAAATAGATAGTTAAATAAAGCGGTTCTCACGCCACCTATATGTAATGGTCCGGTAGGACTAGGTGCAAATCTTACTCTTACTGCAGTACTCATTATAGCCTTTTTTTAAGGCTGCAAAGATAATATTTCTAGCCTGTAGAAGTAGAATTGAAAAACTAAACCTCACAGGTTTCAAAAATCTGTGAGGTTTTCATAATCATTTAAGAAGCTGCTAGCTCTACCATTTCCCGTGGAACATGTTTATTAACTAAAGAAAACCATAATGGTGGGATCGTAGCAATTACCATCATCGTGGGATATCCGTAAGGTAATTGTGGGCTGTTCTCGTGATAGTCTAGTACTTGATATTTTTTACTAGCTCTGTAATGGTGATCGCTATGTCTTGTGAGTTCATAGAGTAGTATTCTACCTAGTATATGATTAGAATTTCAGCTGTGTATTTCTCGTACTGTTTCATAACGACCCGATTTTTTTTGAGCACGTCTTAAACCATAGTGTTCTAAATAGTTTATAATTTCTAGTAAACTAAACCCTACCATGGCTATAGCTACAGCAACTGCAGCAGTGATCCAGGAAAAAAATAATCCTATAGTAATTAAATAAGTAAGCTGAATAAGGGAATACCATAACATATCATTTTTTACAGAAAAAAAAGAGTGATCGTTTACCTTTAATAGGTGTCTTTGAATTTTCCAGGCACTTGAATATTGGGTACGCACAGATCGCCACCAGAATGCATATAAATTTTCATTATATCGAGCGCTTGCGGGATCTTCAGGAGTAGCGGCTTTTAAGTGATGCCCGTAATTATGTTCTATATAGAAGTGCATGTACATACTCGGTAACAATAATGATTTACCTAAAAATCGTTCCCAACTGTCTTGTCTATGACCTAGCTCGTGTGCCACATTAATTCCATTACTACCAGCCACTATACCTAATGAAAATATCATGCCTATAACCTCATAAGTTTCAAATGAACTTACAGAATAGCGGTATAACCCGTAAAAAAGAACACTAAAAATTATAGGTACATTTAACCATAGTAATATATCAAAAAAGCGATTTTTCAGTTTACTTTCCTTAATTTTTTCATCAAGATTTGTGGTTATAGATGGCATCGCTAGTTCCATTAACGGTACAACTATAAAAATCATAAATGGTGTTAACCACATCCATTCATTTCTATAAGTTATTCCTATAACACATAACACAGGAACGATATATGCGGTAAGGTATTTTAAGTCTTTCATAAAAATGATTTATCATGAATAAGGAATTAAATATACAGCTTAGTTTATAAATACATAAAATCTCTTTAACACCTTGATATCATAAACATCTTAACCATTACATTATATTTACCCATCATAGATTATAGTAAGGAATGGATAACTTTAAAATCATAGAGCACAAGCTCAAGCGTTTTATAAAGAAATATTATATAAATGAGATCATACGTGGTGTGATTTTGTTTCTGGCTATAGGTTTGTTATATTTTTTATTCACAGCCATCGTAGAGTATTTTTTATGGTTAAGTACTACCGGGAGAACTATTTTATTCGGTTTATTTATGCTAGTGCAGGCCGGTTTATTATTTAAATTTATAGGTATTCCTGTAGCACGATTGTTTAAGTTATTTTCAGGAATAGATTTTAGAGATGCCAGTACTATGATCGGTACACATTTCCCTGAGGTTTCAGATAAATTGATTAATGTGCTACAGCTTCATAAAAATGGAGGTGATGATGAGCTTACTTGGGCTAGTATCAACCAGAAGAGTGAAGAGTTAAAACCTATTCCTTTTTCGCTCGCTATTGATTTTAAGAAGAACACCTCTTATCTAAAATATTTAGCGATTCCTGTAATCATTATGGCAGTATTGTTTTTTACAGGAAACAATGAAATAATTACAGAAAGTACTAAACGAGTAGCAGATTTTAATAATGAGTACATACCGCCGGCTCCATTTACTTTTAAGATTCTAAATAAAGATTTAAACACCTTACAAAATCGTGATTTTAAACTCAATGTAGAAGTAAGTGGTAGAACTATTCCAGAGAGTGCAAGTATTCATTTAGGCGATCAGGTCTATTATCTCACTCAAGAATCAGCAGGTAGATTTAGTTTTGTATTTGTGAAACCATCTGTAGATCTCACGTTCTACCTTCAAGCAAATGAGGTGCGCAGCGATAATTTTCTGTTAGATGTAGATGAGGTACCTACTATAGACCAGTTTGAACTAGCCATGGACTATCCTTCTTATACAGGTAAAAAGGATGAGATTTTAAGGAGTACAGGTAATGCGTTAGTACCACAAGGAACTAAGATTTCATGGAAGTTAAAAACTTCTGCTACAGATCAGGTATCATTTAATACAGCTGGTGCTATGGAGCAGTTTAAGAAAGATGGTAATGAGTTCGCTTTCGCGAAAGCGATCTTAAAACCACTTAAATATTCCATAACAACATCTAATACTTATGCGCAGAATTATGAAGAGCTCAACTTTAAAATAGAAGTAACTAAAGATGAATTTCCAGAGTTATCTATGGAGATGAAAAAGGATAGTCTAGATGATGCAGTCATGCATTTTCAAGGACAAGTAGCTGATGATTATGGGATCAGAAAAATACAAGTGGTTTATTATGAAAGTGACGCTGCTGGTTCTCAGAATATTTATGAAATAGGCTCTAATAGAGGAACTTATGATCAGTTTTTATTCACTTTCCCTGGAAATTTACCACTTGAAGGTGGGAAGAATTATCAATTCTTTTTTAAAGTAGTGGATAATGATGTTGTTAACAATTACAAGAGTGTAAAGAGTGAAGTGTACGGTTTCAGAAAACCTACTAAAGAGGAAGAAAATCAGGAGCAATTACTGGATCAAAAAAAATCTGTAGAGGATCTTGAAAAGTCCCTACAGGAGCAGGAAAAGAGACAGGAAGCACTTAAAGAAATTACACAAGAGCAGTTAGAAAAGAATCAGCGTGGTTTTAATGATAAGAAAAAGTTAGAGCAAGCTTTAAGGAATCAACAAGATCAAGAACAAAAGATGCGCCAGCAGATGCAGAAAATGAAAGCTAATCTCGAAAAGTCTAGTAAGGATCAAGACCCTATGAAAAAGGCACTGGAAGAGCGCATGGAACAAAGCCAGGAAGAAATGCTCAAGAATGAAAAACTTCTTAAAGAATTACAAGAGTACCAAGATAAATTAAGTAAAGAAGAACTTCAAGAGCAGCTTGATAAGGCACAAAAAAATTCTAAGCAACAAAAAAGAAACTTAGAGCAGTTACTTGAACTTACAAAAAGGTACTACGTGACTCAGAAGTATGAGCAAATGGTCGATAAGCTTAAAGATATTGCTAAAAAACAAGAGGAACAATCTAAAAAGAAAGGTGATCTTAATACTAAAGAACAACAGGATCAATTAAACGAGGAATACAAAGAATGGGAAAAAGAACTTCAGGAACTTGAAAAAGAGAATAATGGTTTAAAAAAGCCTATGGATTTAGATTTTGATCCTTTAAACGCACCTGAAATTAAACAAGAGCAAGAAGAATCTAGTGAAGATCTTGAAAAATCAGATACGCCTAGTGCTAGTAAAAAGCAAAAAAGCGCAGCCGATAAAATGAAGCAGCAAGCTCATGCTATGGCTTCCCAATTAAGTTCTCGACAACAAGACACCATGAAAGAAGACGCAGAAATGCTGCGTCAAATTCTGGACAACTTAGTAGTCTTTTCTAAAGAACAGGAGTCCCTACTGGACGGAGTTAAGAATTTAAATAGGAATAGCCCTAATTTAGGTAAGAAATTAAAGGTTCAAAAGGATTTAGAAAGAGCTTTTAAACATGTTGATGATAGTTTATTTGCACTTGCATCTCGTAATCCTAAGGTGAGTATGGATATCAATCGTGAGGTAACAGATGTATATTATTACATAGAAAACGCTTTATCTCAGTTGGCCGATTTTAAAATGAATAAAGCTCAGATTTCCCAACAATTCACTCTAAAAAGTGCCAACACATTAGCTTTAATGCTTAGTCAAACTATGGATGCTATGAATAATACTATGTCTATGCCTGGCTCGGGTTCAGGGAAACCTGGAGAAGGTGGACAAAGTGGAGGCTTTCAATTACCGGATATAATTAAAAAACAGAAGTCCTTAATGAAGGAAGCTGGTAAAGGTGAATCTGGTGAAAATGGTTCTGGAGAAGGTGAAAAGCCTGGAGAAGGTGAAGGTGGAGAATCTGGCGATTCAGGTCAAAGTGGTGAACAAGGACAATCTGGAAATAATGGACAGAAGGGATCATCTGGTGAAGGTGGTGCTGATGGTGAAGGTCAAGGTAATGAGGGATCAGGTGAAGGTGATAGCGGACAAGGCTCGGGCCAGGGAAGTGGTGGAACTGGTTCAGGTTCCGGTAATAAGGATGGTGATCAACAAGGTTATAAAGAATCTGAAGAAGAAAGTAAACGTATTTATCAAATCTATAAACAACAGCAAGAATTACGTAATCAGCTGGAAGATATGATGCAGCGAGAAGGTTTGGAAGGTGTTTTAGAGGATATTACAGATAAAATGAAGGCTGTAGAACGTAAGTTATTAGACCAAGGTTTTAATAGAGAAGTTCAAGATCGTATGATGGATATACAGCATGAATTATTAAAATTAATGGATGCTGGGTTACAACAAGGCAAAGAGGAACAGCGAGAAGCTACGACAAATGGTAAGGATTATAAAAACAACACAAATAATAAAATTCCCGATGCAGCTAGATACTTTAATAACAAGGAAATCTTAAATAGACAAGTATTACCTTTGCAGCCTCAGTATAAAATTAAGGTTAAGGAGTATTTTAAAAGAGATGGTGGAATTTAATTACCAAACCGATTTTGATTTAGGAGAAGAGCAACGGTATGCTGTCTGGTTAGATTCTATAGCCTCTTCTGAATTTAGAACTTTAGGAGATCTTTCCTACGTATTTTGTAGTGATGAGTTTTTATTGGATTTAAATTTAAAGTATCTTAATCACGACACCTTAACTGATATTATCACCTTTGATTATTGTGATGAGGATTTGATACATGGCGAAATTTATATCAGTATCGATCGTGTTAAGGATAATGCTGTAGATTATGGTGTTGATATGTTAACTGAGTTGCATAGGGTCATGAGTCATGGATTGTTGCATTTATGTGGTTATGGGGACAAAAGCACTGAGCAAAAGGCAGTGATGCGATTGAAAGAAGAAGAAAAAATGAAAATGTTTCACGTGAAACAATAGCTATGTTTGATAAGGAATATGACATAATAGTGGTAGGTGCAGGGCATGCTGGAAGCGAAGCTGCTGCTGCTGCTGCAAATATGAAAGCAAAGACATTGCTGGTTACTATGAATTTGCAAACTATAGGACAAATGTCCTGTAATCCAGCGATGGGTGGAATTGCAAAAGGTCAAATAGTGAGAGAGATCGATGCGCTAGGTGGTTTAAGTGGAATAGTTAGTGATAAAAGTGCTATTCAATTTAAAATGTTGAATTTATCTAAGGGTCCTGCTATGTGGTCGCCACGAACCCAAAACGATCGAATGCGTTTTGCTGAGGAATGGCGATTACAATTGGAAAATTTACCTTATCTAGATTTTTATCAGGAAATGGTTTCTGGTTTAATCATTGAAAAGGAACAAGTAGTAGGTGTGAAAACCAGTTTAGGAATAGAGGTTAGAGCTAAGGCTGTAGTCTTAACTAATGGAACCTTTTTAAATGGCTTAATTCATATAGGAGAAAAGCAATTTGGTGGTGGTCGAGCTGGCGAAAGGGCTGCTACTGGTATTACAGGGCAACTTGTAGATTTAGGTTTTGAAGCTGGAAGAATGAAAACCGGAACTCCTCCACGTGTAGATGGTCGTTCTTTGGATTATGCTAAGATGACACCGCAACCTGGTGATGATATTGTTTCTAAATTTAGCTATACGAACCTTACTAAAAAGCTAACAAACCAGCGTGATTGTCATATGACGTATACGAGTCAGTTGGTTCATGATTTGTTACGAGAAGGTTTTGATAGAAGCCCGATGTTTAATGGTAGAATACAAAGTATAGGACCTAGATACTGCCCTTCTATAGAAGATAAGATAGATCGTTTTGCAGATAAGGATAGGCACCAACTTTTTGTGGAACCTGAAGGTTGGGACACCTGCGAGGTTTATGTAAATGGTTTTAGTACTTCACTACCAGAAGATGTTCAGTTTAAAGCTTTGAGATCTGTCGTTGGGTTTGAAAATGTAAAATTCTTTAGACCAGGATATGCGATTGAGTACGATTATTTCCCGCCTACGCAGTTGATGCATACGCTGGAAACAAAGCTGGTAAAAAACTTATTTTTTGCTGGTCAAATTAATGGAACTACAGGATATGAAGAAGCAGCTTCACAAGGCCTTATGGCAGGAATAAATGCAGTTAGGAAAATACGAGAAGAAGAAGCATTTATCTTAAAAAGAGATGAGGCTTATATAGGTGTTCTTATTGATGATTTAATCACAAAAGGAACAGAGGAACCGTATAGAATGTTTACTTCGCGTGCTGAATATCGCACCTTGTTAAGACAGGATAATGCTGATTTAAGATTAACACCTAGAGCTTATGAGTTAGGTCTTGTTACTGATGAAGCAATTAAAAGAGTAGTACGTAAGGCAGAGGAAACTGAAAAGATGGTTCAGTTTTTAAAGAATACTAGTTATGATTTTAACGAAATGAACGTGTTACTGGAAAGTAAAAACTCTGCTGCGGTTAAACAACACGATAAGTATTTTAAAGTTTTTTCAAGACCTCAAATTGATTTAGAAGATATTAGACAGTTTCCTGAGATTAAATCTTATATTGAAGAGAATGATCTAAACGAGGATATACTAGAACAGGTTGAAGTGCAAGTGAAGTACAGCGGCTATATAGAAAAAGAAAAGGGAAATGCAGATAAATTACATCGTTTAGAAAATGTAAAGATTCCTGCAAACTATGATTTTAAATCTATCAAGTCACTTTCTTATGAGGCGCGTGAAAAATTAACGGCTATTCAGCCAGCTACGGTTTCTCAAGCCTCGCGTATTTCAGGAGTATCACCTAGTGATATA
Source organism: Nonlabens sp. (assembly GCF_965660805.1). GTDB lineage: Bacteria > Bacteroidota > Bacteroidia > Flavobacteriales > Flavobacteriaceae > Nonlabens. Next base: position 114,534 of record NZ_CBFIBE010000001.1, on the reverse strand, counting down.
TCTGTTTTATTAGTCCATATGGGAAGATAGTTTCACGTGAAACAATGAAAGATCACAATCCTTTTTCCATACTATTTTTATCATTGAAAGATTACTTTCTCTCTCAAGAGGAGTTTGATCTTATTCAAGATGAAACTACACAAGTTTTAAAAACAGTTCCTCAACCTAAGGATTTGAACCCTTATTATGAGAGTGAAGATTACTTGTCTCATGATGATTCTCAAACTTCATTTTTTGCACGATGTTATCAGTTTGCAAAGAGCTGGAATCTTAAAAGTAAAAAAGCACTCATTGGGAAATATGCTGTAGATGGTAAAATCTTAGATATAGGAGCTGGAGTAGGAGACGTAGTAGGTGTTTTGAAAAAAGCTGGATATGATGCGATAGGATATGAACCTAGTAATAAAGCTCGATCTTTTGCAGCCCGTAAAGGAATTGATTTATTAGATCAGACAGATACTATTCAACCACATTCTATAAAGGTGATAAGTATGTACCATGTGCTGGAACATGTACCAGATTATCAAAAACAAATAGACCAAATTGAAAACTGGCTAGAAGATGAAGGTTATTTAATTCTGGCTTTACCTAACTATAATTCCTTTGATGCAAAATGGTTTAAAAAGTACTGGGCAGGCTATGATGTTCCCAGACACTTATTCCACTTTAATAAAAACGCGGTACTAAATATCTTCCAAGATAAATTTTACTTAAAAACTACTAAACCTATGTGGTTTGATAGCTTCTATGTATCCATACTTTCTGCTCGATACCAAAAAAGAAAACTAGCTTTTATTTATGGTATAACCATTGGATTATTCTCAAATATAGCGGCCTTATTCACTAAAGAGCCATCTTCACTCGTTTATGTGCTACAAAAACGTAAATAATGCGTTTTAGGAGCTTTTTATCGGTGTTTATACAGTAATGTATTCTAAAGTTCTGAACCCCTTTTAAACCTAAGGATTCAAACCTATTTTTAATAAGTAAAACTGATTTTATTACTTGTTATAAATAGATTATATCGATTGTAACCAGAAAAGCCCAAAAACAGTCAAAAGAAAATAAATTGCCATTTTTCCAGCACCGTTATAATCTTGTAGAATTCTTAATCCTATGAGAAGAATGATAAATAAAATACCAGTGAGGATTAAAACAACCTGGCTTAAGTAAATATCTTGTTCCATCACTAAGGTGTAAATTCCTAAGGTGAATAGAATGGTGATTATAATTTCAAACGCTATGATAAAAAGCAGTGTAAACTTTACGAGAACGGCAGGAAGATGTTTTTCATACATCAGTGTATAATCTTGTAGTGTTTTGTTCCACATAAAAAGCTTTTCAATGGTTGATATGAGGATCGTAACTAAAAGAAATACGAGAATTAATATAGGTCCGGAATATGTAAGCACTATTATTTTTTAACTTATTGTAAAAAGATGTCGTTTTATGAAGACATTTGAGATTTAAATATTCATCAAACTATAGATAAGTCCAGACCCATCATTTAAGCTTTTTTATGAATTAATCGGGTTAGCCCTATAGCTAGATCAGTAAGGATGACTTTACCATTACCGTTACGTTCTATGTGGTAAATAGCTTCTTCAATGGCGTCACTAATAGGTTTAATACGGTGTCCATCTATAAAAGGAGCAAATTTTTCGAGTTTAAAATCTGCGAGATGTGGTGATAAATAAACAGCACTATCTGCTTTGTAATTCAGTAACATAGCTTGTCTAAAGTATTCCTGACAGTAGGATAAAAAACGTTTTTGTGTTTCTCTATTTTTTCCCGCAATCATGTCTGCCCATGCGATTAAATCATTAATAGCGCTTTTGCGGCCGCGAGCAGCAAATGCGGTGCGCACCCAAGTAACAAACCATTTTTCAAAATCGATATCTTCTGTAGCATTGTTAATGGACTGAATAGCTTTATTATAATCACCATTTGCCTGTCTAGCAATTTGTTGCGCTCGGTTAACCTCTACACTATGTTTACTTACTAAAGCCTGAGAAATAGATGCACTATTTAATTTAGGAACTTGTAATAACTGGCATCTTGACCTGATCGTATTTATGATTTGGTCTGCATCTTCAGCAATAAGTAGAAATACGGTTTTTACTGGTGGCTCTTCTATGAGTTTAAGTAACTTATTAGAGGCTTCGGTATTTAACTTATCTGCGCCCCATATAATCAGTACTTTATAACCACCTTCATAAGCTTTGAGACTCAGTTTAGAAACTATTTTTTTTGCCTCATAAACACCTATTTTACTTTGCTTTTTTTCTATTTCTATAGATTTATACCAGTCAGCAAGGCTTCCATAAGGTTGTGTGGTCAGGAAATCGCGCCACTCTGCAATAAAATCATCAGAGACTGCTTTATCTTTTATACGGGCATTATTTGCCACTGGATAAGCAAAATGCAAATCAGGATGAGCAATTTGATCCATTTGAGAATCACAGCGGTCACCAGCATCTTTACATAAAATAGAACGTGCATAAGCTAGTGCTAGTGGTAAAACACCACTTCCTGTAGGCCCTACAAGTAGCTGTGCATGTGCTATGCGCCCATTTGCAACCGTAGTTTGAAGGTGTTTTTTAAGATGTTCTAGACCTATGATATCTGGATATCGCATAGTGCAAATATAAAAGTATACGCACAAGGTTCTAGGATAACTGCTATATTTGTCACTATTCACAATAAATAGCTATGAAAACAATTAACGATATTAATTTTAAAGATAAGAAAGCCTTAATAAGAGTAGATTTTAATGTACCTCTTAACGATGATTTTGAAGTTACTGATGCTACGCGCATTCACGCTGCAAAAGACACCATTATTAAGATACTAGAAGATGAAGGCTCAGTGATTTTAATGTCACATTTAGGACGTCCTAAAGGAAAGCAAGAAGACTTTTCCTTAAAACATATCGTCGCTGCAGCTACTGAAATCCTGGGCGTTCAAGTTAAATTTGTGAACGATTGTATCGGTGAGACTGTGGAGCAAGCAGCCGCAAACCTGCAACCTTGTGAAGTCCTGTTGTTAGAAAACTTGAGATTTTATGGTGAGGAGACTGCTGGTGATCCCGCTTTCGCCAAAGCGTTATCTCAACTAGCAGACGTGTATGTAAACGATGCCTTTGGGACAGCACACAGAGCACATGCTTCTACAGCGATTATTGCGCAGTATTTTGATGAGAAATGTTTCGGTCATTTAATGACTCGTGAGATAGAAAGCTTACATAAAGTTCTAGAAACTCCTGAACATCCTGTAGTAGCTATATTAGGTGGAGCAAAAGTATCTTCAAAAATTACCGTGATTGAAAATATACTTTCTAAAGTAGATGACCTCATACTTGCTGGTGGAATGGCTTATACGTTTATAAAAGCCCAAGGCGGTAATATAGGTGACTCACTTTGTGAAGATGATAAAATGGAACTGGCGCTAGAAATTCTAGAAAAGGCAAAACAACATGATACAAATATTCACTTACCAGTAGATTCCATTACTGCCGATGCGTTTTCAGAACACGCTACAAGAGATATGGCGGCTATAAACGCTATTCCTAATGGATGGATGGGACTGGATATAGGAGAAAAATCAAGAGCACAATTTCATGACGTTTTAATGCAGGCTAAAACTATTCTATGGAACGGTCCAGCAGGAGTTTTTGAGATGGAAGCTTTTTCACATGGAACCATTTCTTTAGGGAAATCAGTAGCACAATCTACAGCTGCTGGAGCATTCTCATTAGTAGGTGGTGGAGACTCTGTTGCTGCGGTTAAACAATTCGGTTTTGAAGATCAAGTAAGCTACGTATCTACTGGTGGTGGCGCCATGCTAGAAATGCTAGAAGGTAAAACACTTCCCGGTATTGCAGCTATACTAGATTCATAATGAAACCGTTTCATGAATAAATTCCTGATATCCTTCATTGTATTTTTTTCTTTTTTACAACTTGTCGCTCAAGTAGAAAAAGATAGTACCATTACTAAAGGAAAAATCCTGACTAGTGAGGAATTTATAAAGCAACAATCCAGTAAGGTCATTGTTAAAAAAGCAGTAGACACTGTAAGAGGAGAAGTTACACCTATTGTAAAGTCTCAACCTACAGTTGTAGAGAAAAACATGGATTCTCTCTCAGCTATCATTCCAGTACAAGTTCTAGATTCCATAGGCCTCAAAGAGTTTCCAGAGGTAGATGAATTTGATGAGAAACTGTTACAGGAATTGTATAATAATGATATGTATGACTATATGTATGATGAAGTTATACAAATGGATTATAGTGACGCTGTCATGAAATCACTGCCTACAGACACTCTTAAAGCGCGTTTAAAACGCATTAACGAGAGCACTCCATTTCAAATAGATTATAATCCAGTACTGGAGCGATTGATCAATAAGAAATTGAGCTATCAGCGCATTTATATGGAGCGGTTAATGACTTTGAGTGATTATTATTTTCCGCTGTTTGAATCCATACTGGATAAATATGATATTCCGCTAGAGATGAAGTATCTAGCTGTTGTTGAGAGCGCACTAGATCCACGAGCAAAAAGTCCAGTAGGCGCTACAGGTTTATGGCAATTTATGTTTGCAACCGGTCGAGATTTTAATCTTGAGGTAAACTCTTATGTAGATGAACGTATGGACCCTATAAAATCTACAGAGGCAGCTTGTAAATTTTTAAGGAGTTTATATCATATTTATGGAGATTGGGACCTAGCTCTTGCAGCTTATAACTCAGGACCAGGAAATGTAAATAAAGCCATAAGACGTAGTGGTGGTTATAAAAACTACTGGAACTTAAGACCGTATTTACCACGTGAAACAGCTGGGTATGTTCCTGCTTTTCAAGCTATGATCTATTTATATACTTATGCGGCAGAGCACGGTTTTCAACCGCAACAAACGGTTTATAAAACTATAGCCACAGACACGATTCAGGTTCAGAAAATGATTTCGCTAGAACACGTCGCCCAGTTTACTGATGAGGATATCGAGACCGTGCAGTTTCATAATCCTAGTTATAAACTAGATATTATACCGGTGGTTTCTGGTAGGAACTATTATCTCAGGTTACCGTTAAGAGCAGCGAGTAAGTTTGTGAGTAATGAAGACTCTATATACGCTTTCGCGAAAGCGGAATTTAACAAAAAAGAAAAGCCATTACCAGAACTCGTTAAAGCAGAATCTCGAGTGGTTTATCGTGTAAAAAATGGTGATTACTTAGGTAAAATAGCCAATAAGTATGGCGTAAAGGTAAGTCAACTTAAACGCTGGAATAGCCTGCGTAGTAATAATTTAAAAATAGGACAGCGACTTTACATTCACTCTAGAACACCTATCACCAGCAGTTCTTATAGTACTAAAAGCATACCGTCGAGATATAAAGTAAAAAGTGGTGATAGTCTATGGAAAATAGCAAACACCTATGGCATAACTATTGCTGAAATAAGAAAATTAAATCCTGGTAAAACAGAAGACCTTCAACCAGGAGACTCTTTAAAACTCAAATAAACCCTTATGAGATCTTTATTATACATTTTTATAGCTGCTATTACATTAACTAGTTGTAAGGACACGCCTATAATTATTAAAGATAGCGCTGGTAGAATGAATGATATCTTACTGGTTATAGATAATGATTTATGGGAAGGTGAAGTGGGCGACACCTTGCGTAATGTGCTCGCTGCACCCGTAGACGGCCTGGTGAGAGAAGAACCTCAATTCACTCTTAATCAGATCAAACCAGAATCTTTTAAAGGTTTAATCAAGAAGAACCGTAATTACCTGAAAGTAGAGTTATCTAATAAAAAAGCTGGAGTTAATATGACTAATTCCCTTTATGCAAACCCACAAACTGGTGTGGTCATTAGAGGAGCGACTAGCGCGGGAATAGTTGAGCAAATTATGGGTAACGCAGCACGTATTAAAGAGCTTTATAACCAGACTGAAGTCGCAGAGAAGCAGCGTTTAATGAGGAATTCTAGACTTAATACTAGTGTGATTAAAGAACGTTTTAATATAGAGATTACCGTACCACGTACTTATAGATATGCAGCACCAGATGATAATGATTTTTTCTGGTTGCGACGTGGGATTAAAGAAGGTACTATGGATATAATGATCTATGAAGTACCTAGAAACGCAATACCACAAGATTCAAATGTCGTGGCAAGTATTACTAAAGTAAGAGACTCTGTAGGGTCTAGAAAGGTAACCGTAGATAAAGGAGCATTTGTTACGGAGCGCGCATATTCACCTTATGTAAATGAGAGTAATGTGAATGGTAAATTTGCTTATGAGACTAAAGGCTTATGGGAAGTGACAGAGCAATTTATGTCTGGACCTTTTTTAAATTATGCTATTTATAATGAGAAAAAAGATAACTGGCTTATCATAGAAGGTTACATTTTTGCCCCTAGTGCTAAGCAACGCAATTACCTTTTTGAATTAGAAGCAATTCTTAAGAGTGTGAATTTTGTGGAAGAAAAGTAAAGTTTAATAGACGCTATACTGAGTGCACCATGTGGAATAGACCATCACAGAGACTCTTCAAATAAAACACAAAAAGCCGTTTCAATTCAATTGAAACGGCTTTTTTAATACGTTATAATCAACTCTATTCTTTAGAGTCTATCTGATCATTATTTTCTTTTACTTCTTTAGTAGCGTCTTTAAATTCTTTAATTCCACCACCTAGACCGCGCATTAATTCTGGGATTTTTTTACCACCAAAAATTAGTAATACAACTATAGCTACAAGAGCTAGCTGCCATGGGCCGAACATTCCTAAAAAAAAGTTTGCTAACATAATATGTATTTAAAACATTGCAAAGATACAAGGAACTCTATGAATCTATGATAATAGAAGTTAAAATTCATGTTTTATACCAAATTGAATTAATTAGAGCGACATTACAAATACAAAATGGTATATATGAGCAGAAGATAAACTTAAATAATTACGAGGCTTGATACTTATTTAACGATGGTAGTGTTATATTATTTTATATTTGGATTCCATTAGCATAGTACATGGCAAAAGAGAGACAAAAAGGTAAATTAAAACAAAAGTGGCTTCACCGATATCGTATGATCGTACTTAACGATGATACTTTTGAGGAGCGTTTTTCATTAAAGTTAACGCGCCTTAATGTGTTTATGGTTACAGCTATATCTGCCATTATTTTAATAGCTCTAACTACTGTTTTAATTGCATTCACACCATTAAGAGAATTTATTCCTGGTTATGCGAGTACAAAACTTACTAAAGACGTCATTCATCTAGAAGCTAAAACTGATTCTTTACTTACATCTATTGCTTTACAACAACAAAAGTATGACCGCATACAAATGGTTTTGAGCGGTAATATTACAGCAGCAGAATATGCTAAAATAGACAGTGTCGCTAGAATAGAAACAGCCATGAATCAAGAGGTTCCAGAGCAAATTAAAGAAGATAGTATATTAAGAGAAGAGGTCGCTAGAGAAGATAAGTACAATGTGATAGAAGGAGCTACTGCAAGGACTAATTTTGTTTTCTTTGTACCTGTAAAAGGAATTATATCTGACCCTTTTAACGCACAGAAAAAACACTATGCGGTAGATATTACCGCTACTATAAATTCACCAGTAAAGGCAGCCGCAGATGGAACAGTGATTTTTGCCGGCTGGAGTTCAGATACTGGGAATACCATTCTTATGGAACATTCTTATGGTGTTCTTACGGTTTATAAACATATGGCGACACTTAATAAATCACAAAATGATCAAGTGCAGGCTGGTGAGGTAATAGGAATAATAGGTAACACGGGAGAATTTACCACGGGACCACATTTACACTTTGAGTTATGGATGGATGGATATCCACAGGACCCTACTAATTTTATCAACTTCGAGTAATGTCTTTAAAATCCATTGCAGCAAAGATTTTTGCATCTATCGTTGACAAACAAACAAGTAAGTGGTCTAGCAAACCAGTTGCTATACAAGAAAAAGTATTTAGGAACCTTATAGAAAAAGCACAGGATACTGTTTTTGGTAAGGATCATGATTTTAGTACGATCACTTCCTATAAAGATTTTCAAGGAAAAGTTCCTGTAAGAGATTATGAAGCCTTGAGACCTTATGTAGATCAGGTAGTTGCAGGAGAATCAAATATTCTGTGGCCTGGAAAACCGTTGTATTATGCTAAAACTTCAGGGACTACTAGTGGCGCAAAATTCATTCCCATTACTAAGGAGTCCATGCCTGAGCACGTGAAAGCTGCTCGTAACGCGATTTTGAGTTACATTCATGAAACAGGTAAAAGCGCCTTTGTAGATTCAAAAATGATATTCCTGCAAGGAAGTCCCGTGATGACTGATAAAAATGGCGTTCAATTAGGTCGATTAAGCGGTATCGTCGCTCATTATGTGCCTAGTTATTTACAAAAAAACCGCATGCCTTCCTGGGAAACTAATTGTATAGAAGACTGGGAAACTAAAGTAGAGGCTATAATTGATGAAACCTTACCAGAGAACATGGGTGTGATTTCAGGAATTCCTAGTTGGGTACAAATGTATTTTGAACGCATTGTACAGCGCACCGGTAAGAAAGTAGGAGACGTGTTTTCTAACTTTAATTTGTTCATTTATGGTGGTGTTAACTTTGAACCTTATCGACCGCGATTTGAACAATTAATAGGTAGAAAGGTAGATAGCATCGAGTTATTTCCTGCTAGTGAAGGCTTTTTTGCCTATCAGGATAAACAGAACGAGAAAGGCATGTTACTGCTTCTAGATGCCGGTATTTTTTATGAGTTCATTCCAGCAGATCGCTTTTATGAAGAAAACCCACCACGATTAACCATAGGTGAGGTAGAAATAGGCGTTAATTATGTGTTGATTATTTCTACCACCGCGGGATTATGGGCTTATAACATAGGTGATACGATTGCCTTTACATCTACAAGTCCATATAAGGTAATTGTGACCGGCCGCATAAAACATTACATCAGTGCTAGTGGTGAACATGTGATAGGAAAAGAAGTGGAGCAAGCCATAAAAGAAGCCGCCCAAGAACACCAGGTTATTATAAATGAATTTACAGTGGCGCCACAATTAGCGCCACCAGATGGTGAGTTACCCTATCATGAATGGTTTATAGAATATGGTGAATCACCAGCAAACATAGAAGCCTTTAAAGCAACACTAGATCTTAAAATGAGAGCACAAAACTCTTATTATGATGATCTAATTACTGGTAAAATATTACAACCGCTAGTCATTACCACAGTTCCAGAAAATGGTTTTAAAGATTACATGAAAACCATAGGAAAACTAGGTGGCCAGAATAAATTACCACGGTTATCTAATGATCGTAAGATAGCTGAGGTTTTAGAGCGTCAAGTTAAAGATTAAATTATTAAATGCATAACCTGCTATCTATGATAAGGGTTATAAAACTAGAATTTTAATGGAGATTTTGCAATTACTTACTCTTTTGATAGTATCTACTATGATAACATCTATGTTTAAAAATAAGCGTGTTAGGTTACTTGTAATTATCTTTTTCACCTTTTTAACTCTAATACAAATTGCAGCTGTCAAATTAACTGGACAAGTAGCTGACTATAAATATTATGAACACCTCACTTTTGAGAATTTGTTTTCAGTGGGTTCCTTCTTTCTATATGATATTTTGATAGGTGTGGTAGTGTTTATATTACTTTTTTTAATCATTTCCTTTGGGTCAAACTTTATCCATAAAAAACTCAGAGTTATTCACATCGGGTTAATAGCTCTTATGGGAATTATTTTTCTAAGTCTTGATGGTATGATTATTAACAATTATGTTTCCACATTATCGTTGAGGTATAGTAGTACCAGCAGTGGTTTTAAAGAGGCTTTAGGAGAACTTCCCTTTGATATAGAAGAGTACACTTTTAAGGAAAGTCTAGAATCAGTAGCTGGAAAAAACCTTGTTTTTATATCACTTGAATCTTTTGAGTTGGGTTTTGTGAAAGATTACCCAGAATTAACACCTCATCTGAATAAGCTCATGGAAAAATACTCTTTCCAAGAAATGAAGCAATCTCCAGGTGGTGAATGGACTAGTGCATCTGTATATATGTCTTTAACGGGAATGCCGGCATATTTTGGGAGAAACGGGAATGAAATATTTCATGGATCACAAGAAATGCAACTAGTTACTATGGGAGATGTTTTATCCCAAGCCAATTACAATATGTCTTATTTATTGGGAAATAAGGAGTTTTCTGGTATGGATGATATGCTTCAGACTATGGGCTTCACTGTGAAATCTGAATTAGATTTTGATGCCGAATACCCTAAAAATAAATGGGGAATACATGACATGGATCTTTTTAAGGAAATTAAAAAAGAAATTTCTTTTTTAGAAAAAAAGAAGGAACCTTATGCTTTATTTGCTTCTACAATTTCTACACATTTTCCTAATGGAGTCTATGATGAAAGAATCAAGGGTGTTGTCCCAGAAAGAGAGTCTAATTTAGAATTTATGATTAGTGCAGTGGATTATTTAATTGGAGACTTAATGGATTTCATGGAGTCTAAAGGTCTTCTTGAAAACACCACTTTTGTTTTAGTGCCAGATCATACATTTATGGGGCCTCATGAAACAGTAAATAGATTTGAAGAAAGAAGTTTGTTTGTGATCTCAAATGGTTCAACTCAGCCTCTTTTATCCCAAGAGCTTTATCAGGTTTCGTTACCTAGATTGATAATTGATTTATTAAATATAGAAACTAATGCAACTTTTATTACTGACTTTGTAGAAGGGAATAAGAACACTTTTATTCATAAACATAAAAATCAATTTAAGAACATAAATGTTTCTTCATTGGACGTTCTTCATCTCGCAAACGGCGGTAGCATTATTTATGAAGAACCTTTCTTAATTATCAAAAACGAAGAAAATAAAGTAATAGAACAAACAGAGGTAAATATATTAAAATCTCCAACTATAGCTTTTAAATTAGATAGTCTCAAACGATTAAGGCAAAAAGAGGTTGTATTAAGAGGTAACTTTTTAGAGAAAGTAAAAAAAACTAATAATCTTGTGATTTATATTGATTCAAGTCAATTTATTACTACTTATTTTACAGATAATGATGGTATAACAACACGTTTGAAAAATAAAAATAAGGTCAAAATAAATCCTAGTTTTTTTGAGACAAAAATCCCTAATTTTCAACAAGGACCATCACCATTGACTGTTGATCAATCTAGTTCTAAGGTATATATAACTAGCTCTAGTTGGGATGCAAAAAAAATAAGTGTTATTTACTGTTTAGACAACTCGGAGCAGTTTGTAAGAGGAATGAACTTGGTAACAATAGAAAAGAATGGAAAGATAAACACTACTAATTTTGACACTCATGGTAACCCTGATATTATTCCTGAAATGCTTCTTAAGTTAGATGATGACCTTAGGAAGTATCAACAAGTTTTTATAGTAGCACATGACTCTCCAGGAGATAGTTTTGGTGATTATAAATCAGAACTTCAAAGCCGTAAGCTTAACAAAATGATTTCCCTAAAAGAAAGAGAAGCATATATAGCAGAGGTAAAGCTCCATACGGTAAAAGAAATTGTACATCCATTAACTGTACAACAGAGCTATGCTATTCCAGAAATTGTGCAGCCTCAAACACAAGCTAAAAACGATTCTTTAAGCATCACGGCATACAGTAAAGATTCAAACAGGTTTATTGCTCACGCAGGAGGGAAAATAGAAGGGAAAATTTATACTAATAGTTTAGAGGCACTGAATAAAAATTACAAAAAAGGATTTAGAATTTTTGAGCTTGATATTATTAAAACTACTGACAATCAATACATAGCAGCCCATGACTGGGAAACATGGAAAAAGCAAGCTAGTTATAATGGAGCTATTCCAGTGGATTTAAAAGCCTTTAAATCTCAAAAGATTTATGATACATTAACTCCTTTAGGGATGAAAGAAATTAACGCATGGTTTGCAGAGCATAAAGACGCTATTCTTGTTACAGATAAAATCAATGAACCGTTAGATTTTGCTAGTAAATTTATCGATACATCAAGGTTAAGAATGGAATTGTTTTCGAAAGGTAGTATTAAACAAGCCATAGAAAACAATATTATACCCATAGTGTCAGAAAATGTTATTGATGAATTAGGAAATCAATTTATCTCCTTTGCAACCAGTCATGATATTAAATTTATAGCAATTTCTAGGAAATCTATTTCCAAAAAAGAAAGTTTACTGAAAGAACTTCAGGAATTAAAAATAAAATGTTTTGTATACCATGTGAATTTTGAAAAAGGTAGAGATGAAAAGTACGTGGTAGAAAATGAGTTAGGCAAGGTATACGGTATGTATGCTGATAGTTGGGATTTTCAAAAAGAATAAACTTGAAAAAAGTAGCTTTTTTAATAAATCCCATATCTGGGAAAAATGGAAATCAGTTAGATATATCAACTGTCTATCAATTCTTATCCCGAGAAGAATATGAGGTCAGTTCATATGTTTCTAAATCAAAAAGCGACTTGCAACAACTCGTAAAGGCATGTATTGATAAGGGTTATCATTATATTATTGCATCAGGTGGTGATGGTACTATTAATACGATTGCATCCTATCTTGTTAACACTTCCTTGATCTTAGGTATAATCCCAAGAGGTTCAGGAAATGGATTAGCAAAGCACTTAGGTATTACAGACTCTTTAGAAGAGTTATGTTCCTCTTTGAAAGCAAAAAAAATTAAACTCATCGATGTAGGAGAAATAAACGGGCTTTATTTTTTTTCAAACTTTGCCTTAGGTTTTCCTGCAGAGGTTATTAAAAAATATGATCAAGATCCTAAAAGAGGTTTTCAAACTTATTTGAAACATAGTATTAAAACTTTTATTAATTATAAATCGAATCAATACTACTTAGATAACTCGGAGCACCCTAATACCAGTGTTTTAATATCAAACACAAAATATCTAGGTTATAATCTATCATTAACTCCTGAAGCCCAAATAGATAATGGTAAGCTGGAACTGATAACTACTAATTCAAAATTTGATTTAATTAAAAAGATGTTATTGGCCTTTCTATTAAAAAAGAGTTATTCTAAATCTATTAAAAAAGCAATTATCAACTATAATGGCAAAGTTACTGGTCAGATTGATGGTGAGCCATGCCCTTTAAATGAACCTATTAAAATCAGTATACATAAAAGATGCCTTAAGGTCTTAATTACATAATACATAGTTATGCTGATCACCGAATACCTACCTTTGTAAAGAAATATATTACTATGCCCATACTTAACGTAGAACCACGCACCAGAGCACAGGAAAGTACAAACGCCATTGAACGCATGTATATTACCATGCGACATTTATTCAATAGAGGTTTTTATAAACCCATGGGTGTGAGTGGAGAATCCCTTAGAGAATCTTTATTAACCTTGCGTCCAGAGATTTATGGTTCCATTGCTGAGGAGAAAATAGAACTCAACGGCTTACTTTATGTAATGGACCGTTTACCAGTAGGGATAGAAGAATGTTCTTATATCAACCTTACTAGTGATGAAGGTTATCAAGGGTCACACTTTAAGGTTATTATACCTAAAAAGAGAAGACGTAATTGCTACCGTATCGATGAGCACCAAATGAATATAGAAGTCACACGTGGTCGCTCAGAGATCTATGATATTCTTACACACCTTACATTTTTGATGATTGAGTCTCATAAAATTATGAAACAAGTTCTTGTAGGAGAAGATGGCGGTACCACTAGAGACTGGAAATGTTTAGAAGCTGTTATAGGTAAAACTAAACTAACTCAGCAAGAGAAAGAAGTAGCCGTTACTCATGTGGCAAATATTCTAGGGCGCACTTTTGATGAGGTCATGACCGTTTATCCAGACTTTGCAACAGATAAGAATCCGCATCAATTTTTAAGCACGATTTATCATTTAGGAAACCTTGCTAAGAAAGAAATTTTAGAAAAAGAGAAACGATTAGTAACCTTCTCACCAGTTCTAAGAGAACGATTAGGTCATCATATTCATGGAGATAAATGGGCTTTACGTATTAAGCAGCATTTAATAGATCATAACTTATTTAACAGGCCATTACATATCATAAGTGCAAACCTGCACAGTGTCATGAATTCACTTTACGGGCCTAAAGCACTGGCGAGTCAATTAAAAAAAATGGACCGCATGAAACTATTTGCTTCACTCAGTAATGATGCCGCAAAAAAGGATCGTGACGCTATTAAAAAACACGCACTTTCTAACGGTATGTCTTATCTTAAAGATGAGAGTGGAACTAATATAGATGTCCAAATATTTGACATGGCTGAGTGCCAGTATATGGATGTAGATTTCTGTTCATTACGCTTTCGCGAAAGCGAGGACAGTACAAAACCAGTGCTTATAGTTATGGATTATGCTTTTGGAGAGCAGGCTTATGAGACTATGGATGAGTTGCTCAAACCATATAAAGATGAGAACGGGAAACAACACCTCATGAATGTAAAGTCCATTAATATTATGGGTAAAGCGGGAATACTAGAAGGTGATAAAGGAGATATTATGGTTCCTGATGCTCACGTTTTTGAAGGAACTGCAGATAACTATCCCTTTAAAAATGACCTATCTAAAAACGATTTGAAAACAGATGGAATAAACGTAGTTACTGGATCTATGGTAACGGTATTAGGAACATCACTCCAGAACAAAGATCTACTAGACTTCTTTTATAAATCTAGCTGGAGAGTGATAGGATTAGAGATGGAAGGAGCTCATTATCAAAAAGCAATACAATCTGCCTCAAAAGTGAGACGTAGTATTCATAAAAAAGTAAAAGTAAGATATGCTTACTATGCTAGTGATAATCCACTTAAAACAGGTCACACACTAGCCAGTGGTGGATTAGGGCTTACAGGAGTAAAACCAGTATATGTGATTACTGAGAAAATTCTAGAACAAATTATGGAAAACAGTACTCAAATAGATTCCACTGTACAAGCATAATTTATTATTCCCAGTGGCGTTAATACTAAGACGTAAACTTCAATTATATTTGAACAAATAAATGTATAGATTTTCATGGAGAACCAACCGCAGAATAATCAAGAACAAGAAGTAGATTTAGTACCTGTTTTTGTATGGATCAGTAATGGATTTAAAAACTTCTTTAATGGAATAGGTAAGTTATTTAAAGGAATAGGGCACTTCTTAGTGTTATTATTAATCTTTATCCAGAAAAACCTGATTATAGTAGGTCTAGCATCTATACTGGGAATTGCTGGAGGATGGTATTTAAGATCACAGTCTAAGAACCAGTTCACAGCTCAGGTTTTAGTAAAACCTAATTTTAAAAGCGCTGGACAGCTTATTTCAAATATCACTTACTATCAATCTTTATTAGAGCAGCAAGATTTTAAGAAGCTTTCAAAAGAATTAGAGATAAATCCAGAGCAGGCTTCAAAAATCTCAGGACTGGATATAAAACCAGAGTTTAATGACACAGAACTCCTGAAGGAGTATGATGAGCTCGCAAGAGAAACAGATACTATGGCTCTAGAGAACTTTACTTTTGAAGGTTTTAAAGAAGCAAAGCGTGTCGCAGACTATCAGCACTATTTAATAGAAGTCTCATCTCAAGATAGGGCTGTGCTAGAAAGTGTAATAGATGACGTTATTAAGGTAGAAGAAAACTCTATTATAAAGGCTCAAAGACTTGCTTTAAAAGAAACAGCGGTATTTGATTTAAAATCGATCAACTATCAGTTAACTGAAATAGACTCTTTAATAGCTGCTTATCAAACAGCTATTAAGTCTAGCGATGTAAAAGGAGGTAATGGTACAAACCTTTATCTAGGTGATCAAAAACCATCTGAGACATTACGCAGTCTGTTTTATCATAAAGGCGCTTTATTAGAGGAGATGTCAGACATAAGAAAGGACAAGTATAGCTATGATAATACGATCAATCTAGTCTCTCAGTTTATCAAAAAAGGAACCGTAGAGAAAAAACATTATACCTTAAAAGGAGCCTTTATAGGCCTTGGTTTTGGTCTTCTTATAGCACTATTTCCTGTGCTATGGAGATTCTTGAAAAACTACGAAAAAGAACATGCATAAAACTCTAGTTACCGGTGGTGCAGGTTTTATAGGCAGTAATCTTATAGAGTATTTATTGCAACATACCAGTGATCACATTTATAATCTTGATAAACTTACTTATGCAGCAGACTTAGATTTTGCTCATGGTTTTAAGCATGACAGGCTCACTTTTATAAAAGGAGATATCTGTGATGCGGCTTTTATCAAAGAGTTATTTGAAAAACATCAGTTTGATAAAGTATATCATCTCGCTGCAGAGTCTCATGTAGATAACAGTATTGAGAATCCGCAGGTGTTTGTGGAGACTAATGTTAATGGAACTTTTAATCTATTGCATGCCGCCTACCAGTTATGGATGGATCAACCACATATTTTAAAACCAAAATATCATACTACCTCACCTAGGTTTCTTCACATTTCTACTGATGAGGTTTATGGAAGTCTTCAAGATGATGGTTTCTTTACAGAAACCACACCTTATGCACCTAGCAGTCCTTACAGCGCCAGTAAAGCGGCTAGTGACCACTTAGTAATGAGTTATGTGCATACTTATGGTTTCCCGGCCGTAATTACTAACTGTAGTAATAATTATGGACCTAGACAGCATGATGAGAAGTTAATTCCAGTGGTGATCAGAAAAGCGCTAAGCGGCGCGTCTATCCCTATTTATGGAGATGGAAAGAATGTGCGAGATTGGTTATACGTTACAGATCATTGTCAAGCCTTATATACCGTTTTAGAAAACGCTGCTATAGGAGAAAACTATAACGTAGGTGGAAAAAACGAAATTAAAAATATAGACATTGCACATCAAATTTGTACCATGCTGGATCAGCTACAACCTCGAGATGATGGGCAACCGTATGCATCGCAAATTACCTATGTAAAAGATCGACCAGGACACGATTACCGGTATGCAATCGACCCTAGTAAAATAGAAGAAGAACTAAACTGGCAACCACAAGAAACCTTTGCCTCTGGAATAAAAAAAACAGTAGCTTGGTATCTTAAAAAATATAATTCATGAAAGGAATAGTACTTGCTGGTGGTAGCGGCACGAGACTGCATCCGCTCACGTTAAGTGTGAGCAAGCAGTTAATGCCCATTTATGATAAACCCATGATTTATTATCCAGTATCTACTCTTATGAGTGCTGGAATACAAGAAATTTTAATCATCTCTACACCACAGGATCAACCACTGTTTAAAAATCTATTAGGTGATGGTTCTCAACTAGGCTGCAGGTTTGAATATGCTGTGCAAGAAAACCCTAATGGTCTTGCTGAGGCTTTTATTATAGGAGCTGATTTTATAGGTAATGATAGTGTAGCCTTAATTTTAGGAGATAATATATTTTATGGTACTGGACTTGAAAAAGCATTACAAGAAAGTATCAACCCAGAAGGCGGAACCATTTTTGCTTATCACGTGAACGATCCAGAACGCTATGGTGTGGTGGATTTTGATGAACACATGCGTGTCACAAGTATAGAAGAAAAACCTCAACAACCACGTTCTAATTATGCCGTACCTGGTATCTATTTTTATGATAATGAAGTGGTTGAGATTGCAAAGTATATACAGCCATCACATCGTGGAGAGCTAGAAATTACTGATGTGAATAATGTCTACCTCAATCGTGGAAGACTCAAGGTAAATGTGCTCGATCATGGAACAGCATGGTTAGACACAGGAACTTTTGAATCCTTAATGCAGGCCAGTCAGTTTGTGCAAGTGATTGAGCAGCGTCAAGGGCTTAAAATAGGCTCTATAGAAGAAGTAGCTTATCGTAAAAAATATATTGAGAAACAACAGCTCAAAAACCTCGCAGAACCGCTTATAAAAAGTGGTTATGGAGATTACCTCATGAGACTCGCAGAAAAATGATTGTAACTCAAACTCCTTTAAAAGACTGTTTTGTGATCGATCCACCTGTTTTTAGTGATGATCGTGGTTATTTTAGTATAGTTCATGATAAGCACGCTTTTGCGAAAGCGTTTCCACAACAGACACCATTTATTTTACAAAATGAATCGTTTTCTACCTATGGAGTGCTACGCGGTTTACATTTACAAAAAGGAGATGCTGCACAAGCAAAATTAGTGCGATGTGTGCAAGGAAGAATACTAGATGTAGCCGTAGATTACAGGCCAGATTCTCCTACTTATTTAAAGCATTTTACCATAGAACTGAGCGGTGATAATCACAAACAACTTTTAGTGCCTAGAGGCTTTTTACACGGTTTCTCTGTGTTATCAAAAACAGCAATAGTGAATTATCAGGTAGATAACACCTACCAGCCAGAAAATGAGTTTGGGATAAGACATGATGATCCTACATTAAACATAGACTGGCAAATTCCTCATTTAGACATTCAATTATCTGAGAAGGATGAGCAACTAGGTTTTATAAAATTTTAAATTTACTATCAAGCGATAGTAGAGTTACGGTATTAAATCGGCCAGAGTACTTTAAATTTTAAACTTTAAACTTTGAAAAAAATCATCATAACAGGAGCAAACGGTATGTTAGGTACAGCGATTAAAAACGCCTTATCTCATCACGAGTTATATCCTTTTTCTAGTAAAGATTTAGACATTACCTGTACGCAGCAATTACACAACAAAATTTCTTCTATAAAACCAGACTACATTATCAACTGCGCGGCATATACCGCCGTAGATCTAGCCGAAACAGAACCAGAAAAAGCTTTTAAAATAAATGCACTGGCAGTAGAAAAAATGGCGCAAATCGCAGCACATCACCAGGCAACATTAATTCATTTCTCTACAGATTATGTTTTTAATGGTACAGCAACTACTCCTTATGTGCCAGGTGACATAACCCATCCTATAAATGTTTATGGAGCTAGTAAACTTAAAGGAGAAAAAGCGATTACTCAAGTAAATGGTAAACATTACATCTTTAGAATATCCTGGTTGTATGCGCCGCACGGGAAGAATTTCTTTAAATGGGTAGCCGCTACTGATCTAGAAGAATTAAGTATAGTAAATACACAAACAGGTTCTCCTACGAGTGCGATAGATGTTGCTGGTTTTATAGAACACCTAGTTATAAATGATCCTAAGCAATATGGGATGTATCACTTTACAAACCAAGGAGCGATGACTTGGTTTGATTTTGCATCTTTAATTAATCATCAACTAGGACTAGGAAAAAAAATAACCCCAGTTGCTGATTTTAAAACCGCTGCCGCACGACCAGCTTACAGTGTGATGGATGGTGAGAAAACGGAGCGCGTTTTTGACTATAAAATTCCTAGTGTTAAAGATGGGCTGGATGAGGTGGTATCTCGCTTTCGCGAAAGCGGAATACACAACAATTTCTAAGGCAACTTAAAGTAGTACAAACCACTTAAAGATACAACACTACAAACCATCTTAGTAGTTATCCAATGTATCCTAGATACAAGGCTTTTTTAATTAATCCTGCCATATTATTTACTTGCAGTTTAAGAAATATATTTTTCTTATGTGTTTCTACGGTATGCCTGCTTAAAAAGAGTTGATCTGCGATTTGATCTACAGTAAACTCTTGTGCGATGAGTTGTATAATTTGCTTTTCGCGATTAGTAACGAAGGATTTCTTAAATTCAATAGATGTTTTATCACTACTTTCATAACCATTATAAAAATACTTTTTACCTTCTATAATAATAGTATGAATAGCATGGACAAGCTCTTTATAAGAGGTCTCTTTTAACACATAACCATCTATATGTTGAATTTCATTAATTGAGGGAAACATACTGACCATAAGAATTTTAGTCGCTGGCTTTTCTTTTTTAATTTGTTTTACCAGTTCTACACCATTCATATCAGGCATAGAAATATCTGAAATTACTAAATCTACATCCTGTTTTTTTATACCATTTAGTGCTTCTGCAGCATGATGGTAGGTGCTTACAATGTTAAAAGATTCATGAGATGATAATACCTTTTGTAATGCATCTAGGAATAGTGCATGATCGTCTACTAGTATGATGTTAATGGGTTTCATAGTATAGGAACTTCTATGGTGATGTGTGTGCCACGTTGTGGATGACTGTATATGTTAAACGTAGTATTTATAGCGGTAGTACGTTCTTTTATATTTTTAAAACCTATGCCTTTTCTAGCAGTGTTTTTAGAATAACTAATGCCGTTGTCCTCAAACGTGTAGTTTAAATGATGGCCGTGTAGGTTTATGCATAAGCTTATTACTATAGGCTGTGCATGTTTTATAGTATTGTTTAAAAGCATGGTTTTTTTCTACTGAATAGATTTTAGTACATGACAAAAATATCGTTCATTGAAAACCAATGCAGTCATTAAATATAGTGAATTAACTATAGTTCTGAACACTCATTTACGAGATATTCAAAGAATAGAAAAATGGATTTTATAGGTAATGATTGCTTTTGTTAGGTGCTATAAAGTTAGTATTCATCTGCATTTAATAAAACCGATTACTATAAAAAAACATGGCAGAAAAGCCAAGAGCATCATTAAATATGGGCTTTCCTTCTTAGTCAATGTATTGTTAAATTCTGAAAATCAAAAAGACATAGATATATTCCATTTTTTGTCATGTACTTAGTCTGATTACCCATTATAAAATCTATAACCTATCAGGTGCTTTTATAAAAAGTGAGCAAGAGTTGTATTAAAACTACCAACAGTTAAATCTTAACGTATCTAAAAAACAGATTTTTATTACACAACTAACCTATGAATATGGCACGGTAACCACCCTTAAAATCAACCAACAGTAAAATCTACCATAAATATGGTATTACACAGATCCTAATAATAACACAACTTTGAATAAACATAAACACTTAAATGATACAATTATGAAAAAAATACTTTTTACAATAGCAATAACTTTAATAGCAACCTTTGAAATGAGTGGGCAGAACCCTTGGATTGGAAATCCAACTTCTACAACTAGTGTGATTGAACGAGGTGGCGATGTAAGAATAGCAAAAGCTAATTTATCAATATTGGGTAATCAGATTATAGGTTATAACACTTGGGATACATTCAATCTTAACGGTTTTGTCGTAGGACAATATGGTTTAACAAGGATGAAGAACGTAGTTGGATTAAGTGGATGGAATGGGTTGACTTTTTTTACAAATGGTAAATTACGTATCAGTGTTGATGATGATGGTAATGTAGGTATAGGGTCTTCTAGCCCAGATGAAAGATTAACCGTGAAAGGTAAAATCCACGCAGAGGAAGTGCGAGTTGATTTAAACATCCCAGCAGATTATGTATTTGAAAAATACTATACGGGCAGCTCTACTTTAAAAGAAGACTATACCATGCCTACACTAGAAGAGGTAGAGATGTTTACTAAAGAGCACAACCACTTGCCAGAAATGCCTAGCGCAGCACAAATACAGGAAGATGGTTTACAACTAGGGAATATGACTAATCTCTTACTTCAAAAAATAGAGGAATTAACCCTTTATACCATAGAGCAAGAAAAGCGCATTAAAGCTCTAGAAGCAAAACTGAATAAGTAGTCTTTACTCTTTCTTATTGAAAAGGCTGGTTACTCGTTGTAAGTTGGCCAGCCTTTTTTAATTCACTAATTTTTTATTAAAGTACTGTCTATAAGTTTATTATAAACTTGTATAGGGATTCTATGGCCTTTAATGAAATTAAAAAATATAATTATGAAAAAATTTAAATACATACTCTTGCTCATAGTAGTAATCCATAGCTCCATAGGTTATTCACAAAAAAGAGAAATAAGCATACCGGTACAAGAAGCCCATTGTGGTATTCTTCATTTTGATCAACACCCTTATTTATCTTGTAGTAATGTTGATCACCATAGTGATGGTAGTACTCATGATGAATTTCTATTGTTTGAAGACCGTTTTGGTAATATTTATTGTGATGATTCTTTTAAATTTAGCGATAGCGATGACTTTGAAGTAAGACCTAAAATTGATGATTTTGATAATTTTACTTTTACATTTCGTGGAATAAATGCCGATTATCAAAATATTATTAAGCAAGTTTTTCGTGACCTGTCAGAATTAATTTTATCTGCAGATGATGCGATAAATACTAATTGTTATGAAAGAAGACCACGTGTGCTTGTGATGCGTGATGATCACTCTAGTTGGAATAATGGACTTTTAGATCCAGGAACCTTAGCTGCGGCAAGTACATTCTATAGAACTTATGGAGATATACAAAATGGTCATTTATGGGAAGTAATAAATACAGGAAGTGAAATAGGCTACAGCAATGGGGTAATTCCACAACCATATCAAGTCTTAATAGTATTAAATAGTGCAAGGATAGATAATAATGAATTTTTCACTGGGTTTGCACAAGATGTTGTTGATGCTAATGGATTTCCTGGGTCAGATGGCATTATGGATGATGGTGTTTCTAATATTAATAATCAATTTGACCTTTATGGATTGATCTTACATGAGGCATTGCATGCTTTTGGTATTGCAAGTAGACTTAACGAAGATGGTGAAGCAATTAATGGAAAGTTAACAGAGTTTGCACTCTTATTAAATGACGGCAACGGCAACGACTTTATCAACCAGCCTACACCCTATACTTGGCAAGGGAATTGGGCTAGTCCAGCAGATTACGATACAAACTATATAGTGCATTGCGGTAATACTATAGCGACAAACTCTCCATTTGATTTACCTCTATATAGTTCAGATCCAAATGGTAATTGGAATGATGGCTCTAGTTTATCTCATATTAATGATAATTGTGTTTCAAATAATCCTAATCAATCACACATCATGGCTAGAGGAATGGCTATGGGTGACTATTTACGATTATCGCAAGATGAAGTAGATATTTTACATGCGTTAGATTATACCACAACAGGGCAATACGGTACCGCAACATTAGCTAATGGTACTCCTAACCCAAATAGGAATACTTTTATAAGTAACATACATAACGCGCCACCATACGCTATGCAGGACCCTTCTAATTGTACTTATTATTATACTACCTGTAACAATAATGGTGTGCCAACTTTTGATTTAAATGCTCACTTGCAGAACTTTATTGCAAACGATATTAATGCTGTAGGGTTTCTACCTGATCATTTTGAACTAGTCATTCCAGAAAACGGAACCATCGTTAATGGTATGCTTACTATAGACCTAGCTAATTATGTAAACTCAATAGTACAGGTAAAGTATAAGTTAGTAAGTCAAACAGATCCCACAGTATGGAGCAATACTAATTACATTAACATCGCCGTAGAGTCTTGTGTAGATGATTATTTTAATACGTGCAATGACACTTTAAGTGATTGTGATTTAATATGTAATTCTGAATTAGTTGCCAGCTCTAATAGAGGTGATATGAACGGTTTTGCAAATGTCAATACCCTTCCTGCTACAGCAATTAATGGTTGGTATGCGTTTTCAATGATTGATGTTATGCCAAGTAATTTACCTTCATTGTCTAATGATAATTATGTGAGGATACAAAACTCGAATTCGCAAAGTAGATTGATTGACATTACTGATAATCCGTATTTGATGACTCCATTGTCAGAAAATTTGAACTCGGGTCAAAAATATATTTTGTCTTATTTTAATACTTCAAGGTTAGGGGATACTAGTAATGTTGGCTTTTTCCATGATTATAATATTGATACGGCATACCCAGATCCATTAGCACCTTATTCTAATAGTCCCAACGGGCCTTTTTTAAATGAAAATAGTTTTAATGAATCTCCTATTTTTATTGATAATAACTTAAATAATGTTTGGAAACAAAATATTCTTAGCTTCAGCTTGCCAATAGGTTCAAATGAGTATAACGCACTTTATCTAAACACAAATCTCAGTCCAACTCTTATAAATTATGAAGCATTGGTAGACTTTGATCAAGTAGAGTTAATTGTAGACAATTTTGATAACGTTCCTACAGTCGTAGACTGTGATTTAGGGTCTGTTAGCTTGGGAATGGATTTATGTACTATTACAGGAATGACTTATTCATGGTTTGAGGTAACTAATAGCCCTACACAACTCACTAATGGTACAACAATAACTAATGCAGGTGCAGCAATGGGAATAACCAGTGCAAATTTAAATTCAAATGGTTCTCAATTAATATTAGATAACCTTTCTGGTAATCCTGTTTTTGAATTAAGACGTGTTTTAAACCCTTTACAAGGTACGGTACAACAAATACAAGCAGCTATATCACCTCAATTTGTAAATGAAACTATGACAACTATGGATAGTATATCGGTTCAGGTTATAGGCGACTGTGCTACTGTTCCAGATCCTTGCGATCCGGTTACTAATGTAAGGGTTGAGAATAGGAGTGTGTTGGTCTGGGATGGCACGGCAACAAGCTATGATATAGAATATTATCAAGCGCCTAATAGCAGCTGTAATGACAACACTGTACACTCCACCACCATTAGTACGACCTCTTTTTCTCTTGGTATTATTGCAAACACCTTAAGATGTAGAGCTTTTTGTTTTAGAATTAAGCCTAGCTGTAGTGAGGAATGGAGTGTAAGCTGCTGTTATTTTAATGGGGAATTGAATTGTTTTCAGCCAGCTCCTTGTGATGGTTTTCAAGACTTATTGTCTATTCCTCAACCATTAAGCAATGTGACTGATGTTTTTGATCAAGTAAAAAATATAGAAGCAACAAATATTATTATTGATTCTAATATTGAATATGTCGCTACAGAAACCATTACATTATTACCTGGTTTTCATGCCGTTCAAGGTACTAACTTTGTGGCTAGAATAGACCCATGTATTCAAGATGTAGTGGTACAAAGAGAGAACCTAGAAAAATCTCTTATGGTAGAGGAGTCAGCAGTTAAACTCTTCCCTAACCCAGCCACTAATGAGATTAACCTACAGTCTGTAAATGCAGGCATGAGTAATTATATCATTTATGACATGTCTGGTAAGAATGTAGGAAGAAACAGCTCCTTGCAGGATAATAAAATGACCATACCTATACATCAATTAAGTAATGGCGTGTACTTTATAAAAGTAGAATTACAAAACGGTAATGCAGAGGTATTACGTTTCATTAAAAAATAGGGTTTATACCAAATTGAAATGAGAAAGAAGAAAAAGCAGTTCCCATACAGGAGCTGCTTTTTTATTTCGCTTTCGCAAAAGCGAATCCTCAACTATTACTTAGGAAACCTTATTTTTGCTTCCTTATAGTTGAAATATGTCTGAACAGCATCATAAAGTAGCACTCATCACCGGAGTAACCGGTCAGGATGGTGCTTATCTAAGTGAGTTTTTATTAAAAAAAGGATATGAAGTTCACGGTATTAAACGCCGTGCTTCATTATTTAATACAGATCGTATCGATCACTTGTATCAAGATCCACATGAAACTAATGTAAAGTTTAAACTCCATTACGGTGATCTTACTGACACGACCAATCTGACCAGAATCATCAAAGAAACACAGCCAGACGAGATTTATAACCTTGCTGCGATGTCCCACGTACAGGTTTCTTTTGAAATGCCAGAGTACACTGCAAATGCTGACGGAATAGGTGCATTGCGTATTCTAGAATCTGTACGCCTGTTAGGAATGGAGAAGAAAACTAAGGTTTATCAAGCATCTACCTCAGAACTATATGGTAAGGTGCAAGAGATACCACAATCAGAAACGACTCCATTCTATCCACGCAGCCCTTATGCAGTGGCAAAAATGTATGCCTACTGGGCAACGGTAAACTATCGTGAAGCTTACGGAATGTTTGCTTGTAATGGAATCCTATTTAATCACGAATCTCCCGTGCGCGGTGAGACATTTGTGACTCGTAAAATTACTCGTGCCACTTCTAAGATCGTTAAAGGACTTCAAGAAAAAGTATATCTAGGTAACTTAGACGCAAAAAGAGATTGGGGACATGCTAAGGATTATGTGCGCATGATGTGGATGATCCTACAACATGATGAACCAGAAGATTGGGTCATCGCTACGGGAACAACAACCAGTGTGCGTGATTTTGTACGCATGGCATTTCAATTTGTAGGCATAGAACTAGAATTTACCGGTGAAGGAGTGGACGAAAAAGGAACCATAAAATCCTGTTCAAATCCAGATTATCAGTTAGAAATAGGCAAAGAAGTCGTAGCTGTAGATCCACGATATTTCCGTCCTACAGAGGTGGATTTACTCATAGGTGATCCTACAAAAGCTAAAGAAAAACTAGGCTGGGTTCCAGAAATCGCATTACAAGAATTAGTAAACGATATGATGGAAAGTGATTTACACCTCATGTCTAGAGAAGAATACTTAAAAAATGGTGGTTATAGAATCAATAACTACTTTGAATAAGCCTATCCCTAGCCCTTTCCAGCGTAAAGGGAATTAGAAAACAAATAGAAAGATTTAAAAAAAGGGTATGTATTCAATCGAGATAAAGTCCGCTGCGCTGGAGATGATTTATGAGAGGCAAAATAACTTGAATTTGAATAAAAAAGTAGAACTAAATATAACTGAGATAAAAGTCCTTCCCTTGAGGAAAGGCTGTGATGGGTGTTTCAATTATTAAATGACCATCTAACCATAAAAACGAATTTAAAAAAAGTCCTTTCCGCCGGAGAGGATTTAGGAGAGGCATGAATAAAGATTCAAAAATATACGTCGCTGGACATCGTGGTCTTGTGGGAAGTGCTATTGTAAGTGAATTAAAGGAACTAGGTTACACTAATTTTGTTCTTAGAACTCATAAAGAGCTAGATCTCACTAATCAACAAGCTACGGCAGGCTTTTTTGAGGTTGAAAAGCCTGAATATGTTTTTCTTGCCGCTGCAAGTGTAGGTGGCATTGTGGCAAATAATACTTATAGAGCAGATTTTATTTATAAGAATCTCATGATTCAAAATAACGTGATCCATCACAGTTATTTGAATGGAGTGAAGAAATTATTGTTTCTAGGAAGCACCTGTATTTATCCTAAAATGGCGCCACAACCCATGCCAGAGGACAGTTTACTCACAGGACCATTAGAATACACTAATGAGCCTTATGCGGT
This sequence comes from Nonlabens sp., assembly GCF_965660805.1. Lineage (GTDB taxonomy): Bacteria > Bacteroidota > Bacteroidia > Flavobacteriales > Flavobacteriaceae > Nonlabens. The sequence goes on along the minus strand of NZ_CBFIBE010000001.1, from coordinate 87,341 downwards.
GGCAAAAATCGCTGGTATCAAAATGTGTGAAAGCTACAACTTGCAATACGGCACTAATTTCATATCAGTCATGCCTACAAATTTGTATGGTCCTAACGATAATTTTGATTTGGAGAAATCTCATGTACTGCCAGCCTTGATTCGTAAAATGCACTTAGGTAAATTATTGATGGAAGGAGATGAACAAGCGTTAATGGAGGATTTAGGTGTTGATAATTACGCTTTCGCAAAAGCGGAATTACACAAACATGGCATTACAGAAAATGGCATCTCTTTATGGGGAACAGGTTCTCCAAAACGAGAGTTTTTATGGTCGCACGATATGGCAAAAGCCTGTGTGTTCTTGATGGAAAACAAAGACTTTACCGATGTAAAAGGGAACGACAAAGAAGTAAGAAATACACATCTCAATATAGGAACCGGAGAAGATATAGCTATAAAAGACCTCGCAGAGCTTATTAAAAAAACGGTAGGTTATGAAGGAAATCTTAATTGGGACAGCTCAAAACCAGACGGCACACCACGCAAACTTACTGATGTTTCAAAGCTCCATGAACTAGGCTGGAAACATGAGGTAGATCTTGAAAAAGGTGTGGTGATGATGTATGAGGCTTATTTGAAATCTTAAGCGCACTAAAAACGTTATTTTATCGTTAGTTCAAGTAACCCAACCACTTAATGAGTAAGCTTTCTAAAAAACTTTCTGGAGAACAAAAAACCGTGGTTAAAAACTATGGGGCATTAACAGTTTTACAAGGGCTAAACTACATCCTTCCTTTTATCATTATCCCTTTATTAGAAAATCAATTAGGTCTTTCGAGATTTGGTTTGGTTATGAAAGCTCAATATTTAATGGCGTTTTGTGTTGCTGCGGCTGATTTTGGTTTTACTACAACAGCAACAAGAGAAATATCTATCCTAAGGTCACAAAAAGCTGACTATTCAGATACTTACTTTAAAGTATTCTGGGCACGTATTTCTTTATTAATTATAACGTTTATTTTGCTTTTGGTTGTGGTATTTGCGGTCCCCAGTTTTAGGTTAGAGTGGCAAGTTTATTTACTAAGTTATGGTTATGTAATAGGTCATATTATTCTAGGAGATTGGTTTTTTCAAGGAATTGAAAGAATGCGGTTATTGACTATTGTAAATGTTTGTTCAAAAATCTTATTTACAGCTCTGTTATTTTTGTTTATTAAAAAACCAGAAGACTATTTACTAGTTCCTGTTTTTAATTCTATTGGTTTTTTGTTAGCTGGGTTCATTATGCTTCTTATCAGTTTTAGGTTTGTAAAATTTAGAAAACCTAATTTTAAAGGGTCAAAGCAATTTTTTAAGGATAGCTTTCAAATATTTATTTCAGATATTTCTGGTCAATTAATTTTTGCGGCTAATGGACTCGTTCTAGGATTATTTGCGGGAGATGCACTTGTAGGGATCTTTAGTGCATTTGATAAATTAATGCTCGCCGCAAAGAAAATGTATCTTCCATTTTATCAAGCGATGTACCCTTTTATGTCTAGAAAATCCCAAACAGAAAAAGGTAGAATGATGAGAAAATTAATTCCAGGAATTGCCGCGGTAGGAATTATAGGAATGTTAGGAATTATTTTTCTAGGTAAATGGACTGTTGGGTTTTTATTTAAAGATAATGCTATCTATGAAAATGCATACTTGCTTCAATGGATGAGTGTAATTGCTTTATTTACAGGCTTAAGTTTACTTTTCACTAATTTATATGCGCCATCTAAAAAATTGTTTAAAGATCGAATGAAAGTTATGGTAATTGCAACGTTATTCAATTTATCTTTAGGTTTTATTATTGTTCCTTTTTTAGGTTTAAAAGGAACAGTTATTACTGCGATTCTAACAGAAGGAGTTCTACTAATAATTTCTGGCTACTATTATTATAAAGATATTTCCAAACCTCAATTAATAATAAAAAATGATAGTTGATAAAATTATTTATCATGAAATCGATAAGCAAAACTTAGTAACATTATGGAACTAGCCTTCTATACACTGGCGTTATTATTTATTTTACCTATCATCAATAAGTTTTTGAAATTTCAATTGCTTAGTGGTGTTTATTTATTTATCACATTTTACTTAACTACGATAGTTCTTTCCATATTGTACTTCTATTTCTATGATGATAAATTTGCACTATACAATTTTGACTTTATTCATTCTTCTTTATTTCTTAAAACCATAAAATATCATTTGCTCGCAGTACTTGCATTTTGCGTAGGAGTGCTTTTTTATTACGATTTTTCTAAACCTAATACCCGTTTAACTTTAAATAGTTCTGTTAGTAATGTTTTGAAATTTAGTTTTTCCGGAAATACTGATCTCCTTAATACAATGACGCACATCATTTTTATGGTTATAATATTATGTTGTGCTCTTTCTTATGGTTTAGAAATATTTTATCGTGATGATTATATTCCCACAGGTAACTTGATATTTGTCACTGTAATGAAACTAGCTAGTATGGTTCTTACCATTCTTTTAGGGTTAATTTATAACCAAAATAGATGGCTGTCATTTTCTTATTTTCTCATAATCTTTATGATTGCCTTAGGTACAGGTTCTCGACTTGCAGCCGTTTACATTGTATTATATTCTTTACTCATATTCTTAACAGGAAAATCAACTTTAAAAAACAAATTAATTTTTGGGTTAAACATTGTACTGACGTTTTTGTTTGTTTGCTTTTTAATTAGTTTGCGGCCTTTAGAATATCATGGGCTTATTCCTTACGTAACAAGCTTAATTGTTACTCCAGAGGCTTTTCTAGACACTATTGCTTTTAATTTTTATTACTCTTTTATTTTTGGAATTTTTGTTACTGCTGAAACTATTACTGAAAATGCAGTAGATTGGAATAACATCTATGTAAGCGTGAATCCATTGCCTGGTAAATGGATTGGCTGGTATGATGTAGCACCAAAGCTTAGGTCTAATATTCACGCTCCTTTTTCTTTCAATGGTGAAATCTTTACATTCGGTAAAGCGTTTACAATTTTCTTTTTTATTATTTTAGGAATAGTATTTAGTGATTTAGAGTACCGCATGAGATGGTTTTTTAAACATAAAAAAAAGCTATTAGGTTTTTTAATAGCTTTTTTAATGGCGCTTTTTATTTTGTTTTCTTTTGAATACAACATGAGATCCACCATAAGATATATATATTATGCTTATATAACTATTTTGATCCATAAAATGATGAATAATTATAAATTTAAATTAAGCTCTCTAGTCGATGTTACTAAATAAATAGTATGAGCATAATTCAATTCTATTTAAGAAAGTACAGAACCGCTGAAATATTAGTAGCGATCTCTTTTTTTTGCTTTGGACTTTTTCCAGTTTTACCGAATCAGCTAAAAGGATTACCAGTAGTTTTACTTCTTATTTTTTCTATTATCCTTGCTGTTAAGGATAAAAGCTTTACTAAAATAAAAAAAAGTGAATTACTTTTAATTACGATTTTTTCTGGTTTGTATATCATGTATGCAGTTAGCTTGTTATATTCTGAGGACATAAAAACTGGATTGAGAAGAATGGAAACCTGTGCCAGTTTAATTGTGATTCCTTTCAGTTTTTTATTGCTCAAAACGTCTGTGAATTATAAACCATATTTTATACTTTTCAGTAAAGTGTTTTTCTGGTCTACCACTGTATTTTCTCTTTTAATTAATCTTTATTTTTTCCAGTTGGGATATTATAGCGGTGAGATGTCTTTATACGAAAGTTTGTCATGGATGGACCATGAAATGTGGCTTTTTAAACAGCACGCCATTTATGCGAGTATGTTTATTTCTATTGGCTTAATACTATCTAAATTTATTATAAATATTCAATCTGTTTTTAATAAAGTAGTAATTATTCTAGCTATAATTATAAATACATATGTGCTGTTTTTGTTACTTAGAAAAGGGGTTATTATAGCGCTATTAGTTTCTTTGTTAATTTTTGTTTTTTGGAAATTTAAAACCTCTAAGCTTAAAGTAATACTACCTTTGTTATCTGTACTCTTAATTGCTGGAATGGTATTTAAAGAACCTGTGTTTAAAAGGCTAGAAGAAGTTTGGAACCCTGAAACATATAAAAATTTAGATATAGATAATTCTACGAGTATGCGATTTGCTATTTATAAATGTGTTTTTGAAGATATTAAGCAAAGCCCAGTAATAGGTCACGGTGTAGGTGATGGTTATGATTTAATTGCATCCTGTTTGAAAGATAACTACGAAGTGGTGTTTACAGATACCAAGGAGAAAAAGAATTCTCATAATCAATTTTTTGGGATTTTACTATATACGGGTATTTTAGGTTTATCTATTTTTTTAGTTCAATTATTTATTTATTTCAGTAGAAGTATTAAAATAAAAGATTCGATAATGTTAGAGTTTTTGGCGTTTTTCACAGTATTGTTTTTTGTTGAAAACCTTCTGGACAGGCAGTCAGGTGTAATAATGTTTACCTTTCTTGTAAATGCATATTACTTCTCAAGAGATTCTAGCAAAAAGATGACAGGAAATGGTTAGAGTTTCTCAACATAATTTCTTTGATAAAATGTTTGTGCTCTCGCTAGCTTTGATGTTTTGCACACCTATTCTTCCTCAGTTACTAACTATAGTTTCAGTCGCCTTTTTTACTGTGGTTTGCATTACAGAGGCAATAAAAAATAAATCAACTTTTAGATGGGAATTCTTTCTTTTTAATGCTGGTTTATATTTGATGTATATTTTTAGTCTATTGTATAGTCAGGATCAGGAGTACGGCATGCGCAAATTAGAGACAGCGGCGGCACTTATCATTTTTCCGTTAGGATTTACTATAGTCTCTAAAGAATTGATACAAACGGCGATATTAAGGCTCAAGTTATTTTTTTACATTTTTAGTACATCTGTTCTAATTCTTAATATATATCTGTTCTCAACTTTTGTAAACGCTGGGTTTGAAATCACAGCATTTAGTGAATATTCTGACTATGTAAATAAAATGCAAGGGTTTCTAGCGGTTCACTCCATATATCTTAGCATGTTTAATGCTATAGCCGTTTTATTTATCTTTTATTTACTTAGAACAGAACGACTCTTAAAATCAGGAATTCCTTTGATTATAGCAGGTTCTATCTTGTGTTTAGGACTTATTCTATTACTTAAAAAGGGGCCGATATTTGGATTAATAATAGTCGCAACTCTACTTGTTTTAAAATATAAATTATGGCGTGTTTGGGCATTTTATACCGTATTCATAGTTTCGCTAGTGGGCACATTATTTTTGTTTCCAGATGCCTCACAACGCATCCACGATTTATTTCAAGTAGAACGTATTAATCAGGTAATGCATTCAGAAGAAATACGTGAAACTATCTACACCTGTGGTAATATTAAATTTCAAGAAGCTTCTCTTACTGGTTTTGGAATCGGTGATGGTACAAATGAATTGTTAGATTGTTATAAAGAATATAATCCAGTGCTAGCAGCAAATTCATATAATTCCCATAATCAGTATATAAGCCTTATTTTAAACGTAGGGTTTTTAGGCTTGCTTATATTTTTTGCATTTTTACTATACAACATTACACGGTCACTTAAATCAGGGGTTTACATTACAGTAGCCATCATTGTATTCTATTGTATTGTCATGTTTTCTGAGAATATTTTAGAACGACAGGATGGAGTAATGTATTTCTCACTTTTTATAAATTTGCTATACTTTTTAGGAAATAAAAATCAGCAAAAACCTAGAGTAAAAAGGAGTCAAAAAGAAATATTAGAGATTCTTAAATAGTTTGATTTAGTAATATGGAGACCTATTACTCCATCATCTATTTTTAATGGATTATTAATTTATTTAAAAAGTAAAATTGAAAAAATTATTAGTAGTTGGGCCATTCCCCTTACCTATAACAGGTGTTAGTTTAGGTACTCAAATTGTAAATGATGAATTTGTTAAAAATTCGTCATACAGAGTTCAGAAAGTAAATACTAGTTATTCAAAATTTGATGAAAAAATAGGAGAGTTAAGTCTTCATAAAGCGCTTTTTTATTTAAGGCTTCAAGTTTATTTTTTAAAAGTATTTAATAATGATATTATTTATATTACCATAGGTCAAACTTTTTATGGGGTTCTTAAATATGCCTTGTATATTCTTGCGGCAAAGATTTCAAGAAAACAATTAGTAATCCATATCCATGGAAATTTCTTAGGCAAAAATTATCGAGAGCATTTACGTGGCATAAAAAAGAAAATCTTTTATTATTTAATGTCTAGAACAGATAAAGGAATCGTTTCTTCAGACTCATTAAAAGATAATTTTACATCCTTCATACCTAATCATAATATTTATAGTTTAAAAAATTTCATACTTGATGAGGTATTTATAAGTGACGGGAAGGTTGAAGGAAAAAATTATCAAGATATTAAGATAGTATATCTCAGTAATTTAATGAAAGAAAAAGGCATTTTTGAACTTTTAACCGCTCTGATTGAATTAGAAAAAGAAAATATTCCATATAAGGCTAGAATAGCAGGTAATATAGCGCCAGAAAATAAAGAGCAAGTTCTGTCCCTTTTAAATCAATTAAATCACACAAAGTATTTAGGAACGGTAGATGTAGTGGGGAAAACAGATCTTTTGACGTGGTCTAACGTTTTCATATTACCTACTTTTTATACCATGGAAGCACAACCCTTTGCTATATTAGAATCCATGGCAGCTGGTAATTTAATCTTAACCACTGCACACGCAGGAATTCCAGACATATTTACAGATAAGATAAATGGTTTTTATGTGGAAAAGAATAGTTCATCTAGCATTGTAGAAAAAATCAAATATCTATTGGAACATAAGGATGCAATAAAAAAAATAGGACTACATAACGTTCAAGAAGCAAGAAAAAAATATAAGATTCCAGTTTTTGCCTCGAGATTAGAGAATATTTTTAATAAATAAAAACTAACATTATTTATAAAACATATATCCTAACATCTGGGTTGAAACTTAACTTCTACCACAATCGTAATATAAACATAGGTGAGCTAAGTAGCTTTTTTCTAAAGTAGAATGCTACATATTAAAGGCAAAACCTATTTCAGAGCCTTACATATTGTAAAAAGAGATAGAATCATATCACTAGATTACTTTTGATTATAATCTTAAGGGTTTTATCAACTCTTATAAAGTCTAGAAATAATTACCTTGCACACTTAATTATAGAATCTTGAAAACCTACCAGCAACTAGACCAATTTAAACTACCTTCCAATTTCCGTGGTCGTGGCGCAGTAAAGGTGCAGTTATGGTGGCTGGTTCAAAGCACCCTTTTTGCCTGGTCGCCTCAATTTATGTACGGATGGCGTAGGTTTCTATTACGTTCCTTTGGAGCGCAAATAGGGAAGAAAGTAATCATAAGGCCAACGGTAATAACCCAATTCCCATGGAAAGTATCCATAGGTGATCACAGCTGGTTAGGAGATAATGTGGTTTTGTACAGTCTAGGTCCCATAGAAATAGGTAACCACGTAGTGATTTCTCAAAAATCATACATCTGTACTGGAACACACGATCCACAAGCAATAAAATTTGATATTTATGGTCATAAAATCACTATTGAAGATCAATGCTGGATCGCTACAGATGTTTATGTTGCACCAGGTATTACAATAGGTCGTGGCACTTTAGTAGGAGCACGCAGTAGTGTTTTTAAAGACCTTCCCGCAGGAAAAATATGTTTAGGTAGTCCTGCCCAAGTGATAAAAGATAGATGAGTTTAAAAGGCAAACAAATCACATTCATAGGCCTCAACTATGCTCCAGAAGATACAGCTATAGGACTGTATTCTACCCAAATGGTAGAAGCACTCATTAATGCTGGTGCTCATGTGAACGTCGTGACTGCATTTCCCTACTATCCACAATGGAAAATTGACGATGCCTATAAAAACAAACCTAATTATCTTCAAGAAGATCATAAAGATGCAAAATTGTATCGCTACAAACAGTACGTTCCAGAAATACCTACGTTTTTAAAACGCATCATTCACATATTGAGTTTTACAAAAGGAAGTTTTTTCAATTTGCGCAAAATTAAGCACACTGATCTAGTGATCTCGATCATTCCGTTTACGTCCAGTGCATGGCTGGCAGGATATCATGCTAAAAGTCACAAAGCAAAAAACTGGATTCACATTCAGGATTTTGAATTTGACGCAGCATTACAATCTGGAGTATCCAGCGGTGGTAAAAAGTTCATTTTTAAATTCCTTTTTAGTCTGGAACAGCGCATTTTGAACAAGGCAAATGTCATAAGCACCATTAGCCATAACATGATCGCAAAGCTGGAATCAAAAACCAGTCAACCTAATTATTATTTACCTAACTGGATTGATGAGAACCAAGTGAATCCAGCTACCGCACAATCACATTCCTATTTACAAAGTGATAAATTCAAGTTACTTTACAGTGGTAATGTAGGTGATAAGCAGGATTGGGATTATTTCCTCGCTTTTGCGAAAGCGTTGCCACCACAACATTACGACATCATCATCGTAGGTGCTGGTGCTAGATATCAACAGTTAAAAGCTGAGGCACAACAAGAAAATATTTACTTCTACGATCCAGTACCTTTTGAAGAGCTTTCAGATTTATTATGCAGTGCAGATGCACATTTCCTATTTCAAAAAACAGAAGTACTAGACACCGTAATGCCTTCTAAATTATTAGGAATGATGGCAAGTAAAAAACCTTCATTAGTTCTAGGAAACGAAGCTAGCGAGGTAAAAACGGTGATGCAAAAAGCAAACGCAGGTCTATACTTTTCAAAACCTGATGTACAAACTGCCATCGGCCAATTAGAAAAATGGCGTACTGACAGCGGTTTAAGAGATAAGATAGGAATAGACGCGCGCAATTATGTAGTAAAACATTTTTCAAGACAGGAGATTTTAAATAAATGGCTTAACTCATTAAGTGAATTACTAGAAACTTAGAAATTCTCCTACCACCCATTTTCCCTATATTTACCACTTAAATAAGTAGTTTTCAAATGAGCAAAAGAATACTAATCACTGGAGCAGCAGGCTTTTTAGGATCTCATCTATGCGATCGTTTTATAAAAGAAGGTTATAGCGTTGTGGCTATGGATAACCTGATTACAGGAGATCTTAAAAATATAGAACACCTTTTCCCGCTAGAGCAATTTGAATTCTATCATCACGACGTGAGTAATTATGTGCACGTTGCTGGTGATTTAGATTACATCCTACATTTTGCCAGCCCAGCTAGTCCTATAGATTATTTAAAAATTCCTATTCAAACCTTAAAAGTAGGTTCACTAGGAACTCATAATTTATTAGGCCTTGCCAAAACTAAAAATGCACGTATTCTTATCGCTTCTACCAGTGAGATTTATGGAGATCCATTAGTACATCCGCAAAGTGAAGATTACTACGGTAATGTAAATACCATAGGACCACGTGGAGTTTATGATGAGGCAAAACGATTTCAAGAGTCCATGACCATGGCATACCATCGTTTTCATGGTTTAGAAACACGTATCGTACGTATTTTTAATACCTATGGTCCTAGAATGCGATTGAATGACGGTCGTGTCATCCCAGCGTTTATGGGACAGGCACTGCGTGGAGAAGATATTACGGTGTTTGGAGATGGAACACAAACACGTTCTTTCTGTTATGTAGATGATCAGGTAGAAGGAATTTATAGATTGCTGTTAAGTGATTATAGCGATCCAGTAAACATAGGGAATCCTCATGAGATTACTATTGGTGATTTTGCACAAGAGATTATAGAGCTCACAGGCACAGAACAAAAGGTTATTTATAAGGACCTACCTCAAGATGATCCATTAAAACGCAAGCCAGATATCTCGCTAGCTAAGAAAATCCTAAACTGGGAACCACAAGTTTCTCGTGAAGAAGGAATGCGTATCACCTTTGAATATTTTAAAACACTTTCTAAAGAAGACTTAGAAAAACGTGAGCACAAAGACTTTGCAAAACATATCAGAAGATAGTATTTCCTATCGGGATGGTCGCTACTCAGGACTATTAAGGCCATTTCTGTACCTTACAGATTTGTCGCTTATCATTGCTGGTGCTTCTTACTTTTTTGATGATAGTTTTGACTTGTTAACCTATGGAATTTTTATAGGAGTTTGCTGGATTATCGTTTCCATGCAGTTTGGTTTTTACCAGATCCATCGCAATACTAATTTTACTACCCTACTATTACGTCTTTTAAAACAATCCATTTTTTTTGCTTTTATCGTTTTTGCCTTTTTTGGATATTACTATGAGCTCAATAAAGACTCTTTATATACATTTAAATATATAGGTGCCGTAATGGGACTTATCGCTACCGTTAAAGTCTCTATCTTCTTTCTACTTAAAAACTACCGCAAGGTACTCGGTGGAAACTTAAGACACGTAGCTATTCTAGGAGCAAATAAAGACACAGAGCAACTTAAAAACTTTTTTGAAAAAAGACCGGACTACGGTTATAGAACTCAAGAGTTATTTGACGTAAAAAAATCCTTCAACCTTAACCAGTTTACAGATTGGGTCCTAGAAAATAATATAGATGAGATTTTCTGTTCTGTACAGGAATTATCTAATGAGCAACTACTAGAACTCACAGATTTTGCAGATAATAACCTGCGTACATTAAAATTTCTTCCAGACACCACCACCGTACTGTCTAAACAATTACACTACGAGTATTACGGTACCACACCTATTATCGCACTACGTGAAATACCACTAGATGATCCTATAAATAAAGTCGCAAAACGAGCCTTTGATATCGTGTTTTCTATGTTTGTTATTATAGGTGTTTTATCCTGGTTAACACCTTTAATTGCGATTATTATCAAGCTAGAATCTAAAGGTTCTGTTTTTTTTAAACAAGCTCGTAATGGATTAGATTATAAAGAATTTACCTGTTATAAATTCCGCTCTATGGTGCCTAATAAGACCGCACATTTACATCAAGTTACACGTGGAGATCATCGCATTACTAAAATAGGTAAGTTCCTGCGCAAAACCAGTATCGATGAATTGCCGCAGTTTTTTAACGTGTTACTAGGAGATATGAGTGTGGTAGGTCCGCGACCACATATGGTAAGTCACACACACATGTATGCAGAGCGTATCGATAAATTTATGGTGCGTCATTTTGTGAAACCAGGTATAACAGGTCTTGCACAAGTAAGTGGTTATCGTGGTGAGGTTGAGACTGAAGAAGATATCATAGGTCGCGTGCGCAATGATATTTTTTACATAGAAAACTGGAGTACGGTAATGGATTTAAAAATTATTTTTAAGACCATTGCAAACGTATTTATGGGTGAAGAAAAAGCTTATTAGATGAGCCTTGTTTCTGTTATCGTTCCATTTTATAACAGCATTCACACCTTAGGTGATGCTTTAAATAGCGTCGTGGCACAATCGCACAGACCTCTAGAAATTATATTAATAGATGATTGCAGTGATGATGGTGGTCTCGCTTTTGCGAAAGCGTACTCAAATCAATATTCCACACCACAAGTATCATTTAAACTCCTGAAAAACGCACAGAATGCTGGTGCAGGAATAAGCCGAAACAAAGGAGTAGAACAAGCTACAGGAACCTACATCGCATTCCTAGATGCAGATGATCTGTGGAAACCCTATAAGCTTACTAAGCAAATAGAAGCTATGAAAGTACAAAACGCAAGTGTTTGTTATGCAGCTTATGAGTTGTTTAATCAAGATCCAGACCAGCCAGTTGCTATTCATAAAGTCTTTGAAAAACTAACCTATGGAAAATTGCTTAAGGCAAATTATCTAGGAAATCTTACAGGTGTTTATGACGCCTCTGTATTAGGTAAAATAACCATTCCAGCTTTACGTAAAAGACAGGATTGGGCCATGTGGCTGGACGTTCTCAAAAAGTCAAAATATGCCATAGGAATTCAAGAACCACTGGCCAGTTACCGCTTAGGCGATGGAATATCCTCTAATAAGCTGGATTTAATTAAGTATAATTATGCCGTGTATAGAAAACACTTAGGTTACTCTACATTAAAAAGTTGCTGGAGCATGCTCTTGTTTTTTTATGAGCAGTTTGTGGTGAAGCGCAAAATGGTTTGCAAGTAATAATCACTATTAAATCAATTTGGTATTAACTATTTAAGTACATCATCATATAACACAAGTAACCATTACCTACGTTCACCATACACGAGTAAAAAACCATAAAATTTACCCGCGTAAAAAGTTTTAATAAAATACGTTGAAGATGGTCGCTTAATATATCTAAAACTAAAACCTTAGCTCAAAGCTCACAAACTGCTTCAACTTACCACGATTGCTGCGATCTAGTGATTCCAGCCTTGTAAAAATAATGGTTAATCCAGGTTCTAAATATTCATCCATCGCTTGTTGTACTTTGGTTTTTTGCACCTCATTCATATCGTTAGTACTTACATACTGAATCTCAAATAAGGCAGCTTCTCGCTGTATCACCACAAATTCTAGAATGTCTAGATCTTCACTAATGATGGATTTAGTCACGTAGTAAAAAGTCAGTCCAGGAACAACTTTACCACTAGGCAATCGAGCGATATCACTGGTGCGCCCTTGTAGGTTTTCCAGAACTCTAGTTCCATCTTCTAGTGTCTTCAAGCTGCCTAAGTCGCCTATCTCATAACGTATCATAGGATGCGCTAGATTGTAAAGATCAGTTACTAGAATACGTCCTATAGTTCCGTCAGAAACTGGTTGATTGTGACTATCTACTACTTCTACAAATAGATTTTCTTGATTAATGATGAATTCACCTTGTGGATTTTCCATAGCAATCAGTCCTACTTCGCTAGCGCCATATTCATTTACCACAGGAACGCCTATCCATTTTTCAAGCAACTCACGATCATCTGGAAAAAGCATTTCACTAGTAACAATGCATAATTTCAAACTGGGACAAATACTTTGCAGCGGTTGCTGGAGCTCACGACAGTATTTTGCTAGTAGCACGATGCTACTGGTATATCCGTTGAGGTAATGAAACGCGCTTTTACCAAAGCGAGATACATAACGCTCCAGCACCTCATCATTCAAATTAAAGATGGGAAATCGCTTGCGGTTGCTCACATAATCCTTCAATAACTCTATATATTTTCCTTTACCGCTTAAGGGAATTCCATAAAAACGGGCTTGTAAAGAGCTGTTGAGGTCTATATCATGTTCCTTATAAGCGTGATGAAACGCTGCCCAAGCTAGAGCATGAGCCATTTTATCTTTGGCAAATGTAAATGGATGACCACTGGAGCCACTGGTTTTTCCTTTAAAAACTGATTTTAAGGTATAACCATTGCTTAACCGTTGCGCGAGTGGTTGCTGTAAATCACGCTTAGTAAGTACTGGTAATTGTTCCCATGCTGCGTTATGATCACTTATAAGACCTTGATAAAAAGCATTGTGCTGTAAGTGATGAGCAACGATTTCTTGCTTGCGTTGTTCTATAGACTTTTCAGTAGCTATTAAAAGTTGTTTAAATTGCTTTTTAGCATTATCTATGGCATAGCCTTGTAATTTTAATATGTTGTCAAAAAGTTGTAGCGGCATTTTAAGATTTAAAGCAATATTGAGCAAGGTAAAACTTATTTTTGCATCTATAAACACATCCCATGAACGTTCTTATTCTAGGAAGCGGCGGCCGTGAGCACGCCTTTGCACATTCCATATCTCAAAGCTCTTTATTATCACATCTGTACGTTGCTCCAGGTAATGCTGGAACAGCACAAATAGCTACTAATTTAGATCTAGGCGTTACAGATTTTGAGGCGATAAAAAACTTTGTCCTAGAAAATAACATTACTATGGTAGTTGTAGGTCCAGAAGCACCGCTGGTGGCTGGAATCTATGATTATTTTAAAAATGATGATCAACTTAATCATATTAACGTGATAGGACCATCTAAAAATGCCGCCATGCTGGAAGGTTCTAAAGAATTTGCCAAAGAATTCATGCTACGCAATCAGGTTCCTACGGCAGCTTATCAAAGCTTTACTGCCGCAACGCTTAGTGATGGAAAACAATTCATAGATTCTTTAAAAGCACCTTATGTTTTAAAAGCTGATGGACTCGCTGGCGGGAAAGGTGTGCTAATTATTCAAAATGCTGATGAGGCCAAAGCAGCTCTAGTAGAAATGTTGCTAGGCGGGAAATTTGGTGCCGCATCTAATAAAGTGGTTATTGAGGAATTCCTAGATGGAATAGAGATGAGTGTCTTTGTGATGACAGATGGAGATTCCTATAAAATCATGCCTACTGCCAAAGACTACAAACGTATAGGTGAAGGCGATACAGGTCTCAACACAGGCGGAATGGGAGCAGTCTCTCCAGTACCATTTGCAGATGCCTCCTTGATGGAAAAAATTGAACAACAGGTAGTTATTCCTACCATAAACGGTTTACAATCAGAGCAATTAGAGTATAAAGGTTTTGTCTTTATAGGATTGATGATCGTGAATAATGAGCCTTTGGTTATAGAGTACAACGTGCGTATGGGCGATCCAGAAACTGAGGTGGTACTACCGCGTATTTCTAGTGATTTGTTGTCTCATTTGCACGCTTTCGCGAAAGCAGAATTACACAAAGAGCAATTCAAAATCGATCCTAGAAGTGCGACAACAGTCATGTGTGTTGCTGGTGGATATCCAGAAGCTTATGATAAAGGAATGGAAATTCACGGCTTAGATCAGGTGGATGACAGCATTGTTTTTCATGCTGGAACTAAAGAAACAGCCGGAAAAGTAGTTACTAATGGTGGTCGTGTGATGGCTATTACTAGTTATGGCGATGATTTTAAACAGGCACTAAAAAAATCCTATGAAAACATCAGTAAACTGAGTTTTGATAGGATATATTATAGAACTGATATAGGATTTGACCTATAAGTTAGTCGAAATCTATTGTTGATTTTTACCTAGGAAAGAATGTGCGGTTTGTGATTTATCTTCCTCACCGTTAGCTTCAAAGATGCGCAACTGCTTGATCCAGTATCCTAGAGCTACTATGAGTATAAGGATGCACAACCACGATACGGTATTTGCAAGCCACCAGCTCTCACGCTCTAATTCTGCTAGTGCAGAGAATGGCATCATTAATATCTCTTCAAAAAAGTAACCTATTCCTTCAAAAAATTCTTTCATTGCTGTAAATTGCTTATTACTGATGCAAAAATAGTCAAAAAATTATATGCTTTCTACTTTTTTTAGTACTTCTAAACCTATTCACTATCTCACGGTGTTGATCACCGTTGTTTTAAGTATTATTATTTCTTTGGTTTTGAGTTCTCATTTGATATGGCAAGACTTTATTCCCTTACTGGTGCTACCTGCAGCCTTAGCTATTTTTCAATTTATTGTTACTAAAAATGACCTTACACCATCGTCCACTTATGCCTTATTTACGGCTAGCCTTATATCCTTACTCTACATAGTTTTTAAAGTTCCTGTAGAACTATTAGTGGCTTTAAGTTTTTCACTACTAGCCATGCGTAGATTATTAAGCCTTAAATCAGGATTAGTTCCTGTTAAAAAGATTTTTGATGCTTCATTTTGGATTGCAATTGCTTCTATCTTTTATGCCTGGAGTACTGTTTTTTATGTGATGGTATTTATAGCCATATTTCTTTATGCGCGCAATGATTTTAGAAACTGGATCACTCCATTTATAGCCATGAGTTGTGTGTGGATTTTACTATTTACTTATGATTATGTTTGGGAACATGAACAACTCCATAGAATATCAAGCTCTTTTTTTACATCTTATTTATGGGAACATCATGTGTTTGAAATAAAAACTTTTATTCCGCTTATGCTTTTAGGAATAGCCATCATTGGGCTATTCGTTTATATTTCAAAGGTTGTTAACATACCGCAAAGCACACGACCACGTTTTACCATCATCATGTTTAGCGGTCTTTGTAGCCTTGTTATAGCACTATTAAATTTTGAATCCTTTATTCATGGCGGTTTTTTATTTCTTATTCCTGCACTTAGTATATTATGGGCTCAATTTGCTCACGCAGTAAAGCATAAAATAGTAGTAGAATTACTTCTTTGGTTTCCCGTTCTATTGTTTGTTTGGGGACTACTCTTAAACTAATACTACTCCGGCGTTTGATTTAAGAAACTTATATTTGTAATCATAAATAACAAACTATGTTTTCAGATAAAGCCAATGCTATTTTTCAAAAGGTAATCGATGTTTATCATGTGATAAATACCGTAGAACAGCCTTTTGAAAACCCTTATGATCGTAATACAAACCTTATTGAGCACCTTTTATACCGCAAGTGCTGGATTGATACTGTGCAGTGGCATTATGAAGATATTATACGTGACCCTAACATTGATCCAGTAGCAGCACTTACTCTAAAAAGACAGATAGACGCTAGTAATCAAGACCGTACAGATATGGTGGAATATGTGGACAGCTATTTTTTAGAAAAATATAAAGACGTTACTGTTAAGGATAACGCTACTATTAATACAGAAAGTCCAGCATGGGCCATTGATCGATTATCTATTCTAGCATTAAAAATATACCACATGAATGAAGAAGCTACTCGTACCGATGCTTCTCAGGATCACATTAATGCTTGTCAAAAGAAACTAGACATACTTTTAGAGCAGCGCATCGACTTATCTACTGCGCTAGATCAGTTACTCGATGATGTTGCCAGTGGTAGTAAGTACATGAAAGTGTACAAGCAAATGAAAATGTATAATGATGATGAGCTCAATCCAGTATTGAGAGCCCGTAAATAATCATGAATTTACCACAACGCATACTCGTTATCAGGCTCAGTGCCATGGGTGACGTGGCCATGTGTGTGCCTGTGTTACTCGCACTTTATAAAAAGTATCCAGAGGTTGAGGTGATTACGCTTTCGCGAAAGCGGTTTAAACCCATCTTATCACAACTACCTAACATCCAGTTTGTAGAAGCGCAAGTAAACGACACTCACAAAGGGTTTTCAGGATTATGGAGACTTGCAAAAGAGCTTAGAAACTTAAAACCCGATGCGATTGCCGATTTCCATAACGTGCTGCGCAGTAAAACTCTACGCGCTTTAATGGTGGGAATCCCACAGGCGTCTATAGATAAAGGACGCAGTGAGAAAAAACAATTAGTAAAAAACCCATCTTTTTTTAAACCATTAAAACACACCACAGAGCGCTATGCAGATGTACTGCGCGATCTAGGGTTTGAAATTAATTTACAAAAGAGCGATTATTTTAAAAAGCGCCCTATTTCAACAGAAATTTATGAAATAGTAGGTAAAAACACTTCAAAATGGATCGGTTTTGCGCCTTTTGCTGCACATCGTACTAAGGCGTTAGGCCTATTAAAAGCGACAGAAGTAGCTCAAGAAATTGCTGCCTTATCTGGAGTTCAAGTATTACTATTCGGTGGTGGAAAAAAGGAAACCAGTGATTTAGAACACATCGCCTCTGGATCAGAAAATATCATTTCGCTAGCTGGCAAACTCGATTTTGAACAAGAATTAAATATCATTTCAAATCTAGACACTATGATTGCGATGGATAGTGGTAATGGTCATCTTGCAGCCATGTATGGTATTCCCGTAATCACCCTATGGGGAAATACACATCCTTATGCAGGTTTTGCACCTTTTGCACAATCTGTAGAACGCCACCTCACCGTTAACCGCGATGAATATCCATTAGTTCCTACATCTATTTTTGGGAATGAACTAGTAGATGGTTATGAGAACATTATTGATACGATTGATACAGCCGTGATTATGGAGCGGTTGAAGGAGTTGATATAAACTGTCATCGCGAGGAGGAAACGACGCGGCAATCTTTAAGAGTGGAAGCAATGTTATAATGAGGAAATGATTTGCGGTATTTTAAGGGTTCATTCATCTACTATCGCTACTTTGTGTTTGTTACCGTTCCTTATATCAACAACTCAACATTTCCCATCATAAAACACTATTACCTCTTACATTTAAAATATCGTTTCTAGAATCCAAACCTCACAGGGTTTTGATTTTCAAAGCCTACTCTTTGTTAAAGCACTACGACCTCTTTTAAACACTAATTTTTGATTTTGTTTAATCAATACCAATTTATGTTTCTAATGCCGTATTCTTAATTTGAATTATTTTTTGACTAGATGATAAAGAAAATTAAAGCATAGCCTAAGCTACGGTTTCATTTTATTTTGAAATATAGGCGAAAAAGAAACGAATTATATGCGACACTATAAACACTAATTGGTATAATTCCTTCTTGTTAATAAGAAGAGTGAAATAATTATGCATTTTTTAACAAGATAGAACCTACTTTTGTATATTTGTGAAATAAACCTTACATTTAAAAACTATGTTTAAACGCACAAACGCACAAACGCACAATGGGCTAAAAGCCTCATTGCGATAGCAGCTATTGCTATGCTCACATTTACGAGCTGCCAGAAAGATGATGCTCCACAAGAAACCGTTCAAGAAGGACCCGAATTTCAAGTGGAAAAACTCACCCGTTCTCAGTTAGAAAATAACCGTTCATTACGCAAAGCTTTAAAAGATGCCAAAGAAAATCTAGGGATCTCAGTAGCACAAAAATCATTTTATGATTCTATCAATGGATTTTATATTGAAGACAGCGAGGTAAATCATGTGAGTAGTGGTGATTATGAAAGTTATACTTTTAAAATTACTGATTCCAGTGATACTACCCATTTAAAAAATATGGTGTTTTCAAAGCAAATAGACTCTACTTATCAAGCTTTTATAGTAGCTTATGATTTGAATTACATCAGTTTAGATGACATAAGACAAGGTAACATCCCACAAGACCTCTTTCAATATGTTACCTACACCCCAGTTAATTCAGGATTCCAATATAAAATGAATGTAAATTATATTGGTTCAGGCGATTGTGTGGGGTCAACAGAAATTATTCCTGGGAGGAATTGTACAGTAGGTAATCATGAATTTGGAGAGCCATGTGATTTAGAATCAAACGATTGGAGAAGAGCACAGGAGGCAACATTACTAGTGATTATGGAGCTATGTGTTGGATCCAGTAGTGGCGGAGGTAACTCTGATGGTGGAAATAATCCTCCACCAGACAACACTTATCCCGGTGGCCTAAGTGGTTTCCCAGATGGCGGTAATGATACACCGCCTAGTAATGGTGATAATTCTGGTGACCCAACTGAGCCAAATAATAACGATACACAAACTGAGCCATGCCTTTCATTATCTAATGGAGATTGTGCTGGAGTTATCTCATCGCCTATTTTTACAGTTGATTTTGAGGAAAAGTCTAAATTATATAATTCCCTTAATTTAGAAGATAGAATCTATTTATCAAACAATAGTCTTCTTGAAGATATACTTTTAGAAACTTTGGACTTTGAGGATGATTCTGAGCTTGATAAGGAAATTTCAAAAGTTGTTATCGATTTAGCAAAGGTTTACGACGGTGAAGGTTCAACTTCGGAAATTGATCCAACTGAAATTATTCAAAAATTACAACAAGCAGTTTCGGAAGGTATAACTTCAACAGCAGAAGCTGCACATAAACTATATGTTGTATTGACAAAACTGCAAAATTTATATCCAAGTGCAACAAGTGACATTAATACTTTTGTAATAAACCCTATCAGAATTAGCATGCTTCAATTAACAAACACTAATGTTGATCAAATGCAGTGGATGGATTTATTATTAGTTTGGACTTTTGAGCTTGGAGGTAATTATGACGGCATGGTTAACAATTCAGATTTAAATCCCAATAACGATGCTGTATTAATAAATATTCATGGAATAGATAAGCCGCTCATAAGCGGAGATGGAACTAATGACCCTAATAAAAACGTAAAGGATTTAAGCGAGCCATTTGATGTAAGCCAAATACCTGATAGTCAACAAGGTTCAGTAAATGCTGTCAGGCAACTTGCATTACAATCTATTCAAAACAACCAGATTCCTGCCCCACCACTACAAAGTAGTTTTTCTAGTACTTTTAGTTATGGTCAAAATGAATTCTACGATGGCATTAGTAACTTAAATATAGCAACAGCCTTTTTAGGTAGCTATAGTGTTAGTGCAGTTGTTACTAATAATATGGACGGTACTTATGATATTACTTTTGAACTTTCAAATACTACAGGTTGGGAAAGTGGTACTAGGTTAAGAAAAGATGGACCAGATAGTAATTCACAACATGATGCTGTTATACCTAATAAACCTAGAGGTAGTGGAATAAATATGGGCGGCAATATTAAACAAAATTTCAAATGGACAGAAACATACCCTTAAAATCTCTATTATTATTTATTTGTTGCATGATTTATTCATGTAATATAGATTTGAGAGAACCCGATGCTAGTTATGAAGAATATTCTTTAAATGATGAAATTCAATGGAATGGGCTTTATCAATTCCAATCAAAGCCAAATGACAATAAACCTGTAACTTATGGTGATTTAAATTTGAATCATAAATATTACATAAAGTTACAGGATGGTGCATTAATTGATTATTTAATGCCTGAAATAAACATTAAAAATGAATTAACAGGAAAGACTTCTAAAAACCAATTACTTGGGATTAATAAGATTTACGACAATGGAATTAGCTTTAAATTGAAAACAGGTAATCTAATTTCGGATTTAAATGGAGTATTAAAAAAGCGAAATGACACAATTTTTTTACGATTTCAGTATTTCAATAACGAATCATTGAATTATTGGTATATGTATAAAGAAAAATAATTATTTAAAAGATAATATTCAAAAACCTCAAGAATTCCACTTAAGGTTTTTTTGAATTCAAAAATTCGTTTCTAGAATCCAAACCTCACAGGTTTCGATTAAAAGAGCTCGATTCTTAGTAAAACCTATTCATTTATTAGTGTCAAGTAGAAATTATGAGCCAAACCTGTGAGGTTTGAAGTTCAAAGAAATCACCAATCTTCACATTTCCCATCATAAAACACTATTACCTCTTACATTTAAAATATTTTTGAAGAGAATCTGTTTTACACTTAATGAAACACGTACTTGCATTTTTATTCACACTGGTCCTGGCAGCTGCTAGTGCGCAGGAATATACTAATGTGAAAAAAGTACGTCTTGCGGCGACCGATAGTATTCAACTGGATAGCATCAGTATCAATCCGTCGTATTTTAAGATGGTGGACAGCCGTGGTATGCCGGTGGACTCTACCGCTTATAAAGTAGACTTTGAAAATGCCATAATATATATTGAAAAATTTACTGCAATAAAAACAGACTCTATAGATATTCAATTCTTACCATTACCCGATTTTTTAAAGAAAACCTACCAGCAGTACGATCCTAAAATAATACTTGATAACAACAGCGCTCAAGAACGTGTAGTGGCTATGCGACAGTCTACTATAAAACGCAATTATGTGCCATTTGATGGATTAAACACGACAGGTTCTATTACCCGTGGTTTGCGAGTAGGAAATAATCAGAATTCTGTGGTAGATTCAGAACTGGATTTGAGAATCTCTGGAGCACTGTCAGATAAGGTTTCTTTGCGGGCATCTATTCAAGATGCAAATGTGCCACAAACTCAAAATGGTTACTCGCAACGCCTGGATGAATTTGATCAGATTTTTATCGAGCTCTACAGCGACGATTGGAACATAAGAGCTGGTGACGTAGATCTCATTCAAACAGACTCTTATTTCAATAATTTTACGAAACGTGTTCAAGGAATCTCAGGGCAAGTAAACTTTAATGGTGATGATTCTAAAGGTTATGTTCAAGCGGCTGGAGCATTGGTACGCGGTATTTTTAATATTTCTAGGTTCACAGGTCAGGAAGGAAATCAAGGACCTTATAAACTCACTGGGCGTAATGGCGAGTTGTTTATACTTGTAGTATCTGGTAGCGAGCGTGTTTTTGTAAACGGTGTACCACTCACGCGTGGAGAAAACGCAGACTATGTGATTGATTATAACGCTGGAGAAGTACGATTTAACGCCACGTTCCCTATTACTAGTGAAATGCGTATTTCCATAGAATATCAGTACAGTGAGCGCAACTTCACTCGTTTTGTAGGCTATGGAAAAGGTGGTTATGAAACCGATAAACTGGCCGTAGAAACTTATATTTATACAGAAAGTGATGCCAAAAATCAACCATTACAGCAAAACCTTAATGAAGATCAAGTAGCTATTCTCGCCGCCGCTGGAGATAATGAAGATCTAGCCATCGCACCCAGCGCTGTTGCCGATGCTTTTTCTGAAAATAAAATTCTATATCGTAAGGAAACGATCGCTGGAGTGGAACGCTTTGTCTTCTCGCAAGACCCTAATTATGATTTATTCAATGTGCGATTCTCTTTTGTAGGTGAGAATCAAGGTGATTATATCTTAGTAAACGACCAGGCTATTACTAATATTTATGAGTATGTGGCACCTATTGCAGGTGTGTCACAAGGAAATTTTGCACCAGTTATTAGACTTTTTGCTCCAGAGATTATTACCATCGCTGGTGCCAAAGCCCGCTATGCACCTTCTAAAACTACGATTCTTGACACAGAAATTGCCGCTAGCAGCAACGATCTTAACCGTTTCTCAAGTATAGATGATGATGATAACCGTGGAGTAGCGGTAAAACTTGCTATACAACAGCAGCTTTGGAAAAAGGACTCTTTAACGACATTGAGAGCCCGTGTGAAGTCAGATTATATAGACCAGAATTTTCGCAATGTGGAACGTGTTTATAATATTGAATTTAATCGTGATTGGAATATAGACGTCACGAGTGGTAATCAGTTATTTTCTACCATAGGATTGGATTATGTGCAAGACTCTACACTGCGCGCCACTTATGAGTTAGAGCACTTAGAGTTTTCAGATAGTTATAATGGTAATAGACACAATGTGAGTGGTATGTATCGTGATGCTGGATGGCAAGCACGCTTTCGCGGAAGCGTACTTAACAGCAACGCCACCACACTAGAATCGCAATTCTATAGAGCCAATGTGGATGTGGTGAAACATTTTCAAAACAAGTGGATAGGTGCAAGATTTGATACAGAGGATAACCAGCAAAATGTCATTGAGACTGGTGAATTTACTCCATTATCACAACGTTTTGCGGGTTATGAAGTCTATGGTGGTATAGGTGATAGTACGGCGGTTTTTGTAGAAATAGGTTATAGAAATCGTGTAAATGATAGTTTGAGATTAGGTAATCTAGAACGTGTGAATAGATCTAATAATTATTATGTAAGATCTCAACCTATTAAAGATGAATGGAGTAACTTAAGAGTGTATGCAAATTATCGTGTTTTAAAAAGTGAAATTGAAGGCACACAAGATGAGGTTTCTTTTAATAGTAGATTGCAGTACCAACGCAAATTCTTTGATAAAAAAGTACTGTGGAATACCACTTATGAGACTAATAGCTCTACCATTCCACGACAGGATTTTACTTATGTAGAAGTGAATCCTGGACAGGGAACGTTTACCTGGATAGATTATAACGGTGATGGTATTCAAGATTTATATGAGTTTGAAGTAGCACAATTTCAGGATCAAGGTCGTTATGTGCGTATCTTATTGCCTAATCAAATTTTTATCCCAACACACCAAAATAAATTTGCTCAAACACTCACATTAAACCCTATCTCGTGGGCACAAAAAGAAGGATACAGGAAAGTACTGTCTCATTTTTACAACCAGACGAGTTATTTAATAGATCGCATGGTGGCTCGAGAAGGAGCGACCTTTAACCTGAACCCTTTTAATAGTAGTGATAATCAATTAGGATTGAATCTCAACTTTAGAAATAGCTTATTTTATAATCGAGGAAAACAGCGGTACACTACTAACTATACTTACATAAGTAGTGCTACTGAAAATTTACAAAGTATAGGCAGTTTGAGCAGTAAAATAGAAAGCCACCAGCTAGGTTTTATTCATAAAATTAAAGAAAACTGGCTCATTACTATGGATGCCCAAACGGGTTTTAACGCCAGTGAAAGTGAGAACTTTGCAAACCGTAATTTTAAGATTAATGAGAGCTTGTTCAAGCCTCAAATCTCCTATTTATTTGGTAAGAGTAGTAGAGTAGATCTGTTCTATGAATTACAAACCAAAGAAAATGTAGTGAATGAAGCCGCGTTACTGGATCAGCAAAATCTAGGAATTAGTTTCTCGTTCAATAAAGAACAGAAATATGCGGTTAATGGTGAGATGCGTTATGTTAAAAACGATTTTGAAGGACAAGCTTTTTCTCCAGTAGGTTTTCAAATGCTGGAAGGATTGCAACCAGGAACTAATTTTACATGGAATGTGTTGTTTCAAAAAAACATATCCAGTTTCCTAGACTTAAATATCTCATATAATGGTCGCAATAGTGAAACGGCCAGAACCATTCACACGGGAAGTGTGCAGTTGAAGGCTTATTTTTAAGAGAAGACTTCATACTGCTTTAAAACTATGAATGGAACACTTCATAGACTCAAAGTCTTTGTTCATCAATTGTACTTAGTATAGAGAATCAACGGTGCTTAATTTTCAACCTACAATAATAAATTATAAAACTACTACTATGAAGTATCTCGTTAAAGTATCATTAGTATTAATCATGTCTATCGCTTTTTTAAGCTGCGATAATGATGACGGCACGGCCGACAATCAGGATCAATGCAATTATGAAGGGTTGACCTTCTTTGATGGAACTACAAACACCTTATTGCCAGAGGCTCAATTACAAACAGAACTTTTTCCTAATAATGGTGGTCCTGGTGTAGCAGCGGTTGAGGTATATGAAACCACTAATCCTGGGAACATCTTCTTAACCACTAGCGCTGTGACTTTAAATGCTGTCGGGCCTGGAACATTAGGAATTAATGGCACAAACTATACAGTAACAGTGACTTGCCAGCGTGCTGGAACAGCTGTAGGAGATGAATTCCGTTTTGATGTAGTAACTACTGGTGGATTAGAAGGAGAGTTATGTGTGGTGATTGATGAAGTGAACCCATAATACGATCAGTTTAATAAACACTTTTGAAAAGGGTAATAAAGAAACACCGTAGCTTCATAGTTACGGTGTTTTGGTTTACTGTTGTTTTTGGTATTATATCTTCTTTAACCACTCACTCATGCTCACGCGCTTTTCTAAATAAGATTTTAAATCTTTAATAGCGATACGTTCTTGAGTCATCGTGTCGCGATCCCGTACGGTAACTGCATGATCTTCCTTAGTCTCGTGATCTATGGTTACACAGTAAGGTGTTCCATTTAAATCGTGTCTTGCGTAGCGCTTACCTATAGAATCTTTTTCTTCATAAGCTACTTTCATAGACCACTTTAAGTCGTCTATAATTTCGTTTGCAATTTCTGGCAACCCATCTTTTTTTAATAAAGGTAAAATCGCCGCTTTTACAGGTGCAAGAACTGCTGGAAGTTTTAATACGGTACGCTCGCCGCCGCCATCTAGTTTTTCTTCTACAAGAGAATTTGAGAATACGGCTAGGAACATACGGTCCAGTCCTATAGATGTTTCCAGTACATAAGGAACATAGTTTTTATTCTCCTCATGGTCAAAGAACTGTAGTTTTTTACCACTGTGTTCTTCATGTGCTTTCAAGTCAAAATCTGTACGAGAATGAATACCTTCTAGTTCTTTAAAACCAAAAGGGAAATCAAACTCAATATCAGTCGCAGCGTTTGCATAATGCGCTAGTTTTTCATGGTCGTGGAAACGATAATTTTCATCTCCCATTCCTAGAGATCTGTGCCATGCCATACGGCGTTCTTTCCATATTTCAAACCATTCAAGTTCTGTTCCTGGTTTTACAAAATATTGCATCTCCATTTGTTCAAACTCACGCTGGCGGAAGATGAACTGACGCGCTACAATCTCGTTTCTAAAAGCTTTTCCCGTTTGTGCAATCCCAAAAGGAATTTTCATCCTTCCTGTTTTCTGAACGTTTAAGAAATTAACAAAAATACCTTGAGCCGTTTCTGGTCTTAAGTATAAATCTGTTGCCGTGACAGCGCTGGCACCTATTTTAGTGCCAAACATTAAATTAAACTGGCGCACTTCTGTCCAGTTTTTAGAACCAGTATCAGGATCTGCTATTTCTAGTTCTTCTATTAAGGCTTTTACACCAGCAAGATCTTCTTTTTCTAGTAATTCAGCTAGTCGAGCGGTAGGTTCTGTAGCTTTCTTCATGTAACTCATCACTCGTGGATTAGTCTCACGGTACAGGTTTGCATCAAAATCTTCACCAAATCTTTTGGCCGCTTTTGCGATCTCTTTATTTGCTTTTTGCAATTGTTTCTCGCAGTAATCTTCCACGAGAACATCGGCACGGTAGCGTTTTTTAGAATCTTTATTATCTATTAATGGGTCGTTAAACGCATCTACGTGACCACTGGCTTTCCAAGTGGTAGGATGCATGAAAATGGCAGCATCTATTCCCACGATATCTTGGTTGAGCTGCGTCATTGCTTGCCACCAGTATTCTCTTATGTTTTTCTTTAATTCTGCACCATTCTGTCCATAGTCATAGACTGCGCTTAATCCATCATAGATTTCGCTAGATTGGAATACATATCCATACTCTTTTGCATGCGAGAGTACTTTTTTAAACTGATCTTGATCGTTGTTCTTTGCCATAGCTGCAAATGTAAAAAAATGTCGCTTTGAAACGTTGTGATTTTGTTTATTTCGCTTTCGCGAAAGCGTATATCAAAGCACTTCATAAAAAAACACGCCCAAAAGCGTGTTTAATATCAAATAGAAGTAATGTGACTTATCTTAAACTAAGCTCAGAACTACTTACTCTTATACCATTATTATATAGATTCACACGGTACTTTCCCTTAATGATATTATCCTCATTTGCACCTACCAGCTCACAAATATCCAGTTCTTGTCCTTTATAGTTAAAAGATATTACCTTAGAATAGGTAAGCTCTTGGTCTTCAAACTGCTGTTTTTTCTTTAAGCCCATCACATTATTATCTGGGTTGATGACCTGTAGATAGAATTGCTGCACTCCAGTAGCCGCAAGTGTATTTTGAGGTAAGGTAAAGCACACCTGTAAATCATCCACACGACGAGCACGGTCATTTTCAATTTGTTTACCGCTGTTTCTTATAATCAAGCCTTTTGCCTTAAAATTAGTAGGTAGTAAAGCGGCAGCTCTGGCCATATTTTCATTTAAGTGATCTATTTGAGTAGATTTATAAGTGCTGGCTATGATTTCTTCATTAAGGACTTGTAAAGTGCTGTCTTTAACTCTTGCCAGCTCTTGATTCTCTTGTTCTAGGGCATAAACACGTGCAGTGAGCACGTCACGTTCATCTTTTATTTTAACGAGTTCTTTGCGTAGTCTCGCTAGAATAGCCACGTTAGGTTCTAGAAGATTCACAGAATCTTTAAGTCTAGTAATGCGTTTGCGGGCAGTTTCTAGATCTTCAGTAAGTATGGTTCCTTTTTCAATTTCTATTTTATAGTCTGCCTCGAGATTATTGAGTGCTTTTTCAATTTCAGTCTTTTCTAAGTTGAGCTGGTCTTTTATTGCTTCATTGTTGTGATGTGATTTATAAGCATAAGTACCTACTGCTATGAGCAGTAAAACAGCTAGACCTAGTAAAATCTTTAATATGCGATTGTCTTTTTGAGTTCCCATATAGTTATATTTAAAGAATGAATTTTAAAAGCGATGCCAAATCGCTATTTATGAATAACGCAGTAAAATTACTATTAATATATGAGGCGCTGGGTTTATGATTTCTTTAATTTACTCTATCCAGAGTTATGTATAGGTTGTGAAACACCATTATCAACGGGTGAGCACTTGCTTTGTACCTCATGCAGCGCTAGTGTGCCACTCACAAATTTTCATAAAACCAGTGATGAAAAAATGCGCGAACTCTTTTTTGCACGCATAAATGTAGAACATCTTGCATGCTTGTTTTATTATGAAAAAATAGGTGCAGTCCAGCACATTATGCATGAATTAAAGTATCGAGGTAAAGAGGAAATAAGTACATACCTGGGAAAATGGCTCGCTGCTGAGTTAAAAAACCAAGAAAATTTTAAAGAAATAGATATGGTGATTCCAGTACCGGTTCACCCTAAACGACGGGCAAAACGTGGTTATAATCAGGTCAGTAAATTTGGTAAAGAGCTGGCGATGATATGTGAAGCACGCTTTTGCGAAAGCGCATTAATAAAAACTAAAAACACCATAAACCAGGCCAAATTGAATCAAACTAAACGTAGTGATGAAACACAAACACCGTATCATCTTGCAGAAACAATTCCTGAAGGATCGCACGTGTTACTCGTAGATGACGTGGTTACCACTGGAACTACACTAGTGCTTTGCGCTAGAGAATTACAAAAAATTCCAGAAGTAAAGATTTCTATTGCGACCATGGCGATATCTATTTAGGATTATTAATACCAAATTGAATTTATAAAGTCTTAATAAATAGTTTCTTTTTCACTTAAAATTATTTTCGTAGCTAGGGCTATGCAAAGTATTTTCAGCTTCAACTAAGCAAAAAATAATTCAATTTATTTTAACGACATTATAAACACAAATTGGTTTAAGTTTAATATTCTTAGATGGTAGGTGGAAGTTAATGGCACTGGAGCTTGTGTCCTTCTTTTAAGGAGCAGTATCACGTCAGCTACTGAGGAGCATAGCGTTAATTAAATGACTGGAAACTATGGGTTAAAAGACTGCCTGCTTTTTTTCCATCTTTTACATAATGATAGTAACTTGCGCACGTTATATGAACCTGTGAAAAAGACTTTTTTAAATATATTCAGCCTTATTGTAATCGCTGTTGTACTGGTGCAATGTGCTAAGCGTGGAACACCTACTGGTGGACCTATAGACGAAGATCCACCTGAGATTTTACGTGCCTATCCAGATAATTATAGTGTTAATTTTAAAGCACAGGAAATAGAAATTACCTTTAATGAATATATAAAACTGAACGATTTACAGAAGCAGCTGGTCGTTTCGCCTCCATTGAAAAATGCACCTATTATCACTCCACAAGGCGGCGCAGCTAAGAAAATGACCATAACCATTACAGATACCTTAGAGACTAATACTACTTACACGTTTAATTTTGGTCAGAGTATTATAGATAATAATGAGTCTAATCCATATCCTTATTATCGGTATGTTTTTAGTACGGGTTCTTATATAGATTCTTTACAGCTTAAAGGTAAAATCACTGATGCTCTTAATTATAAAGCAGATGATTTTGTGAATGTGTTGCTCTATAAAATGGATTCTACTTATACAGATTCGCTGGTTTTTAAAGGGCCGCCGTTGTATGTGTTGAACACGCTGGATAGTTTAAAAACCTTCACTATGGAAAACCTAGCGGCAGGATCATACCGCATGGTAGGAATTAAGGAAGAAAACAATGATTTAAAGTTCAATCCCAAAACAGATAAAATAGGTTTTATCTCAGAGCCAGTTACCATTCCTAGTGATGAGGTGCATGAATTAAAGATGTATGAACCAGAACTAGATCCAAGTATTAAAAGAGTTTCTCACGAAGGGAAAAGTAGGTTTTATGTGGGGTATACGGGTAATTTAGACTCGCTTAATATCACTCCAGTAGAAAATAATCTTTTTACTAAAACCAGAATTACTAAGCTTGAAAAAAAGGACACCTTGCAGTTTTGGTTTCAGCCAGACTTAGATCGGGATTCTATTTTCTTAAAATTAGAATATAAAGATTTTGAAGAAGAGAAAAAGGTACCACTTAAAGAACGTTACCAGGATAGTTTACTGGTTAAACAGCTAGGCGATTTATCACTAGCGACACCATTAGTGTTAACAGCTAGCACACCAATAGAGAGTTATGATGTTTCTAAAATGCAACTGATAGATAAAGATTCACTATCGATAGATTTTAAAGCCAGTTTAGATCAATTTAGAAATGAGCTCACCATAGATTTCCCGAGAGAAGAAAGTCAGCGATATGTGCTGGAGACTTTTCCTGGAGCCATAAGTGACTTTTATGGAAACACTGTTGATTCCTTATCATTTAATGGCTCCACTAGAACTGCTGGAGATTATGGTAATATGGAAATCACATTGAGTGGCGGTAATAAATGGCCTGCTATAATTCAAATTACTAAAGAAGATCTTACCGTAGTAGCTGAGCAAACAGCAACTTCAAATACTTCTTACAACTTTAATTTTTTAAACCCAGGAGACTACCTGATAAGAGTTATTTATGACCGCAATAGAAATGGTCGCTATGATCCTGGTAATTTCTTAAAGTTTATACAACCTGAAGAGGTGGTTTATTTACCTAGAGTAATTGATCTACAGGCTAATTGGGATGTGGTTGAGACTATAAAGTTAAATTAAAGTCATCTCGATCTTCTAGAAAGCGTAGCTTTTTGCGTAAGTCTTGAATGTGTTTTTTCTCCAGAGTTACTGTTTTAATACCTTGATTTTCCCATGGATGGCCTATTAATTCTTCACCAAGAAGATTATAGACCTGAGAGTGTCCATTATACTCCATGTCCTTACCATCCTTACCAGTGCGATTAACTCCTATACTGTAACACATGTTTTCAATAGCACGAGCTTTGAGCAATGCGTCCCATGCATTTATGCGTGGAACAGGCCAGTTTGCTACATATAAAAGGACGTCATAATCTTGTGTATTGCGCGTGAAAACTGGGAACCTTAAATCATAACAAATCTGTAAATTTAGATTCCATCCTTTATAATTTACAATCACTTGTTTTTTACCTTTTTTATAAACTTTTTCTTCTCCTGCTAGAGTAAAGGTGTGTCGTTTATCATAATATTCAAAAGTAAGGTTAGGTTTAATAAAAAAGCCTCTATTTACATAAGAGCCATTATCATTAAACATAGTACTACCATAAATAGCAAAGTTGCCCTTAGTTGCATGATTCATTAAATATTCAATCACGTCTTTATTTGAAGCAAATTTAGCGGCGTTCATAGAGAATCCAGTAGTAAACATTTCTGGAAGTATAACTAGATCTGTATGGTTATAAAGTTGTTCTAGCTTGCGCGAAAACTGCTCCATATTTGCTGTAGGATTCTCCCACATCAGGTCGGATTGTATTAAGCTTACGTTAAGCTGACTGGGATGTTCCATTGTTATTGTGTCATTTTGTGTTTGTTATTTCACTTCCATAAATTGAAAAATAAGTAAAAAATAATTCAATTTATTTTAACGACATTATAAACACAAATTGGTATTTTAAATTCTAATCTTTACGAGTACCTATAGATTGTTGATCAATAGGAGTTTTAATAAAAAATCCCTTTACAGAGTTCTGTAAAGGGATTTAATTTTTTTAAAAGAACACTATTAAATATTAGCCTTTAAATACTCGCTATTCATACGAGCAATGTTTTCAAGTTTAATTCCCTTAGGACACTCTATCATACAAGCTCCAGTGTTTGTACAGTTACCAAAACCTTCTATATCCATTTGTCTAACCATGTTCTGAACACGATCAGATGCCTCTACCTCACCTTGTGGTAATAAAGCATATTGAGAAACTTTTGCGCTGGTAAATAGCATCGCACTAGCGTTTTTACACGCAGCAACACAAGCACCACAACCTATACAGGTCGCTGAGTGAAACGCCTCATCTGCTTTTGCTTTTTCAATAGGAATAGAGTTAGCATCTTGTGTGTTTCCAGAAGTGTTAACAGATACATAAGCACCAGCTTGCTGGATTCTATCAAAAGCGGTACGATCCACAATTAAATCCTTGATCACAGGAAAAGCAGCTGCTCTCCATGGCTCAATGGTAATGGTGTCACCATCATTAAACTTTCTCATGTGTAACTGACATGTTGTAGTCAGTTTTTGTGGACCATGTGGTTGCCCGTTAATCATCATGTTACAAGATCCACAGATACCTTCACGACAGTCATGGTCAAATTCTACAGGCTCTTCACCTTTATTAACCAGTTCCTCGTTTAAAATATCCATCATTTCTAGGAAAGACATGTCACCATCTACACCATCTAGTGGATAAGTAACCATTTTTCCTTTAGCTTCAGGACCAGCCTGTCTCCATATTTTAAGTGTCAACTTCATAACTTCTTAGTTATTTGTTTAGCGGTTGTCAGTTGTCGGTTATCAGTACTCAGATAATCGGAACTTATTCCCTTTACTATTTATTAAACTTGTTCAAGTAATTGATATATCCATTAAGGACTCTCATTACTTCGTTTATTTCGTTATTGTATCGTTGAGCGTCTACTTCTATTATATAATTTTTATCTAGACAAACATCGATTTGATCAATCAGTTCACTTAAGGAACCTCTTGCAATTCTACAAAACTGAATGTTTTCTTGGTTATGATACCTTCCAAAACAATCATCTTCACAGTACAGTCAACTGATAACTGACAACCGTGAACCGATTACTACTTATAACTACGTGTTACCAGCTTCACATTTTCAAACACAAGGTCTTCCTTATGCAACTTAGCATCACGTGGGTTCTCATTATATTCCCATGCGCTTACAAAAGCAAAGTTTTCATCATCACGCATCGCCTCACCTTCTGGAGTTTGATATTCTTCACGGAAGTGACCACCACAACTCTCATTTCTAGTTAAAGCATCTTTTGCAAACAGCTCTCCTAGTTCAAGGAAGTCTGCTACGCGACCTGCTTTTTCTAGCTCTTGATTCTTAGTATCTGCACTTCCAGGAACTTTTACGTTTTTCCAGAAATCTTCACGTAGTTCTTTAATCTCATCCATCGCCGTCTTAAGGTCTGCTTCATTACGAGACATACCACATTTGTTCCACATGATGAGTCCTAACTTCTTGTGATAGTAATCTACAGAGTGTGTTCCTGCACCATTCATCAATTTCTCTATGCGTGCACGAGTATCTTTTTCAGCTTGCTCAAATTCTGGAGTTTCTGTAGAAATAGGGCCAGTTCTAATCTCGTCTGCTAGGTAATCACCTATGGTGTATGGTAATACAAAATAACCATCGGCTAGACCTTGCATTAAAGCACTTGCTCCTAGACGGTTTGCACCGTGATCAGAGAAGTTTGCTTCACCAGCAGCAAAACATCCTGGAACCGTAGTCTGTAGGTTATAATCTACCCATAAACCACCCATAGTATAATGTACCGCTGGGAAAATTTTCATAGGCACTTCATAAGGATTCTCATCGGTTATGTTACGGTACATGTCAAACAAGTTACCGTATTTTTTCTCGATGACTTTTTTACCGAGTGCGATCATTTCTGCCTCGCTAGCATTTTTATGACCGCTAGTTAAAGCTTCTATTTTTCCATATCTTAAGAACGAAGCTGCAAAATCTAGATAAACGGCGTTACCTGTCTTGTTTACTCCATAACCAGCATCACAACGTTCCTTAGCAGCACGAGATGCTACGTCACGTGGCACTAGGTTACCGAAGGCTGGATACCTTCTTTCAAGATAATAATCTCTATCTTCTTCTTTAAGGTCTACACCTCTTAGTTTTCCTTCACGTATGGCTTGAGCATCTTCTAGCTTCTTAGGAACCCAGATACGTCCATCATTACGCAATGATTCTGACATCAATGTCAGTTTAGACTGGTGTTCACCACTTACTGGAATACAAGTAGGGTGAATTTGTGTATAACATGGATTTGCAAAGTGCGCTCCACGACGGTGTGTTCTCCATGCTGCCATCACGTTACTTCCCATTGCATTTGTAGAAAGGAAAAATACATTTCCATAACCACCAGAAGCGATGACTACGGCATGTGCACCATGACGTTCTATTTCACCAGTAACTAAGTTACGAGCGATGATACCGCGAGCTTTACCATCTACGACCACAAGATCTAACATCTCATGACGGTTAAATGGTTGTACTTTACCACGGTTGATTTGTCTATTTAAAGCAGAGTATGCTCCTAGTAATAACTGCTGTCCTGTCTGTCCAGCAGCATAAAATGTTCTTGAAACCAGTACTCCACCAAAAGAACGGTTATCTAATAGTCCACCATATTCACGTGCAAAAGGAACTCCTTGTGCCACACACTGGTCGATAATGTTTGAAGAAACCTCTGCGAGTCTGTGTACGTTTGCTTCACGAGACCTGTAATCTCCACCTTTAATCGTATCATAGAATAAACGGAAGTTTGAATCTCCATCTCCTTGATAGTTTTTGGCAGCGTTAATTCCTCCTTGTGCAGCAATACTGTGCGCACGACGTGGAGAATCATTATAACAGAATGTTTTAACGTTATAGCCTAGTTCAGCTAGAGTAGCAGCAGCACTACCACCAGCAAGTCCAGTTCCTACTACGATAACATCTATGTTACGCTTGTTTGCTGGGTTAACTAGGTTAATGTGATTTTTATGATTAGTCCACTTTTCTGCAAGTGGTCCTTGAGGTACTTTAGAATCTAATACTGACATAATTTATGTGTTATTAGTGAGTAAAATGGTGATACAATGCGATGAAAATAAATCCAGCAGGTATCAATACAGACCATGCATAAGTTGCTTTTCTCAGTCCGTCACCTTTATTGATGGCTTTTGCACCTACAGACTGGAACGAACTATTGAAGCCGTGCCATAAGTGCATAGCAAGTAAAATGAATGAAACAACATAAAAACCTACTCTGATCGGGTCTACAAACTTTTCTCTTAATTCTGGTAGATATCTAGTTGGGTCTTCTGGTGCAACATCTATGTATTTTACCGTCATTTCATGAACCCAAAAGTCATACATGTGCAATCCCAAAAAAGCAAGTACTACCAGACCAGAAAGAATCATGTTTCTAGAAACCCATTGAGAATTTGAGTTCCCAGAGAATTGAGCATATTTTACAGGACGCGCTTTTCTATTTTGAAAATCTAGCACTATACCCATTACAAAGTGAATGATCAGTCCTGCGATAAGAATAGGTTGCGCTACAAATTGCACTAATGGATTGTATCCCATAAAGTGCGACCACTCGTTAAAGGTGTCTGGTGCGATAACTGAGGTAATGTTTATGACAAAATGCTGTGTCAGGAATATAACCAGAAACAGACCCGAAAGTGCCATTATCCACTTTCTAGCAATAGAAGATTTTACTAATGCGCTCATGTATAATTTTTTAGTTTGTCGCAAAGATAACTTTCAAGCGTTGGATTTTCAACGGTCTCTATTTAATATCCTTCTCAATATCCTTATTTGGATTGAATCTTAATAGCTTGTGTCATTGACTTTACATCGTTATAGTAGTGATGGTGTAACTTTCCTTACTGAGGTTTTGTTAAGCTTGTGTTGGTATTTTGTTGCTTTCGCGAAAGCGAGCATAAAAAAAGCCACTCTTTTTAAAGTGGCTTAGTGTATGTAATTTTTGGTTGGAATTAGTTACAATTAGGATTAGGATTCACTGGTGAATCTGTGGTAAGTACGTGATACCAAGCAAGTGCTGGATCGTTGCCTTGAATCGTGCGCAGTACCATGCGATTTGCAGTAATTTCCATAATTTCATACTCACTACTTCCCACATACCAGCTTATGAAACTATCGTTAGCTAGGAGCATAGTTGTTTTTCTAGATTCGGTCTCTGGCACATCAGTATCTAATGTAGGAGTGAAAGTTACTGGACCTGGTGCTGGTGCGGTAAACGGTAGGCACTCATCTGCATTAGTAGTATTTAAGGCAGATGGACCACCAAATTGAGTCAAATAAGTATTGTGAAAATAGGTGCCTCCAAAATTCCTGAGTTCATAAATAACGTCATTACCATCTTTAGTAAACACCATTTCATCTTCATAAAAACATTCTGTGAGTTCATTACAGTATCTTCCAAATGCAGGAACTGGGAAAAACGCTGGTGTGTAATATGCCTCTGGTGATTGTCCAGGAATAAGATTAGTAGGTCCTACGCCCCAATGTGCATTTTCTGCAACAGACCAGTACCAAGTTTTAGAACTACCACCAGTTAGGAAATCTTTTGCTTCGGCATCGTCAAATGTGCTCAATACGTCTATTATAACAGTTTTAGTCGTTGCAGCGCCACCTGTTCCAGTTGCTGTTACTGTAACAGGATAACTTATCACTCCTAATTCTACAAAACGATGTTCAATGGTACCATCAAATGTTGAACCTGTACGACCATCTCCAAAATCGTAAGTATAATTAATAGCATTTTCAGAAGTTGCGTTGAACACAACTATTCCTGTTCCATCACCATTAGGTTCTGTCATACTCTG
Organism: Nonlabens sp.; assembly: GCF_965660805.1. GTDB lineage: Bacteria > Bacteroidota > Bacteroidia > Flavobacteriales > Flavobacteriaceae > Nonlabens. The sequence continues at coordinate 51,008 of NZ_CBFIBE010000001.1, read as the reverse complement.
ACCTTGAATATCAAAGGACAATTCTAGATTACTCGGAGCAATTACATCTCCAAATGTAGTGTCATCATCTTGGCAAGAGTTTAATGAAACTGCTAGCATTAAGATTACTACTATTCTGAAATATTTCATTTTAATTTGTTTTAATTAAGTCATCTATATAGATAGTTTCTGATACCGTTGTGGACTGTAATGGGTCAAAAAATATTACTACATTTCTTAAATCATCAGTGGTATTTCCAGAAAAGTTTGTAAATGTCAGTTCTTCCCACCCGTTTGCTACAGTTGTAGTAACACTTGTTACTTCTTGAAATAGTCCACCGTTACCTATGCGTTCTACCTTGAGCCAGACAGGTAGACCTGCGCGTGGAGAATAAACCTTTAAAGTGAAGGAAGTTGTTGCTGTGAAAGCTACTGGCTGATCAAGAACAATAGCTACTAATGAATAGTTGTTAGCTCCCGTAGGTGGTCTGTCAAATTGTAGTACCGTGCTTGAATTATTTACCAGATCTGGTACTGGATTAGTAATAATTGAAAAAGCTCCATTGTTAGTACCGATATTGTAAATTCTGTCGGGATCTTCAAAGTTTAATGGTAGCAATATTGGTGGTCCGTCAGCTAATTCAATGTCGTCAAAATAGTTGATATCTCCAGTAGGTGCGTTTCCTAAATCAAAGAAAACTACAAAACGGCTGAATGGTTGCGTAGTGTCTAATCCAGTGGTATTAAAGAATAATGTTTCCCACTCACCTGTTTTGGTGGTAAAGGCTTCATAATCTGCAGAGGCAATGGAACCATCGGCGTTTTCTAATTTCATGGTTACTTTTGTTCCTACAGGCATAGGGGACCAAGTTTTCATTCTAAAGTTTTGCGAAACTGAAAAATCAATCGGGCCACTTAATGGAACAACAACACCACCATAAGTTTGTGTCCCTACTTTTTCTATACTTACCACTTTTGTACTACTGTTATAGACACTTACATCAGGATTATTAATAATTGAAACTGCAGTTTCAAAATTAATAAGGTTATAGTTTAAGGTAGCTGATTCAAAATCTAAAGGTAATTCTACTGGGTCTTCAATAACCACAGTTTCTGTAGCGGTTGCCGTAGCGAAACCACCGCTTAAAGCAGTTACTGTAATGGTATAAGTTCCTGTACTACTGTAATCATAATTTACTGTATCACCTTCCATAAAAGCAACTGGTGCAAGCGCTGGGTCTTCTCCAAAGGTAACTTCAAATGAAGTTTCAAAATCTGCAGTGGCCATTACGGAAACTCCAAAATTAGAAGAGGCACTTTCTGTAACCGTTATTGCAAGGTTTTCAGGAGCTCTAAAAGAAACATCAAGCGTTTTTACAAATTCTGTAGTTTCACCGCTTAAACTAGTAGCAACCAGTGTAACCGGAAAGGAACCTTCTGGGTAATTACGTTGAGCGTTTTCACCTAAAGATAGTATTACAGACTCGGCAGTTCCATCACCATAGAAAACCTCAAAACTTGATACGTTTTCACCCGTCGGAGAAATAGTTACTAATCCAGTGTTGTCTTGTGTAATCTTAAAGGTGAGGTCAAGATTTAACGGAGCTCCAATGGTATTGCTTAGGTCTTTTTCATCGTCACTTTCACAACTCCATATAGCAGTGCTTAGTGCTAATAAAACAACAAATAAAAATTTAATATTTTTCATTATGATTTTATTTTAATAATTAGGGTTTTGTTCCCAGCGATTTCCTGCAAGTAATATTTCTTCTAGAGGTATAGGAAAAACTTCATGTTTTCCAGCTACAAAGTTATCAATTTCTGAAGCTGCTCTACCTGTTCTTACCAGATCAAAGAAGTGGTGACCTTCTCCTACTAACTCTAATCTACGGTCTAGGAAAATAGCATCTCCCAGTGCCGTTCCAGAAAGTGTTACGTCTGGTAAGCCTACTCGAGTGCGCACTCGATTTAAGTATGTTCTTGCTTGTCCATCTCCTAGATTGCCGCTATTGTATGCCTCGGCAGCCATTAAAAGAACATCGGCAAATCTTATAGCTCTGTAATTGTTAGGGTTTGTTAGGTTAGCATCACCTGTATTTAAATCTCCTTGCCTAGCGATGTATTTTCTATTAAAGTAACCTGTATGTTCAAAACCAGTGCTAAAAGTAGCTCCATTAGCCGATGCAAAAGCGTCAATATCTAGTATTGCTGTATCTAATCTAGGATCTGCCGGATCAAATAAATCTACTACTTCTTGGGTCGGAACATTGAAACTAAAACCAGATTCAAAAAGTGGTCCGTTGTAATTTCTAATTCCGTTAAATCCAACGGCTACATTTCCTTCACTACACTGTAAACAACCAAATCCAGCTCCTTCTAAATCAGAATATTGAATTTCGAATACAGACTCTGAATTATTCTCATTATCGTTTTCAAAAATCGTAGAATAATCGGCAACTAAACTATATTGATTTGAAAGAATTAAATCATCTAAAACGTTTGCAGCCAGGTCATATTTCCCTTGATACAAGTAAACTTTACCCAATAGAGCTTGTGCACTTCCTTTTGAAGCTCTACCTATATCAGGAGTGGTATACTGTAGGTTGTCAATAGCATATATTAAATCCAACTCTATTTGGGTATAAACTTCTGCTTTAGGAGTACGGTCTACATCAAATTGATCACCAAAAAGGAATCTTTGGTCTACTACTAATGGAACATCTCCAAAGAATTTTACCAGTTCAAAATAATAGTAAGCTCTCAAAAAACGTGTCTCACCAAGAACCCTAGGTTTGTCTGGAAAATCTGTTTTATCTTGAAATTCCATGATGTAATTTGCTCTATTAACACCAGCATACATCCATCTCCATAAATCAGATAATTGTTGATTTACAGGAGTGTGAATCATATCATCAATTTGTTGAATTCCTATAACGTCTGATGCACTTTCTCCACCTGCAAGCGTATTATCTGATGCAATTTCACCTAGCATGACATTAATATAGCTCGATTGCAACATATCATAGGCACCGATTAAAGCACTTTCATAATCTTCCTGTGAATTAAAGAAGTTTTCTGAATTAGGATCTTCACTTTCTACATCTAAATAATCCTCGCTACACGAGTTAATACCTAAAGCAACAAAGAATAGTAATATATATATTTTATAAAGTTTCATCTTGAGTATTTTTTAGAATTTAGCATTTATTCCGATTAAAAATGTTCTAGCCACTGGGTAGAAACCGTTATCTATACCACTAGCAAGAGGATCTCCAGAACTTGCACTTGGGTCAAACCCTTGATATCTGGTTAGTGTAAAAGCATTTCTAACAGCACCATATATTCTCAACTTACTTAGTTTAACGTTTTTTAAAGCACTATCATTTAAAGTATAACCTAATTGAATATTTTGTGCTCTAAGGAATGAAGCGTCTTCAACATAGAAGTCTGAAAACACTTGGTTTGCTGTAGCTCCAGTGGTAACTCTAGGGAAGGAGTTTGTTGATCCTTCACCAGTCCATCTATTTAAAATATTTGTAGTTGTGTTAGTTAGTGGTTGATTACGTTCATAGTTCCTAACCATTTCATTACCTAAAGATGCAAAAAAGTAACTTTGGAAGTCCCAGTTTTTATAGTTGAAACTCAAATTCATTCCCATAGTAACATCTGGTAACGGGTCACCTAACTCTGTTCTATCTTCAAGATTAATTACTCCATCGTTATTTAAATCTCTATATCTAAAATCTCCTGGTTGAGCGTTTGCACCCAAGGCTATTTGAGATGGATGAGCAGCTACCTCGGCAGCATTTTGAAAGATCCCGTCGGTTTGATAACCATAAAAATAACCTATCGTAAAACCTTCTTCGAATCTAGTTATAGGTGGCTGACCAACGCCAAAACCTCCTGCTTCTATAAAACCGTTGTCATTATTTACAGCAAGGACTTCGTTATCTAGCGTCGCTATATTATAACTCACATTAAAGCTAAGATCATCAGTTATTTGATCTCCATACCCTATGGAAAGTTCAAGACCTCTATTTCTTATATCTCCTCCGTTTATAAATGGAGCACTTGAACCAGGAGCACCTGATCCTAATATACCAGAAACGTTTGGTGCTATTAATAAATCTTGAGTTTCTCTATTAAAATAGTCTACGGTTACATTTAATTTGTTAGATAAAAATTGCATGTCAACACCTACGTTTGTGGTAAACTGCTCTTCCCACTTAATTTCTGGATTACTTAAAGCTCCACCTGCTGTACCATTAAAAATCTGATCATTAAAGACATACTGACCTTCACCTGTTAATAAGGAAACATAACCGAAAGCTGGTATCCTATCATTACCTATAATTCCTGCTGATGCACGTACTTTAAGGAAGTCGATAACTTTGCTGTCCTTTAAAAAACTCTCGTCTGAGGCTACCCAACCTAAACTTGCTGATGGGAAAATACCAAATCTATTTTCTGGACCAAAAATAGTACTACCATCTCTACGTATAACCCCAGAAAATAAATACTTCCCTTGGTAATCATACTGTACTCTTAAAAAATGAGAAAGTAATCGTTGATCAAAACGTCTTGCGCTACCTACAATTTCATCTCCAGAGGTTCGTCGATCTGCTCCAGCGAGGCTTACCTCATTATAATCATTACTTCCATTTCCAAAACCAGTGAAATCGTTAAAATCGCCTCTAGTTCTAAAGGCACTCATCCCTAACATTGCTTCAATATTATGGCTGTCATTAAAAGAATTATTGTATTTAATAAAAGCATCATAGGTATAATCACTAAAAAAGTTCTCATATTCGCTGTATACATTTTCATCTAGGTTAAATACCTTACCAGCTCCATAAAATGCTCGTGGATTAAAGTTGTTTCCATAGGCTTCAGAATAATTTGCTTGAATACGAGCAGTAGCCTCAAAATGATCCAAGAAAGAATAAGTTAACCCAAAGTTCCCACTTATTTTACCTACCTTATTTTTATTAAAAGTATTTGCAAGTTGCGCTTCGGGATTGATAACTTCATTTCCCAAACCTTCTGCGAGTGAAAATTCACCAGCGGCATCTCTTACTGGTATGGTTGGAGCCATATTCACTGCATTGAATAATACAGATCCTAAACCACCATCATTTATACTTCTATTGCTGGTGTAAGAATAGATGAAGCCTGTCTTCATTTCTAGATTCTTAGTCCATTTATGGTCAAAGTTTCCACTCATGGTAAAGCGGTCAAAGTCTGATTTTTTCCCTCCTACAATACCATCTTGATTAAAAACAGAAACTCCTAATTTGTACAAAGACTTCTCTGTACCACCGCGCATCGATATATCGTTATTAAGAACTAAAGCATTTTGAAATACTTTATCTTGATAATTGGTATTAGTTAAATTTGAGATATTAGTAAAAGGAAGCGCTTCACCATTGTTAGCAAATGCTTCGTTTTTAATTAGCGCATATTGCTGAGAATTTAAGGTAGGTAACCTTCTAGAGGTCTCTTGAGCACCACCCCAGGAATTGTATTCTACAACAAGAGGCAGGTTTCTACGTCCGCTTTTTGTGGTCACGATAATCACACCATTTGCAGCTCTTACACCATAAATACCAGCCGTAGCATCTTTTAAGACGGAGATACTTTCTATATCGCCAGGATTAATAACGCTTAAATCTTCTATAATGTTACCATCTACAAGAATTAATGGTCTATTGTCTCCGTTAGTAGAAACACCTCTTATTCTAATGTTCAAACCAGCACCTGGAGAACCAGAAGAAGAAGTAACGTTAACACCAGGTACTTGTCCTTGTAAGGCCTCTTCAACACGTGCAGGTTTTAGGTTTTCAATAGCCTCGCTATTTACTATGGACACTGCACCGGTCACTTCTCTTACGGCTTGGGTTCCATAACCTACCACCACTATCTCTTCAAGGGTAGCGACGTCTTCTTCTAACATTACAGTGATTGAAGTTTCATCACCTAAGGCAAACTCCTTTGTAACTGTACCTATATATGAAAACCTGAGAACATCTCCTTTTGTAGCGGCAATGGTAAATAAACCATCAATATCGGTGGTAGTGGCTGTTTGGCTAGTGATGTTTTGAACAGTTACACCTAGTAAGGTTTCTCCTGTGGCCTGATCAAGGACTTTTCCTGAAACTAAACTTTGTTGAGCAAAACCTAAAGCTGCAACAAGATAAAAGAGTAAAAGAGTAAATTTATTCATGAAAATGGTATTATTTCCGTTTACTTTAATTGAACTTCTACGACGTTATAGTATGGCTATATAAGCGCGTTGTTCCAAAATTAAAATAAAAGATTAAATTTTTAAAGGTTTAACCCTTACAATTATTGCTACAATATATGTTTTGATTATTTTATTGGTTATCAATTACTTATATTTTAAGGCTCTTATTTTTTATCATGAAATCATCCTTTTGTTGAGGTGTTGTAAGGGTGTTTAACAGATGTTTTAATCCAAACCAACTACATCGTTTTCGTATTTGCATTCAGTTTTTAAGGCAGAATAATTTAATTTTAACGTTTAAAAGTGTTTTTTGGAACTCTCTATTTGAGTAAAACACTCTAATATCTATTTCCTACCGACAAATCATTTAAAAAACTACTCGCTTTTGATAAGGCGTGGACAGATAATACTACGCTTGGCGAATTAGTATAAGGAGCGGTTAATCATACAGATGACACCTGTCATAATTATTAGTTTGAGAAAATAATTGTGTTTTTCAACCTTTCTGACCAAATTTCCAACACCTCTAATTTGTCTGCCTTTACTTAGACGAGAAAAGGAGCTTTTTATAGTGTATTTAAATTACCCAATCGTTGCTCTCCTCGCTATGAGGTTATGAAAATTTACTCGACCACTAATTCCTGTTCTGCACTTCCAGAATTACTTATCATCTTTACTGTATAAGTTCCTACCGGTAAATAGGTCTTACCATTATCAGCAGTTTTTGGGGTTTCTTTAAATCGTTTTAATCCGCTTTTTGAAATAGAGCCGTCATACTCGTAGAAATTCAAACCTGGGTCTGCTGTGATGTTCATTTCTTGAATGGTTTTCCCTTTTTTGTTCTTAACTTCTATGGTCACCTTTTCAGTATTAGGACTGTAAAAAGCTAGTTCTATAGAAGGTTCTGGCCCTTCTGACCACATAAAACCTTTGTTTCCATATCGAGAAGAAAATTTAGTATTTTCTATAGGTGCTAATTTTAATGATTTGCCAGTCCTACCATACATAAACTCTTCTGCGCTGGACGTATTTAAAAGCTCTAATGAGCTCAAATCTCCTTTATAAATAGAACGACCATGCGTTCCTACCAGAAGATGATTTTCTTCGGGTTGAATTTTTAAATCGTGAACCGCTACCGGTGGCATGCCGCCAGTGAGTAATTCCCATGATTTACCAGTATCTGTACTGATGTACGTAGCATTATCAGTTCCTGTGAACAATACGTTTTCTTTTTTAGGATGTTCTATAATGACATTTACTGCGCTAGTAGGTATAGTGTGACTTATATTTTCCCAGGTTTTTCCATAATCATTACTTTTATAGATGTAAGGCGTAAAATCATCAAAACGATAACCGTTTAACGTGACATAAACACGTCCTTTTTTGTGCTGCGATGCCACTACTCGACTTACCCATAAATTTGCTGGCCAGCCGCCGTTGAGTTGTTCCCATTCCGTGCCACCATCTTTTGTCACTTGAACAAGTCCGTCATCTGAGCCGGTGTAAATTAACCCAAACTTAAATGGTGATTCACTGATGCTTGTTAATGTCCCATAGGCTACATTTCCTTGTTTACCACCTTGTGTAAGATCTGGGGAAATAGCGGTCCAGTCATCTCCTTGATTCATGGAACGGTGCAATTTGTTTCCTCCTAAATACAGAATGTCCTGATTGTGCGAACTCAATAAAATAGGCGTTTGCCAGTTAAAACGGTATGGTGATTCTCCAAGCTCATGTTTAGGTTGAATATAAGTTCTATCTCCAGTTGCTCGATTGAGTCTAAAGTAATTTCCAAATTGAAAACCCGTGTAAACGATGTCACTATTACGAGCATCTATTTGAATTTGCATGCCGTCGCCGCCCATAATAGATTTCCATGGATACTGACCTTGTTGATGCCACGAGCGGTTTTCTGGAGCGTTATGAGCACCTACCCAAACGCCATTATCTTGTAAACCTCCATAAACATTATAGGGTTTTTCAAGGTCATAATTAATCGCATAAAATTGACCTACACTAGGTGTGTTATTTTTAATCCACGTGGCGCCATCATCATAAGAAATGTTGAGGCCGCCATCATTACCATTAATGAGATGACCGCGTTTGTTAGGATTGATCCATAGGGCATGATGGTCTGCATGTACATTTTCTCTAGAAATACTTTTCCAGGTTGCACCACCATCATCTGATTTTATAATAGGAACGCCCAGTACATAAACATGGTTAACATCGCTAGGATCTATGCGTACTTGAGCAAAATAGTAACCATAGCTGTAGAACACATTGTCTAGTTGACCTTTGTGAGTTTTGTCCCAGGATTTTCCACCGTCGTTACTGCGGTATAATTCAGCACCTTTTACGGGTGTGTCAAAGAGTTGGGCATTGGCATTTTCCAGATATTTTGCCACATCCAGTGGTGTTGCGTCACCACTACGTACCATGTTTTTAACATTATCTGCCCTGTATTTTTCTTGAAAACCATTTTGTTTTAAGAATTTGTTGAGCTTGTCATTATCGAGCCTGAGGAACGCCTCTTTAGACATCGATTTAAAGTCGTTTTTAGATAGCTTATCGGATTTCGCTTTCGCGAAAGCGGAATCATCAACATCCTTATCCCTACGGAATTGTGAGTCGTGGATGGCATAAACTGTATTTTCATCATAAACGGCCAGTCCTATACGACCTACTCCAGAACCTACTGGAAAACCGCTGGCTGGTGTCGTTATTTTATTCCAAGTCTGTCCAGCATCCATACTTTTATAGATAGCACTCGCTGTTCCATCACCATCAAAATTCCAGGCTTTACGGTCTTTTTCCCAACTTGCCGTGTACATGATATTAAAATCATCGGGTGCATGGGCTAGGTCTATGAAACCTGCCATGTTTGTGGCAAAAAGTGTTTTTTCCCAAGTAATACCGCCATCTTTAGTCACATAAATTCCACGAGAATCACTAGCCGAATATAATGGGCCAGTCACCGCAATCACGACATGATCACTATTTGCTGGATTGATCAAAATACGTCCTATGTGATGGGAATCTTTTAACATAGGATCACTCCATGTTTTCCCCCAATCGGTAGACTTAATAATTCCTATACCAGCATAACTGCTGCGGCTAGAATTATTTTCTCCAGTTCCTGCCCAGATCGTTTTACTGTTCCAGTCTACGGCGATATCTCCTAGATTAATAGCTCCAGCACCGTCCATTATAGGTGTAAAGCTAGTGCCGTTATTATGAGAATGCCATAATCCACCACTGGCATAAGCGACGAGCATTTCAGTAGGTTCTGCCGGGTTCACATCTACATCTACTACACGACCCGACATGATACTCGGACCTATATTTTTAAAAGCTAAGTTTTTAAAAAGAGAGTTTTGCGCCATTTCTTCACGCTGTTCTAGACCTTTATGTACCACAGCGCTAGGAGTTGCTGGTGGATATTGTGCAAATAAGAAACTACTGGTGAATAGAAAAACAATTGAAAAAACTCTTTTCATGGATAGAAATTTTAGAAGTTTAAAGATAAGTCATAGAATTTGAAATCAAACTTGAACTTGAAACAGAGTGGTTAGTTAATCGTTAATCGCAGTTCTCTTAAAAATATTCCATTCCTAATAACTTAAATTCAATTTAGTATAAGTATTCTGCTTAGTATGGAATAGTTTGAGCAGCAATATTATTGCTGGTTGTAAGGTGTTTTTTAGTTAAAAGAATTGCTAATAAAGCTTTAAACCTTTGTCATATCTTTTTACCATAGTATCTTGCTGGCAGTTGTGGATATGGTTGTTTTATCCGGCTTTCGCCAAAGCGTAATAACCCCACCACATCATTTTAAAACACTACCAGAATTATGAAATACCATCCTGTAGACCCCAAATTATTTATCAAAAACCGCAAGAATTTCATGGCCAAAATGAAGCCGTCTAGCCTTGCTGTTTTTAATTCTAACGATGTTTTTACCACTGGTGCAGACAGTACGATGCCTTTTAAACAACATCGTGATATCTTTTATTTAAGTGGTGCAGATCAAGAAAACACTATACTTGTTTTGTTTCCAGATAGCCCAGATCCTGCTCACAGAGAAGTACTTTTTGTCACAGAGACTAATGCACATATTGCGGTATGGGAAGGAGAGAAGTTGACCAAAGAAAAGGCTACTGAAGTTACTGGTATTAAAACAGTGTACTGGTTGAGCGATTTTGATAAGAAGTTTTTTGAAATGATGACGCAGTGCGACACGATTTACTTTAATACTAACGAGCACTACCGCCAGGCTGTAGAGTTAGAGTCTAGAGAAGATCGATTCATTAAAAAGACCAAAGCACAATTCCCAGCACATAATTATGCAAAGTCGGCACCTATCATGCAGCGATTGCGTGCGGTAAAGGACCAGATAGAAATTAACCTATTACAAGAGGCTTGTAATATTACAAATGCTGGTTTCCGTCGAGTGCTTGAATTTACTAAGCCTGGTGTGATGGAATATGAAATAGAAGCTGAGTTTTTACACGAGTTTATAAGAAGTCGTAGTGATGGATTTGCTTACACACCTATTATCGCTAGTGGTAATAATGCAAATGTGTTACATTATATAGAGAATAATCAAGAATGTAAAGACGGCGAATTAATCCTAATCGATGCTGGAGCAGTATATGCAAATTATGCCAGCGATATGTCTAGAACTATTCCTGTAAATGGTCGTTTTACTGACCGACAGAAAGAAGTTTATAATGCGGTCCTGAGAGTTAAGAATCAAGCGACAAAAATGCTAGTTCCAGGAACACTCTGGAAAGAATATCATGTTGAGGTGGGAAAATTAATGACTAGTGAATTACTAGGTTTAGGACTACTCGATAAAGCCGATGTTCAAAATGAAAATCCAGACTGGCCGGCTTATAAAAAATATTTCATGCATGGAACGTCACACCACATAGGACTGGATACGCACGATTACGGTATCTTATGGGAACCTATGCAGGCTGGAAATGTCTTTACGGTAGAGCCTGGGATTTATTTACCAGAGGAAGGTTTTGGAATACGATTAGAAGATGACGTGGTAGTAAATGCAAATGGTGCACCATTTAATTTAATGCGTGACATTCCTATAGAAATAGAAGAGATTGAAGAGTTGATGAATAAATAGAAAGTTAATTATCTCATTGAAAACGCTGTTCCACTCAAGTGCAACGGCGTTTTTTGTTTTACTTTTACCCCATGAGCAGAGATGAACAATTAAAACAGCGCTGGGCGCAGACTACGGCTTTTTTTCAAGAGCGATTCAGTGATGGTGAAGAAATGGACCTCGATGCTATTCTATTTATAATAGGTGTGCAAGAGTTAGGTCAGCTGCATCGCAAGTTTAAAAAGGATGAAAAATACCAACTCATGCACATAGCAATATGTCGTGTGCTGGAGCCTTATGGATATTATGAGTTCTCACATTTTGACGATGATAAATGGCCGCACTATACGGTTAAAGAGAATTTACCACCACTAAAGGCTGGTGAGCAATCGTTACTTATGAAAGAAGCGATTGTACAATATATGATGGAAGCTGAGGTGATTGAATAGATTTATGTAAAAGAGTTATTAAAAGAAAGAGTTTCTTAGTGACTTTTATAAACCTTCACCTTAATCTGGCGTTTCGAGACCTAAAGACTTAGACCTTTTTTCCCAGTTTTTACGAGCAAGTTGTTGCATGTCCTCGACGTTATCACTTTCGTCCATGATTTCTAGTCCTAACATGGTTTCTATAACATCTTCCATGGTGGCAACTCCTTGAACACTACCAAAGTCATCTACCACTAGCGCCATGTGTTCTTTAGTAGCAATCATTTTTTCAAATAATTGCGGTATAGGCATACTGGAAGGTACCATAGCAATCTCACGGCGCAAATCTTCTAAAGTCTCTGCTGGTTTATCATGGATAATATCTGCTAGAATGTGATCTTTAAGTACGTAACCTTTTATATCATCGCGATTAATTCCATAAATAGGAATACGAGAAAATCGCAGGTCTTGATTCTCCTTAAAAAAGTCCTTAATCTTCATAGATTGCGGTGCCATAAACATAACAGAACGTGGTGTCATGACGTCTTTTACCTCAATTTTATTAAAGTTCATCAGGCTCTTAATGTATTGACCTTCAGTAGGTTCAAATACACCTTCTTTCTCGGCAGTGTCTGTAATGGCTATAAAGTCTTCACGAGTCATGGTATTCATGTGAGCACTTTTCCCTATGGCTTTAGTGGTGAGTTGTAATATCCATAATATACCAGTCCATTTAAGTGGAAAAATCATAATATTTAAAGCTCGAGTAGTAAAGCCAGCTAGACCTTGCCAGTAAGTCGCTCCGATTGTTTTAGGAATAATCTCAGAAACTACTAGTATAAGCACCGTCATGATTCCAGAAATAATCCCTACAAACGGTATTCCAAAATAGCTGCTGTTATAATCACTTGCACTTACCATATTTTCTGCCTGAACACCTACGAGAATAGCACCTACAGTATGTGCCAGTGTATTTAAGGTTAGAATGGCGATGAGTGGTTTATCCACATCAGCTTTTAGTTCTTGTAATGAAGTAATATAAGAGGCACCTTCTTGATTTTTTACTTTCATAAAAGTATCTGTAATACTTAGCAATACTGCTTCTAAAATAGAACACAGAAAGGAAAAGAAAATCGATACGGTTGCGTAAATAAGGAGTAATCCCATGAATAGTTTTTTGTAAAGTTAAATAAGAAAAATCAACCTAATAATTTCACCACATCTTTAGCAAAGTAACTAGCTATTAAATCAGCGCCAGCTCTTTTAATTGCGGTAATTTGTTCCATCATCACAGCATCGTGGTCTAGCCAGCCTTTCTCAGCCGCAGCTTTGAGCATGGCATATTCACCACTTACTTGATAAACGCTGATAGGAACTTCAACTTCGTTTTTTAAATCACGGACTATGTCTAGGTAACACAATCCTGGTTTTACCATGACAATATCAGCTCCTTCATCAATATCCATTAAAGTTTCTCTAATCGCTTCACTACGATTTGCTGGGTCCATTTGATAGGTTTTCTTATCGCCAAATCCTGGTGCACTATCCAGCGCATCTCTAAAAGGCCCATAAAAAGCACTCGCATACTTAGCACTATAACTCATGATTCCAGTATTCTTAAATCCTTCTTCTTCCAGCGCTTCACGTATGTATAAAATACGACCATCCATCATGTCGCTAGGTGCGACCATATCGGCACCAGCTTGTGCGTGTGAAATAGACATTTGGGCCAGTACTTCAGCAGTTTCATCATTTAGAATGATACCGTTTTCTACAATACCATCGTGACCGTAACTAGAAAATGGGTCCAGCGCCACATCAGTCATCACATACATGTCTGGAGCGACATCTTTTACCGTTTTAATAGCACGTTGCATGAGGCCATTTGGGTTCAGTGCTTCAGTTCCTTTATTATCTTTAAGGTTATCTGGAACTTTTACAAAAAGCAATACACTTTTCAATCCCATAGACCACAAGGTCTTTACCTCTTCTTTAAGTAAATCTAAACTGAATCTATAATAATCTGGCATAGAAGGTATTTCTTCCTTGATGTTATTTCCTTCTACTATAAAAAGTGGTACGATAAAATCATTTGGAGAAATAAAGGTTTCTTGAACCATAGATCTTATAGCACTCGTGGTTCTTAATCTTCTATTACGTCTTAGTGGATACATATTGTTATAAAGGTAAATCGTTCAGCAAAAATCGGAATTTTGAGGCGTATTGCGGCACTTTTAAGGTAACCTTTTGAGTATCTGTAAAAATGGTAATGCTAGGAATGGCTTCTCGAGCATCATCGTGCAATGGATATTGCTCTGATATAAATCTATTAATTTTAAGCACATCTTCATTAGTGAGCTCTACAGACTGCGTGCCTTGATCAGACTTATAAGTCATATAACCTTCCCTAAAACTTATGCTACTTCCTTTTTCTTTGCTCATGCGAAAACTAATACTAAAATCTTGAGTCGCAAAAATCTCGTTGATGTTCTCTGCAGTAACATCGGCAGTTTGCTGGCAGGATATGATTACAAATAGGAGTAGGATTGAGATAAAGTTTTTCATGGTTATTTTATCAATGTAAAAACCTTACCCTTTTATGGTTAGGGAAAAGGTTTCGACACATTACAATTCCTTCTTTAAAACAGTACTACTGGCTTGTGCGGTACACATCACCGTTAAATCAGCAATATTAACGTGTGCTGGTCGGGTAAGAGCAAATAGAATCACGTCTGCCACATCTTGGGCTTGTAAGGCTTGATATCCTTGATAGACCTTTTGAGCTCTTTCAGTATCTCCTTTAAAACGTACTTTACTAAAATTAGTTGCTACCAGTCCTGGATTCACCGCGCTTACACGTATTCCATACGGGTTTAAATCCAGTCGCATTCCAGTAGTAATCGCATCTACCGCGTGTTTAGATCCACAATATACGTTACCATTAGGATAGACTTCTTTTCCAGCAGTGGAACCTATGTTAATGATCTGACCTCGTTTACGATCGCGCATTTGTGGAATTATGGCATGACTTACATAAAGCAATCCTTTTACATTAATATCCATCATCGCGTCCCAGTCTTCTAGACTACCTTTATCTATAGGGTCTAGTCCGTGAGCATTTCCTGCGTTATTAATGAGAATATCTATCTCGTTAAATGGCTCGCTTAAACTCGCTATTTGAGTAGCAACTTTTTCTTTATCGCGCACATCAAATTCAAGAGTTTCTATAGGAATGATAGCGCTTAACTCTTCTTTAAGTGCTGCTAGTTTCACTTTATTTCTACCACATAACACGAGTGAAAACCCGTTTTCAGCTAGTGTGATGGCTGTGGCTAGACCTATACCGCTGGTTGCTCCAGTGATTAATGCTGTTTTCATGGCAAGTGCTTTGTACAAAAGTAAGGAATAGTTCTCATGCTATATGACTTATAAATCCTGTTAGAATTTGCCTTATACCATTTTGTGTTTTTAAACAAAGGGATTAATGAGTTCGCTTTCGCGAAAGCGAGATCTGAACAATTTTAATGTTTTTGCGTTCAATAGATGAATTAATCGCTAAAAGTCTCTGGAAAGTGGTATTCTTACCTTTTTACGAATTTTTATACATTTTTAACGCACGATTAACAGCAAACATGATAAGAAAACTACATTTTGCGTGTTAGAATTAATGTAATAGTAAATCACTTATGGAGCAACAAAATTCTGCTATCGATATAGCTAGTATTAATGAGAAAGTAGCTCAGGAAAGTCAATTTGTGGACTTACTGGTAAATGAAATGAATAAAGTAATCGTAGGCCAGCAATATATGGTGGAGCGATTACTGATAGGATTACTAGGTAGAGGACATATACTTCTAGAAGGAGTTCCAGGACTGGCAAAAACACTTGCCATTACCACACTTTCTAAAGCTGTAAGTGGATCTTTTTCTAGAGTGCAATTCACACCAGATTTATTACCGGCCGATGTAGTGGGAACCTTGATTTATAATATGAAAGAGAATGATTTCTCGATTAAGAAAGGTCCTGTTTTTGCAAATTTTGTACTAGCCGATGAGATCAACCGTGCGCCAGCAAAGGTTCAAAGTGCATTACTTGAAGCCATGCAAGAAAAACAAGTAACTATAGGTGATACTACCTTCACGCTAGAAAAACCATTTCTAGTAATGGCTACCCAAAACCCGGTAGATCAAGAAGGAACCTATCC
The DNA here is from genome assembly GCF_965660805.1 of Nonlabens sp. GTDB lineage: Bacteria > Bacteroidota > Bacteroidia > Flavobacteriales > Flavobacteriaceae > Nonlabens. The sequence goes on along the minus strand of NZ_CBFIBE010000001.1, from coordinate 35,028 downwards.
ATTACCGGAGGCGCAAATGGACCGTTTCATGTTAAAAACAGTGATCGATTACCCTACTATTGCAGACGAGCAGTTTATCATGCGTGCAAATCTTAAGAAAGATTTCCCAGAGCCTAATCCTGTTGTGAGTATAGAACAAATTTTACGCGCCCAGCAAGCGGTAGAAATGGTGTATATGGATGAGAAGATTGAGAAATATATCTTAGATATCATTTTTGCAACGCGTTATCCAGAAAATTATGGACTGCATGATTTGAAACCGTTAATTAGTTTTGGAGCATCTCCACGTGGATCTATTAATCTTGCTAAGGCTGCAAAATGCTACGCATTTATTAAACGTCGTGGTTATGTGGTTCCAGAAGATGTGCGTGCGGTAGTACTAGATGTATTGCGCCACCGTATAGGAATTACCTATGAGGCCGAGGCTGAAAGTTTTACTACTGAAGATATCGTAAACAAAATCGTGAATACGATTGAAGTGCCGTAAAACAGTTTAGAGTAACAGTCCTCAGTTTACAGTAAAATAAGCTTATCATATGATGTTGAAGCGTTTAGTTTTTCTTTTAATTATTGCGACAGCTTTACATTCCCATGCACAAGACAGCAACTGGAGTGTTGAGGCGAGTTATCCATACACCTTTGGAGATAATTTTGTAGATGAAGGCTATAACGGCGCAGCAGATTTAGGTGTGAAGTATAAAATAACATCTTATGACGCGATGGATATAGGAGCTTCATTTAACGTTGGCGCTTTTATAAGAGATGATAGCAGGTTTGATAATAATATTGACGCTAGTGGAAGTGCAGTGCTATTCCAACCCAGAATATTTGCGTCTTTTAAGTTGAATCAGTTCCCGCAAATTCATCCTATGGTAGGATTGGGTTATTCCATATTTGCTTTTAGTCAGGATGAACAGAATTTTGCCGGAGCAAATTTTCAAGAAAACAACTCTGATGATGGAGTGAATATTAATGCTGCGATCGCTTATGATGTTACTGATCATTTGTTTGTTCAAGTACAATATGATTATGTAAGATTGAGCGCTAGAGATTTTCTGGATGTATCTTATAATAGAAATGTAAATATCATAAAACTAGGAATAGGGTACCGATTGTGAAGAAGTTAAAAACAAAAGCAAAACAAAAAATAAAAATAAGTTGAGTTCTAATGATCACACGTAAATTCAACTAATAACTAATAACTAATAACTAATAACTGCGAGCAACGCGAGCACTATGGATACTAAAGAACTCCTTAAAAAAGTACGTAAAATCGAGATCAAAACGCGTCGTTTGAGCGATGCTGTTTTTGGTGGTGAGTACCATAGTGCTTTTAAGGGACGTGGAATGACTTTTAGTGAAGTGCGCGGTTATCAATATGGTGATGATGTACGTAACATAGACTGGAACGTTACTGCAAAGTATAATGAACCCTTTATAAAAGTATTTGAAGAAGAACGTGAATTAACACTCATGCTTGTTGCAGATGTGAGTGGTTCAACACTTTTTGGGACCCAAGAACAAATTAAGAAAGAGATTATTACAGAGCTTTGTGCCACACTCGCTTTTAGCGCATTGCAAAATAATGATAAAGTAGGATTGTTACTTTTCTCAGATCAAGTGGAACTTTTTGTGCCGCCTAAAAAAGGGAAATCCCACATTCTTAGAATCATTAGAGAGTTACTAGAGTTCCAGCCACAACACAAAACCACTAATATAGGTGGCGCACTAGAATACATGGCTGGAGTTTTGAAGAAAAAAGCCATCGTCTTTGTACTATCAGACTTCATGGCGACAGATTATGATAAAACACTTAAAATCATAGGTCGCAAACACGACGTAACAGGAGTGCGCATTTATGATGAACGCGAGGCAAACATGCCTAATATAGGGTTAGTTCAATTTAAAGATCAAGAATCTGGAAAAAGTGAGATGATTAATACCAGCTCAAAGTCAGTAAGACGCAAGTATGCTGCTTACCATCTAGAATGTGCTGATTATTTTAAAAACGCATTTACTAAGTCTGACAGCGGTGCGATAGATTTAGAGACTAAAGAAAGTTATACTAAAAAACTACTAGGATATTTTAAAGCACGATGAAGCACTTAATTCACATATTCCTTTTAGGATTTATAGCTATTACACAAGGACAGGCACAGCAACCTGTTCAAACTACTGTAGATCGTAACGAGATTTTAATGGGTGAAGAGATAAAGCTAGGAATTACCGTGGAGGCTGCACCTACAGATTTAATCATTTTCCCAGAACAACAAAAACTGGGTGCTTTAGAAGTTATAGAGTCATATCCTATAGACACCATACGTGATAACAATAGGTTACGATTATTTAAAGAATATGGAGTGACACAATGGGACTCTGGAGATTACTATGTGCCGCGATTAAAGATTCTTAAAAACGATTTAAGCATCTTATCAGACTCCATGCTCATAAAAGTGCGCGAGGTACAAGTTGATACTGCAAAACAAAAAATGTTTGACATAAAAGCCGCTATCGATATTCCAGATACTAGGCCTACAGACTGGAGCTGGTTATGGTGGTTATTGCTATTAATTCCATTAGGGATTGTGGTATACCTGCTTACGCGAAAGCGTGAAAAGAAAACCTATGAGGAAACCTTACAGCCTTATGAGTGGACCAGATATCGTTTAACTAAACTGGATGAAAAGCAGCTCATAGAAAATAAACGATCCAAAGAATATTATACTGAGCTTACCTATATCATTAGAAAATATATAGATTCTAAAGTATATGGTCATGCTCTAGAAAGTACAACAGGACAGCTTCTAGGTGAGCTTAAAACTGTAATGGCTGAGCGTGGTATGAACATTACTTCTACCACTGAAAACAGATTAAAAGAAATCCTAGAAAGAGCAGATTTAGTGAAATTTGCCGGTGTAGCACCAGACGCTATTACTGCCAAAGAAGACCGACTGCACACTACAGATATTATTTATAACATCCACCAAGTACTGCCTCCACCTACTGAGGAAGAATTAATGATGGATGCAAAATACCGCAGGAAACAAGAGCTTAAAGCGCGCAGTAAAAAAATTGCTATAGTCGCTGGAACAGCACTTGTAGCACTGCTCATCGGTTTAGGTACTTGGGTATATTTTGAAGGAAAAAATAATGTAAAAGATGTTCTTTTAGGTAATGAGTTGAGAGAGTATTATGAGCAAGACTGGTTGCGATCTGGTTACGGTATTCCTGAAATAGCTATAACCACACCTGATATTATGGTTCGTGGAGAAGAGAATAACTTACCAGCAGATCTTGCTAGCTACATAGGAGCATTTGATAACTTTAAACTAGGTGATCGTGGCGATAAACTCACCGTAAACGTTGCTACATTCTTATTTAAAGAAGGTGCTGAGGTAGATAAACTCACAGCTCAAAATTTGATAGGTCCTATAACAAGCGGTTTAGAAAAAGATGGTGCTACTAATATCATTATGCTCGATAAAAAACTGGAACATAATGGAATGAAAGGAATTGAGTTTACCGGTAACTTTGAATATGACGGTAATAAATATGAATATGATTACTGGATTTTTAATGAAAATGGAGGTATGCAACAAATTTTTGTGACCTACTTAGAAGATGATGAAGAAGATAAAACGAGAGAATACGGTAGGTTGATTAAAGAGCGTATTTTAAATTCTGTTGAGATTGCAAAAGAGGAAAAACCTAAAAAACAATCTGGCAAATGATGAACTGGTTCAATAGTATAGAGTTTTTGCATCCTAAAATGTTTTGGTTGCTACTGGTTGTGCCACTTGCTTTAGCATGGTATTTCTGGACGCATAGAAGACAGCAAGCTCAGGTTAGCATCTCAAGTTTAAAAGGTTTTCAAGCAGAAACTTCATGGCTGGCAAAAATGCGACCACTGTTGTTTATGTTAAGATTACTAGCCTTAACCTTGATCATAATGGCTTTGGCGCGACCTCAAACCACTGATGTCACTACCAAAACTAAAAAGACCGAAGGAATAGACATCGTACTAGCAGTAGATGTAAGTGCCAGTATGCTGGCTGAGGACTTAAAACCTAACCGCCTTGAAGCGACTAAAAAAGTAGCATCAGACTTCATCATCGGTAGGCCTAATGACCGTATAGGAGTCGTAGTTTATGCTGGTGAGAGTTATACTAAAACGCCTATTACTACAGATGAGACGATCTCGCTACGTGCTATAAAAGAAATCGAGTTTGATGGTGTACTGGAAAATGGTACTGCTATAGGAATGGGACTTGCTACCGCAGTAAACCGTTTAAAAGATAGTGAGGCACTAAGTAAAGTTATTATTTTAATGACTGATGGTGTAAATAACAGTGGTTTTATAGATCCTAAAATAGCGAGTGAGCTAGCCCTAGAATACGACATAAAAGTGTACACTATAGGAATAGGAACTAATGGAAACGCTCCATCTCCAGTGGCTCAAATAGGTAAAAACAGATTCCGCATGGCGATGATGCCTGTGGAGATTGATGAGGAATTAATGAAGCAAATCGCGACTGATACGGGCGGGAAATACTTTAGAGCTACAAACAATAAAAAACTAGCCGAAATCTATGGAGAAATAGACAAGCTAGAAAAAACAGAAATTGAAGAATTTAAATTTATTAATACTGAGGAAAAGTATCGATTACTCGTACTGCTGGCTCTAGGTTTTATCACCTTTGAGATGTTGTTGAGGTATACCGTTTTTAGGACGGTGGCGTAGTAAATTGAACTCAAACTCAAACTCGAACTCAGAATTGAATAAAAAAATGATGAATAATGAAATTAAAAACCAACATCAAAAGTTCCTTCCCTTGAGGGAAGGCTAGGATGGGTGTTGCGCATTTAATTAAAAAATAAAAGTAAAAACGAAAAATAAAATCAAGTGAAACTTTCTCTCCGTTGGAGAGGACTGAGGAGAGGCAAAAGAAGAAATATGGAATTAAAGGTAACTTATGTAAAATTAAAACCGTTTTCGACTATCGCTCAAACTCACATTTCGTTTATTACAGATAACAGATAACAAAAATGTACTTATTAGAAGAGAAAATATACTTTTGGCTACTATGCATCATTCCGGTGCTGGTACTGCTATTTGTGCTGCTATCCTACTGGCGTTATAGAGCACAACGCAAGTATGCTGATAAGCAAATGCTTTCTCATTTAATACCTGACCGCTCCTGGTTCAAGCCTATTTTAAAATTAGTTACCATAAGTGTCGGGATATTATTTTTAGTACTTGCACTAGTAAACCTTAAAGCAGGAACTAAAATAGAAACCATAAAACGAGAAGGTGTAGACATAGTCTTTGCGGTAGATATTTCTAAATCCATGCTTGCCGAAGATATCGCACCTAGCCGTTTAGAAAAATCACAACAGTTAGTGACTCAAATCATTAATAACCTAGCCAGTGACCGTATAGGGTTGATTGCTTATGCAGGATCTGCCGTGCCACAATTACCCATTACGACTGACTATAGCAGTGCCAAGATGTTCCTCCAATCCATGAATACAGACTTAGTCTCTAGTCAAGGAACTGCTATTGCTGAGGCTATTCAACTGGCCGAAAGTTATTATGCTGAAGATAGTGAAGCCTCTAAAGTTATGGTTATTATCTCAGATGGTGAGGATCATGAAGGAGAAGCGCTTGATTATGCTGAGGCCGCTGCAGAGAAAGGAATACGTATCATTACCATAGGCGTAGGAACCGCAAAAGGCGGTACTATTCCTATAAAACGCAATGGTATCGTGCGTGAGTTTAAGAAAGATAATGAAGGTAAAACCGTTATTACTAAGCTCAACTCAGAAACCCTAGAAGAAATTGCCAGCACAGGTAACGGGATTTATATAGATGGAACCATCACGGCCCATGTAATAGATCAGCTCAAAGATGAACTAGCGGGAATAGATAAAGTAGAATTTGAATCACAACAATATGCTGATTTTGAGTCACAATTTCAGTGGTTTTTAGGTTTTGGTTTGTTCTTTTTACTTTTGGATCTATTCTATTTAGAGAAAAAAACAGCGTGGCTTAAAAAATTAAACCTATTCAATGAGTAAGAGTCATACACATATTATTTGTCTGTTTGCAGTGAGTTTTTTAGGTCTCGCTTTCGCGAAAGCGCAACAAAATACATCACTCGATAAAGAATATTATAACGCTGTTGCTCAGGCTCAAGAGCAAACTGCCGAAGGAGATTTTAATCAAGCAGAAGCATCATATCGCAAAGCAGCAGCGCTCAAACCAGATGCCGCTGAGGCCACTTATAATCTAGGAAACTTGTATTATAATAACGATAAGAAATATAACGCCGTTGAGAATTATAAAAAAGCTGCTGAGGCAGCAACTACTAAGGCAGAGAAGCACAAAATATTTCATAATCTAGGAAATTCATTTTTGGAAAATAAGCAGTATGATGAGGCTGTAGAGGCTTATAAAAATGCCCTACGCAACGACCCTACAGATGATGAAACTCGTTATAATCTAGCACTAGCAAAACAAGAAAAAGAAAAAAACGGCGGCGGTGGCGGCGGTGATGATGATCAAGACCAGGACCAGGACAATGATCAAGACAGCAAGGAAGGTGATAAGGATGAGAATAGCGATGGTAAAGATAAAGGCGACCAAAAAGAAAAGGAAGGCGAGGATCAAGAAGGCGATAAAGGTGATGAAAAAGAAAGTGATAAGGGAGAAAACAGCGAAGGAGAGAACGGTGACGGAAAGCCTAAAGAGCAAGATCAAGGCAAGCAGCCACAACGCGTAGAAGGAAAATTAACACCGCAGCAAGCAAGACAGTTGCTCGAAGCGATGACTAATGAAGAACAAAAGATTCAAGAAAAAGTAAACGCAAAAAAAGCCAAAGGCAAGAGCGTTAAAACAGAGAAAGACTGGTAATATGAAACAATTAATCATTTTCTCTTTATTAATCATAACCAGCTGGAGCAGTTTAGCTCAAGTGGAATTTACGGCTACGCCTTCTCGCAATAAAATTGCTGTTAATGAACGGGTACGTGTAGAGTTTAAAATGAACGTATCTGGAGATAATTTTACACCACCTAATTTTGAAGGTTTTCAAGTGGTAAGTGGTCCTATACAATCGTTTTCTCAACAATGGATAAACGGAAAAGGAAGCGTTAGTAAATCATATACATACATATTAAAGCCTAATAAAACTGGTAGGTTAAAGATTAAACAGGCCATCATGGAACATGAAGGCGCTGAGTATAAAACCATACCTTTTGACATAGCAGTTTCTAGTGCTGTAGATGATCCTAAAGACGCAAATAGTCAAGAAATTACTGCCAGTACAGATATACATTTAGTCGCTGAGGTTTCTAAATCAAATCCATATTTAAACGAACCTATTAAAGTGGTTTATAAATTATATGTGGCAAATAATACAGGCGTGAGCGGCTGGAATGAAATAGATACCCCTAAGTATCCAGATTTCTGGTCACTGAATGTAGATAACCGTAATGCACAGGTTAAAAATGGTACGTATTTAGGCCAGCCTTATCGTTACCTTCAGTTACGAGAAGTAGTCCTGTATCCTCAAAAGACGGGTGAACTTGTTATAGAACCACTTACTTTAGACATTAATGTAGAAGTACCTACTAATAGAAGAGATTTTTTTGGTAGAACTATATTTACTACTAAGTCTAAAACTGTAAGTGCAGGAAGTAGAAAAATAAATGTAAAACCTATACCTACCGCAGGTCGTCCTGCAAGTTATACTGGTGCAGTAGGGAATTTCAAGTTTAAAGTAGAGCTGGATAAAGCACAAATAGAAGCTGGAGAAAGTCTCAATGCGGTCGTTAAAGTAGGTGGTACAGGAAACTTAAAGTTAATGGAGCTACCTCAACTTAAAGTGCCACAAAGTCTTGAAGTTTATGAGCCAGAACGCAAGAATGCGGTAAAAACCAGCATTTCTGGTATGAAAGGAACTATAAGCGATACTTATGTGATTGTACCGCAGTATGGTGGTAAATATGTGTTGCCTCCAGTAGAGTTCTCTTATTTTGACCCTAAAAAAGAGCAATTCATAACTGTAGATAGCGGCGAGACCTTAATAGAGGTAAATGGTCCTGCGCCAGCACCAGGAAGCAATACGGCTACAACAACTGCTACAGGACCTGGGAAGAACTATATAGGTAATGATGCTCAGTTTGCTTTTATAAAAACGACTACTAATTTAGTGAATAAGGAACAGACTTATTTCTTTAATTCTACGGGATACTGGTCCGTTTTAGGCGGTTCATTATTATTTATACCTATTGCTTTAATGGTGCGCCGCAAGCAAGAGTCTATGGCTAGTGATGTGGTAGGTAATCGTATTAGAACGGCAAATAAATTGAGTAAAAAATACCTTAGTGCCGCAAAGAAGAATCTAGGAAATCACGAGCAATTTTATATTTCTTTAGAAAAGTCGCTTCACAATTATTTAAAATCTAAACTCCATATTCAAACTGCTGAAATGTCTAAGGATAGAGTCAGTGAATTATTGCTAGAAAGAGGCGCTACTAAAGAGACTAAAAAAGAGTTTATCGAGCTGCTCGCAAGCTGTGAATTTGCGCGCTATACACCATCTTCTGATAGTGGAATGCAACAAGATTTTGATAAGGCAGGTAAAGTGATTAATGAAATTGATAAACAATTAAAACGCTAATTATGAAGTGGATAACAAGCCTTTTATTTTTATTAATTGTTTTACAAGTTCAGGCTCAAGAAGAAACAGCTCAAGTTGCTTTTGACAAAGCAAATCAAGCCTACACCTCTGAGAACTATCAACTTGCTATAAAAAGCTACGAGCAAGTTCTTAAAACAGATTTTCATAGTGTTGAATCTTATTTCAATTTAGGGAATGCTCATTATAAACTGAACCAAGTAGGTCCTGCTATTTATAATTATGAAAAAGCTTTAATGCTTGATCCAGAAAATGAAGATGTATTGAATAATTTACAGTTTGCAAAACAAATGCGTATAGATGCTGTTGAGGCTATGCCAGAAAATGAACTGGAATCTCAGGCTAGTTCTATAGCTAGTGTGCTTACCATTGATGAATGGGCTTATGCGAGCATCATGTTTTTAATTGTTACTGTGTTATTATTTATTCTATACCATTATTCTCAAACCGCAGGGAAAAAGAGATTGTTTTTTATTTTAATGTTGCTCTTTGCTTTAAGTACGGTAATAACTATCATGATAGGCTTTTATGCTCAGAATAACCTTAATAATGAGCAATATGCCATTGTTTATGCCGCAGAGTTTACGGCTCGTGATGAACCTAAATTAAAGGGTAATGCGAGTTTTGTAATTCATGAAGGAACTAAAGTAGAAGTCCTCGAAGAATTCAACGACTGGGCTCGTATAGCATTAGAAAACGGTAGTAAAGCTTGGGTGACTTTAGATACCCTTAAGAAGCTATAGATCGTACTGTATAAGGCTTATATATGCGCTTGCACTTAATCATCACAGCATGATTGTGGTATTAAAGATGATTTAATCCTCAAAAAGAGCCTTCAATTCAGTAGCATCTTTTGCCTTCATTTTACCAGCAAGAACGAGGCTTAACTGTTTACGTCGCAAAGCGGCATCATATTTTAATTTTTCGTCTTCAGTCTCTGGTAGGATCACAGGAATTTGAACAGGACGTCCAGTTTCATCTACAGCTACAAATGTGTAAATAGCTTCATTAGCTTTTGTTTTTTCACCACTTTCTCGATCTTCAATCCACACATCCATAAAAACCTCCATGGAAGATGTAAAGGCGCGTGTTACTTTTGCTTCTATAGTAACCACACTACCTAGTGGCACCATTCTATTAAACGCTACATGATTTACAGATGCAGTCACTACTATACGTCTAGAATGTCTACGAGCAGCAATACTTGCCGCGCGATCCATACGTGCTAGTAGCTCACCACCAAAAAGATTATTCAGCGGATTTGTCTCACTAGGTAAGACCATATCTGTAACAGTAGTAAATGATTGTGAAGGCGTTTTAGCATCCATAGCTTTAATTTTTTGCAAAGGTACGTCGTAGCTTTTCTTTTCAGTCTAAATGTTACAAATGCTAAGGATTATTTAACGTGAAAAACTCTTTCAAATCATGAGATTATTTTAAATTTAGGGAACATAACTCACTTCATCTTCTCCTTTTCCCATTCCTCACGAGTCTGCCTGTAAATAATAAAATCTTTCTCTGCAGGATAAGGTTTATAAGCAGTCATTTGGTTATTCAGTGCTACTTTTTGTGAGCCTATATTATCTTTATGGATGACTGAAATTAAAGCATTACCAAATTCTCGATCAAACCCATTTTTAAACCCAGTATTTTTAATAAAACGTGCGGCCTCGCTAGCATAGCCTTGTTGCCAGTATTCAGGTAAAATAGAATAACCTACTTCTAGTTGTTTAGTATCTCCTATATCTTGAACAAGTAACCCAGCTTGACCTATCATCTTGCCTGTTTCTTTATGGATTAATACATTCATGCCACCAGTCTGTTCTTTATAACGAGTAAGCGCTTTATCAAACCATTTCTCGCAACGCTGCTGCTGATTGAAATTCTTATCCATAGAAAGAAATGTCCCTACTTCTGGGTAAGCAAAAAGTGGTAACCATTCTTCAAAGTCAGTTTCTTTGAGGAGTCTGAAGGTTAAGCGCTCGGTTTCAAGGTTGGGTAAGAGGTATATCATAAAATGAATTTAGTAAAAATTAGAATGAATTGCTCTTATGAGTAGAGGTTTATAATCTAAGGATTCTGATCTCAACAGAAAACAGCAAAAATTATTACCAATTCACATTCCTAATGTCGCATATAATTCGTTTCTTTTTTGCCTATATTTTAAAATAAAATGAAACCGTAGCTTAGGCTATGCTTTAATTTTCTTTATCATCTAATCAAAGAATAATTCAAATTAAGAATGTGGCATTAGAAACATAAATTGGTATAAATACATATTTTTAAAAAATAAATATGTCTGGATAAGCTTGTCTAAGTCTACTTGTTGTAAAGATGAAAGTTAATTTTAATACCTTTTGAAACAACGGTAAGTATTAGCGAGATAATGACCCCAAAATAGTGAAGCTTAAAAATGTAAAATAGAAAACTACTTTGAAAGAGAACCTGTAAGTAGCCAAGCACTAGTAAAGCCTAATTTTCTCAAACGGTACAACTCATTAATCGCGTCATTGCGGTCTGAATGGCTGGAGAAGGCTACATTATGTAACCCATGTTTATTAACACCTATACGTTCTGCTTTATAGCCTTTGCTTTTAAGTTGGGATACTTTTTTATCAGCATTTGCTGGATCTCTAAAGGCGCCGGCAACGATATGGTGATTCTTGACCACTGGAGCAACCTCAAGTTCAATACTCGGCAGCGGATTACTTACCATAAAAGTAGCTTCTTGAATTTGGCGAGTCACTTGCTCGTCAGCCATTTCTTGAACAGCGATCTCGTTTTGAGATTCTTGAACCTTATAAGTGTTAACACCTACATAGCTTAATCCTATCAGTACAGCACCTATGGCAGCATAGCGCAACCAGGGCGTTTTAGCTGTTTGAGCAGCTGGAACGTGTAAAGGAACTACAGGAGTTTCTTCTTCTTTCTCTACAACTGGCTCTGTGGTTACTGTTGCTGGAGCGATAGCAGTTTCTACGGGAGTTCTATCTACTGCATAAGTCTCGTGAGTAGCAAGTCCAAAAGCCTCAGGCAAATAATTTACCACATACATCGGTAAGAATTGCAATGATTGCTCTTCATTACGAGTAAAACGCCCTATTTTATGAAGTGTAATAACGCCCTTAGTATCTAGTTCATGATCCAGAAAGCGCACATAATTGCGCACTTCTTGAACTGCCTGCTGGTAAGGAATAGACTCCACTGTTGCTACATAATTTACCAGTAACCCATCATTTTGCTGGATTTGAGCATTAAAACTTAATCCTTTTTTAGGCGGATATAAAGTATGTGTACTTGCAAAGTGCTGAGCAGGCACACGACGTGATATAAACGCACCAAAACCAGGTAGCACCACACATTCATGGCGATATAGTAAGTCAGATATGTAAGTAGCAATTTGCATCATACAAATTTATAAAAATTATAGTTTACTGAACTCTAGCGAGTCGAGTAGTTATTAAAAATATAAATTTCTTCAGAAGGAATTGGTTTTTAGTGAATACGCTTTCGCGAAAGCGTGGTTAACAAGAATTACAGTACAGTTATTAACAGGTTGTTCACAATTATCTTTCTGCGGTTCTCATTTTAAAAATAACTAAATTTGCATTCATAATTATATACCATGCTGGACCGAGTAAAGGAACATATTGAGAAAGTAAAAAACTTTAAGGCTGATTCTAAGGATGCTATTGAGGCGTTCAGAATAGAATATCTAGGAAGTAAAGGACTGTTGAAGGAGTTTTTTGCAGCTTTTAGAGAAGTGCCTAATGAGCAAAAGAAAGATTTTGGTCAGGCCATTAATGAGCTTAAACAAAAGGCAACTGATAAAGTAAATGCCCTTAAAGAATCTATAGAGTCTAAGCAAGAAGAAGCTGGCATGTATGGTGATTTAACACGTACTGGCTATCCTATGGAAATAGGTGCGCGTCACCCTATATCACTGGTTAAAAACCAAATTATAGAGGTCTTTTCTCGTATAGGTTTTAACGTGAGTGAAGGACCTGAAATTGAAGATGACTGGCACAACTTTACCGCACTCAACCTGCCAGAGCACCATCCAGCTCGTGACATGCAGGATACGTTTTTTATACAAACTGATCCAGATGTTCTGTTAAGAACTCACACTTCAAGTGTTCAGGTACGTTATATGGAAGAGCATAAACCACCTATAAGAACCATTTCTCCAGGTCGTGTGTTCCGTAATGAAGCGATAAGTGCTCGTGCACACTGTATTTTTCACCAAGTAGAAGGATTATATATAGATAAAGACGTGAGTTTTGCAGATATGAAGCAAACGCTCTTGCACTTTACTCAAGAGATGTTTGGTAAGTCTAAAATCAGACTGCGCCCATCATATTTCCCATTTACAGAACCTAGTGCAGAGATAGACATCTACTGGGGACTTGAAAATGAAACCGATTATAGAATCACAAAAGGTACTGGCTGGCTAGAAATAGGTGGTTGTGGTATGGTAGATCCTGCAGTACTTACTAATTGTGGAATCGATCCAGAGGAATATAGTGGTTTTGCTTTTGGTATGGGCGTAGAACGTATCGCTATGTTGTTATACGGAATAGGTGATATACGCCTGTTTTTTGAGAACGATGTACGTTTCTTAAAACAGTTTTCTAGCGCTATTTAAGTGATTACTCAACTCATTTTTGTTTATAATGCAAACTCAGGAATGGTGAGCTCGTTGCTAGATAGTGCGCATAAAATCATCAGTCCGGCGACTTATGATTGTAGGTTGTGTGAGCTTACCTATGGCGTTTTTAAAGAAAATGAGGAATGGATACGCTTTCGCGAAAGCGTATCTCAAAACTATCCCTACTTACAATTAGAATTTCTCCATAAAGACGAATTTGCTAAAAAATACTGGTCTAAGTGGTTGCCTAAATATGATTTCCCGATTATTTTAAGTGCTAACCAGCAGGATATGTATAATGATGGTCTGGGCAGTAATGGTGGATTAGATGTTTTCATTAATGCAACTGAGGTGAAAGCAATGGAAAGTTTAGAAGAGTTGATAGAATTGATTGAAAAAAGATTAAAAGAGTCATGAAAAAAGATATTCTCATCCCAGAAGTAAAAGATGTACACATTGCGGTAGTTAAAGAGTGGAATGAAGACTTCTCCTCAAACGACTGGAATATTTATTTGATTAATAACCGTCGTGAGCCACTAGAGTCTGTTATGGTTATGAGTCGTGGTAAACATCGTGATGGGCGCAAAACGTCTACTTTTAGACACGCGTTTCCCGTTGTCGCCGCAAAAACAGCCGTAAAGGTAGAGTTGATTATGGAGCAGGTATTTCCATTTCTTAATGAGTTTATACTTACTTATTTTATAGGCCAGACCTTATATGATAAAACGTTTATGGCAGCACCTAATACTATAAACGAGAAGAACTTTAGTGATTTACCTGTAATGGATAAAGAAGGTGTGTTGTTGAAATAGACAGCAGCGCTACTTCTCAAATCGAATTAACTTGAAATAAGCATTACGTATTAAAAGATAGATTACCACGCTACTATCGTAGCTCGCAGTGACTGTTAAAGACGTCCTTACGAGGAGTGCGCGACGAAGTAATCTGCTGTTATAGCTGTGAACTTTTTTAAATCTAAATCCCTAAAGGTTTGCCAAACCTTTAGGGATTATTGTTTTATTATACTCCGTATACTTTTTTTGATACCAAACCTCACAGATTTTGGTTTCACCGATTTATAATTATTTTAAAATCTTTCCTTTTTCTAGAATTGATATAGATTTTACTGGCGAAACCTGTGAGGTTTTAGCTTGATCATCTACCCCACAAACCGCTCATCCATAGCCATAGTCTCGCCGCAATTGTCACAAGTACGCAGCGCCTCACTGGCATAATATTCTTTAAATCGTGGCAGGAAATCCTTCTCGATATTATCTAATTTAAAATAAGTCTCGTGCAACTTATGGTTGCAGTGATCACAAAACCAAAGCAATCCATCTACATCATCCTTACTGGTGCGTTTACGTTCTATGACAAGTCCTATAGAGTTTTCATGGCGCACTGGTGAGTGCGGTACTTTTCCAGGATGCAAGTACATATCTCCAGGACCTAGTTTCATGGTTTTTTTCTCGCCATCTTCCTGGATATGAACCTCTATGTTTCCTTCGAGCTGGTAAAATAACTCTTCAGTCTCGTTATAGTGGTAGTCTTTACGAGCATTAGGGCCAGCCACAATCATGACGATGTAATCACCGGCATCTTTATATAAATTTTTATTTCCTACAGGTGGTTTTAAAGAATCACGATTTTCTTCAATCCACTGGTTGAGGTTAAAAGGTTTTGCTATGGCCATATCATTAAATTTAATGCCTTAAAGTTATGGATAATTCTGTTGTAATTTGGGTTTCGCTTTCGCGAAAGCGAAACAAAATTCACATATTTTTACACATTAATTACAATCCATACAATGAAAATCATATCCTATAACGTAAACGGCATACGTGCTGCGATGAAAAAAGATTTTATCACCTGGCTCAAAGCAGCAAATCCAGATGTATTATGCTTACAAGAAATAAAAGCAACTGAAGATCAAGTAGATACTGATGCTTTTAAAGAGGCTGGATATGAGTATCAATACTACTACAGCGCTCAGAAAAAAGGATATAGTGGCGTTGCGATTCTATGTAAATCAAAACCAGACCATGTAGAATATGGAACTGGTATAGAGGCTATGGATTTTGAAGGAAGAAACTTGAGAGCAGATTTTGGTGATGTGTCCATCATGAGTATGTATTTACCTAGTGGTACTAATGATGAAAGGCTCAGTTTTAAGTTTAAGTATATGGAAGACTTTCTGGAATATGCTAAAGAGTTACGCGAGCAACGACCTAACCTGATCGTTTGTGGTGATTATAATATATGTCATAAAGCCATCGATATTCATAATCCAAAGGGTTTAAAAAACACATCAGGTTTCTTACCCGAAGAACGCGAGTGGATGGATCGTTTTATCGCTAGCGGTTTCATAGATACTTTTAGAATGTTTAATGACGAGCCCGATCAGTACAGCTGGTGGAGTTATCGCGGTGGATCTAGAGCACGCAATAAAGGATGGCGTTTAGATTACCACATGGCTAGTGAACCATTAAAAGACCGTATTAAAAGAGCTGTGATTTTACAAAGTGCGGTGCATAGTGATCACTGTCCTGTGGTTGTAGAATTGGATTAGTCGCTAAACATGCATATATTTTCAACTTTCCATAAGGTTACTTTAGAGTTAGTAAAAGACTCTATTTAGCCAGCAGTCCGTCTATAACATTAACAAGTTGAGGTTGTACAGGTCGCAAAGCGTTATCATTTACCATATTGCCTTTTTTATCATAAAGCATGTATCTAGGGATACTATTTACATTGCGCAACTGGAATAATTTTGCCTTAGGGTAATTTGTAGCGATATAACTGTGCTCTGTAAAACCTTCTTCTTTATTTGCTCTTTCCCAGCTAGGTCGTTTAGTGTCTATAGAAATGTATAAGAACACCACGTCTTCACCTTTGTACTTTTCTTTGAGCTTTCTAGAAGCTGGCATCATAGCGCGGCATGGTCTGCACCAGCTGGCCCAGTAATCTATGTACACTACCTTGCCTTTGTGTTCATCTAGCAGCGCATCTAGGTCTGTATAACTACCGTCAGGCGTTTCTAGGTAAACTGTTTTCTTATCAGTAGTTCTGTCTACGGCGATAGCATCGGGCTTTAAGCTTTCTTCTTTTTTAGTTTTACAAGATGTTATACTTATTAAAGCGATTAAAAGAACTACTATAAATCTCAATTTCATGATGGTGTTTTTAATGTTAAGAGAACAAATATCTTACTAAATCTTCAATTTTTGAAAAGGCCTGAACATCAGTGCCTAGTTCTTTAAATTTTTGTTTTGCCGGAGCTATAAAGACTTTTTCAAAACCTAGTTTTGCTACCTCATTCACTCGTTGTTCCATGCGAGGAACCGGTCTTATCTCGCCACCTAGGCCTACCTCAGCACTAAAGCAATGCTGTGAAGATAGCTCTATGTCAAAGTTAGAGGATAAAATCGCTGCTACTACGGCTAGATCTATCGCTGGATCATCAACGGTGATTCCACCAGTGATGTTTAAGAAAACGTCTTTTTGACCTAGTTTAAAACCAGCTCGTTTCTCTAGCACGGCTAGAATCATATTCAGGCGTTTGAGATTATATCCAGTCGCACTGCGTTGAGGTGTCCCATAAACAGCTGTGCTTACTAGCGCTTGAACCTCTATCATGAGTGGTCGCATACCTTCCATAGTGGCAGCAATAGCGGTACCACTTAAACTATTACTGCGTTGGGATATCAACAGTTCGCTAGGGTTTTTTACTTCGCGTAATCCATGGCCTAACATTTCATAAATCCCTATTTCATGTGTGCTACCAAAACGGTTTTTCAACGCTCGCAAAATCCTGTAGGTATGATTGCGATCGCCTTCAAACTGTAATACCGTATCTACCATGTGCTCTAGAATCTTAGGCCCAGCGATGTTTCCATCTTTAGTAATATGACCTATGAGTAGTACTGGTGTGTTCGTTTCTTTAGCAAACTTAATAAGCTCACTGGTACATTCTCTAATTTGAGAAACACTACCAGCGGTGCTTTCTATAATCTCCGTTTGTAACGTCTGGATCGAGTCTATAATTAAGACCTCAGGTTCCATCTCTGTAATCTGGCGGAAGATGTTCTGGGTTTTAGTCTCTGTAAGTATATAACAATTAGTAGCGTTTTGCTTAATACGATCTGCGCGCATTTTAATTTGTTGCGCACTTTCTTCACCACTTACATAGAGCGTTTTAAATGGTAAATTAAGACAAACTTGAAGTAATAAGGTTGATTTCCCTATTCCAGGTTCACCACCTAATAAAGTTACTGATCCAGGAACTAATCCACCACCTAGAACTCTATTAAACTCTACATTTGTAGTGTCTAAACGAGGTGTTTCAGTGACATCTATTTGAGAGATGAGTTGAGGTTGTGGAGCACGCTTACGCGAAAGCGAATCACTACTTGCCGTATCCCAAGAAGGTTTCTTTTCTTTTTGAACGACCTCTTCTACGAGTGTATTCCATTCTTTACATGTGGTACATTGCCCTTGCCAGCGAGCATGCTGAGCGCCACAATTCTGGCAGAACCATGTGGTTTTAATCTTAGCCATCTATTTTTTATCTTGAAGCATTTCAACTTTATCAAGAACATCATCTGTAGTGATTCCTGCGGCTGGCTCTAGGGCATAAGCAGCGTTATAAGCTCTAAGGGCTCTAGACGGTCTGCCTATTCCTTCATAGCCTATTCCTTCTATAAAAGCACCATAAAGTTTTTCAGGATATGCTCTTGCTGCAAGTCCTGCAACGTCTATGAGCTCGTCATATTTCTTGTTATCTATAAGATGCTCTGCTACAGTAACGATGTCTATTAATCGCACTTGCATGTCTATACCGTAGACCTCTTTAATGAATTTGTATTTTTCTAGTAAGGTTTCAAGAGCTGTTGCAGCATCTTTTATTTCTTTACCATCTGCCGCCATGTTTGCTGCTACGGCTGTGTTTACTAGCGCATCTTCATCTATGAGCTTATATTCTTCAAAGATATAATTGAGTCCACGTGGTATAGCGTGTGCGCCTAGTCCATATTTATCTACACCTTTTATTTTTTCATAGTTGAGGTGAATGTTTTTGCGATTTTCTAATAAAGAATCTACAGATGCGGTAAACATATCATCGGTAAGGCTTGCTTTTTCTGGAGTAGCGACGTAGTAATACTGGTTGCTTTCCATTTGTGATATTTTAGTTACTAAATTTTCAGTAATAAGAGTAGAGTATTCTGGATCTATATTTATGTATGCATCAAAAGGGATTTTTTTACGCATGAGGTAAAAAGTAGCCAGGTTTGCAGTAATATCTTTACCTATAATGACGGTAAAAGGAGCAATGCGATATTCATCTCTCATAGTTTGAACCAGCTCCATGATAAAGTCCATGAACTTTGCACTTTGAGGTTCGGGAAAACCACTTTCTCTATTAATAGCTGTTTCATCATAACGGCTTCTACTCTGGTTAATTCCTAGCACAAAACTTTCAGGCATTTGATCCCAGTAAGATAGGTAATCCACATTACCAGCTACAGGTTCAAAGAGATGGTCCCCATCAAGCACTACTATTAATGGATAGGTTTTTTCAGGGTTTTCACTATAATTACGAGGTTTGAGTACTTTTATATTACGCTCAGTATCTAACACGTCACTGGGATATGCTCTGTAAAGTGCTTGAGAAAATAGGTGCTGACTGGTAAGTAGTAATACGATGAAAGTTAAAAGGTGTTTCATTTCATTTTTTTTGGGAACGAAATTTACAATTAATTAGACTAACGACTATTTTTTACAGACAGCATTATAAATGATACTAGACCATAAACTAAAACTAAGGCTGTTTGGGATAACCATAGTATCCATCCAAAAGAGGTGCCTAAAGTTCCAGAAACATTAAAAAGGAGTAAAACTTGTGCTATTAAATAAGGATAAGCGCCAAAACCACCATTAGTAAACGCCACAGCAAAACTACCTGCTACAAATGCGCTTAGAATTGCGCTCACAGGCATAAGAGCGGTTCCTGGAATGGCAAAAATACAGACATAAAACATGAGTAGATACATGAGCCATATAAAAACGGTGTGGAGTAGATAGAGCCATTTTTGTTGCATGGTCCATATCGTTTTAAAACCATCTTTAAGGCCAGCGATAAAGCTTTTTATTTTTTGAAATGGTTTTAAGTATCTTAATAAAAGGACCAGTAGAGCTATTGAAACACCTGCTATGATACCGTAAATAATAAGTTTTGAGGAGTCCGCTTTCGCGAAAGCGGAATTCAAACGCTCCATAAAGAAATCAATGATTACGTTTCCAGATAGGATTAATGCGGTAGCGGTAATAAGTAATAAAATGAAGAAATCCAGAACACGCTCTGCTATGATCGTACCGATGGCTTTATCTACAGGGACCTGATCTATTCTATTTACAACCACTGCTCGCGCCACTTCACCACTACGTGGTATGATTAAATTCATGGCATATCCAGTTCCTATAGCCGTTACATTTGTTAAAAATGATGGTTTGTGACCTATGGCCTTGAGCATATAATTCCAGCGCCATGCTCTCGATAAGTGACTTAAAAAAGCCAGTGCTAGCCCTAGTAAGATCCAGTTGTAATCTGCGTCAGCAAGATTAGATTTAATTTCATCTATCTGATCACGCGTGAATTGTGAGTATGATATATATATTAAAAAAACACCTAGCGCTAATGGTAGGGTGATTTTTAATGCTTTAAGAGATGCTTTTTTCAAGCTGGATTATGATAAGGTATTATCTGCCTCGTTAGGGAAAAGTAGTGTAGGTTTAAAAGCACGTGCCTCTTCCATAGTCATTTGTGCATAACAAATCAGAATCAATACGTCTCCAGGAGAGACCTTTCTTGCCGCTGCGCCATTAAGGGTGATCTCGCCACTGCCACGTGGACCTGGAATAGCATAAGTTTCTAAACGGTTACCGTTATTATTATTAACGATTTGAACTTTTTCACCTTCTACTATGTTTGCACCATCCATGAGATCTTCATCTATGGTGATACTGCCTATATAATTAAGATCTGCTCCTGTGACCTTAACGCGGTGGATTTTTGATTTTACTACGGTAATTAACATGTGGCAAAGATACGATTTGATATTATTTAAACCTTAAAATTAAGATAATCGCAAGTTATCAATCAAGCGCACATCTTCTATATGTGCAACGATAAACGCTCTATAAGTATGTTTGTGGTATTTGCGTTTTACGGGAACCAGTGTTTCTTCACTGGTGATGGTGAAGTATTCTAGTTTTAATCGTGATTGATTGTGATAAAGCGATTCTACCATCGCTATGGTGTCTGGAATACTGTGGTTTTTAAAATGAGCTCTAGCTTTTACAAGACTTTTATGAATGAAAGCTGCATATTCTCTGGAATCACTGGATAATCGCTCATTTCTAGAACTCATGGCTAGACCATGTGGTTCTCTTTTTATGGCGCATCCTATAATAGCTATGGGTAATTCTAATTTTTCAACCAGCTTTTTTACAATTTGTAATTGTTGAAAATCTTTTTCGCCAAAATAAGCAGCGTCGGGTTGTACTTTATGAAATAAAAACTCGAGAATAGTTCCTACACCATCAAAATGGCCAGGTCTATTAGCACCTTCCATGACATGTTCTAAACCATCATAATTATATTTTTTAGACACAGGACTATGGCCGTAGATATCTTTTACTGTAGGCGTGTAAATGATTACCTTTTCCTTACCAAAGGCTTCATATATAAGAGAAACGTCTTGCTCAACAGTTCTGGGATATTTTTCTAAATCACCAGTATTGTCAAATTGCGTAGGGTTTACAAATATAGATACTGCAAGGATATCATTAGATTCTAGGGCTTGCTCCATTAAAGAAAGATGACCTTTGTGTAAGGCGCCCATAGTAGGGACAAAGCCAGTGCTGAGACCTTTAGTTTTAAATTCTTTAACCTTAGAGGTAAGTGTTTTATGGGTTTTAAATACCATCAGTGCTAGAGTTAATAAGCTGTACAAACATAAGGTTAAACCATTAAATTGCAAGAAATTTTGTATTTTTGCAACTTGCTAAAAGTTAGGCAACAATAAAACAATTTATGAAGGAAAAAAGAGTATTATACGTATCCTCAGAAGTTATCCCTTATTTACCAGAAACCGAAGCGTCATCGATGTCCTATTTTAGTCCTAAAATGGTGAATGATCGCGGTGGTCAGATTAGAATATTTACACCTCGTTTTGGAAATATTAATGAGCGTAGACACCAGTTACATGAAGTGATTCGTTTGAGTGGTATGAATTTGATTATCAATGACTTAGATATGCCTCTAATCATTAAGGTAGCTTCTATCCCAAAGGAAAGAATGCAGGTTTATTTTATAGATAATGAAGATTATTTTAAACGTAAAGCAACGCTTACTGATGAAGATGGAAACATGTTTGATGATAATGATGAGCGTGCGATCTTTTTTGCAAAAGGAGTTATAGAAACGGTTAAAAAATTAAACTGGGCACCAGACATTATTCATGTTCATGGATGGCTTGCCGGGTTGTTGCCTTTATATATTAAAAACTATTATGGTAATGATCCTTTATTTGAGGATAGTAAAATAGTTACCTCAGTGTATAATCAATCCTTTGAAGGAACGTTAGATACTGAAATGATAGATAAACTTAAGTTTGACGCGCTAGATGACGAGTCAGTTGCAGAGTTTGAAGACCCAACCTATCTCAACTTAATGATGAATGCTGTGAAGTTTAGTGATGGTGTTATAAAAGCGAGTGAGGAGTTAAATCCAGATTTAAACGCTTACATAGACTCGCTAGAGAAGCCCACATTAGAGTATCATTCTCACGAGGAGTTTGCAGATGCTTATGAGGAATTCTATCTTAACGATATTTTAGATGAAAAAGATAATGAAGAGTAAAGTGAAGCGCGTTATTCTTAACGCTTCAATTATTGCAGGACTTGTTATAGGATTAGCAGCTTGTGATAATGAATTGAATACTATAGGAAGTGATATCCTGGGTGCAGATCAGTTAGAGGATCGTATTCAAATGCAGGAGTTTGATGTAGTTGCGTGGAGTGAATTGCTTGGGCCTGTGCAAACTAATAACTTTAGCTCGATGCCTTTAGGGTCTTATAATGATCCCGTTTATGGAAGAACAGATTATAGTTTTGTAACTCAGTTGAGTTTACCATCATCTACACCTAGCTTTGGAGATAGTCCAGTTTTAGATAGTGTAGTGCTTAGTATTCCTTATTATTCTAGAGTTATTGAAATAGATGGCGATAGTCGAGTCTACGAGATTGACTCACTCTATGGAGGAGATCGATATCATTTGCAAATTTTTCAAAATAATTATTTTTTAAATAACTTTAATCCTGATGCTATTGAAGACCCGGCAGTGTATTTTTCTGACTTGGGCGCGACCATAGACGCTCAAAAAGGACCTCTCGTTTATGAAACATTTAGCTATTTACCTAGCCCTGAGGAGGTAATATTGACTGAAACAGATGAGAATGGTTTTGTTAATGAATCAGAACGCTTAACACCTAGATTAAGAGTGCAGCTAGATAAACCTTTTTGGGAAAATACAATTATTAATCAACAGGGAACTGGTAACTTAGAAAGTAATCCTAACTTTCAAAACTATTTTAGGGGGCTATATTTTAAGATTAATAGTATTATAGATAATGGAAATTTAGTGCATCTTAATATTAACGAAGCCGAAATTGTTTTTTACTTAACAATTAGTTTTGTAGATGTAGGTGACATAGATAATGATGGGGATACACTGGAATTAATAGAAGTAGATAGTCAGTTCAGCTTGTCTTTTGATGGTAATAGAGTAAGTCTTATCGATAATAGTATAAACAACCCTTCAATTATCTCAGATATACAAGCCGCTAATGATGATGTTGCTGGTGAAGAACGCCTTTATCTAAAAGGCGGTCCTGGATCTATGGCTCTTTTAGATTTATTTGGTCCTGATTTAGATATGAATGGTGAAGCAGATGAGCTTACTCAAATAATTGAAAATAACTGGATTATAAATGAGGCATCACTTACTTTTTTTGTGGACCAAGCTGCTGTTGATGCGGGATCTACAGAGCCTGAGCGTATCATCATATACAACTTTGAGGATGATTCGATTTTAGCTGATTTCTCATTGAACCCCAGTAATAATGCTTTAAACTCAAACATCAACCATCTAGGAAGATTAGAGAGAGTAGATAATGAGGATGAGAGCTCACAAGGTGTGAAGTACAAATTAAGGTTAACGCAACATATTAATAGTATCATTAACGGAGACATCGAAAATGTAAGACTGGCCCTGGCTGTGACTCAAAACGTTAACTTAATTTCTAATGGAGAAGTGAAAACCCCTAACGTAGCTGAGAAGGTCCTAACAGGCGCTGCAATTTCACATGAGGGAACTATTTTACATGGTAATTTATCTAGTGATCCCGAGAAGCGATTAAGGTTTGAAATTTATTATACAGATCCTAACAATTAAAAGAGAGAAGTATGTGTGGAATTGTGGGTTATATAGGGCATCGTGATGCTTATCCTATCGTTTTAAACGGTCTTAAGAGGCTTGAATACAGAGGTTATGATAGTGCGGGAATTGCTATTTATGACGGTACTGACCTTAAGTTTTCAAAAACAAAGGGTAAAGTTGCTGATCTTGAAAAAAAGCTAGAAGCTGATATTTCAATAAATGGTTCTATTGCAATAGGGCATACCCGATGGGCTACCCATGGAGTGCCTAATGATGTAAACTCGCATCCTCATTTTTCTAACAGTGGTGATTTAGTCATTATCCATAACGGTATCATAGAGAATTATGAGCCATTAAAGCAAGAGCTTAGGAATAGAGGTTTTACATTTCAATCAGACACAGATACTGAGGTTTTAGTAAACCTTATAGAAGATGTAAAAAATAAGCAAAAAGTAAAGCTAGGTAAAGCAGTACAAATAGCGTTGAATCAAACTATAGGTGCTTATGCAATTGCGGTTTTTGACCGTAAAAAACCTGATGAAATAGTGGTGGCTAGATTAGGATCTCCTCTTGCTATAGGTGTAGGAGATAATGAATTCTTTATTGCGAGTGACGCGTCTCCTTTTATAGAGTTTACTAAAGAAGCTATTTATCTAGAAGATGGTGAAATGGCCGTAGTACGTACTCATAAAGACATGAAGATACGTAAAATCCATGATGATTCATTAGTAGCTCCTTATATTCAAGAATTGCAAATGAACCTTGAGCAAATAGAAAAAGGCGGTTACGAGCACTTCATGTTGAAAGAGATTTATGAGCAACCGCAAGCTATTAGAGACACCTTTAGAGGCAGAATGTTAGTAGATCAAGGCCTTATTAAAATGGCTGGTATTGATGATCATATTGATAAGTTTTTAAACGCGCGACGCATTTTAATCGTTGCTTGTGGAACTTCATGGCACGCAGGTCTTGTAGCTGAGTATATATTTGAAGATCTAGCAAGAATTCCAGTAGAAGTAGAATATGCCTCAGAGTTCAGATATAGAAATCCTGTAATCGATAAAGATGATGTTCTTATTGCTATTTCTCAAAGTGGAGAAACAGCAGATACTATGGCGGCTATTAAAATGGCTAAAGAGAAAGGAGCCTTTGTATTTGGGGTTTGTAACGTGGTAGGTAGTTCTATCTCTCGAGAAACACACGCAGGAGCTTATACACATGCAGGTCCAGAAATAGGAGTCGCCTCTACTAAAGCCTTTACTACTCAAATAACAGTGCTTACCCTTATAGCGCTGCAATTAGCAAAGAAAAAAGGTAAGATATCTACTAGTGACTTCCATGCTTGCTTACAGGAATTAAATAATATACCAGAGAAAGTAGCACAAGCTCTAAAATCTAATGAGCACATTGAAAAAATAGCAGCTATTTATAAGGACGCACCTAATTGTCTTTATTTAGGCCGTGGATTTAATTTCCCAGTAGCTCTAGAAGGAGCTTTAAAGCTTAAAGAAATAAGTTATATCCATGCTGAAGGTTATCCTGCGGCAGAGATGAAACATGGACCTATAGCTCTAATTGATGAGCAAATGCCAGTAGTGGTTATCGCAACTCGTAAAGGTCATTATGAAAAGGTGGTTAGTAATATCCAAGAAATTAAATCTCGTAGTGGTAAGATTATAGGTATCGTTACAGAAGGTGATTTAGATGTGCGCAACCTTGCAGATCACGTTATAGAGGTGCCAGACACTATTGAATTTATGACGCCACTTTTAACTACTATCCCTTTACAATTATTATCCTACCATATCGCTGTAATGTTAGGTAAGAACGTAGATCAACCGCGCAATTTGGCTAAGTCGGTTACGGTGGAGTAAACCTAAGTAATTATCTTAAATACATAGAACCACTTGAGAAATTAAGTGGTTTTTTTACGCTTTCGCGAAAGCGTTTTATATAAAATTTCAAGTTTACCAAAAGGAATAATTAAAAATATTTAGACTATTTAATTGTTTTTTTTTGGTATTGTTTAGCACATTATTCTACAAGGCAAAAAAAATTGAAAATTCTAGTTATTATATAAAGTGGAAAGCAGTATCTTTGCGCCACTCAAAAAAGGCTTTTTAAGCCGTATCTTTTTAAGTTTAAAAACATTACATAATGTCTCAAATTACAGGTAGCGTTTCACAAATCATCGGTCCGGTGGTAGACGTAACATTTGATAGTGCACAAGGCGCACTCCCTAAAATTTATGATTCTCTAGAGGTAGAACTTAATGGCAACCTTCTAGTATTAGAGGTGCAGTCTCACATAGGTGAGAATACTGTAAGAACGATCTCTATGGATTCAACAGATGGTCTTTCTCGCGGTACAGCAGTTAATGCTACAGGAAACCCTATTAAAATGCCTATAGGAGATGATGTTTATGGTCGTCTTTTTAACGTTATCGGTGATGCGATTGATGGTTTAGGTAACCTTACAAAAACAGGTGATAAAGGTCTGTCTATTCACAGATCAGCACCAGCATTTGAGGACCTTTCTACATCTACTGAAGTACTTTTTACAGGTATTAAAGTTATCGATCTTATTGAACCTTATGCAAAAGGTGGTAAGATTGGACTATTCGGTGGTGCTGGAGTAGGGAAAACAGTATTGATTCAAGAATTGATTAATAACATCGCAAAAGGTCACGGTGGACTTTCAGTATTTGCTGGAGTAGGTGAGCGCACGCGTGAAGGAAATGACCTTTTACGTGAGATGTTAGAATCAGGAATTATAAAATATGGAGATGCATTTATGCACTCTATGGAAGAAGGTGGATGGGATCTACAAAAGGTAGATAAAGAAGTAATGAAAGAATCAAAAGCGACTTTCGTTTTTGGTCAGATGAATGAGCCACCAGGAGCTCGTGCACGTGTGGCATTATCTGGTCTTACTATTGCTGAGTATTTCCGTGATGGAGCTGGAGATGGACAAGGGAAAGATGTACTTTTCTTTGTTGATAACATTTTCCGTTTTACACAAGCAGGTTCTGAGGTATCAGCACTTTTAGGTCGTATGCCATCGGCAGTAGGTTACCAGCCTACACTAGCTACCGAGATGGGAGCGATGCAAGAGCGTATTACTTCTACTAAAAAAGGATCTATTACATCTGTACAAGCGGTTTACGTTCCTGCAGATGACCTTACCGATCCAGCACCAGCAACTACATTTGCTCACCTAGATGCAACAACCGTACTTTCTCGTAAAATTGCTGAGTTAGGTATTTATCCAGCGGTAGATCCTCTAGATTCTACTTCTCGTATTCTTACAGCTGAGATTCTAGGTAAAGATCACTATGAGTGTGCTCAAAATGTAAAAGAATTGTTACAGCGTTATAAAGAGCTTCAGGATATTATTGCCATTTTAGGTATGGAAGAATTATCTGAAGAGGATAAGCTTGCGGTAAGTCGTGCACGTCGTGTACAGCGTTTCTTATCTCAGCCGTTCCATGTAGCAGAGCAGTTTACAGGTCTTAAAGGTGTGCTAGTAGATATTAAGGATACTATTAAAGGATTTAACATGATTATGAATGGTGAGTTAGATCACCTTCCAGAAAGTGCTTTTAACCTTAAAGGAACTATCGAAGAAGCAATCGAGGCAGGAGAAAAAATGCTTGCTGAGGCATAAATTTTTGAGTGTTGTAGTTATAAGTGAAAACTCATAACTCTATAATTCATAACCAAAAGATATGATTTTAGAAATAGTTACACCAGAGCAAGTGGTTTATAGTGGTTCAGTAGAATCATTATCTGTACCAGGTATTAATGGACAATTTCAGATGCTCGATAATCACGCGCCAGTGGTCTCTTTACTTGTAAAAGGAGCTGTAAAGATCTTTGGTAAAGTAGAGATTGATGAGACTGTAGCTAGTTTATTTGCAAAAGGTGAAGGCGGCACTACAGACTTTTTAATTACTGGTGGCGTTATAGAAATGAAAGATAATAAAGCAATCGTCTTAGCAGACTAATATGTTTTATTAGAATATTAAAAAGCCTCGATTCTTATGAATCGAGGCTTTTTAGTTAGTATAAATCCCAGTTTCCTTGTTGATAATAGCGATAGAGTGTAGGAGAAAAAATAGTGTTTACTTCAATTCCAGTTGTATCTATTAAGGGCTTTCCAAACGCAGTAAGACCAGGAAGAGCTTCTTTGTTAAGCCATTTTAGGTTTTTGCTTTCAAAACTCATCTTATTGAAATCGTCAAGTGAAATAGGGTCTTTACTACCTATTATCCAACTCCATTCTCCTAAGGTAAGAATCTGGTTGCGTAAGGGTAAAGTGTGAAATGATGCTGTTTCTAGGGTTTTATTGATGCAATAAAATGCTTTAGTGGCATAATATGGGCTACCAGATTGGGTGATAAAAACCCCTTTATCTGATAATCTTAAATAACATAGTTTATAAAACTCCTTAGTATAAAGTTTATTTAAATCCACGTTATTAGGATCTGGTAAATCAACAATGATGACATCATATGTAACATCACTATTTTCAAGAAAAGTGAACGCATCTTTTGAGATTAATTGGACTTTTTCATTTTGAAAAGCGTTCTCATTGATGGCGTTAAAAATGGCATTAGATTTCCCTAATTCAATCATCTCTGGATCTAGATCTACTAAGGTGATTTTCTTTACGTCGTCATATTTTAAGATTTCACGAACAGCACATCCATCTCCACCGCCTAAAACTAGAATGTTATTTCTGGCATCGCTTAAATTCATCACACTATGAACCATAGGTTCGTGGTATAAATATTCATCAAAGGTAGATAACTGTTGATTACCATTGATATATAAGGAGTACCACTCATTCCATGAAGTGATGACGATTTTTTGATACTTAGTTTGTTTACTATAAATGATTTTATCCTTATACTTTGATTGCTCGCCAAATAAAACAAGAGGCTTTGCAAAATAAAGCCCTGATAGTATGGCTATAGCAGTAATAGCATATAGAATGTGAAGTGTTTTTTGAACACCTTGTGTGAGCTTATACTTGAGTTCATAAAATAGCCAAAAGGAGATCCCAAAATTTATAATTCCTAACACAAAAGGTGTGTAAGTAAGGCCTAAGTATGGTAAGCCTACAAAGGCAAAAAATAGTCCTCCTAAAAGGCTACCGTAGTAATCTTTTTCTAGAATATTAGAAATGTTTACTCTTAGTTCTTCAAATTCATTATTGATACGTGTTGCAAAAGGAATCTCAAGCCCTATTAATAAACCTATGGCTATGGAGAGCAGGTAAATTACGATCCAAGAGTTGTTAGTTACCCCAAAAATGATATAAGCAATGATAGCACTGAAAGACACTAACAAGGATAGAGTAAGCTCTGATAAGATAAAGTACAACACTATATGAGTAGAGAATGCTTTACTGATCCTACTACCTAGTCCCATAGAAAATAGCATTATGGATACTATCAAGGTGAATTGAAGGATAGCATTTCCTATGAAGTAACTAGCTAAGGTGGACAGAATATACTCTGCTACTATACCACTAAAACCAGTGGCTAAAAGAGCAATTTTTAAAACGCTAGATTTCTGTTTTGAGCTAGATTTCAATGTCCTGTTCTATTTATTTTCCTATACCACCAGACCTAGATCTAGTTGAGGAAGCGCTCTTGTATCTCGAGCTACTGCGTTTAGCTTTATTACTCTTAAAACTATTCCAGGTGCTGCTGGATCTTTTTCTTGTAAAGAATGATGGTCTTTTACTTTTTTGATAGTTACTGCGTGTACCATATTGGGTGCTTCCATTTGACATGTTACCATAATATGAAGCACCTCTTGAGGCTGCAGACCTATAACCATTGTAGTTGTTTTGATAAGCTGGTCTTCTCATCATCCAGTACCAAAAAAGAAATCCGGTACCATTAGATCTCCATCTTCTAGTTCTTGTAGAACTTGTAGTAGAGGTGGAGTCTTTAGTCGCTTCTTCCCAAGAACCGTATTTTTCATTGCCTATTGCCCAACCAAAGCCTACAGGTTGAGCTTCTCTTGATAATTTACCGTTGTGATGAGAAACGATTTCCATGCCTAGATCGTTTTCATGCTTTTCAAAATAAGCACGATTAACCGTTTTCCAGTCTAGTGAGTCCACAAGCAATGTGTCATTTTCCACTTTAAGCACATTATATTTGTGTTGGAATCTCTTGACACCTGATTGATCTCTAATATCCATATCGTTGAGAACGATCGAGTAATCTTTATTACCTAGTTGGGCGATTAGTTTATCTGTAGGTTCTCTGTCTACGGTAATACTTTGATCTGTTTCATTACAAGCAACTATCGTTAGGGTTAATAGGATTATAGCTACTGTTTTTATGTGTTTTATTATTTGCATAGGTAGTTATTATAACTGAATATCACTTTCTTTCATTTCAATGCCGTAAAAAGCACTATAACTTTTTTGTTCTGTAATTTCTATGGTAATCATTACTTCTTCATTATTGTAAAATAAATAACTTTCTACAGGTGTCCATGAACTCATAGTGGTTTCATTTTTAAATGCTCCTGTATAGCTTTCTTCAAGGTCATAGACTTCACCATTGAAGGTGATAAAACCATCCTGAATAGCAGTTTTCATGTCCTGATCATCTAGTAAAATAGCCTCACTAAAATACAATTCATAAGCACCTTCGTGTCTTTCGACTTCTAAAAACCGTTCCTCTCCATCCTTGTTTTTAATAAGGTACTCTATACTTTTACCATCTACATTCCAGTCATAATTACATATTTCTGTAATGATCCATTTTTGCTTTCTTATGGTTATTTCTATTCCTTCCTTGAAAAGGTTGAAATCTACCTTTTTTTTGTTCCAAAACATAGTTTAAAGTTCTTTATGGCAATGGGGACAGCATTTTTCAGCTTTTTTATTCTGTATCTCATCTATGTAAGCAGAACTTATAATTCCAGTAGGAAGAGCAACTATTCCTATTCCCAGGAGCGCAATAACTCCACTTAAAAACTTTCCTAAGCCGGTAACTGGATAGATATCGCCATAACCTACAGTAGTTAAAGTTGCTACAGACCACCATAAGGCCTGACCTATGTTTTCAAAAGCGTCTGGTTGTGCCTCATTTTCTATATCATACATGAGAGTGGCTGCAATTATGAGTAAAATACAAACTACAAATACAGTTACTATAATATCATTTTTACTTTTCTTAAATACATTACTAATGATCTTTAAAGCTTCTGAATGTCTGTTTAGTTTTAATATCCTAAGAAGACGTAACAGCCTTAAGGACCTTATCACACGTAAGTCAATTTTAAAGATAAATGGTAAATAGAAGGGTAGAATAGATAATAAATCTATCAGTCCCATAAAGGAGAACATGTATTTTAAACGTGCTTTAAGGAAACCTTGATCACTGTAAATCAGATCTGCTATCCATATTCTAGCTAGATATTCAATTGTAAACACTACAACAGAGAAAACTTCAATAAAATTTAAAACACCTCCATATTCAGAGGATATATTTTGGTATGATTCTAAAAAAAGAGTGATGATGTTTACTACTATTAAACCAGAAATAAAGTAATGTACGAGGTTGTCACCTTTTTGATTTCCGCGTTCATCATCTAATAAACCGCATATTTTATTTTTAAAATTCATCGATTAGAGTTTAAACGTTCAACAATAGATAAATTTCCTCTTACCGCATCCTCTTGAATTAATTCTCGGGCATCAAATTTCTTTTTTAAGAATTCTATACCAGCTGTGAGATCATAATCAGAATTACAAGTAAAAATATCAATAGCTACATAATCATGTTCAGGCCAGGAATGAAAGGTGAGATGACTTTCTTCTATTACGATAACTCCACTTATACCTATAGGCGAAAATTCATGAAACGTAAAGTTTACTATGGTGAGATTCATTAGCGCACTAGCCTCTAGTAGAGTCTCTTCAATAAAAGCTCTTGAGTTTATAGTGGCTGTATTACAACCGTATAGATCTATTGTTTTTTGATACCCTAAATGAGTTGAACGCATCTCATATGATTATAGAAAAAGGCTATCTTTAAATACCGTTTAATAGTTCAATGATCACATGGAACCTGTCTCAGAACTATTAAAAAATAGTTTAGAATTCTACAGGGTCAATCTGAAAATGAGAAAACGAATTTAAAGATAGCCTTTTTTAAAATTTTTATAAAAGTAGATTAATCTAACAGCTTTTTAATTTTAGCTGCACGATCACCTTCTGTAATATAGTCTGCGGCAGTTTTACCATCTACTTTAATCGTAGTGTCTGCACCAGCTTTTACTAGAATAGCTACTAAATTAGGTTGACTATACTTTACAGCTTGCATTAATGGAGTTAATCCACCACAAGTATTGTTAAGATCTACTTTCTTTTCTTGAATTAAGAATTCAAGAACGTCTGCACTTCCCATTTGAACTGCTAGGTGAGCTACAGATGAGCTTGTTCTACCTACCTCATAACAAGTGTTTTTGTTATCATCAGTGACTAGAGTGCTTATCGCGTTAGTATCATCATTTTTTAGAGCTTTGGTTAAGTCCATACTCAATTGTTGTGCACTCGCTATAGTTCCTATACATAGTGCTACTAGAAATATTACTTTTTTCATCGTGTAGTTTATTAAAGTGTCGCTAATATATGATTATCTTTTCAATTCCCATAGATCAATCTTTTCGATACTCTAAAATATCACCAGGCTGACACTCCAGCGCCTCACAAATAGCCTCTAGAGTGGAAAACCGCACTGCTTTAGCTTTTCCTGTTTTAAGAATGGAAAGATTTGCTGTAGTGATTCCTATGTGCTCTGCCAGCTCATTACTTTTCATGCCTTTTTGTGCTAGGACTACGTCTAGATTAATATATATAGGCATGGTTAAATGGTTAGGTCGTTTTCATTTTTAAGGTTTCTTGCCTGGGCTAAAACCTGCGAAAGAATCAATAGAAATAGCCCGAAAATCATTGCTATAACGATAG
Organism: Nonlabens sp.; assembly: GCF_965660805.1. Taxonomy (GTDB): domain Bacteria; phylum Bacteroidota; class Bacteroidia; order Flavobacteriales; family Flavobacteriaceae; genus Nonlabens. The sequence goes on along the minus strand of NZ_CBFIBE010000001.1, from coordinate 2,179 downwards.
ATTCTAAACCAAAACTAAGATCTATCTTGTTTATTACAGGAAACACGTCGTCAATTATTTCTGGGTTGAAATGATCATAAATTAAAACAGGTATTTTTTTGAGGGCGATACTAGATAAAGTTAGAAGCCCGGCAATCTTTAAGTATCTAGAAACATCAGAATTAAAAAAATCTTTTTTGTACCATATAATAATGCTTTTGCGGCAGTAATGTAGAATACCAAAGATCATTAGGATTGCTATAACCCCTAAAAGATATACTGTTCCAGACGAAACGTCTGTCACAGCAATTAATCTAGAATCTGATTCCATGGCTAAATCCTGAAATCCATTACCGATAAAAAGAACCTTTATCGATAAATAGATCATGTAACTTAAAACTAGCAGAAAGTACATATAAATAATATCTATTAAACATCTCAACAATTGAAGTGCGTTTATGTTCATAATCTATATCGTTAAATCGTTTTCTTGTTGAAGTTTGGCACTGTCTTTAAATATTTTACTGAAGGAATATGAAACAGAACTAAGCAAACCACCTATAGGAATTAAGCCTGCATATTTAAAATCAAGAATACATAATAAAGCAGCTATACCACCTATGATAATGTAAACGGTACTTATTTGTTTCCATAATTTGTAGGATTCACTAGAGAAAAGTTTACCATTATTAGAACCTTTCATAAATCTATAAAAACAGAAAACCGAATAAATGATTAACATAAAAATCACAATACCTGCAGTGTTTTGTGTAATTTCAATGACACTTAATGGAGTCTCTAAAGATGTTGAGGTAATTAAGTTATTTCGTTTTAATATTTCTTTAGAAAATTTACCTAGTAAAACCAGAACAGCAATGACTATAAAAAACATGGTATAGCCTATCGTGAATTTATCAAAGTATCTTTTTTGTTTCATAATCTATATCGTTAAATCGTTTTCTTTTTGTAATTCTCTAGCGTTTTGTGTAATCTTTCCCATAATAAGTAAAAACAGTCCAAAAGCTGTAATCACAAAAAACGAGTCATAACTTAATCCAGGACTCAAACCATTTCTAGTCACTACGGTATCAGGGTGATTTATTTGAACACTGTAGAAGTATATTACCACCGGAATTTTAGTAATGATAATTCCAATGATACAACTCCAGCCTGCCTTTCTAAAATACGGAGCTAGGTCATCCTGAAATAATTTTTTAGGCTTTATACTCCACGCTACTTTGCGTAAATAATAGATCATCGCAACAAAGAAAAAATACCCAATCACCACAGCACCAGCTACCAGGTAAAAACTCCAGTGAATATTATATACCGTATAGCCACTCAATTGTATACCACGATGTATCACAGGATCTATAAACAAGATAGGTGATCCTATGGCTGCCATCCATCCAAAAAAATATACAAATCCCAAAACAGCACGCAATACTTGTAAGCTCTTCATAATTAAATCGTTAAATCGTTTTGTGTTTTATAATAATCTGCTTTTTTGATGATTTGGGATATGGCTAAGAAGAAAAAACCTGAAATACTCAATACTAAGGTGGTATCAAACATGTTTATAAAAAACTCTTCATCTTGTGCATCGCTTAAATAGGTGTACAAAATGGAATGAACTAATAGAGCAATTAATAAACAAAGCCCAATCCATTTAAAAGAGTTACTCATTACCTCAAATGAAAAACTATTCTCTTCAAAAGATTTTAAAACCCTAGCTCCGTTAAAGCAAATTATAGTTCCGGCTACTCCTGTTAAGCTCCCATAACTTATTAAGTTAGCATATGCTTGTGACCCAAAACCACCTAACGGACCATACATCGCAATTGGATTAATTATAGTCATAAGTAAATACAAACTCATAAAGGCATAAAGGGTATACTTTAATATTTTAACCAATTTCATAACAAAGCATTTATCATTTAACAACCACAAAACTATATTAATATTATTGATAAACAATAATTAATTATCGCAAAAGAATAATTTTTTTAATTGAGCCATTGATGTTCAAGTGGTTGTAAAATTATTTTTAAAGTGATTTTGTTACACATATGCAGATTCCACATCAAGTGCGGAATGACATCAAAATAACTACTGGATAATTTTTTACAAAAGCGCTTATCTAGTATTACCAGATTTTATAATTTTTACTCAAAGACTCAAAGACTCAAAGACTCAAAGA